>JANRJH010000018.1:0-224414 GCA_033764075.1 Saprospiraceae bacterium | reverse complement strand
TCCGGGGTATGCGGCTTATTCTGTGAGCGAATCCGTAGTGCCGGTCGTGCGAAATTACATTGCGCAACAAAAGGCACACCACGCAGACAAATCATACGACACGGAATTCCTGGACTTTCTCCAAGTCCACGGTTTAGAACAGTCCCCCGAACCGTAGCCCCCCCCCATTAGCCCACGGCTTCAGCCGTGGGACACCCGTGGGACACCCGTGGGACACCCGTGGGACACCCGTGGGACACCCGTGGGACACCCGTGGGACACCCGTGGGACACCCGTGGGACACCCGTGGGGCACCCGTGCCCCCCTCAAAACCGAGCCTGCACCCCGGCCAAAAAATTCGTTCCAAACATCGGATAATTCAGCCAGCGTTCGCGTTTGTTATTCAGCACATTGTTGAACTCTGCAAAAACACCGATGTTTTCGGTGAAGTAGAATTGTCCACCAAAATTGAGGTCAAACAAGCTGTTGGTGTTGGAGACGTCGCCATTCTCGTTCCGGAAAGGAATATCGTCTGCGACGTACAGGTTACTGCTGAGCGACAATTTGTTTTCCAGCATTTTGTACACAGCGCCGAAGTTACCCTCCGTGGAGGGAAGTCCCCAGGCCTTGTCTTCCACGTCCAGCGTATAGATATTCTGCGAAAAAGAGCCGACGATGTTGAGGTTGCCCAACAGCGTTAATGAAGCGGAGCCCTGGATGCTGATGATGTTGGCGTCGTCGTACAAGGTTCTGAATTGCGTGATCGCGGGCACGCCATTGACATCGCGAAAAGACGTTTGGAATAGCGCCAGCTGGTTTGCATCAGCAACCTTTACCTGGCCGAGGTATTCCACGAACCCAAGGTTGCCCTTGATGCCCGCGAAATAATCGAAATGTTTGGTATTCCGGATGGAGTCGCCCCGCATGTTCAGCCACGGGCTGTATTCCGTGAGGGTACGCATGTTGTTTTGGCGGAGGTCGCCGGTCACGCCTCCGAAAAGCTGAAATCCCTCTTTGAAAATGGCCAGCGTCGCTTCCACGTCCGGGAAAAAGTGAATGTCATCGCCGCTGTTCATCAGCTTGACACCGCCTTTGACCCGAAACACGTCGGCGTGGTATGTATACGAGCCCTGGATGCCCAGGTTATTCAGTTTTTGGGAGAGTGTATCCTCGAACTTGGCGGATTCTGCGTGCAGGTTCACCCGAAGGTTGTGTTTTTCAGCAAACCATTTATTGGCCCCGGCGTCAAAAACAAAGCCGTTTTCACTGTTGGAAAAGTTATCTTTCAGGTTGTAAAAACGCGGTTTGATCCAGAAAGTCAAATCGGTGGGGTTGGCTGCCGTGTTGTGGAACGTGGCGCCGACATCCAGGGTGTTGTATTTCTGACGAACAGCCTCTTCATCCAGGGAAAATTCATTGTTATCGTATCCGAAGTAGTGCAGGCGATCAAAGCTATACCCGAGGTTGGCCCCAACGGCGAGGTTGTTTTCCAGGTAGAAGGTTGCGTTCCCTTTGATGTCGTTGTTGATAAAGCGCTGGTTTTCCTGGTTTTTGTCGTTGTTGCCGCTGTGGTGCCGCGCCCAAACGGTGCCGTCAAAATTTTCCGGATTCCCGAAGTAGTAGCCGCCCTCGCCCCAGAACTGATTGGGCATACCGGCGCCCAGCTTGCCAAAGCCCCGGAATGGGTCCGGCGGGGCCACTGTTTTCATACCAATGGGCCGCAACTGGGGCGCCTCGTACGATACGTTCAGCGGATGCGCCGGCACCTGGTAAGTCTGTGCTTTGGTGCTGGTATCCAGCGGGGGCAGTGCCGGCGAAACATCCAGTTTAAAAGATTCCAGCAACTGCACGTCGAAAGACTTGATGATGTCGACGCTTTCGTTGGAAATTTGGGCATTTGCCCCAAAGGCTATGCAGACAAAAGCCGAAACAAAAAAGATTTTATGTTGAACCTTCATAAGGTTGATTTTTTTAAAATGAATATACCGAAATCCACGCCCTGAAACGGCATTACTCGCCGCCTTCATCCAGTTCAAGCAGCCCCCCGTCGCCCTTGGAGCCTTCCGTGGGTTTCGCGGCGGGGGCACTCACTTTTTCGTATTTTTTGCGTGCCTGGTCCATGATCTCCGGGTTGCCGCCCCGGTAATTTTCCAGCACGGCTTCCAACGCGGCGGCGGCACTGTTTATATCCCCCTGGGCCATGTACACGTCGGAGAGCAGGATCAGGTTTCGGGCGATCCAGTCTTCGTATCCGGCACTGGCCTTGTTGGCGATGGTCACCAGTTCCTCCGCCTCTGCGTATTGCCGTTGCCGGTAGCGGATGTCGATCATCCGGTGGTAACTTTCGGCCATGATCTCGGCTGTCGACTGTTGGGTGACGGTCTGGAAAAGCGGATAGGCTTTGGCAAATTCCTGGTTGTCGTACGCCATTTTACCCTGGTAAAAGGCGGCAGTTGCCCGGTGGTTGTTGTTGGCCAGTTCCGAGTTCAGGATTTTGGCGGCGTATTCATCCACCGCCACCCGCGATTTGGTTTCGTAGGCCGTCTGCAGCACCAGCACCTGCGCATCGAACCGGGAGGCGCTGTTGGGCGCCGCTTCCTCCCACCGACGGCCCAAATTGTAAGCCTGTTGATAATCTTTGGAAGAAAAAGAAATCAGGGCGGCTTTTTCACTCGACTTGGCGTAGTAGGTGCCGGGGCCGCGGTTGGACACATCCACGTAGTCTTTCAGGGCTAGGTCGTACCGGGCGACGGAAGGCTGCGCATAACACTCGGCCCGGTTGTACTGGGCAACGACGGCATTCGGACTTTTCGGGAACTGTGCCAAATAGTTCGTGTATGCCTGGATGGCGCCCTGGAAATTACCGCGTTCGTACTGTGCCTGCGCCGACCGGAATGTGACGCTGTCCTTGGCCATGTCGCTCACATCGTATCCAGGAATGGTGCTCAAAAAATTGAAGTACTCGTCGGGCCGGTTCAGGTCGCGCACATAAATTTCTTCGAGGGCCACCAGCGCGTCCTTGGCCTCTGCGGTTTCGGGGTTGTTGGCAAACACCTGCTTATAGTAGTTGGTGGCCGCCGTGGTGTTTCCCTGGTTGTAGGAAATGAGGCCCAGCTTGAGCAGGGCCTGGTTGACCAGCGGCGATTTGCCCCGGTACTCCGTAGTGAGCTTTTTCAGCGGCACAGAGGCCTCGTTTAGCTTGCCAATGCCCATGTAGGTGTCGCCGAGTTGCAACAGGGCTTCGTCGGCATAGCGGCTGCCGGGGTATTTGGTGCTCAGCTCTTCCAGCAGCACAATTTTGTCCAGCGGCTCGTTTTGCAGTCCCTTGATGATGGCCTTCTGATACAGGGCATATTCGAAGCCATCGTACCGGTTGCGCACCGCTTCGTCGTAATATTTGATCGCTTCGGTGTATTTTCCCAGCTTGAAACTGCAATCGCCGGAGCGCAGAATGGCGTCGCCCAACACACCGTTTTTGATTTGATCGGACCGAATGGCGGCCTTGTTCCGGTTAATGCCGTCGACCGACGCTTTAAACTGCGTTTGCGCGCCGGCATAGTCTTTGGTTTGCAACAGGTTATAGCCTTGTACATACTGCCCCATGTACAGACTGCTTTCTTCCGGCAGGTCGTTGTAATTTTTGGCCTGGCCCAGAAAGGCATTCATGTGGTTCTTGCTAATGGGGTACTCTTTTTGCTCGTTGGCGATGGCGCCGAGCCAATAGGAAACGAGGGTGGTGGTGCGCTTGTCGATCGGGTAATCGAGGGCCCGGTTGAAAAAGCGCCGCGCCTCTTCATCCTGGTTGTTCTGGTACAACTGCACACCGCGCAGGTAGGCCAGTTGCTGGTAGGTGGCGTTCAGTTTTTGTGACCGGTTGGGGACGCCGTCCAGCAAAGACAAGGCCCGGTCATAGTCGCGGGTGTTGAGCAACACCTCGGCCATGAGCGCCTGCGCCTGTTCGCGGTAGCGCGACTCGGGCGGAATTTTTTGCAGGGCGTCTATGGCATCGCGGTCGTATTTCAGCTCATAGCTGAGCTTGGCGTAGTTGAACAGGGCATCCTCCCGAACCGAGGGGTCGAAGGGCATTTTGGACGCCTGCCCAAAAGCGGTGCGGGCGTTGAATTTATTCCCGGTTTGCAGGTAGCAGTCCCCTTTATGGTAGTGCGCGTTTTGCCCCAGGAGGCTGTCTTGGTTGTTGAGTTGTTCAAAATTGTCGATCGCTTTGGCGTAGTCGCCGGCCATGTACTGCGTGTATCCGAGCTGGTAGTGATCGGCCGCCCGCATTTTGGCGCCGTTGGCGGAACCGTACTCCAGAAAAGGGCGGGCCCTTTTGAAATCGCCGAGCTCATAGTACGATTGTCCAACCATCTGGTTGATCTCTGCCAGGTTGCGCAGGCTGTTGTCCTTGGTACGCGGTTCGCCATAGGCGATCACGTCGTTGTATTTCTTCTGGGCAAAGTAAATCTGGCAGAGGTAGTAAGGCGCCAGCTTGCTGTACTGGGGGGCTCCTTCGCAGCGCTTGAAAGAGGCCGCCGCTTCATCGTACTTCTTTTCAAAAAAAGCGCAACAGCCATAGTAGTAGTTGGCCGGAATGTACCAGTCGCTCGCGGTGTTGTTTCGAAGATTGTTAAAACCGCTCTTGGCATTGCCAAAATCCTTGGTGACGAAGTAGCAATACGCTTTTTTGAACTGAATTTCCTCCGCTGTCTTGCCGACCGGGGAGGCTGTGGGCGCCATGTCGTAAAAGCGCAGGGCCTGCTCGTACTCTTTGCTGTTGAAGTAGTGGTCGCCGACCTCCAGCGCGGCCTGGGCGGCGATGGGCGACGGTGTGTGGGTGCGCAGGAAATCGTACACCAGCATCTCCGCGTCGGGCTGCTCCAGGCGGGTCGCCGCCTTGGCCTCATACAGCTCCGCCAGGGTGCGCATCTCCTCCCACTGGGCTTCGTTCACCGGGCGAAGTTGCATTTCATCCACCGCCAGCGGGGTGTTTACCCGCTCAAAGCGCTCCTGCGCCAGTCCAAACAAACGCTGACCGTACAGGTCGAGACCACGTCGGTACTGGCGCTGAGATTCCGTGTAAAAGGTGGTTTGCTGGGCGAGCAGGGGTTGACAAAAAATCGGAAGAAAAAGAAACAATAACCGGAAGCGAAGCATAAGGCGAAAGGGTTTCATCAAACAACATATTTTGGATTTCAGGGGCAAAGTCGAAAATGTTAACGAAAAACAGCGGTAAAAGTATATACCCGGAACAAAACGGAGAACCATAAACCGTGTCTGGTGTAGGTCAAATTAGACTTTTTTAGATAAACTGAAGAAAACTAAAGTTATAATTAACTGCGATGTAAATTTTAACTGAGTAAAATTTATTTAAATATTTGTTTACAAATTTGTTTTCAAAAACAAAACAATTTATATTTGCACCGAATTAAAACATTGACCAACAGTGAAAAAGCAACCCGGCAACCGCAAATACAATTTTTCCGACGCCGACCTTTTCATCCGTTGCTCGGACAGCATCCGCAACGCCTTGCGCGACATCCAGCAGTTTACGGAGTACGGCTACAGCGCCGACCGTCTGGGCGGTTTTCAGGCACGGCTGGAGCAGTTCGGGCAATTGCCCGGAGACGACGAACTGGTGGGTGACCAGATGATCACCACCGAAAAGAAGAACCTGGCCGCCGAAAAACTCAAAACAGCCATTCGTTCCCTCATGACCCGCGTGGCCATGAAATACCACGACCGCACCGGCCGCTACCGCAAATTCGGCACCGCCAAACTCGGCGACATGTCCGACCCCCAACTGCTCTTCTGCGGCCGCCGGGTGGTGCGGGTTGCCCGCCAGCAGATCGATTTTCTGGCCGACGTGGGCGTCAATGAAAACCTCATCTCCCGGGTCTCCAACGCCTGTACAGACTTCGAAACGGCCATGAACATCCAGCAGGACAAGGTGCATGACCGAGACATTTCCGTCGAACGCCGCATGGACCTGGGCAATCATCTGTACGACGAGCTCGTTGTACTCTGTGACATCGGCAAGGACATCTGGGCAGAACGCGATCCGGTCAAATACGAGCAATACTGCCTCTACGAAAGCAACAACGAACAGAAAAAAAAGCGAATACGCAACACCGAAACGGCTGGTTAACCCGTACGTTTATGACAAAATATGCGACTTTTACAGCGCAGCGTTGTCTTGTATACATCCATTCACCATAGCAATCACCATTATGATCAAGGCTTTTTTACCCCTGATTACCCTTTGGCTCAGCACCTTTTCACTGCTACAGGCCCAACTCATCTCTATTCCCGACGGCGGAGTCAACCAAAAATGCTGGGCCGGCCAGCGCGTCGGTGTCAGCGACATCGAAGTGCGTTGGAATGCCCCAGGGGTAAAAGGCCGGGAGGGCAAGATTTGGGGCACCCCTGTGGCGCATTTCGGGTTCACCAACCTGGGCTTCGGTGCTGCCACCAGCGCTCCCTGGCGCGCCGGCGCCAACGAATGCACCGTTATATCTTTCTCCACCGACGTCATGGTGGAAGGCAAACCCCTGCCGGCGGGCCGTTACGGCTTTTTCATTGCCTTGTATCCCGACTCCTGCACGCTCATTTTCTCCAAAAACGACGCAGGCTGGGGCACCTATTTTTACAAACCGGAGGAGGATGCCCTGCGGGTAACCGTTCGCCAACAAAAAAATCTGGCCCAAAGCCGGGAATGGCTGGCCTACACCTTCTCCAGCCCAACCAAAAACAGCATCGTGCTGGCGCTGGAGTGGGAACGCTGGCGGATACCCTTCACCGTCTCGGTAGATTACGAACAAACTACACTGGCATCCCTCCGCCGGCAGCTCAGCGGAGGCATGGGCTTCGACCCGCCCAGCCTGCAAGCAGCGGCACAATGGTGCCTGAACAACCAGGTTAACTACGCCGAAGCGCTGGGTTGGGCTACCATGGCTACCGATCCCAACCTGGGTGCACAAGAGACCTTCGCTGCGCTTTCCACGAGGGCCGGCCTGGAACGCGCCCTGGGGAAAAACGCTGAGGCCGACAAGTCCATGCAGGCGGCCATTGCCCACGCCGGCATCATGGACCTGCATGGATACGGCCGCCAGCTGATCGAAGATAAAAAATACAACGAGGCACTGTCCATTTTTCAAGCGAATTACGGAAAACACAACGGCGCCTGGCCTACCCATGTCGGACTCGCCCGTGGATACTCCGCTACCGGAGACCTGAAAAAAGCGCTGGAACACGCCAGGCTGGCACTCGCTCAAGCCCCGGACGACCTGAACCGCAAAAATCTGGAATCGATGATCGAAACCCTGTCTGCCGGGAAGCCGATAGCGCAATAACAACCGCTTTTAATCAAACGAACTATGCAAAACCGATTTTTACTAATCCTCCTGCTGGCTTGCCAATCCGTCCATGCCCGGCAGCCCCCCGGCGATTCCGTTTCCCTAACCGGAACCGTCACCGAACTAATTTCCGGCTTGGCGGTTCACCGTGCAGAAATCGCGGTTTTCCAGCGGAAGGTCACCTTTACCCGGCAGGGCGAACCCGAGATTCACGGCATCCAGGAATCATCTCTAATGGTAACCCTGCTTACGGACGACCAGGGTCGGTTTGCCACAACCCTGCCCTTGCGCCGGCACACCGATTATGTATACCTGGTGGTGTCGGCGCCCGGAATGGAAACATTGTATAAAAACCTTGTTGTGCTCACCCGCCAGGGAACAGAAGCGATCCACCTGCAGATGACCCCCGCGTTCCCTTCCGCGGCAGAAGAACAAGCCATAGCGGAAAAAACGCAGGCGGCATACGATCAACAAACCCGGGCCAGGATTGCCGCAGATGGCGATCACCCCCCGGAAACAGCCCATGTGCCCACCACGGAATCGCCGAGTCAACCGCGTTCAGGCCCTTGCAACTACACAGGAGTACCCATTTTGGTGTACGTTAAAAATCTCGTGAACGGCTACAACGGCTCGCAAAATGGAAACGGATTCACTGGCTTCATTAACTTCGATGAGTATGTGGCCGGTGTGGTACAGGGTGAGATCGGCGGCATTACCACCAACCTCGACACCAAAAAAGCGCAAGCCATTGCGGCCCGCACGTTTTCCCAAAACCGGCATGAACTGAACCTGCCGGTCAACATCGGCCAGGCATACAACGACGCACCCAACGCCAGCTCCCTGAACGCCGCACTGCAAACCAGCGAAGAGGTAGTGCTGTACAACAACCAGATCATAGACGCCAAATACGCCGCCCGCTGCAACGGTGACTACACCCAGCACGCGACCATGGGCACCTGGTCGCCTTACACCACCTGCAACACTTACGGCAACTTCATTCCCTACCTGCAAAGCAGGCCTTGCAGCGGCCACATCAACTGCAGCAAAACGTCCGAAACACCGTGTTGCAGTGCCACCATCTCCACCACCAACAAGCCCGGGTACATTTTCGGCCACGGGGTCGGTATGTGCCAGCGAGGCATTGAACAACTCGGCGAGATCTATCACCTCGATTATTGCGCCATGCTCAAGCGATACTACACCAATGTGTGCATCGCCAACGCCGATTGCGACACCCTCAACGTACCCCTCTCCTGCGCCGACGCCGTGCTGCTCACGCCCGGGGTCACCTACGCCGGTCCGGCGTCAACAGCCGGCTCCACCACCGAAGCGTATGGCTGCAACAACTGGACGGAAACCGGTCCCGAGCGGGTGCACCTGGTTACGCCGGACACCAACGGCATCCTGACCGCGACCATTTCGAATTTCACCGGCGACCTGGACGTTTATATCCTCGGCAGCTGCAACCCGGAGGATTGCCTGGGCACCGTCACCTCCAATGCCGCCGTGTTTACAGGCGCCCTGAAAAATCACCCATACTACATTGTGGTAGATGCCGACGACGGGTCCGGCAGCGCCTACGAGCTGCTGGTGACCATTCAGACAACCGTTTCCACCGCTGATACCGACCAGGAAACTGCTTTTTCCGTTTTTCCCAACCCGACAAACGATCTGCTGTATTTCAGTTCAACCGCCAATACGGTAGAAGCCTATGATTTGCTCGGCAGATTCCAGCAGTCCTGGCAAGCGGTGCAGATGATTGATTTGGGGCTTTTCCCGCAGGGCGTATATGTTTTGAAAGTGACGGACAGGTCCGGGATCCGGCACACCGTACGGGTAATGCGCCAATGAGCCGACGTTGTCTGCGCCGCGACATCCGGCGCGCAAACAACCTGCCGCATGGGCTGTTATCCTGTAAAAAATGGTATGCAGAACCAAGCGAATGTTATGCCGGATAAAAATGCGAATGGCCAATTCGAAGTAGCGACCCTGGGCGCCGGATGCTTCTGGTGTGTGGAGACGCTCTTCCAGGACTTGCAAGGCGTCCTGACAGTGGAAAGCGGGTACAGCGGCGGGCATATTGTGAACCCCACTTACCGGGAGGTGTGCAACGGCACTACCGGACATGCCGAGGTCATCCAGGTCACCTTCGACCCGACGATCATCTCGTACCGCGAAATACTGGAAGTTTTTTTCACCGTGCACGACCCCACCACCCTCAACCGCCAGGGGAACGACGTGGGCACCCAATACCGGTCGGCCATCTTTTACCACACGCCGGAACAGCAGGCTATTGCAGAAGACGTTAAAGGCGGGGTCGCCCAAACACTTTGGGAGGCTCCCATTGTCACCGAAATTGCGCCTTTTTCCGTCTTTTTCGTCGCCGAGGCTTACCACCAAAACTACTACAAAGACAACCCGTATCAACCATATTGCAGCGTTGTCATCACGCCCAAGGTAAAAAAGTTCAGGGCCATGTATGCAGACCGGCTTAAAAACTGATGTGGAGCGACTGCAACGATTTGCACGTTTTGTTGTTACCTTTGCGTAGATTCATTCTAAATGACAAAGACCAACAAAACACAATTGCTCGAACGAATTGAAGATGCGCTGAGTACCGTGCGTCCGCACTTGCAGGTGGATGGCGGTGACGTGGAACTAGTCGACCTGACCGACGACATGCGTGTGCTCATCCGCTGGCAGGGTATGTGCCAGAGTTGCTCCATGTCTGCCATGACGCTTCGTGCCGGTATCGCGGAGGCCATTCGGGGCCAGATTCCGGAAATTCAGGGTGTCGAGGCCGTTAACGGGTTGTAAACGGATTTTGCCCGCGCATTTTCCCTGCTATCTTTGCCGGCGATGGAAAAAACCCTGCGTCAGTTCCATGAAGTGATCGACCATTGCCGAACCCTGTTTCTCCGGAAAACAGCGGATTACGGCACCTCCTGGCGTATCCTGCGCCCCAGCAGCCTCACCGACCAGCTGTTTATCAAGGCCCGCCGCATTCGCAGCATTGAAGAAAAAGGCGAACAACGGGTGGCCGACAGCGTGGAGTCGGAATTCGTTGGACTGGTCAATTACGCCATCCTGGCCCTCATTCAACTGCACCTGCCGCCCGAAACGCCTCTGCACATTTCGCCTGAGGAAGCAGCCCAATGGTACAATCGGGAGGTGGAGGCCAATCTGCGCCTGCTCGCCGATAAAAACCACGACTATGGAGAGGTATGGCGCGACATGCGGGTGAGCAGCATGACCGACCTGATTCTGCAAAAACTCCTGCGCATCAAACAAATAGAAGACAACGACGGCCGCACCACTGTTTCCGAAGGCCTGGAAGCAAACTATCGCGACATCCTCAACTACGCGGTATTTGCACTCATACGATTCAGCGAAGACAAATCATCCGAACCATGACATCCTTGCCCACCCTGCTTATTTCTTTTGCCCTTATCGGCGCCGTGTTCACATGGCTGACCTACCGGGCCGGCCGTACCACCAACTGGCTGATGAGTTTCCTTCAGCACTTCACCGGTGTTTGGTTTGTGTTCTCCGGTTTGGTCAAGGCCGTTGACCCCATTGGCACGGCCTACAAAATGGAAGATTATTTTGTGCAGTTCGAGCAGACATTTGCAGGTCTGAATAATGCCTTCAGCGGACTGGCGCCGGTCTTTCCCTGGCTGACCCAGTTCGGCAACGGGTTTTCTATTTTCATGATTGTGCTCGAAATTGTTCTGGGCGTTATGCTCATCATTGGTTTCCAGCGCAAACTCACCGCCTGGTTGTTTTTTCTGGTTGTGCTGTTTTTTACCTTCCTGACCGGGTTCACCTACCTGACCGGCTATGTGCCTGCCGAAGCCAATTTTTTTGATTTTGCCAAATGGGGCCCGTACGTCAAAACCCAAATGCGCGTGACCGACTGCGGATGTTTTGGCGATTTCATCAAACTAAACCCAAGAACGTCTTTTTTCAAAGACATCGGCCTGATGCTGCCGGCACTGTATTTTCTGTTTTTTACCGCCCAACAACACACGCTGTTCGCGCCATCCACCCGCCGGGCCATTTTTGTGGGCGCTGCCGCCTTCTCCCTGATCCTTTGCGTGTACAACACATACCTGAATGATCCGGTCATCGACTTCCGACCGTTCAAAAAAGGCGCCAACATCCGGGCCCAAAAAGCCATGGAAGAAGAAGCCCGCAGCAATGTGGAGATCACCGGTTGGCTTATGGAAAACCCGCAAACCGGCAAAATTGCCCGCGTCGACAACCCGGATTACAAAGTGGCCGCCCAGCAATACCCCAAGGAGCAGGGCTGGAAAGTGAAAGACCAGATCAAAACGGAGCCGTTTATCCTGAAAGACGGCAAAAAAATATCCGTCACCGAAACAAAGGTGAGCGACTTTGCTGTGGAGGACAATGAAAACAATGAACTGACGGAGGACATCCTGAATGAGCCGGGGTACAGCATGATGATCGTGGCTTACCACCTCCACGGTAAAAAAGAGACGCAAATGGTTACCGAGCGCGACAGCGTTTTCACGACGGACACCCTCCCCGACGGCACGTTGCAGCCCCGATTGGCCGAGGTGCTTACCCAGGAAGTGGAAAAGGAGGTTTTACTGCCGGACCAGGGGTACGCCCGAATATTTACCGAAAAAGTGAACCCACTGGCAGAAGCCGCCCAAAAAGCAGGCTGGAAAGTATTTGCCATCACGACCTATCAGGACAGCGAGGTGGCCGGCGAGTTCGCCCGTCAGGTGAACGCCGCGTACCCTTTCTATAAGGCCGATGACAAATTATTGAAAACCATTATCCGCGCCGAGCCGGGTGTGGTCATCCTGAAAGACGGCGTGGTCGTCGATAAGTTTCACCACCGGCACATTCCCGGGCCCGGGTACATCAAATGAACCGCAGCCGGGCTATAATTTATTCTTTTCAATCATGTCCAGCAACTCATCCCGGTAGTTTTTACCAATCGGGATGAGTTTCATTTTTTCCTTTTCCTGCACCTCAATCGTGCTGCCTTCAATGGCATGGATTTTATTCAGGGAAACAATAAAAGAACGGTGTACCCTTTTGAAGTGCTTGGTGGGCAGTTTGTCTTCCAGACTCTTCATGGTTTGCAGGGTGATTACCCTGCCGTTGAGGAGTTTGATGATGACATAATCCTTCAAACCTTCTATGTAGAGAATGTCTTCATAGTTGACCTTGACCAGTTTCTTGTCGGCTTTGACGAAGAAAAAATCGGGCCCGTCCGCAACAGATTCCGGCGGAGCATTTTCGCGCAGGTGAAGGGCGTGGTGTTCCTGGGCTTTGTTCACGGCTTTTATAAAGCGCTCGAAAGAGATTGGTTTGAGGAGGTAATCGAGTGCGTTGAGTTCGAATCCCTGGATGGCGTAGTTGGGATACGCCGTTGTAAAAATAATCAATGGAGGATTGGAAAGCGTCTTTACGAAGTCGATTCCGGTGAGTTGGGGCATCTGAATGTCGAGAAACATCAGGTCCACCTTGTGTTGTTGCAGCGCTTCATTGGCTTCCAGCGCGTGGCTGCAACTCTTGACCAGATGAAGGTCCGGAAGCCGGCTGATATAGGTTCCCAGTACATCCAGGGCCAGGGGTTCGTCGTCAACGGTGATTACATTCAGCATGCGGTAGATGGTTTAGCGGCAAATATTACGGCTAAAGGTACTGTCAAGCCGATGAAATGTCAAATTTTTATCATTCAGTTTGCAAAAACAACCGCACGGCGTAGCGGTTGGGTTCGTCTTCAATTTGGAGGGTGTGTTGTCTGGGGTACAGCAGGTCCAGCCGTTGCCGGATGTTTACCAGGCCGATTCCGCCGCTTCGGGCGTGGGGTTGTCCGGGCATTTGACCAGCTTTGCTGTTTTCGATGCAAAATTCCAGTTGTTTTCCCTGTACTTTGAAATGGGCGCGGACATAGCCGTTTCCGTGGATGTCGTGGTTCAGCCCGTGCTTGAAACTATTCTCCAGAAAAGGAACAAAAAGCAAAGGCACCACCAGTTGATCGCTCACCTGCCCCTCAATGGTCAGGGTGATTTCTGCGTTGCGGGGCTGACGCAGGCGCTCCAGATCCAGGTAGTTTTGTATGTATTGTATTTCCTTGCTGAGCAGCACAAATTTTTCGTTGCACTCGTACAGCATGTAGCGCATGATTTCCGACAGCTTGAGCACGATATCCGGCGCTTTGTCGCTTTTTTGCAGGGTAAGCGCGTATAAATTGTTGAGGGTGTTGAACAGGAAGTGCGGGTTGATCTGGCTGCGCAAAAAGCGCAGTTCCGATTGCATGGTGCGGGTGAGCAACTCCTGCTTTTCCCGCTGGTAACGAACCCAGTCGAGCACAACCTTCAGTACAGTGGAAAGGAGCCCGACCAGCAAGTTGCCCACATAGGCGGTCCATTGCTGCTCATAAATGGCCTGCTGTGCGCCGGCATTGCCATGAAAAAACAGATACAGGGATAACACTTTTATCGGTGTGACCAGCGCACACAACAACAACAAGGCGCCCAGATACACCAGAAAGTTGCGCGCGAGAAACTGCGGAATAAGGTATCGCAGATTCGCATATACCACCGCGGCATAAAATCCCAGGCTGATCAGTTCCATCAGGATGATCTGTGGCCAGGTGACACCCGGCAGGTGGCCCGCCAGCAACAGGAATAAATACAGGAAGGCCCAGAACAGCAGGTGGTAACCTGTCCTGCGGGAAAATAGGCGATACATGGCCCGAATCAGTTCCTGTGTTGACATCATGCGCGTACTCAGCCGGCAAATGTCCGGAACCCCGGGAGGTGTTCCCGGTGTTTTTAGATGAAGTAAAGATTACGGACGATCAATACGTCTGACCGCACGGTTTTCAGCACCGGATTTTTTTTCCCCGTAACTTTGCGGACTCAAAATCGAAAGCATAGCAAAATGGTCTATATTACCCGTGTAGAACGGTTCAATGCCGCCCATAAGTTGTGGGTGGAAGACTGGTCGGCCGAAAAAAACGCAGCGATGTTTGGCAAATGTGCCAATAAAAACTGGCATGGACACAATTACTACCTGCACGTCACGGTCAAAGGGCGCCCCGATCCCGTTACCGGTTTCGTCATTGACGTTAAACGCCTCAGCGTCCTCATCAAGGAATTCGTGGTCGACCACCTCGACCACAGCAACCTGAACCTCGACGTGCCCTTCATCCCCAAAGGCATGCAACCAACCACCGAAAACCTTGTTATCGTTATCTGGGAGCAACTGGCGCGCGCATTGGAGGGTCAACCCTGCACACTCCACGCCGTCAAGCTCTGGGAAACAGAAAACATTTACGCCGAATACTACGGCGAATGACGATATGGCTAACCAGCAATCCGAACTTTTCGACCCTGAATTGACCGAGCATCTCCGTCAGCACTACCAGACCATCATCCATGGCATCGGTGAAGACGACCAGCGGGAAGGGCTCCATAAAACACCCGAACGGGCGGCCAAGGCCATGCAGTTCCTCACACAAGGGTACAGGCAGGATGCGCGCGCGATCCTTCGCTCGGCCATGTTCAAGGAGGAGTACAGCGAAATGGTGCTGGTGAAGGACATTGAGGTGTACTCGCTGTGCGAACACCACATTTTGCCGTTTTTCGGCAAAGCCCATGTAGCCTACATCCCGAACGGTTACATCGTCGGGCTGAGCAAAATTCCACGGGTGGTGGATGTGTTCGCGCGCCGGCTTCAGGTGCAGGAACGCCTGACGCTGGAAGTGCGCGATGTGATCCAGGAAACGCTCAACCCGTTGGGGGTGGCGGTGGTCATCGAAGCGCATCACATGTGCATGATGATGCGGGGCGTTCAAAAACAGAATTCGGTCACCACCACTTCCGCGTTTACCGGCGAGTTTCGGAACGTGGAAACCCGCAGCGAGTTTCTGCATTTGATCGGCGCCAAACTGCACTGATTCCCCGAAAGTGCCTAACATTGCCGCATGAACCGCACGGCAATTCCGGCATTCTTGTTCTCCATCGTCGTACTGGCTTTTTTATGGACCACGGTCCACGATCCCTTCTTTTGGGATGCCATCCAGTTGGGCTCCAAACATGCCCATTTTTTTTACGAAAACAACCTGCGCTGGGCGCTGCTGCCCGAGTCGATCGACAGCGGTCACCCGCCGGTGTTCGGTTATTACCTTGCCTGGGTATGGACGCTCCTGGGTAAGCACCTGGTGGTGACCCACATGGCCCTTTGGCCCTTTGTACTCGGAAGTGTTATCCTCGTGGTGCGGATGGGCCCGCAGATCGCCGGCCCGGAGTGGGGCTATTGGCTGGCGCCCCTTTTTCTGCTGGATCCTGTGGTGGCCGGTCAGATTGCCGGGTTGGGCCCCGACGTGGCCCTCGTTTTTTTCTTTCTCCTTTCCGTTTTCGGCATCGTCCGCCAGGCCCCGGCCCTGCTCCTGATCGGGGTGCTCGGATTGTGTGCCGTGGGCATGCGCGGCATGATGACCGCTGCCGCCCTCGCCCTTTGGCAACTCCTGATGATCGTACCCGGGTCGCCGCCCTTTCGCTTGTACGCCATGGCCAGACGGTTTCTGTCGTTCCTTCCCGGATTTGCCTTCGCGGCCTGGTTTCTGTTCTGGCATCACCGGCAGGCGGGATGGATAGGCCACCACCCCGGCTCACCGTGGAGCACAACCTTTGAAATGGTCGGCCCGGCAGGCGGGTTGCGAAACCTCCTGATTTTGGGCTGGCGCTGGGTCGACCTGGGGCGCTGGGCGGAATGGGTAGTGCTGGGGGTAATCTGGTGGAAGCAGCCGCGCCTGTTCCAGGCAGCAAAACCCTGGGTACTGTTGTTGGTGTGCACCGCCGTTTTCCTGAGCCCCACGGCCATCTTATACCAGAATATTTCTGCGCACCGGTACTTCCTTCCGGCGTTTGTTTCGCTGCACCTCCTGACCTTGTCCGTTTGTGCACGGGCATTTGCGCATGCCGGTCTTCAAAACAAAGTCATCCTGGCGAGCCTGTGCGCCAGCCTGGCTTTCGGCAACCGGTGGGTTTATCCCCATGGTGTGTCCATGACCTGGGACAGCACCCTTGCGCACCTGCCCTACCATCAGCTTCGGGCGGATATGATCGATTTTATGGACCGTCGGGGCATCCCGCTGGAGACCGTGGGAACCGCGTTCCCGAACATCAACACCGGAGAAAACATCGCCCTGAACGGCGACAGCCGGTCTTTTGCAGAAATCAATCCGCAGACAAACCAATATATCCTGATTTCGAACGTTTTTAACGACGTCGGCCGGGAAGACAGGAGCCAACTACAAAACAAATGGCGGCTCTTCAGGCGTACGGAACACGCCGGAGTCTGGATGGAACTGTACAAAAGCAAACCATGAAATACATCGCCGTTTCCCTCATCATCCCCGCATTCATCCTGCTGACGGAAGGCTGCACCGATACCGTCGGGCAAGCCACACAGCACGCTTCGCCTCCGGCCGATTTTAATCACTACTGGTACGACGGGCTGGCTGAACTGAACACCTACCGGGTGCAGCAAGAGCGGTACGGCGAAATGCGCGACGCCCAACAGGTGCTGGTGACCGTCACCGAAGACCTTTCCGCCGCCAAACAGGTCAAACTCGACAACCCCGAAGCGGCCGGCGCTGATCGCCTGCCGGTGCTCAAGGTAAACACCGTGCGCCGTTTCCGTACCGGTATTTATGATTATGCAATCACCCAATCGGTGTTTTTGCCCGTAGACGGAAGCCCTATGGCCAAACTGAGCACAACCGTTCAGGACTGGTGCGGGCACGTGTTCACCCAACTGAACCGCCAGGGAAACGGGTACCGGCTCCGCGAATTTTCCTATTTCGAAACCGAAGGCGACACCGACCGCACCCTGCCCGACGCCATTCCGGAAGACGCATTTTGGGCCATGATCCGGCTCGATCCCCAAAAACTCCCCCAAGGAAAACACCTGCTGATACCCGGAACCCTGCCTGCCCGCTTTCGACACCGGCTTTTACAGGCTGAAAGCGCCGTGCTCTCCCGTACCGCAGAGGCGACTACCAGCACCTATACGATTGATTACCCGTCGCTTAAAAGAAATCTGCGCATTTACTTCGAAACAGCCTTCCCCCACCGCATTACCGGTTGGGAAGAGCGTGAAGGCGACCGACTCATGAGCAAGGGTGAACTCATTCGAAGCATCCGGAGCGACTATTGGGCCAAACACAATAACGCCGACCTGCCGTTGCGCGACACCCTGCAATGGCATTTTTGAGCAATACCCGAAATAAAATCGGATGTTTCGCCCTTTACCTTACTGCGATTACGGTATTTTTGAAAAAGCATTACCTTGTTGCGCTCTAATGAACCGTTTTCTTTTCCCTAATCACAATAAAGCTGTCAATGATTCCTTTTCTTAAAGCCCTGAACATTTGTCCGGTTGTCTTTGGCTTCATCTGTTTCCCGATCCTCTCCGCCTTTAGCCAGGACTGTTCTACCCTCATCCGGGAGAATAAAAAAATTGCCGGCGTGCAGATCGTACGCAGCAATTCCGTCAACTTCATCGTCCGCAGCAACTATAATTACGGCATAGAATTTTTTACCGATGAGAAGGGCATTTTTGCCCGAATGATCTCCACGGGAGGGATTGAGTTCAATCAGGACGACCAGGTCATATTCGTCAACTCCCTGGGCGAAGAACGCGCCTATAAATTCATCGGACTGGGCGAGGCCGGCCGCTCCGGATCGGTGCCCACGTACAGAAACCACATCCAGCTGGACCTCAATGCCATGAAATGGCTCAACAGCTCCCCCATTGCGGCCATCAACCTGGTCAGTTTTGTCAAACGGCAAAAATTCAAGTTCACGCTCAACAGCAGCTCCGTTACCGAGACCAGCCACCTGGTGTCCTGTTTTTACCAGATTCTGGATCCTTCGGCCGTGGTCAATACAGACGCCGTAGTGGTGACCAAGCCGGGTGCAGCGAGCGCCTCCTCCGCTTCCGGCGGTGCAGCGCCGGCACGCGGCAGCGCCCCGGTGAGCGATGATGAGGTAACGAACCTTCGCCAGCAACTGGAAGACACCAAAGAGTCTTTGCGCAAAGAAATTGCCACGGAAAGAGAAAGGGCCGACGCCATCAAGGCGCAATTGCAGCAGGAGGTCGCCGCAGCCCGCGAGGCCGCCAACCAGAAAAAGCTGGAGTACGCCAACGAAGTACTCGAAGCCCGAAAAACCAGTCTGGTGGAAATCGAAAAAGCAAAAGCCGAATCCCAGGCCATGATCAGCCAGAACCGCATGATGGCCGACTCCGCCGTGTTGCGCATCAACCGGAACGTGGAACAGGCGCAGCGCGAGTCGGCGATGGAAATTCAAAAAGCCCGCACCGAATCGGCTTCCGAAGTGCAAAAAGCGCGGGAAAATGCCTCCAAAGAGCTGGCTTCCATCCGCGAAAAGCTGGAACAGACAAAGGTCCAATACGCCGATGAAATAGCCAGCGCCCGCAGCAGCGCCGAAGAGGAGCTCCAGCGCATCCGGGCTGAAAACGCCAAAACCGTGCAGGACGCCCGGGAACGCGCGCAAAAAGAACAAAACGCGACGGTGGAAGACGTGGTGAAAAACAAAAAAACGGCTGCCCAGCAGATCCTAAAGATTCAGGAAGAAACAGCAGCCGAGGTTGCCCGCATTCGGGAAAACGCCGTTCTGGAAAAACAACAGTTGGCGATCGACCTGGCGGAAACCCGCCGGAAGGCCGCCGAAGAAAAGGCGCTGGTGCAACAAAACAGCGCTGCCGAAATCGCCGACATCCGCGAACAGGTGGCCAAACAAAAAGAAAACAGCGTCATCGAAGTGGTCGAAGCCAAAAAACGGGCTACAGAAGAGGTCGCGCTAAGCCGCCAACAGGTGCAAACCGAACAGCAAAAAGCCGCCGACGAAAAGGTCGCCATCGCCCGGGATGTAGCGGACAGCCGCCAAAAAGCCGCCATGACCGTCCAGGAGGCCCAGCAGGAAGCCCAGCGGGCCATCGAAGCGTCGCAGCAGCAAGCCAAAATCCAGCAGGACTCGATCAACACGTCCATCGTCCGGGCCCGGCAAAAGGCCGACGCCGAACTGGCGCGCATACAAAACGAATTGACCCAGAAACTCACCGAGATCCGGAACCAGGAGGAGCAGGCCAAACAGGCCTCGGCCGACGCCGTGCTCGCCGCCCGCGAACGCAGCCGGCAGGAGGTCGAAAAGGCCCATCAGGAGGCCATGCGCAAGGTGAATGAGGCCAACGCCAAAGCCGACGAAGCGCAACAGAAATTCGCCGCCGAAATGTCGGAGTCGAAGTCCACCGCCGACGAGCGGATCAAAAAAATCCAGGAAGAGGCCGCCCGCGAGATCGAGGCGGCCCGAAAGAAAAAGCAGGAGACCACCACTGCTACGGCTGGCGAGGTGGCGGCCAGCCGCGAAAAGGCGGCTGCAGAAATTGCGGCCGCCCGCGAAAATGCCGCCCGGGAGGTGGCCGCCGCCAAAGAAGCCGCCGTGCGCGCCCAGCAAAAGACGGCCGATGAGGTGTCGGAAGCACGTCGACAAAGCGCGCAAACCATCGCTGCCCTGAAAAATGCCGAGGCCGACAGCATTCGCATCCTGCGCGAGTCGGGCGCACTGGAGCGTCAGCGCATATCAGCCGACCTGTCGGCAGCCCGCGAAAAGGCCGCCGCCGAGGCCGCCGCCGCCGCCAAAGAGAGCGCCGAAGCGATCCGAAAATCGCGGGAGCAGGTGGCCGTGGTGGAACGCGAGAGCGCCGAGGCCGTTGGCAAGGCACGCGAAGAAGCCGGCAAGCAAATGGCGGCCGCACGCGAGGAATCGGCCCGGGCAGTTGCAGAAGCAAAAAAACGTTCGATAGAAGAAATCGCCGCCGCCGACCGACAGGCCAACGAACGCAAGACCGCCCTCGCCGCCGAGGTGGCGGAGGCAGAGAAAAAATCCAGAGCCGCGGTTGAAGCCGTCCAGCAGGAAACCGCCCAGCAAATCGCTGCCGCCCGCAAGGACGCCGACACCAAACGCCGCAACATGGTAATCGAGGAAGAAGAAGCGCGCCGCAAGCACCAGTCCACCCTGCAAAATGCCCAGATGGAAGCCACCAACGCCCTGTTCAAAGCCAAACAGGATGCCGCCGCCGCCATCGCTACCGTGCGCGAAGAACAGAACAAGGCCGTTGAGGAGGCCCGGCAAAACGGCACCAACGAAATCCTGAAAATCAGGGCCGAAAGCAAAACCGAAGCCGACAAGCTGGAAAACCTGCGCAAGGAATCCGCCGCCGCCGCCGCCGAACTGGAAAAAGCGCGTAAGGAACTGGAGCAGGTCAGGCTGCAGATAGAGAAGGAGAAGGCTAAGAAGACGAATTAGGGCCGGGTTGGTTTACTTCCGAAACCGGTACGAATACAAATCTGGTTCGCCCATGTAGTACCCGTCCAGCGAAATGTTGCTGTAAGCATTTTTGATGGCCTCAATCGCTTCGCCCATACTTTGGATGCGGTTTCCGTTTACGCTGGTGATCACAAATCCGGGTTGCACATTGGTTTCGTACACCACGCTGCCGCGGCGCACGCTGGAGACGACGGCGCCGCTGAGGCGGTGCTCGTCGGATTCATCATCCGACAGGTTTCGGAGGGTCAGCCCCAGGGAAGCGTCCAGTTCATCACCCCGGTATTTGCGCTGCGCCACGCGTTCGTATTCGGTTTCCACGTTTTTCAGGGTTACCCGGCTGCGGAAGCGTTGGCCCGCGCGCACGTACTCCACCGTCACCTGATCGCCCGGGCTGAAACGCCCGACGTACTCCTGCAGTTCCGGTGTTCTGCGGATCTGCACGTAGTTCAGGCCGGTGATCACGTCGCCGCTGCGCAGTCCGGCCTGCTCTGCAGCGCTGCCGGGTTGCACGCGGGTGACGTACACACCTTCGGCATTGGGCAACCCGACGGCACGGGCCCGCTCACTGTCCAGGTCTTCAATGTTGATGCCCAGGAAGGCGCGTTGCACCACGCCGAACTCGCGCAGGTCGCGGATCACCTTCTGCACCAGGTTGGCCGGCACCGCAAAAGAATAACCTTCGTAGTTGCCCGATTCGGTGATGATGGCCGTGTTGATGCCGATCAGCTCGCCGACGGTGTTCACCAGCGCGCCGCCGCTGTTGCCGGGGTTCACCGCCGCGTCGGTCTGGATGAACGACTCAATGCTCGAGCCCCCGCCCAGGATGTTGATGTTGCGGCCTTTGGCGCTGATGATGCCCGCCGTCACCGTGCTCTCCAGGTTGAACGGATTGCCGACCGCCAGCACCCACTCGCCGATGCGCACGGAGTCGCTGTTGCCAAAAACCAGAAACGGCAGATCGGTTTCCTCAATCTTGATGAGCGCTATGTCGGTCGACGGGTCGGCGCCCACGATCACGGCTTTATACTCCCGTTTATCGGCCATGGTCACCCGGATGTCGGTGCTGTTTTCCACCACATGGTGGTTGGTCACCACGTAGCCGTCGGGCGACATGATGACCCCCGATCCCGAGGAGCCGCTCAGGGTGCCCCCGCGCCACATGCCGCCCCCTACTTCGATCAGGGCGCGAATGTTGACCACCGCCGGCGTGGCGATCTCGGCAGCCGTGATGAACTCGGTGGGCGCAGCGGAGTGAAACAGGCTGTTGTTGCGCGCATCGAACAACTTGTCTACCAAACCGGCATAACGCACCTCACCGTCCGAATCGTTCCAGATGATGTGCCGCTCCGGTTCGAAATACCGGTAAACAGAGACGGCGAAAAAAGCGCTGAACAGGGAGACAAAGAGCAACGGCGTGTACTTCTTCATAAGAATGTGGACATCTTCAGGTAGGAACAAAAAACGCAGGAGGATGGTGGATTATTCTATGCAGACAAATATACACCGGAAATGTTTATGTCTATACATACAGCTAACACGTTATTTGCGCATATTTGCACAAAACAATCAACGACAGGCATGCGGTTTTACAAATACCACGGCGCCGGCAACGATTTTATCCTGGTGGATCAAAGAACGGCACACCCGTTGGCCAAAGACCACACCGGGCTGATCGCCCGGCTGTGCGAGCGCCGTTTTGGCATCGGGGCCGACGGGTTGATCCTCCTGCAACAAAAACCGGGATTTGACTTTGAGATGGTCTACTTCAACGCCGACGGGCGCGAAAGTTCCCTGTGCGGAAACGGCGGGCGCTGCATCGCGGCATTCGCCCAGAAGCTCGGCATCATCCGGGAAAAGTGCCGCTTTTGGGCCATCGATGGCGAACATGAAGCGGTGGTGGCGCCGGACGGGCAGTGGGTGGAACTGCATATGGGCGATGTGCGCGACATGGATTTCGACCAGAATGCCTGTGTCCTCAACACCGGATCGCCGCACTATGTGGTTTTTCGAAGCATGGTGGATAAGATCGACGTCCGCGAAGAGGGCGCCGCCATCCGTTTCAATGAACGCTATCGCACCACCGGCATCAACGTCAATTTTGTGCAGGACCTGGGCGACGCTCTGTTGGTGCGAACCTATGAGCGAGGCGTGGAAGATGAAACGCTGGCCTGCGGCACGGGCGTCACCGCTGCCGCCCTGGCCCACCACCGCGAGGCACGCAAGCCCGCAGGGCTGCACGAAACCACCGTGCGCGCCCGCGGCGGCGTCCTGAAAGTGCGTTATACCGCCCATGCCGACGGTCATTTCACCAACGTCTGGCTTTGTGGCCCGGCCCGGTTCGTTTATGAAGGCTTCGTAAGCCTGGAACAAGAAACCTTGAACACCCAATGATGCGCAACCAATCCTTTGACTGGATTTCCGACCTCCAGCCGGCCCACCTCATGGCCGAGACCTGGCAACGCGGCGAATACCTCGACCCGGCCGTCGTACACGTCACCTACGACCATAACGGCCCCTTCTCGATCGCCTGTGGCGCCGAGTTGCTGGCCAACCAGATTCGCCGCTTTCGATTTACGCCGGACATCATCAAACGCCTCGGCCAAACCACAGACCACATGGGCCGCTGCGTGTTCAACGAGAGTTTTCTCAATTTTCTGCAGCGACTCCGGCTCCGGGTCGACATCATTGCCGCGCCGGAAGGAAGCGTGCTCCTGCCCGAGGAACCCGTGCTCATCGCCCGCGGCCCCCTGGCCCACCTGCAGTTGCTGGAGTCGGCCTTCCGCCACCTCATCTGGAAAAGTACCCACTGGGCCACCGAGGCCGCCCTGGAGCGGTGGCATTCCGGCAACCTGCACGAAGAAGAATCCCCCCCGGCGCCCAGGCCCGGCGATTATCCGCAGGCCTGGCAGGCGCGCGCAGCCTTCATTGGCGGCGCGACGCCGGTTGACCTTCAACAAACGGCAGCATCGGTGGACACCCCGCCGCCGCCCGACGTGTCGTATGAAGTGATCACCCACCCCAACGGCGACCCGCTGGTGCAAATCCGCCGGCTCTACCGCGACAGCGTAGCGCTCGGAGATGCCTGGCTGACCGCCAAAACAGAAACGGCCGCGAGCGTCAGCCGCAGCACCTGCACCTTCGTGAACATGCGCAACGGCAAAGAGATCAGCCTGCATTTTACCCGGTTCAAAAACCTGTACGAACCCCTGCTCGCCAAAGGCCATCCGGTGTTGTACAGTCCCCATCCAGGATACTTCCGACAACGCACCCTGCAGCACCTGACTGCACTCCGGGAAATCGGACCCGGCGAGTATCCCTACGGATGGATGGCCTTTAAGTCGCCTTCGTAGATTGCCAGGAAACCAAACGCCACTTGCCAGCCTTCTTCCGGTAAACAGCCGTGTACCAAAGGGACACCTGAAAAGGCGTGCCCTCGTACAGCCCGCCAACCCCTACCCTGCCCTGCACCACGGCTGTTTTCCCCCAGACAAACCACTCCGGCTCGATCGCTTCTTCAAAACGTTCATATACGATTTTCCGACTGGAAACCGTTTGAACATGCGTTTTCAAATTTTCAACCAATCCGTTTGAATGTATGTAACGCAGGCGCGGATCGAGGTACGCCGTTAATTTTGCGGTGTCTGCCTGCACCATGGCCTCAAAACGCGCCTGGTGATCGGAGCGCAGGGTTGCGTTTTTCTGGGCAAAGCCGGCATTAGCCCAAAGCAACAAGGCCAGTGTCGAAAAAAAGTACCGAAAACGG
This sequence comes from Saprospiraceae bacterium, assembly GCA_033764075.1. Classification (GTDB taxonomy): domain Bacteria; phylum Bacteroidota; class Bacteroidia; order Chitinophagales; family Saprospiraceae; genus M3007. The sequence continues at coordinate 199,914 of JANRJH010000018.1, read as the reverse complement.
AAAGCCGGAATGTTTTTCATGCCTGTCTGCAAGGTGTTGAACAACGAAAAGGCAAATGTTGGAAAATAAATCTGTTAACGCGTCACAGCCAAACGCTGCAGCATTAAATTTGTATGCATCGCCATGCCCCGACACCTCAGCATTCAGGATTACACTTACCCCCTGCCCGATGACCGCATCGCCTTGCACCCATCGGCCCGGCGTGACGACGCCAAATTGCTCGTTTACCGCGACGGGCGCATCGCCGACGACGTTTTTCGGCATGCGGAAAGCCACCTGCCCGCCGAAACGATGCTGGTCGTCAACAACACCCGGGTGGTGGAAGCCCGACTGCTGTTTACCACCCGGGCCGGCGCTCCGGTTGAACTGTTTTATCTCGAACCGGCCGACGCCCTCGACCAGGCCCGCGCCATGGCCCGCACCGGCACGCTCACGATCAACTGTTTCATCGGGAAGGCCCGCAAGTGGAAGCCCGATGAAATGCTGGTGCACGAGCGCGAAAACAGTCCGTTTCGCCTCCAGGCCCGGCTGATGGACAAGTCCGGCGACCATTACGTGGTCCGGCTGGACTGGACGCCCGAAAACACCCCTTTTGCCGAGGTGCTGCACGAGGCCGGCGAGATCCCGCTGCCCCCCTACATCCGCCGCAAAGCAGAAGCCGCCGACGCAGAACGCTACCAAACGGTGTACGCGCAGCACCACGGCTCGGTGGCGGCCCCTACCGCCGGGCTACATTTCACGGAAGCAGTGCTGTCCGGCATTGCCCGAAAAGGCATACGCACCGCCGAGGTCACCCTGCACGTGGGCGCCGGCACGTTCAAGCCCGTGCAGGCCGCCACGATGGCCGGCCACGCCATGCACGGCGAGTTCATCGACGTGCGCGTTTCGCTCCTCCGCGAACTGGCCGCCCACTTGCCTCAACCGGTGGTGGCCGTCGGAACCACCTCCCTGCGCACACTCGAATCCCTGTATTGGCTGGGCGTGCAGGCGATGCGTGCAACGCCTGTGGCCGGGGACGACGTATGGGAAGTCGGGCAGTTTGAACCTTACGACCAACCGTCGGACATACCGACAGCGCAGGCCTTGCACGCATTGGCGGACGCACTGGAAAAGGAGGGCCGCACCCGACTGCTGGCCCGCACCCACCTGCTCATTGCACCGGGGTACCGGTTTCGGCTGGCAGAGGGGTTGTTCACCAATTTTCACCAGCCGCAAAGCACGTTGCTCCTGCTGGTTGCCGCCTTCATCGGGCCGGACTGGCGTCGCGTGTACGAGCACGCACTCGCACACGAATATCGATTCCTGAGCTACGGAGACAGCAGCCTGTTGTGGAAAGCAAAGTGATTGCCGTACCTTTATAGCCTTAAAACGTCTGCCATGCATTACCACCACCTCGGCCAGCTTCCGCCCAAACGACATACCCAGTTTCGCAAGCCCGACGGCGCCCTTTACCACGAGGAGCTCTTCAGCACCGAAGGATTCAGCGATAACTATGCACTGCTTTACCACTGCAATGCACCAACCCAGATCATCCAGGTCGGCGAGCCTTACAGCGTAGCCGCCAAAACGGTTCACGACAAACAGCTCAAGCACCGCTGTCTCAAAGGGTTCAACGTGGCGGCGGAAGACGACTACCTCCAGTCGCGCAAACCTGTGCTCGTCAACAACGATTGCCAGATCATCCTGGCCGCGCCGCGCAAAAGCATGACGGAGTATTTCTTCAAAAACGCCGACGCCGACGAAGTCATCTTCATCCACCAGGGCTCGGGCGCCCTGCACACCATGTACGGAGCGCTTGATTTTGAATACGGCGACTACGTTGTCGTGCCCCGAGGCACCACCTACCAGTTGCATTTCAACACGCCCGACAACCGCCTGTTTATCGTGGAGAGTTACGGGCCCATCACCACACCCAAACGCTATCGGAACGAATTTGGACAGTTGCTGGAACACTCCCCTTTCTGCGAACGCGACATCCGCAAGCCCAACCGCCTGGAGACCCGCGACGAAAAGGGCGAGTTCCTGTTTTACATCAAAAAGCAGGACATGATCTATCCGTACCAGTACATGAACCACCCGTTTGATGTGATCGGCTGGGACGGATACGTATACCCTTATGCCTTTTCGATCCACAATTTTGAACCCATCACCGGTCGCGTTCACATGCCGCCGCCCATTCACCAGACTTTCGACGGGCGCAATTTCGTGATCTGTTCTTTTGTGCCCCGGCTGTTCGACTACCACCCGCTGGCGATTCCAGCTCCGTACAACCACTCCAACATCGACTCGGACGAGGTGCTGTATTACGTCGACGGCGACTTTATGAGTCGAAAGCACGTCGAAAAAGGCATGATCACCCTGCACCCCGGAGGCATACCCCACGGTCCGCACCCCGGAACAGTAGAAAAAAGCATTGGCGCCAAAGAAACACACGAACTCGCGGTCATGGTAGACACGTTCAGGCCACTGCTGATGACCGAGCACGCCGTGGCGGTGGAAGAGCCCAACTATTACCGGAGCTGGGTTTAGGAGGACAAACGGCTAGTTCACATCGTGAATCTGCGGCCATTCCGTGGCGGTCAGCATGGGCACACCCGGAAGGGTGAAATTCACCGTGGCGCCAGTCATGGTAGGCGACCAGTACACCAGCCGTTCTTTGCCGTCTTTTTTGCGGAAAGACATGACGCGCACGTTGGGGCTGGTCATCGACTTGTCGGCTTCGTATTGCGTTTCCGAAAGGGCTTCGATCAGATCGGTCAGGGTGATGTAGGATGGTTTGGGTGAAAAGGGTACCGGATGACCATAACCATACATCATGCCGCTGCTCTGGTATAATCCACCGCTGGGAGCACCTTCTTCGTCAATGGCGTTGAACATGAACAGGTTGTCCACGCCGTAGCGTATGTACTCCAGATAGTCGCGGGCGAGCCATTGGGCTTGCAGTTCTTCGGAGCTGAATCCGCCGCGAGGAGGAGAATACATCCAGGAAGGCGGACGCGTGTCGGAACCGAATTCAGTTACCCATATCTGTTTGTTGCGGGCTTTGGCAAACTGAACCACCCCGGCAATGAGCGGAAAAGCGAGATCGGCCTCCGGGCAAATCGCGCCGTTGTCCTGCCAGCTGGGAGGCCACCGGTTGGGGAGGTTGCCGATGTTGCTGTAGTGGTGTGTGTTGATGACGTCGGCTGCAAAGAGCTGGTCGGCCCGGTTGGCTTTAAACCATTGGTCCATACGTTCCAGGTAGGGCAGATCGTGTCCGGAAAGGCCCGACATGACAACCACCATGCTGGGGTCGGCCGCCTTGATGGAGTCGTAGCAGATGGACAACATGGCCGCGTATTCTTCGGGCTGCATGTAGATGTCGGCCTCCGGGCCGCCGAGTTTCCACCATTTGTCGGGCTCGTTCCACACTTCCACAAACTTGATCAGGTCGAGGCCGGTCTTGGGCACGTTGGGCGGGTCGTTCGTCCACCGCGGCGTAGAATCCACCCGCAGGCGGCTGATCGGGTGCGACACCCTGCCGTACCGGGCCGTGAACTGCCACCAGAACTCGGCGTAGTCCTTATAAGAAGCCGGGTTGGTCCGCGAAAGCCCCGGCTTAATGGGCGGATAGTCATTGGATCCAATGCCCTGGCTGACACCGGCGTACCAGTCGGGTGTCTGGTGAATGGCGGGCAGTATAACCAGATCCTGATCCTTGGCGGAAGCGAAGTAAGAGTCATAGCCGGGTATCATGGGTCCGGCCTGGTACAACGGTTCCACAAAAAGTCCATCGGGTCGCCACAACCATCCGCCGGATATGTAGAGCCGCAACATTTTAAACGGCTGGAGTTTGTCCAATGGTACCCAGTGAAAACCACAGAGGTTTATCTTGTCTGCTTCGCCCCGAACGCGCACGGTATCAGGCGGATCCACCGGCACACTGGTGGTATCCCCTTCCAGCACGACAACCTCTGTGATCTGTCGGTCACCATAAGGCTGCACCAAGGTCAGATAAAGGTATCGCAACTCCTGTTTGATGGGAATGGGGCGCCAGGTCTGGAACGCGTTCAGCACAGTCCGGTGGGCAAACTTTGGTTCTTCATGAAGGTCGTTTGCGTAAAATACGTAAAAATCGGGGGAGCTAAAAGCGTCGTAAACCCGAATGGAGTCCACGAAATAGGACTTGCCCAGGTCAATGCGGCAACGTGCGGGGTAATCGGCCGCTTTCCAGCCCGGGAACCACGGGGTAGTGACGTCCCCGTCGACCAGGGCATCAGCATTTTGCGTGCCACCCGTGAGCTGGGTAACCATGGCCGGCGTCAATGCAATGGCTTTGGAGGCAGGCTGGGCCTGTGCTTGTCCGCAAGACAACATCAGGGACAATACCGGAACCCAAACAGATCGGATGCGATGGTTGACAATTTTCATTTCGGTGAGATTTTTGACGATTAGGCAGTTCCCCTGTCGGAGACCGTTAACCTAATAAACGAAGGGGAGTATATTTGTTTGCAAATATACTCCCTTCTTTTCAAATCTGTCTTGTAAAAACACCGAAAAAGCTTACTAATCGATTGGTAACAATCGAATTATCTGCAATTGTAAAATTTCAGGCATTTGTGCAGAATTAACAATTCGGCTTGCCATGCCCAAAGAAAAATGGTCAGGCCGTCGTGTGTTCCTCGGCGTAGGCTTCCACAGGCGGGCAGGTACACACCAGGTTTCGGTCGCCATAAGCCTGGTCGATGCGTCCAACCGTTGGCCAGAACTTGAATCCTTCGCGCAGGTAGGGCAACGGCCAGGCCGCTTTTTCCCGGGAATAAGCGTGGCGCCAGTTGTCGGCGGTGAGTACATCGACGGTATGCGGGGCATTGTGCAGCACGTTGTCTTCCAGCGGATACTCACCGGTTTCCAGTTCATAAATCTCCTGGCGGATGGCCAGCAGGGCTTCACAGAAGCGATCCAGTTCGGCCTTGCTTTCACTCTCGGTCGGTTCGATCATGATGGTTCCGGCTACCGGGAAAGACAGGGTGGGTGCATGGAACCCGTAGTCCATGAGCCTTTTGGCGACATCTTCGGCGCTTACCCATTGTTTGAGCGGACGCAGGTCCACGATCAGTTCATGGGCCGAGCGCCCGTATTCCCCAAGGTACAGGATCGGGAAGGCCTTTTCTATCCGCGATTTGATGTAATTGGCGTTTAGAATGGCGAAACAGGTTGCGTCGGTTAGCCCTTCTGCGCCCAGCATCCGGATGTAGGCGTAGGAGATCAGCAGGATAGACGCGCTGCCCCAGGGCGCCGCGCTGACGGCGGTGACGCCTTCCTTGCCGCCGGTTTCCACCAGCGGGTGCTTGGGCAGGTAGGGGGCCAGGCTGTTGTTGCAGCAGATGGGCCCCATGCCGGGGCCGCCGCCGCCATGTGGAATGGCGAATGTCTTGTGCAGGTTGAGGTGGCATACGTCGGCGCCGATGGCTGCCGGGCTGGTGAGGCCTACCTGCGCGTTCATGTTGGCGCCGTCCATGTACACTTTGCCACCGTATTGGTGGATGGTGTCGCAGATCTCTTTGATGGCCGTCTCAAACACGCCGTGGGTGCTCGGGTAGGTAACCATGAGACACGACAACTTATCTCCGTATTGTTGGGCTTTGCTTTTCAGGTCGGCCAGGTCGATGTTGCCGCGCTCATCGCAACCGACCACCACAACCTGCATGCCGGCCATAACGGCGCTTGCCGGGTTGGTACCGTGGGCCGAGGAAGGAATCAGCGCTACTGTGCGGTGGTGGTTGCCGTGCGCCTCGTGGTAGGCGCGGATGATCATCAGGCCGGCGTACTCGCCCTGGGCGCCGGAGTTGGGTTGCAGGGAACAGGCGTCGAAGCCCGTAATTTCACACAGGTACTGCTCCAGATCGCTAATCATACGAGCATACCCCCTGGTTTGGGTTGCCGGCATAAACGGGTGCATGTTGGCCCAGTTTTCCCAACTGACGGGAATCAACTCGGTGGCGGCATTGAGTTTCATCGTGCAGGAGCCGAGCGAGATCATGGAGTGCATCAGCGACAAATCCTTGTTCTCCAGGCGCTTCATGTAGCGCATCATGTCGGATTCCGTGTGGTAACGGTTGAACACCGGGTGGGTAAGAAAAGGGGTGTCCCGTTTCAACACCGCGGGAATGTGGACGTTTGCTTCCGCAACGTATACTGCGCCGAACAGGGCTGCTATTTCCCGGAGATCGGTTTCTGTGGTCGTTTCATCGAGGCTGATCTGCACGCCGTGGTCATCATAAAAAAAGTTGAACCCGGACGCTTCGGCGCGCAGGCGAAGGGCCTCGCGCGCATCGGCATCCAAAACCAGGCGAAGCGTATCGAAAAAAGCGTCGTTGGCTTGCACAATCCCGGCTTTTGCCAGTGCTGCGGAAAGCGCGGAAGCCATGGCATGAACCCGGCCGGCGATGCGGCGAATGCCTTCCGGGCCGTGGTAAACGGCGTACATGGCAGCCATATTCGCCAAAAGGGCCTGGGCCGTGCAGATATTGGACGTTGCTTTCTCGCGTCGGATGTGCTGCTCCCGGGTTTGCAATGCCATGCGCAGCGCCCGCTGCCCATGTTTGTCCACCGATACCCCGATGATGCGGCCGGGAATCTGGCGTTTGAATTCTTCCGTGGTAGCGAAATAGGCGGCATGCGGGCCTCCGTAACCCATTGGCACACCGAACCGCTGGGTGTTCCCCACGGCACAGTCGGCGCCCCATTCGCCGGGCGCCTTGAGCAGTGCCAGGCCCAGCAGATCGGCCGCGACCACCACAAATGCGCCATTGGCCTTTGCTTTTTCGGCGAATGCACGGTAGTCCTCTATGCGTCCCTGTCGGTTGGGGTACTGAAGCAGTACTGCGAAGGTCTTGTCGGTGAACGCGTATTCACGCCAGTTGCCGACCTCCAGATGAATGCCCTGGGGCAGCGCCCGGGTGCGCAGCACGTCGATGGTCTGCGGAAGCACCTGCTCGTCGATGAAAAACACGTTGGCCTCATCGCCTTCAGCGGCGCGTTTGTTTTTCTCGGCGTAAAACATGTGCATGGCTTCGGCAGCCGCTGTTCCTTCGTCGAGCAGACTCGCGTTGGCGATCGGCAACCCGGTCAGGTCGCTGATCATCGTTTGAAAATTCAACAGGCTCTCCAGACGACCCTGCGCGATCTCCGCCTGGTACGGCGTGTATTGGGTGTACCAACCCGGGTTCTGGAAAAGGTTGCGGGCAATAACCGAGGGCGTGATCGTACCGTGGTAGCCCAGGCCGATGTAGTTGCGCATCACCTTGTTTTGCAAGGCGAGTTGTTTGAGTTCCTGGAGATATTCAAATTCAGATTGGGCGGCAGGCAGCTGCAACGGTTTTTGCAGGCGGATGCTGTCGGGAACCGTCTGATCGATTAGTTCATCCAGCGAAACCACGCCGATGGCCTCCAGCATGGTTTGGGTTTCGGGGGCATTGGGGCCGATGTGACGGCGATCAAAACGATCGGGGTGTGTAAATGCGTTCATAAATGTTGTTTCTCCTTCTGATTGACGTTCGCAAAACACCGCGAAGGTACGGATTGTTGCGGTGTGTTACCTTTGTCGGCCATGCGATATTATCCAGGTAAAATGCTGCTGTTGGGAGAGTACGTGCTGCTGCTCGGCGCACCCGCGCTGGCCGTGCCGGTTCCGGCTTTCTGCGGGCGGTGGCTGTACGACGATTCGCTGCCTTTTGGCGACGAGCTGCTGGCCCTTGCCCAAAGTGACGGACTCCGTGAAATCCCGGAGATAGACAGCGAATCTTTTGAGCAAGCGGTCCGGAAAGGCCTTCGCTTTCAATCCAATATTCCCTTGGGATATGGACTGGGCAGCTCCGGCGCGCTCATTGCCGGTGTGTACGATCGGTTCGCCCGCCAAAAGACAGACGATCCGACAGCGTTGCGCACACTGCTGGGAAAAATGGAAAGCCATTTTCACGGACAAAGCTCCGGACTTGATCCGCTGACCAGCTACCTGAATACCCCCTTGTTGATCCAACAACAAAAGGTGGTCACCGCCAACCCGTCCGATCGTTGGTCCACTACCCCACCCCTCGTTTTCCTGCTGGATACCGGTACACCCCGAAAAACGGCCCCGCTGGTCGCTCGTTTTCTGGAATTGAGCACACAACAAAACTTCCGCCATACCCTGGAAACAGCATGGATGCCGGAAAACAATCGCGCCCTGGATGCCTGGATGCAGGCGGACAACGACCTGTTCTGGCCGGCGGTGAAGCGCATTTCCGAAATCCAGTTTAGTTTGATGAGATATGCCATTCCGGATAATGTTGAAAACATTTGGAAGAAAACTTTAACGGAGGAAAATTTTTCTTTAAAATTATGCGGTGCCGGGGGCGGTGGTTTTTTGCTGGGTTTTGCACGTACCCAGGCGGCTGTATTGGAATTGGCAGGTACATTCCGGATCGTTTATCCAAAGAATGAACAACATGTGGAAGGGGAATAGCCGTCGGCTCGCATGGGGCTGGTTGATGTTGCTGGGCGCATTGGCGTTGTTTCGCGATCTGTTGAGCAACGACCGGCCATTGTACTGTCGAATAGACCAGGAGGCTTATGCCCCGGCATTGCGTTCGATGCTGATGGGCCCCCAGGGTGTTTATGGCATTCCGACACTGGATTCACTTCGCATGCAGGAATCGTGGAAAGCGGGCCGGTACGAATACAGTCTTTTTGCGCCAATACCCTTTCGATCCGGTGAGTGGAGCACCCTAGGGCAAGCCGGCCGGTTGCCGCCGGGTTCGCCCGATCCGGTGTACGGGCCGCGTTTCATCCATTGGCTGGGCACCGACGCCCGGGGACGCGATGTGGCGGCCGTACTGGTTGGCGGCGCCCGCACAGCGCTGGTCACCGGACTGCTGGGCGCCGGCCTTTCGTTGCTGACAGGCATCATTTTGGGCAGTCTGGCCGGCTTTTGGGGTGACCGCAAGCTGCGGGTATCGCGCACGTGGGTGGTTGCAGGTATCCTGTACTGCCTAATGACCATTGTTTTTATGAGCGCATGGCGACATTCCTTTCAGGTGCAGGGCGGACAGTACGGAGTCTGGCTCCTGGGGATGGCTTTAGCTTCCGGTTGCCTGGGTTGGTTTGCCGGGCGCCTCTTCCGGGGCGCCAGGCCCGTCGCCATCCCACTCGACCTGGCCATCATGCGCACGGCAGAAGTGCTGGAATCAGTGCCCCGCCTGGTGCTGATTATTGCCCTGGCATCCTTGTTTGCCGGACAATCGATGTGGATACTCATCGGTCTGATCGGTTTTCTGAGCTGGACCGGCATTGCCCAATTGCTCCGGGCCGAGCTGATCCGGATCCGCGAACTGGGGTATATGCAGGCGGCAGAGGCGGCCGGGCTTTCGCCCATACCCATGCTGTGGCGCCATGCCTTGCCCAACACCCTGCCAGTGCTGGCCGTAGTGGCCTCTTTTAGCGTTGCCTCCGCGATACTGTTGGAAGCGTCGCTGGCCTTTCTGGGTTACGCAAGCGGCGCCCACGGCAGTTTATCCTGGGGTGGCCTGCTGAGCGAGGCCCGAAAATACCCGACAGACTGGTGGGTTTCCATTTTCCCGGGGCTGATGATCGCCTTCACGCTCTTCAGCTTGTACCGGCTGGGCGATCAACATGGGAAAGGATAACATTTTCCCTGGTTTTTATACGCGGATGAAAATTTGAATTTCAAAAAGCACCTTACATTTATCCGATCAAACCATCATTCACAATTAAATTTTTATTTCATATGTTTACCCTCAGATTTCTACTGATATTCGCTGTCGTTTCTCTTTCGGGAGCCCTGCAGGCCCAAACCGAAAGGGGCCACTGGCTTGTTGGCGGGGTAGCCGGCTTTAACAACACCAACCTGGACGATTTTAATGCCGCCCAACTCGAATTGTCGCCCAACGGTGGTTATTTCATCCGGGACAACCTTGCACTGGGTCTTCAACTGGAGATTGTCTCTGTGAGCGGAGACGCCGAAGGATTCCGTTTCGCCTTTCAACCCTTTGCGCGTTATTACTTCGCCAATGCCGGAAATACAGCATTTTTTGGGCAAGGACGGATCGGGTTGGGCAGCGCCGATATTGACGAGTTTTTCGGATTTTTTGATAACAGCGATTCCTTTGTTACCTGGGGACTGGGGCTGGGGGCCGATATTTTCTTCAACGAACACGTCGCACTCGAAGGCCTTTTGGGCTATGACAGCCGGAAGTACAGCGACGTAGACAACGCCATCAACAACTTCGGCCTGAACTTCGGCATTCAGGTGTTCCTGGGTGGCGGGAAGTAGTGGGCCAAAAAAACTTTCATTATTTTCAAAAATAATTGAAAGTAAGTAAACAAAGGCATATCGGGTGCGTTTGATTATTACACTTATTGTTCAAACGTCTTAATAAAGCCCGATATGCCTTTCAACATTGCCAGAACCAATCAAAAACGGGTTGTCGTTGTCGGCGGCGGATTTGCAGGCATCACCCTGGCCCGCGTGTTGTCGAAACGCCGGGAATTTCAGATCGTCCTGATCGACAAGAATAATTTCCACCAGTTCCAGCCGCTTTTTTACCAGGTTGCCATGGCCGGCCTGGAGCCCTCGAGCATTGTTTTTCCCTTCCGGAAGTTGTTTCAGAACAGCCGAAATATTTCCTTCCGGCTGGCAACGGTGGAGCGCATTGACCCAGATCAGCAGATGATATACACCAATATAGGTGAGTTGGAATACGACTATCTGGTGCTGGCCACCGGTACCGATACCAACTGGTACGGCAACGCCCGCATTCGGGCGCACGCCATACCCATGAAGTCGGTCAGTGAAGCGCTGTACATTCGCAACAATATTTTTGAGGATTACGAGCGTGCCGTAGCGGCGCAGGGCTACGAAGAACGCCAGCCCCTGCTCGACATCGTGGTGGTGGGTGGCGGTGCTACCGGGGTGGAGATCGCCGGTGCGCTGGCCGAAATGAAAAAACACATCATCGGCAAGGATTATGCCGACCTCAATCGGGAGGAAATCAATATACACCTCATTCACGGCGAAAACAGGCTGCTCAGCAGCATGAGCCCGCAGGCGTCGGCCAAAGCGGAAAAGTACCTGCTTGATTTGGGTGTGGAACTGCAGCTGGAGACATTTGTAACTGACTACGACGGGCAGACCGTCCGGCTATCCGACGGCAAAACCCTCCGCAGCAACAAAGTGATCTGGGCGGCAGGGGTGGCCGGCAACGCCATTCCGGGTTTACCCGACCAGGCCTATGCCCGGGGCGGGCGGTTGTACACGGATGAATGCAACCGGGTACCCGGGTATGCCAATCTGTTCGTGCTCGGCGATCTTGCGCTTGTGCAAAACGCATACGAAGGAAAAGGACACCCGCAGGTGGCCCAGGTAGCCATCCAGCAGGCCAAACAACTGGCCCGGAACCTGGTTGCTTGGGAAAAAGGCGGGAAAGCGCGCGCGTTTGCCTATCGGGACCTGGGCGCCATGGCCACCATCGGGCGAAACCGGGCCGTGGTAGACTTGCCTTTCTGGCGCTTCCAGGGCGCATTCGCCTGGTTTGTCTGGTTGTTTATACACCTGTTTGCCATCCTCGGCGCCAAAAACAAGGTGTTCATTTTTATCAACTGGCTATGGAACTACATCACCTACGACCAAAGCCTGCGGTTGGTCATTAAACCCTGGCAGCGGACGAATGGCGAATGACGAATGTCGAGTGTCGAATGTCGAGTGGCATGTACGCTTGATTACCCATAGAAGCCAGGAGTACAAGACACTCGACACTCGACATTCGACAATCGACACTCGAATCAGTTTCCTTTGGCCGCAGGTTGTTCCTTGCCGATCACCTCGCCGGCGACTTCGATAAAGGTTTCGGTAGGTACCGTGTTGGCGGTCACGGTGACGCGTTTGGACTGTCTGCCGGGTTTGCCTTTGGTGTTGAATTCGACGACGAGTTCGCCGGAGGCACCGGGCGCAACCGGTTCTTTGGGCCAGGTGGGCACCGTGCAGCCGCAAGAACCCTTGGCATTGCTGATGAGCAGAGGTTCTTTGCCGGTATTGGTGAACTTAAAGGCGTATTTAACCACTTCACCCTCTTTAACTGTGCCGAAATCGTAGCGATCTTTTTCGTACTGGATGGTCGTGGTCGGGCCGGAGGGGATGGGCAGGGCATTCACGTTTGCGCCGGGCATATTATCGCTTTGACCAACGGTCACGCTGCGATTGGCGTCTGCCAGGGCATTGGCGCCGTCCAGTGTAGAGGCGGCGCTGCGGATTTTTTCGCCTTCCGACTGACCAAACCAGCCGTTCATAGACCCGGTGACTGCAAAGCCGACAGCCATCAGCGCCAGCAGGGCAACCAGTGCAATCCGAATTTGTTTGTTCTTTTCCATGATGGGTATGTTGTGTAATGTTATTGATTGGATTGTTTGTTCATTAAAACACGGTGCAAAGGTAGATGTTTAACCATTTGCCGGAGGGCGGGTGCGACGTGTTGACAAATGATTAACGCGGGCCGACACACAAAAAACGGCCCCTTCCGGGTTGGAAGAAGCCGTTTTGCGCATGGGGAGACAATACAGGTTCGTTTACAATTCCGTGACCTGCTCAGCGTATTCTGTCATGGGCACTTTGCCGCTTTCCTTGATGGCCTTGAAGCCACCTGCCACGTTCACCAGCCGGTCGAAGCCGCGGGCCTTGAGTATGGAGGCGGCAATAACGGAACGGTAACCGCCTGCGCAATGGAGCAGGTAAGGGCGGTCGCGGTCTACTTCGGTCATGTTGCGGTTGATGAAGTCGAGCGGAAAGTTTTGGGCGCCCACCACGTGTTCGGTGTTGTACTCGCTGTTGCGTCGCACGTCAAGCACTGTTTCTTTGCCTGTGCGTTGGGCTTCGGCAAACGCGTCGGCGTTGATGGACGGGATGGTGTCCACGTCTTTGCCCGCCGCTTTCCAGGCGTTAAAGCCGCCCTCCAGGTATCCGAGGGTGTAATCGTACCCCACCCGCGACAGGCGCGTTACGGCTTCTTCCTCGCGACCCGGGTCGGTCACCAGCACCAGCGGCTGCTTCAGATCGGTGATGAGGGTGCCTACCCAGGAGGCGAACTGGCCGTCGAGCCCGATAAAAATGGAGCCGGGGATGAATCCTTTCACAAATTCGCTTTCGTGTCGGGTGTCGAGGATCATGGCGTCGTTCGACTCCACGGTGGAGACAAAAGCATCCACACTGAGGGGAACAACCCCGCGTTCGAGCACTTCATCGAAGCTGTCGTAGCCCATTTTGTTCATGACCGCATTTTTGGGGAAATACTGGGGCGGATCAACGAGCCCTTCGGTTACTTCCCGGATGAATTCGTCGCGGGTCATATCGGCGCGCAGCGCGTAGTTGAGCTGTTTTTGCAGGCCAACCGTCGACTCGGTTTCTTTAGCCATTTTTTTGCCGCAGGCAGAGCCGGCGCCGTGTCCGGGGTAAACGATCACTTCGTCGGCGAGGGTCATGATCTTGGTGCGCAGGGAGTCAAACAGGTGACCGGCCAGGTCTTCACGCGTTAGGTCGGTCTTGACCGCCAGGTCCGGCCGGCCAACATCGCCGATAAACAAGGTGTCGCCGGTGAAAATGGCGTAATCTTTTCCGTTTTCATCCTTCAGCAGGAAGGTTGAACTTTCCATGGTATGCCCGGGGGTATGGAGTACTTTGATGGTTACGTTGCCCACTTTCATCTCCTCGCCGTCCTTGGCCACGTACGCCGGGAAGTTGGGCTGCGCCGTGGGCCCGAAAACGATGGTAGCGCCGGTTTTTTTCGCCAGGTCGATGTGCCCGCTCACAAAGTCTGCATGGAAGTGGGTCTCCAAAACGTATTTAATCTTTGCCCCGTCTTTCTGTGCACGCGCCACATAAGGAGCGGTTTCCCGCAACGGATCAATAATGGCCGCCTCTCCGTTGCTTTCGATATAATAGGCCGCTTCAGCCAGACAGCCTGTATACAATTGTTCTACTTTCATGGTACTGTTTAATTTTGGTGAACGATCGGGAATGTTTAAAACCTGCACAAAGGTATCCATGCCGAACCCTCATCTGCCATTGCGAAAATCAGCGCCCATGGTGACGAAATTCATTGCTTTTTTGATAAAAGTCAATATTTAAGCAGTAAAAAAGCACGTCTGGCCATTGAAAAAGACAACGGTCGTGTGTAAACGCACTATACAACCCATAAAAAATGCAATGGGGTTACATCCAGCGGATCAGGGTACCGGAATAGGTGAGTCCGCCACCGAAGCCCAGCAGTAGCAAGGTGTCCCCCGATTTGATCCGCGATTGATCCAGCGCCTGGCAGATGGCCAGTGGAATGCTCGCGGAGGAGGTGTTGCCGAAGTTCACCAGGCTTTCCAGGGTGCGCTCCATCGGGAAACCTGTTTCAGCGCATATCGCCTCCAGAATGCGCATGTTGGCGCTGTGCGGAACGAACCAGGAGAGGTCTTCCTTTTTCATATCGTTGAGCACGAGCAGTTTTTCGAACATTTCCGACATGGTGTTCACCGCCCATTTGAAAACCTTTCGGCCGTTTTGCACAATTTTTCGGTTGTGCACCACCGGGTGTCCGTCAATGTCGTCGGCGTAACCGGAAATATACAAATCAGCGCCGCCCGATCCGTCGGCGCCGGTAATGCCTTTGCCCACGTTGCCTTTTTCGGCGGCTTCGAAGAGCATGGCGCCGGCGCCATCGCCAAACAGAACACAGGAGGTTCGGTCGGTAAAGTCGGTTACCTTGGACAGGGTTTCGCTGCCCACCACCAGCACTTTTTGGTGCGAGCCGGCGGCGATCATTCCCTTGGCGATGTTGATGGCGTACATCATACCGGCACAAGCGGCATATACATCGAAGGCGCCGGCCGGTCCCATGTTCAATCGGTGCTGCAGGCGGCAGGCGACCGAAGGCATGGGTTGATCCGGTGTGACGGTGGAGACAATCACCAGGTCGACATCGCGAACGGAAACCCCGTACCGTCTGATCATGTCTTCCACGGCACGCACGGCCAAATCACTGGAAAATTCATCGGGCCGCGCGTGATAGCGCTCCTGAATGCCCGTTCGGGAGACGATCCAATCTTCCGTGGTGTCCACTATATTTTCAAAATAACGGTTGGTAATTTTCGTTTCAGGTACCGCCATACCTATGGCGGTTATCCGTGCTTCTGCCATACTTTTTCTTCTTTTTTGCAAAAATTTTAAAAAACAAATTTAAGTTGAAAAAATAAAATAAATAACTTTATTTTGACCAAATTGCAATTCAAAACAAGTGCATTGGTTTTTGGAAAAAACCGCCATTAATTTTTTCCATCGCTGCACTTATCGAAACAATCACTAGCTTTTTGTTTATACAAAATCGCCGGCATTTACCTTGTTGATGTTCGGCCGCCCATTTCGATCAGCTCCAGGCCGTGCACCCGGCCGCCGGTCACCTGGAAACGCAGCAGGGTTTTCACCTTGTGCCAGCCTTCGTTGCCACAAGCGCCCGGATTCAGGTGCAGGAATCCACCGTTGTGGTCGTACATAACTTTTAAAATGTGCGAATGACCGCAGATAAACAAACCACCCCGGGGCGGATCTGCAGCCAGCAGTTTCCGCACCCGGGGTGCATATTTTCCGGGATAGCCCCCGATGTGGGTCATAAACACCGGAACGTCTTGAATTTCGAACCGCAGGTCTTCCGAAAACAAGGCCCTGATTTCGGGGCCGTCGATGTTGCCGTACACCCCTCGCAAGGGTTTGAACGCCTGGATTTGACGCACTACCTGAAGCGAGCCGAAATCGCCGGCATGCCACACTTCATCGCAGTCGGCAAAGTGGGTGAAGATGCGTGCATCAAGCACCGAGTGGGTGTCGGACAGCAGGCCGATCAGCGCCATGTCGTATCAGGCCAGGGCTTCCTGGGCATCCACCAGTTCGAGTACACCGGAGTTTTGGCAACTTTGAAGCCAGTGGTGTTCATCGTGCTCCAAGCCCAGGCGCAGGCGGTTGATGAACGTCTTTAGACGCGTGCCTACCGGCCGGTGTTCGGCATCAATAGGCGGCAGTTCCAGTTTCCGGTCACGCCAGGTAATGTCGCTCACATGGCTCACCACAGCTGCCGTGCCGGCGCCAAAACACTCCTGCAGGGTGCCGCGCCAGTAAGCGTCAGTGATTTCTGCGATGCTCAGCAGGCGATCCTCCACGATGTAACCCCATTCCTTCAGCAGGGAGATAAAACTGTCACGGGTGACGCCGCGCAGGATGGTGCCGGTGGTCGCGGGCGTGATGACGCGGTTGTCCATCACAAAAAACAAGTTCATGGTACCCACTTCCTGCACATATTTTTTCTCAATGGCATCCATCCACATCACCTGGTCGTATCCGGCCTGTTTGGCGCGCTTGGCAGGCAACAGGGATGCGCCGTAGTTACCGGCACATTTGGCCTCCCCTACGCCACCTCCGGCGGCCCGGGTGAACACCTCCTCTACCCACAGGCTTACGGGTTTGGGGTAATAGGGGCCGACCGGACCGGTAAAAATGAGGAACCGGTAGGTCTCTGAAACCTGTACGCCGAAGAGCGCATCGGTGGCAAACATGATGGGACGAATGTACAATGCGTGGTCGGCTTCTTCCGGAACCCAGTCCTTGTCTAACTCGACCAACATTTTGATGGCGGTGGTGTACAAATCTTCGGGCAACTTGGGCATACACATGCGCTCTGCCGACACATTGAGACGGCGGGCGTGCATTTCCGGACGGAACAGGTGGGGCTCCCCGTTGATCTTGGTCGCCTTCATACCCTCAAAAATACTTTGTCCGTAATGAAGCGCCAGGTTGGCCGGAGAGATGTCCATGTTGGCGAATGGCACAATCCGCAGATCGGTCCACTCCTTGCCGTTGTAGTCCGCTACAAACATGTGATCGGAAATCACGCGGCCAAAAGGAATGTCGGAAAAGTCAACGCTGCCGATGCGTGAGGCATTGGTAGGCGTTACGCGAATGGAATACTTTGGATGCATAACGATTTTATTTGACGAGGGAGATAATTGTTTCGCTTTGCTTAACACAAAGTTACGTAACTTTGCCTTAACGAAGAAATTTTATTTTTCAAAAAGCAAAATTTTTTTGATAAACAAAATTTTGTTTTTTGAAAATAAAAAACGCCCAATTATTACCTTAAATAATGTAGCATGACAGTGATGCGGGTCATACCGGAAAACTTGTATATTAAAGGGCGAGGGTTATATTCGGCGGCGTCTTCCTGCTGGGAGGGGGGTAAAGGATTGTATCAAAAACGCGTACTCGTCATCTTGTTTGAAGACGATCCCGGGGCTGTGGAGGATCCGCTTTTTTTATCCAGGATCTTGGCGGCTGCGGGCATCGATCTGGCATCCGACGCTTACTGTTTTCTCACAAAGAAAAGCACTGGCGTCCAAATATTCCCCACTAAAAACGGCATTAAGCCCGAAAAGGTTCTGGTATTTGGTCCCGATCCAACACATTTAGGCTTGTCCATCCGGGCTCCACTGTACCAACCGACAGCTTTTTATGGCTGTACATGGCTTTTTTCCGAAAGCCTGCATACATTGCAGCCGGATAAAAACCGCAAAACGCTGCTTTGGCAGGCGCTGAAGCGTATGTTTGCGGCTTGACAAAAAGCACCAACCACATGACCATGACAGCATACGTATTCCCGGGTCAGGGCGCCCAGTTTGAGGGTATGGGGAAAGACTTGTACGAGGCTTCGAATGACGCACGCGACCTTTTTGAAGAGGCGAACGTCATATTGGGCTGGCGCATCACCGATGTGATGTTCGAAGGCTCCAGGGAGGAACTGACGCAAACAAAGGTGACACAGCCGGCCTTGTTTCTGGAGGGCATCATCCGGGCCCTCATCGCCGGAGACCGATTTCGGCCCGACGCGGTGGCCGGCCACTCCCTTGGGGAGTTTACCGCCCTGGCTGCCGCCGGCGCCTTGTCGTTTGCAGACGCGCTCCGGCTGGTGAACAAACGCGCTTTTGCCATGCAACAAGCCTGTGTGCAAAACCCGGGGACCATGGCCGCCGTGCTGGGGCTCGAGGACGCGCAGGTGGAAGAGATTTGCGCAGCCATCACCGACGACGTGGTGGTCGCCGCCAATTACAACTCCCCCGGCCAGCTGGTTATTTCCGGCTCGGTTTCCGGCATCCAGGCAGCCCAGGAAGCATTGCAGCAGGCGGGCGCGCGCCGCGTCGTGTTGTTGCCGGTGGGCGGCGCATTCCATTCCCCCCTGATGAAACCCGCCCAGGATGAACTGGAGAAGGCCATCCGGGAAACCCGGCTCAACACACCCCGATGCCCGGTGTACCAAAACGTGACCGCACAGCCCGTTACCGATCCGGAGACCATTCGTCAAAACCTGGCCAGGCAACTCACCGCGCCGGTCCTTTGGACACAAACCATCCGGCAAATGCGTGCCGACGGCGTCCAGGAATTTGTTGAGGTGGGCGGCGGAGAGGCCGCCGTGCTGCGCGGGCTTATTCGTCGCATCGACAAAGAAGCGCTGACCAGCGCCTTATGATAATTTTTACCTCGAACGAGGACATACGCTGCCATACCCGGACTTCGTTTCAGTGTTCACGATCAACCGAACCATTGCACCATGTCTGCCAAAGAGATCATAGCCACAGGGCATCTGCTCCTTGCCAAACCCTTCATGGAAGACCCTTACTTCAAACGCTCCGTTGTGCTGCTCTGCGAACACAATGAGAACGGCAGCCTGGGATTTATCCTGAACAAGCCCATCGACATGAACATTAACGATATCATGTCCGAGTTCCCGGCCTTCGACGCCGAGGTGTTCTACGGCGGGCCGGTGCAAACCGACACATTGCATTACATACACAATGTGGGCAATCTGCTGGAAGACAGTGTGAAAGTAGCCGGCGGCGTGTATTGGGGAGGTGACTTCGAAAACCTGAAGTTCCTCATTGAATCCAAATTGATCTCCCCCGCCAATGTGCGCTTTTTTGTCGGATACGCCGGTTGGGAGCCCGGACAAATCGAGGAAGAGTTGGCGATGGACTCCTGGCTTGCCGCCGAGATGGATGCCAATTACCTGTTCAAAATGCCCTCCAACCATCTGTGGAGCCAGGTGATGCATAAACAAGGCAATGCCTACGAGGTACTGGCCGATATACCGGAGCACCTGAGCTGGAACTAGCGACTGCGCGCTCCCGGTTCAGGAGCGCCTGTCCACCAGTTTTGTTTCAAAGGGCGCCAGAACAAACGGAAGCCGTTCGTCGACTGCCCTGGGCGTCAGGTTTACCCATGCCTCGCGGACGCCGTTTTCCAGATCAATATTCCCGGTGTCCTTGTTCCGGAGGATAAACCCGATGCGGTAAACGTCGGGGTATACTTCTTCCACCTGCTGTATGAAACTGTCCTGCAGAACAAGCGCTTCCCGCAATTGCGCGTGCTGGTCCGGACCGTAAGCCGCCACCTGGTCTGAGGTGGTCAAAATGCCGCCCAGCAGGGCATTGACGCGAATCAGGGTGTATTGTTGGGCAGGCGACAGCTGCTGTTGCATTTTTCTGAGCACAAAAACGTCCGGGTCATTGAGGAAAAAACGCTTGTTCAGCGCCCACCGGTTCAGGGTACTGCGCAGCGACGCTACCGTGCTCACGCGTTCGCGAAAACGAAGCCAATGCAGCAGTCGGTGCTCCCAGGCGAGGTGTACGTCGCCGCCAATCCGGCAGATGTCGGCCACGCCCATGGCCGAGCCCAACGGAACGCCGCAAGCCAGCATGATTTTGTCGCCCATCAGTTGCCGAAAAAAAAGCATGGCCTCTCCAACAGCCTGGCCACGGGTTTTGCCCGGCGGCGGTCGCAGACCCGCGACAAATAAAAAATCCAGCTTGATCAGGTCGTACCCCCAACGCGCTACGATGTTGTGAAACACCCCACTGAGGTAGTCGCGCACACCGGGGTGATAAGGGTCAAGGGCATAGTACCAGCCACCCCAATACGGATTCCAGCCGACACGGAGCGGTTTTCCGCCGCCGCTGGTGATGAGCCATTCCGGATGCTTTTTCACCAGGTCCGAGCGCGCAGCAGCCACCAACGGCGCAAGCCACAACCCGGGCAGCATCCCATTGTCCCGTATCCGCCGTGCAAATGCGCCCATACCCGAAGAAAAACCCGAACCGGGCGTCAGCCAGTCGCCAACCGCAGGCTGCCAGCCGTCGTCAACCTGAAAAAAATCAAATGGGTAGGGCGACGCATGCACTGATCGGCATTCTGCCTCCAGCACTCTTTCGTTGATGCGATTGAAATACCGGTACCAGCTGGTCCAGCCCAATCGCAAGGGGCAGGGATTCGGTTTGTCCGGCAACGCCAGTTTGCTGTATTGCGCCCACAGGTCGGCGGCATTGCCGGCCGCCACCCATACGTCCAGTGCCGGAAAGGAATGCGAGAGCCGTATGCCCTGTAACTCCTTGCGCACCCGAATGAGTTGGTTGGGGCCATCGGCAATGATCAGGGTAAATCCGGTTTGCTCGCTCAGCGAACCCAGCAAATGGGTAGTTCTGCCCATCTGCACCACTGCAAAGGTCCAGGAATGCAGCATACCATTGCCCCTTGGCACGCCGGCCATCCATTCATCGCCATATAAACCCATAAAAGGTCTGGCCAGTGGTCGCATGGTTGCCATACGACCGTTCCGGGCCAGGTTGCGGGTTTCCGACCACGACTGATAACCGTTCGCCAGAAAGGCGCCTTCATCCGGAGATGCCGGGTGGTGAAACTGCAATTCAAGTTCGTCCATGCGCACATCCTCCTTGGGGTGCAGATATACGGTGTAACGCACGCCCTGGCTCGCCGGCTGCACCTGAAAATCAACGTACAATTCAGCAAACGAATTCACCCCGTTTGGCTTGAGGGAATAGGATTTACCGTTTACCAGCAAGTGGGCCTGACGAAAAAGCATGATAGCGCGGTTGGGATGGATATGGCGCGCGATGAGCAGGACACCGCGCGCCATACCGACATTATCGGATGGTTACCGGAATGCTATGCACGCCTTCATTTCCCTGAACGACGATCCGGTAGTTGCCCGTTGGAAGGCCGGCCGGCAAACCGAATCTTATCTGGTGTTCTCCGGCGGTCCATGTGCGGAAAGGTGTCAGTGCCGTGATCGATTTCCCTTCGGCATTCACCAGTTGAACGCCGAAAACAGTCGATTTTTCGAGGGTAAACCGCAGGTTGGTGTGGTCGGCGGCCGGGTTGGGAAACAACATGACCGCCTCCAGCACCGGACGCAGTTTGTTTAGCCCCGAGATTTGGGCATATCGGTTGACGAAAAAACTTCGCTCTTCTCCATCAAAAGTGTAACCACTGAGCAGCATTTTCCCGTCGTTTTGAATAGATACACTGAATGCAGCAGCCTCTATCAGGGTATCGCTGGTGACGAACCCGCCGTTGAAGTCGGGATCAGATATCCCGTCGCCAGTCAAACGGCCCAGAAAGTACAGCGACGATAACGGCTGCGCGGCTACATCTTCTACGGAAGTGTATCCGGCGATCAAGGGACGATTATCTGCGGTAGCAGCAACCTTGAGTATGGACTCAAAGGCGCCCTGGTCGTGTTCAAAATAACCGGTGCCGGCGAATCCCTGATCCAGGCTTCCGTCACTGTTAAACCGAAACAACAAAAGGTTCTCGTTATACTCGGCACCGCCCGCCAACGAGGAGCCGCCTACAAGCCATTGACCATTGTTCTGAACCGCTATATCGTACAAGTAGTTGACTTCCAATGGCAAATTACTAAATACCCTGCGCCCATTTGTACCAAAAGAGGGGTCAGGTTTACCGTCGACGCCGAGACGAGCTATGTACGGGATAGCATTGCCCCCTGCGTTGGCCCCCAAACCCGCCACGGCGATCTTGTTGTCCGGCAGTAAATCCAGGGCCAATGCAGCGCCATCCAGGATGCCCAGAACCGGCATGGAAAACTTTCCGTCGTTGTCGTAGGTGTTGTCTAGCGATCCATCGTTGTTAAGACGCACAAAATGCGAAACATATACGTCGAATGCCGTGCCGACGTAACCGCCGAAAAAGAGTTTCCCGTCGGGCAACACCACCACATCGGTCATGTACTCCTCAAGGTCGCCTGCAGCAATGTCAATGATGGCTTCACCCGCCACACCAAAGGTATTATCCGGGGTCCCATCGGCGTTGAGGCGTACAAAGCGCGTTCGGTCAACGTCGAAATCGTATTCATTTATGGCCAGGATAACCTTGCCATTGCCATCAACGGCATTGGCGTAAAGGTCGTTGGCTTTGTCGACCGGGCCGGCTACCCGCACAAAGCCATTGCCGCCACCAAAAGAGGGATCGAAAGTTCCGTCCGTCAGCAGCCGGGCTACGTACACGTCAGTCGCATCGCTGCCTGGGTCATTTACCGTACCGACAAACACGATACGACCGTCAGGCATCAAATGGTGGTAACCGCTGAAGAGGAAGCCGGAAGTTTGGATGTTTACAGAACCGGCATCGCCGAAGGCTGGGTCCGGAATGACATTTTGTGCCGAAAGTGCGATCGGCATCCCGAGGGTAAGAAACAGTTGCAATAGTACAGTTCGGATGGTCATAATGCATTAGTTTTAATTGGAAATAGTGTGCAAAATTATTTGTAAAAAAATTTAAAACATTTTCTTTAACACAAGTTTAATTGCGGTTTACTTTTGTCCGAATGTCTCATTCGCTGCATCGCTTTTCCGACCAATCGCCCCGGCCTGCCCTGGCCCGCATCGTGGCTTCCGCCCTTTTCGCCATATTTGCAGGGGGGCGGCATGCCGATAAAGTCATCGAATTCACCCTGCGCAACAACCCGAAGGCCGGCAGTCGCGATCGGGCGTTTATCGCCGAAACCACCTACGAGATTGTACGCCACTACCGGCGATATACACATTTGCTGGGCCATGAACCGAAGGAGGAAAAACACTTCTGGCAGCTAATCGGCATTCATTTGCTGGTACGCACCGGCGAATGGCCTGCATGGCGCGAATTGGAGGGCCTCGACCCGGAGCACATCCGGCAGTTGGCTGCCGAAAACGCACCGCGTGCACTGGCGGAAAGCATACCGGACTGGCTGGACGAAACCGGCGCCCGGGAGCTGGGCGACGCCTGGCCGTCCATCCTGCACGCCCTCAACCAGCCGGCCCGGGTGGTGCTGCGCGCCAATTCGCTCAAAACAACCCGGGAAGCCTTGCAAAAGGCATTGGCGGTGGAAGGCATTGACGCCCGTCCGGTGGGTGAGGGGCAGGCGCTGGTGCTGACGGAACGCAAAAATGTCTTTCAGACAAACGCCTTCCGGCAGGGCCTTTTCGAGGTGCAGGATTACAGCAGCCAGCTGGTGGCGCCCCTGCTTGCGCCCGAACCCGGCATGCGGGTGATCGATGCCTGTGCCGGCGGTGGCGGCAAAACGCTGCACCTGGCGGCGCTCATGCAAAACAAGGGCAGCCTGATCGCGCTCGACACCCTGGCATGGAAGCTCGACGCCCTGAAACTGCGCGCCCGGCGGGCAGGCGTTTCAAACTTCGAAACCCGGCCCATCGAAAGCCGAAAGGTCATTAAACGACTCCGGCACAGCGCAGACCGGCTGCTGCTCGACGTGCCCTGCAGTGGCCTGGGTGTTTTGCGGCGCAACCCGGATACCAAGTGGAAACTGACTCCCGAGGCCATCGACGCACTCCGATCGACCCAACAGGAAATCCTCCGGGAGTACAGCGCCATGCTCCGCCCGGGCGGGCGCATGGTGTACGCCACCTGCAGCGTGTTGCCCTCCGAAAACGATGAACAAGTGCGCACCTTCCTCGCGTCTGAAGCGGGCAAGAATTTCAGGCTGCTGGAGGAAAAGCGCATCCTGCCTCAGGACGACGGGTATGACGGGTTTTATATGGCCCTGCTGGCAAACGGTTAGTTATTGAACAGCAGACGCTCACCCATTTTGCTGTCGTCCAGCTTGCCCTCGTGCCATACCAGGTGGCCACTGACCACCGTGCTCCGCACCTGACCCTGAAAACGGTGACCCTCCAGGGGTGACCAGCCGCACTTGTACGCGAGGTTTTCCGCAGAAACCGTCCACCCGGCATTGGGGTCAACGATGCACAGGTCCGCCCAGTATCCCTCATCCAGAAAACCCCGTTCGGCAATCCGGAAGGCGACAGCAGGCGCGTGGCACATCTTTTCGACAATGCGCTCAATCGTAATCTTGCCCTGCTGATAAAACTCGAGCATCAGGTTCAAGGTGTGCTGGATGAGCGGCAGACCTGATGGCGCTTGTGCATAGGGCTGGTTTTTTTCCGCCAGGGTGTGCGGTGCGTGGTCGGTGGCCACCACATCGATGCGGTTATCGAGCAAGGCCGGCAACAGGGCATCGCGGTGCGCTGCACTTTTGATCGCCGGGTTGCATTTGATGCGGTTGCCCAGGGTCTCGTAATCGGCAGCACTGAAGAAAAGGTGATGGACACATACCTCGGCGGTGATGCGTTTTTCGGCCAGGGGCCGGTCGTTACTGAACAGGGCCAGCTCGTCGGCCGTGGTGATGTGCAACACGTGCAGTCGGGTGTTGTGCTTCCGGGCCATCTCCACGGCCAGCGAGGAAGATTTGAGGCACGCTTCCACCGACCGAATGTCGGGGTGGTGGCGTGCATGCAGTGCCTCGCCGAAACGCGCCTGGAAGTCGGCCATATTCCGCCTTACGGTGGCCTCATCCTCGCAATGGGTGGCAATAAGCATGGGCGAATTGGCGAAGAGGCGCTCCAGTGTTGTCGGCTCGTCGACCAGCATATCGCCGGTACTGCTACCCATAAAAATCTTGATGCCGCAGACATTTTGCGGATCGGTGCGCATCACCTCGTCGTAGTTGTCGTTGGTGGTGCCCATGTAAAAAGAATAATTCGCCGGCGATGTGTGCGCGGCAATGTCGTATTTGGCCGCCAGGCGCTCCTGGGTCACCGCAGGCGGGTTCACATTGGGCATTTCCATGTAGGCGGTGACGCCGCCCATCACCGCCGCCCTGCTTTCCGTAGCGATGGTGGCCTTGTGGGTGAGTCCGGGCTCCCGGAAATGCACCTGGTCGTCGATGATGCCCGGTAGTATCCAGCAGCCTTTTGCGTCTATTTCACGGCGGGCATGCGCATCAATGGCCGACGAGATGCGCACGATGCGTCCGCCGGACACAAGCACGTCCGCCTCCCGGATGGCATTTCGGTTCACCACCAGGCCGTTGCGAATTAAAAGGTCGTAAATCATACTCAAATAGTACAAAAAATTTGGTGAAAAATCGATTTGCGTACACAACAAAGTGTACTCGTGTTACAAAGCAAGAGATTAATGTTAAAAAATATTTTCAAATTTTCTTTTGGTCTTTTGAAAGTTAACTTAACTTTGCCCCATTCCGGACATTTTCGAGGAAAAAAGCGAGCCGCTTTGCGGCTTTAAAGAATAGGTTTAAAATGAAGCGTGTTTTGATGACGTCCTTCTCCATTAATGAATGGGGAGGGACTTTTTCTTTGTGTATCCGTTAGCGGTACCCAAATTGTTCCAGGTACCGTTCATTATCCCGCCAGTTTTCCCGCACTTTCACGGTTATTTCCAGGAATACCTTGGATTGCAAAAACGTTTCCATGGCCTGGCGCGAAGCGGTGGCCAGTTTTTTCATGGCCGCACCGTTCTTACCGAGTAGAATGGGTTTTTGACTTTCGCGCATGACGTACACAACAGCGTGGATGCGGGCCAGCGGTTCGCCGGCATTGGTGTTGGTCTCCTGAAAACTTTCGATGCCCACCTCACAGGAATAGGGCACCTCATCAGAAAATTGCAGGAAGATTTTTTCGCGAATGATTTCGGCGATGAAAAAGCGTTCGGAACGGTCGGTCAGCTGATCGGGTGGAAAGTAGGCCGGCCCTTCGGGCAGGTGACGTCGGATGTGTTCCAGCAGTTGGTCTATGTTCTCCTTGTTGGAGGCGGAAATTCCGATATGTCCGGCCACAGTTACACGTTTTCGCCACCAATTGGCCACGTCGTCTGCGCGCTGCGGCTGAACCTGATCCATTTTATTGACGACGACGAGCAGGGGCGCCTGGTTTTTTTTCAGCATGTCCAGCAAAGGATTATCCTCTCGCAGGTCCTCCGTCGCATCAATGACCAGCAACATCAGGTCGGCGTCTTCCAGCGTACCTTCCACAAATCGGTTCATGCTTTTGTGCATCTGGTAGGTGGGATTGGACACGTAGCCCGGGGTGTCTGAAAAAACGATCTGGTAATCGTCGCCCGTCAAAATGCCTAGGATACGGTGGCGGGTAGTTTGGGGCTTGTGGGTGATGGCGCTCATGCGTTCGCCCACCAGGGCATTCATGAGGGTGGACTTGCCGGCGTTGGGCAAACCGACAATATTGACAAAACCGGAGCGAAATACGCGCTTTTCTTCCATACAGCATGGGCGGCGGCTAGCCGCCAATTTGGGGTGTGACGCCCATGCGCAACAGATCGACCATTTCCAGGACAACCTGCGGCTTGTGGGGGCGCCAGTTAACAGCTTTGTATGGTTCTCCGAAAGTCAGGTACTGTTGCAGGCGGGCCAGTTCCAGTTCTTCGTCGACGTGCTCCCGGGTATTCACCAGCACGATCCAGCCCCCGTATTCCGACGCCTCCTCGTACCACTCGGCGTAGTAATCGTCGTCCGAAGCGTAAAAGTTCAGCACATTGTCGCAAAAGAGAATAAACTTGTAGATACCCGCTTCCATCAGCACATCCACGATTTCGCGTTTGAAAAACATGATGTCGTTGTACAGGGCGTCGTTCCATTCACCAATCAGCTCGATGCAGGCGTACCCATCCTCATAGTCGGCGAACAGAATCTTGGCATACAGCGTGGCAGAACCGAACGCATCCCATTGCGGATGGATGTAGAAATTGTAAAGCATGTTGGAAAACTCGAACTCGCTGTACGCACGTCCGTAAAACGGGGAGCGAGTATCGGCCTCTGCGGTGTAGAGGTCTCTCCATCGAAAATGCGGCTCTATGTCGTGCATAACAGAAATTTGATCGACCCGTCAAAGGTACGCCTTAAACGGATGTCATGCAAGCATTACCTTTACCGACATGAACTGCAACAGGGGTCGGCAGGAGGAACCCAAATTGCTGGTGGTCACTGGTCCGGAATCGACCGGCAAGTCCGCATTATCCGTTGCGCTCGGCCAAGTACTGGGCGCACCTGTAGTGCCCGAGTTTGCGCGCACTTACCTGTTGGCGCGCGAAGGCCGGTACACACAGCCCGACCTGGAGGCCATCGCCCGGGGGCAACGACAGTGGATCGAACAGTACCGGAAAGCGGCAGACCGCTGGCTGGTGGTTGATACGGACTGGACGGTGCTCCAGGTTTGGGAGCAATTTAAATACCGGCCTGCTGCCTATCATTGGCCAAAGGGGTACGGCGCCCCGGCGTTACCGCATGTGTATTTATTGTGTGCACCGGACTTTCCGTGGGCGCCGGATCCGCTCCGGGAGCATCCGGAGGCACGGGAGGAATTGTTCTTGTGCTACCAACAGGTGTTGGCGCAAACGCCTGCGCCTGTGCTGACGTTGTATGGGTCTTTGGAGGTGCGCGTTCAGAAGGTATTGTCGGCTATCGGCTGTCGGTAGTCGGTAGTCGGTAGTCGGTAGTCGGCTGTTTCACAAAAACGGTAACCCATACGATGGCTTGAAGCCATCGTATGGGTTGACGGTCGGTTGTCGGCTATCGGCGGTCGCCAATTACCTTCTGCTTAGGCGCGGTTGACGAGCACAATTTTTTGGGAAGCGGCTTTCCCGTTTTGCTCAATGGTCAGGGTGAGGTTTCCGGGGCGGTTGTTGCCCAGGTCAATCTCTTCGTTGAATTGTCCACCGAACTGACTCAGGGTTTTGCTGTACACTGTGCGCCCCGAGGCGTCGATGATGCGAACGGTGGTGGGCACAGCTTCAGCGGTAAAGCGCACGTTTACGGGTCCGGCCGTCGGATTGGGAAATACCTCCAGGGTTTCGAGCTGCAGCTGGTTCTCCAGTTCGGGCACGGCGGTGGGTTGTTCCCGGACAATCACCTCGTCTTCAACCACTTTCGCAGGCTCATTCTTATCACAATTTTTGAATTGGGCATAGATGGTCAGCGGAGCACCTTCGCGAAGCACCGTCATTTGAAATTTGTCACCCGGCTTGTGCTTGTCGCGTTCGCGGCGCAGTTCCAGGTAATTATTCACCGGCGTACCGTCGACGGCCACAATAACATCGCCGGATTGTACACCGCCGATTTTGGCGGGCGTATCCTCGATCACGCCGGTAATCTGTACGCCTTTGCCTTCGTCGCCGGCGCCGGTGCTGGTGTAGACGCCGATGAATACGTCGCACGGATTGCGGGGCTCCGCCTTGAGCCGGATGTCATGCCGAAGGGTGCGGAAGAGAAAGACGTCGTTCTCCCGGTTTTCAAATTCCGCCTTTTCGGCTTCGGTGCACGCCTTGAAGCGTGCATCCAGGCTGATATCCCCGCCGTTGCGCTGCAACTGCAGGGAGAAAGGGTCGCCTTGCCCGTGCTTGTTGCGCTGCGCAATCAGGGCATCCTGGGAGTTGACCGGCACGTTGTCCATGGCGACAAGGACGTCGCCCACCCGAACGCCGGCTTTTTGTGCCGGTGTGTTGTCGACCACTTCGGTGACCAGCAATTTGCCGTTCGTCACTTCCGTCACCACGCCGATGAACACGTCGCATGGATTCCGGTGGTGGCGCAATCCCAATTCTTCGAAATTGCGCTGCCAGTCGAAATGCTCCGGTGCGAAGTCCTCCAGTTGCATCCGCAGTCCCTCCGATCTCTTTTCAAGTGCATCCTGAATATCTTCGGTATCTGTGATCACTTGTTTCTCGATGGTGGTGGTACCGTCGGCATTGGTTTTTTCCTTGATGATGATGATCGTTTTTTCCTGTTGGGCATGCAAGGGCAGGGCCAGGGCGAACAGGGCCAGGGCCAGAATGCCGCCCCAGTTGCGAAGGATAAATGTTTTCATAATCGTTGTTATGTTTGATGAAAAAACTGGAGGAAGGACAATGGGGTAAATGAAACGTTGCAAGATAACCGCTTCGACCTGCATTTAATGCACCGCATCTGTTGCACGGGCAAAAACCAAATACGGGTTTGGCTGTTTGAGTTCCACTCATTGGGGTGCCGCACCGGCAGCAGAACGCTGATGCCTTGCGGCTGAGATCATACCCTTCGAACCTGCCCGGGTCATGCCGGGAAGGGATTTGAGCAGGGATTGTGGCATCACCACACCGGCAAAGCCCCTTTGTCGGTGGATGTTTCACAACTATTAATGGTAACATGTCTTTTTTGTATTTTGTGCTGCCGACCGGCAGAATGCGTTGCATTTTTTCCGCTTTTCTTTTCTTTTCGGCGCTGCTGCCGGCGCGTTTGGCAACTGCCCAAACCAGCGATACTGTTTCCAACAGCGACACACTTCCCCGTTCCGAGTGGCGTATTCAACAGGCGGTGGTGATCCAGGCCAACCGTGCCTCTTCTTTGTCGGCTGTTCCGCACGTCAACCTGAAGACGGCCGACCTTCGGCGCGTGTACCATGCCCAGGACATTCCCTATTTGCTCGCCTCCACCCCCTCTCTGGTGGAGAGTTCCGACGCCGGCACCGGCATTGGCTACACTGGCATGCGGATCCGCGGCGCCGACCCCACGCGCATCAACGTGACCATCAACGGTGTACCCCTAAACGACGCAGAAAGCCAGGCCGTCTTTTGGGTCAACCTGCCCGACCTGGCCGCTTCCGCCACGGAAATACAGGTGCAGCGCGGGGTGGGTTCGAGCACCAATGGGGCCGGCGCTTTCGGCGCAACGGTGAACATCGACATTTCTCAGGTCAGCGCCGAACCCTTCGCGGAACTAAGCGGCACGGTGGGGAGCTTCAACACCCAAAAGTTTAGCGCCCGCGCCGGCACGGGGCTCATCGACGGGCACTGGGCGTTCAGCGGCCGCCTGTCCCGCGTGCATTCCGACGGCTACATAGACCGCGCTTCGGCGGACCTGGATGCCCTGCACCTCCACGGGGCGTTCATTGGCGACCGGCAATCGGTGCAACTCCACGTGCTTTCCGGGCGCGAGACCACCTACCAGGCCTGGTATGCGGTTCCCGCACAGTACATCGACGACCCGGAACTGCGCACCTACAACGTGGCCGGCACAGAAAAACCCGGCGAACCTTACCCGGATGAATCGGACAATTACCGGCAAACCCACCACCTGGCGCATTACAAACGCCTTTTGAATCCTTTTCTCCAGTTGCAGTTGAACGGCCATTACACCCGGGGCAAGGGGTATTTCGAGCAATACAAAGCCGGCCAGGCGCTGTCGGATTACGGTGTTCCGCCGGGCACTGAAGATACAACGGACCTGATACGCCGCTTGTGGCTCGACAACCATTTTTTTGGGACCACCTTCGCCCTGCTTTGGAAACCGGGTGTAAATCCGCCTTTTTTGGCCCGGGGGCCCGAATTCATGCTCGGCGGCGCGGCGAGCCGATACGAAGGCACGCACTTCGGCGACGTCATTTGGGCCGAATACGCAGAAACGTTGCCCAAGGATTACCGTTATTACGAAAATGAGGCACAAAAAACGGATGCCAACCTGTTTGGAAAAATAGACCTGCACTTTCGAAACCAATGGAGCGCCATGCTTGATCTGCAGTACCGGAGCGTACACTATGCATTTCTGGGCTTCGACAACGACCTGAATAACGTCACGCAGGACGCCACACTCCATTTCTTCAACCCCAAAGTTGGCGCCAACTGGTCCGCCTCCAAAGACCTCCAGGTCTACTTTTTTGCCGGCATCGGCAACCGGGAACCCAACCGCGACGACTACACGCAATCAACACCGGACTCCCGCCCCAGGCCCGAACGGCTCTACAATCTGGAGAGCGGCATACGCTGGAAGCAGGCTGCGTGGCGCGCGTCGGCCAACCTGTTTTACATGTACTACCGCGATCAGCTGGTACTCGACGGACGCCTGAACGACGTGGGCGCCTACATCCGTACCAATGTGCCCCGCAGTCATCGCACAGGCATTGAACTGGAGGGGACGGGGATGCCTGCCGAACGCATTCGGGTGTCTGCCAACCTGTCCCTGAGCCGGAACCATATTGATGCATTCACCGAATATCGCGACAACTGGGACACCGGTGCGCAGGAAGCGTTCACCTGGAACAATACCCCCATAGCCTATTCCCCGGACCTGGTCGCCCGCGCAGAGGCCGGTTTTATGTTCTGGAAAAAAAAGGCGCACCAGGCAGAAGTGTCCATCGCCGGCAAATACGTCGGCAAACAGTACCTGGATAATACCGGCAACGAAAACACGGTATTGCCGGCATTCGGATACGGCGACCTTCGCCTGAACTACGATTGGGCGCCAACGCAACGCGGGCAGCAGCTAAGCGTGATTTTTACCGTGCACAACTTGTTCAATGCTGCTTACAGCAACAACGGCTGGACGTACCGCTACACCTCTCAGGGATTTGACGAAACGCCGTTTAACCCCTATGCCCGTGCAGAAGGCAACGGGGTATACAACCAGACCGGTTTTTTTGCCCAGGCTGGTCGGCATGTGATGGGAACGGTTGTCTGGGCGATCGGGCGGTAGTTTTCCTTAAGGATTGAAGAATTACCTAAAATAGGTACGAATTATGCAGTACCTTTGTGAAATTTACTTTTCAATCCTATAATCATGAAAGGGAGAGTGTCCGTATCCTTCTTTTTAATCGTTTTTTTTCAGGGTATTTCTTTCGCACAACCGGCCGGCTACGGCTATGGGAAGGTGGTTACTATTCAGTCAAGCCAGGTTATGGGTAATCTGAATAACTTTCCGCTGTTGATCAGCCTGACCGACCCCAACCTGAAATCCGTTGCCAACGGAGGGCAAGTGCAAAGTACCAATGGGTACGACATCGTATTCACGAAAGACGATTGCACCACCCTGCTGTCCCACCAGATTGAAAAATACAATCCGGAGACAGGTGAGTACGTAGCCTGGGTGAAGGTTCCCAACCTGAGCACTGTTTTTGACACCAAGCTCGGCATGTTTTACGGCAAAACAGGCGCTTCTGATCCGTCCACCTCCAGCACCTGGCCGGCTAGTTACAAGGCAATCTGGCACTTTAGCAACAACAGTTTTGCCGATGCCACTTCCAACAGCAACAACGGCGTCAACAGCGGGTCAACCAATACGGCCGGAAAAATCGGAGAAGGCCGTTCCTTCAGCGGTACCAATGAAATCACCGTCACCAACAGCGCCAGTATCAACCTGGATGCCGATTTCACCCTCGAAGCCTGGATACGCAGAACATCCAACACTTCAAATCACGGCATACTGGGAAAAGGCGCCAATGGCTATGTGCTTGGTGTCGACTGGCCCCAGGGTGGCGCAGACAACCTGAACCTCTGGCTTAACTTCCCCTCTCCCGGGCCGGGTTATCAACTTTTTCATACCGGACCGATCAGCCTGAACACCTGGCAGCATGTAGCCGCCACCTTCGACGGCGAATTCGTGCGCCTGTACATCGACGGTGTGCTCGATTACACCAATTCCAACGTGCCCGCAAGTACCTTTCTCGCCGACAACGGCCTGCTCAGAATTGGCAACGGCAATGGCTCGGGCAAGTGGGTAGGCCAGCTGGACGAGGTGCGCATTTCCAATACCGCCCGCTCGGCGAACTGGATTGCCACCCAGTTCAACAACCAGTCGAGCCCCGGCGCCTTTTACACCGTTGGCGCACAAACCACCGCTCCCGGTGTTTGCGCCCTGTTGCCCGTTGAATGGGCCTCCTTCGAAGCAACGCCTACCGAAAGCGGCAGTGTCCGGCTCCACTGGATAACCCTCTCCGAAACCCTGAACGCCGGCTTCGAAGTGCAGCGCAGCCCCGATGCCGCCCGGTGGACCGCGCTGGGGTTCGTGCCGGCAGCGGGAACCGGTAGCTACCAGTTTGTCGACGACAAACCACTGCCGGAAACCAACTATTACCGCCTCCGGCAAACCGACCTGGATGGCGCGTTCAGCTACTCCCCTATCCGATTGGTGAGTATGCCCAACAACCTCGCGCTGCACATTTTCCCCAACCCGGCAACAGACCGCATCACCATCCGGACGGAAGAAGTCTGGCAAACCGGAACCATTCGCCTGTCTCTCCTTGGTCAAGTGGTGTGGTCGGCCCCGCTGCCGGAAGAAAACAGTCAATGCGAAATCACCCTGCCGGTGCTGCCGGCCGGCGTTTATGTGTTGTACCTTGCGCTCGACGGAAAGCAACACGCACAAAAGTTGATTGTCCGGTAAAACGACACATGCCCATTGCCGATACCCGAATACCTTTTACCGACTATCTCATCATCGGTGGCGGCCTGTTTGGCTGCTATGCTGCCCTGTATCTGGCGGCAAAAGGCGCATCGGTGATCCTGCTGGAGAAAGAGGAGCGTCTGTTCCGAAAAGCCTCCCTGGTCAACCAGGCGCGCCTGCACGGCGGATATCACTACCCCAGGAGTGTGGCCACGGCGGCCATGAGCGATGAGCACAAAACGCGTTTCACCGATGAGCATCGCGACATGGTGAACTTTGCCTTTGAAAAGTATTACGCCATTGACCGTTATGGCTCTTTTACCGATGCGCGCCAGTTTGAGCGATTCTGCCAGTATCTCGGCATTCGTTGCGAAGCCGTGCGTGCGCATCCATTGTTCAACTATGAAAGACTGGAGGCGCTCTACCTGACCGAAGAGTATTCGTTCGACCCTGTCTTGCTGGCCCGGCACTATACCGGGCGCATCGAAGCCCAACCGAACATCACCCTGCATACCCGGACCATACCCGTTCGTGCCGAAGCAACAAACCTCGGCTGGCAGATACAAACGACTGCAGGTGCATTCCGTACCCCCACCGTCATTAATGCAACCTATGCCGGCATGAACGCGGTGAACCGCCTGTTTGGCGTGCCCGACCTGGAGCTCACCCACGAAATTTCCGAGATTGCGTTTATTACGTCCAGGGCGTTTGACCAAAAAGGACTCACGGTGATGGACGGCCCCTTCGGCTCCATTATGCCCTACGGTCTGAGTGGGCTATTGTCCCTTTCATCCGTAGCATACACGCACCACAATATTTCGTATCAAAACCTGCCGAACTTTGCATGCATGTCCGAACAGCCGCCTGCATGTCTGCCCCAGGCGCCCGGCATTTGCACCACTTGCCCCCGGCGCCCCGAACCCAATGCGCCGAAAATGCTGGCGCAAATGCGGCGTTATTTCAGTGAACAGGTTGACTTTCAATATCTTTTTTCGTATTTCACCATCAAGTCGAAGCTTAAAGCCAGTTACATCGACGACGGGCGGCCAACGGAAATTAC
Source organism: Saprospiraceae bacterium (assembly GCA_033764075.1). GTDB lineage: Bacteria > Bacteroidota > Bacteroidia > Chitinophagales > Saprospiraceae > M3007. The sequence continues at coordinate 165,438 of JANRJH010000018.1, read as the reverse complement.
CAAAATGCGCGAGGAGCCTGCGTTTTACTGCCTGTTTTCCGGTAAGGTGAATAGTATTTATGAGATCGAAAAAATGATGTAGGTGCACGCTGCCTGCTCACAAGCCCTTGAACAGGTAAGCGACATACGCCAGATAAATGGCCAACAAAATGCCGCCCTCCAGGCGGGTTATCCGGCTGGGTGTGCTGAAAAACGCGATGGCGGTCAGGTAAACGGTAACGCCAATGTTCACCAAAAAGTCCGCAAGTGTAATGTTCCCGAGCGGAAGCGGCGCAAGGGTGGCGCTGGAGCCCAGGATCAAAAAGGAGTTGAAGAGGTTGGAGCCAACCACATTGCCGACAACAATATCCGTATTGCGGCGCATGGCGGCAACCAGGGAAGTGGCCAGTTCGGGGATGGAGGTACCCACCGAAACAAGCGTCAGGCTGATGAGCGCGTCGCTCATGCCCAGCCGCCGGGCTACGTCCGATGCGCCGCCGACAATCCAGTCGCCCCCCAGGGCCAGGGCAACGATGCCTCCGGCAATCATCCCCACAGACCGCCAAACAGGGAGGATAGGATGCTCCGCAGTGTCGGGGTGTTGTTTCGGGCTTTGGGAGGCCACATTGAACATGTAGGCCATGTAAATGGCAAAAAAACAGAGCAGCACCAGCCCGTCTATCCGGGTGATGGCCGAGAAACCGCGTCCGTCAATGCGCACGTCCTGCGATAAAAGCAAACAAACCAAGGCAGCCAGCAACGTGAGCGGAATTTCTGCGCGCACGGTATTGCGCTGAAAATAAAGTGGGGTAATCAGTGCACATACGGCCAGGATCAGCCCAACATTGGCAATGTTGCTGCCAATCACATTGCCAAGTGCCACCTCCGCTTTTCCGTTCCAGGCAGCGTTGAGGCCAACGATCAACTCGGGCGCCGAGGTGCCCAAAGCGACAATGGTCAGTCCAACAACCAGATCCGACACCCGCAGCCGCCGCGCAATGCTGCTGCCACCACTTACCAAAATACGGGCACCAAAAGATACACCAAATATACCAATGAAAATCAGGAACAAGGATAAAAGCATGGGAAAGACATGTTTAACCGCAAAAAAACACAGGATTATCGATACACGCTAAAGTTCGGCGAATAATGCAGGAAAAACCCGGTTTCCCAACGGAAAAGCCCGCTAAAATGTCGTATCTTTGTCTTTGCAGCATGAGTAAAAAAAACGTAACCCTTCAGTTGCCGGTGCTCGACATGAGTTGCGCAGCGTGTGCCGTCAATGTAGAAAACACGGTCCGTATTCAACCAGGCGTTGAGGAGGCAGCGGTGAATTACGCAGCACACCTGTTGCAGGTTACTTACGATCCCGCAATGGTCCGTCCCGACGACCTCCGCCGCGCGGTGCAGTCGGCCGGGTACGATCTTGTCTTGCAAGAGGAAGCGCCCGGACAAACCCTTGAAGCACACATGGCCACCAACCGCGAATCCTTGCGCAAAGCCATGTGGGGCGCCGGGCTGCTAAGCCTGCCGGTCATGGTACTGGGCATGGTCTGGATGCACGCTGAATGGGCCCACTGGGCAGGCCTGGCACTGAGCTTCCCCGTCGTTTTTGGTTACGGGCAGCGCTTTTTCCGCAGCGCATGGAAACAGGCGCGCCACGGAAATGCGAATATGGACACCCTGGTGGCCCTCAGCACCGGCATTGCCTGGGTGTTCAGCGCATTCAACACCGTTTTTCCAGACTATTTCCGGGAAAACGGGCTTGAGCCGCATGTGTATTTTGAAGCCGCGGCCGTCATTGTGTTTTTCATTTTGTTGGGAAAATACCTGGAAGAAAACGCCAAGGCACACACCAGTTCCGCGCTCAAAAAACTGCTCGGCAAACAACCTAAAACGGTGTGGCGTCGGGAATCGGGCGCGGATGTGGAAAGGCCCCTGGCCGATATCCGTCCGGGGGATACGCTTTTGGTGCGCGCGGGCGACCACTTGCCCGTCGACGGCCGGGTGCAGGAAGGCGAATCGCTGGTGGATGAAAGCAGCATTAGCGGAGAGGCGGTCCTTCAATTAAAACAACCTGGCGACAGGGTGTTCGCCGGAACCCTCAATCAGCAGGGCAGCTTTTATCTCGTCGCCGAACAGGTGGGCGCCACCACCGTGCTGGCCGGCATCGTCCGTACCGTGCAGCAAGCACAGGGATCCAAAGCGCCGGTTCAAAAGCTGGCCGACCGTGTTTCGGCCGTGTTTGTGCCCACTGTGCTGATCATTGCCCTGATCACCTTCCTGTCCTGGTGGATGGCCGGGCATTTCACCATCGGACTGCTCGCGGGGGTCACGGTGCTCGTCATCGCTTGCCCTTGTGCGCTGGGACTGGCTACGCCTACGGCGCTGATGGCCGGAATAGGCCGCGCCGCAGAAAAAGGCATCCTGATTAAAAACGCGGAAAGCCTGGAAAAAGCCCGCCGCATCACCGACATCATCCTGGACAAAACCGGCACCCTCACCAGCGCCCGGCCGGTCCTGAAAGCCCAATGGTGGGCCGATCATGCCGGACTGGAACACCGTCGCATCCTGTACCAACTTGAACGACGCTCCAACCATCCGCTGGCAGGGGCGCTGGCCGACGCCTTGCACCAATTTTCCGAACCGCTCCCCCTGCACGACGTGCAGAGCAGCAGCGGAAAAGGCATTAGTGCCCAACTTGACGGACACACGTATCGGGCCGGCAGCCCGGCGTGGATGTCGGACATCGGCGTTGTTTTTCCGGATGACGCCCGGAATTTTCTCCGGACAGAATTGACGGATACTGGCGCCGCCATCGTTTGTTTTGCCGAAGACGACACCCTGATGGCGGTATGCGCACTGCTGGCCCTGCCTGACGAGGCCGCGTTGCTGGCCATTCGGCAGCTCCAACAGAAAGGGCTTACCCTGCATTTACTCTCCGGAGACCAGGAAAAAACGGTGGCGTACATCGCCGGACTTGCCGGCATACCCCGGTTTAAAGGCGCGGTTTTGCCGGCCGAAAAAGGCGAATACGTCAGAACCCTGCAGGCAGCGGGTCGCGAAGTGGGCATGGTTGGCGACGGCATCAACGACGCCGAGGCACTGGCCCTGGCCGATGTGGGCATTGCCATGGGCCATGGCGCCGATATAGCCATAGACGTTGCAGACATTACCTTGTTGGGCTCCGACCTGGAAAAACTGCCGGAAGCCCTGGAACTGTCCGGAAAAACCGTGCGAACCATTCGCCAAAACCTTTTCTGGGCTTTTGTGTATAATCTGATCGGCATACCGGTTGCCGCCGGAGTCCTCTATCCTGGGTTCGGCTTCCTGCTCAATCCGATGATCGCTGGCGGGGCCATGGCCATGAGTTCGGTATCGGTCGTGCTGAACAGCCTGCGTTTGCGAAATTTTTAAAAAAATGTACGATGGTTACTATAAAACTGAAAACAAACCTCAAGTGCAGTGGCTGTGTAGCGGCTGTCGGGCCGCATCTGGAACAAATTGACGGACTCCTTTCCTGGGAGGCCGACCTGCATGCTGCCGATCGGATTGTGACCGTCGAGCTTGCACACCCGGAACAGGAGGAACAGGTTAAAGAAGCATTCAAAGCCGCGGGGTTTACTGCTTCGGTATTATCTGCCTAGACCCAACCGTTTCCCGAACGCTTTAACCCTTCCCCTGGTGTCTCCTCTCCTCTCCGGCGCGCTCGTCCTGTCCGTACTTCATGCCCTCATCCCCAGCCATTGGCTGCCGGTTTTGGCCATAGGTCGTCAGCAAGGATGGACGCGGACGGATATTTTGTGGGTAACCCTGTTGGCCGGCGCCGCGCACGTGGCCAGTACGGTATTGTTCGGCCTGCTGCTGGCCTGGGCCGGCGACACGCTATCGGACCGGTTAGAAGCTTTTTCCACGTGGGTAGCCCCGGCCATTCTGATTGTCTGGGGTACTATTTATGTTTACCGGCACTACTACCACCACCATTTCCACCTGAGTCACCATGCAGGCGGAAAATCAGTGATTGGTGCGTTGCTGCTGGCCATGTTCTTTTCTCCCTGTCTGGAGATTGAAGGTTATTTCCTGGCAGCCGGGCATTTCGGATGGTGGTTTGTAGGCACCCTGGCCTTACTGTACGCCGTGGTAACGCTGTTGGGCATGATGATCTGGATGCGGCTGGCGCTGAGCGGGCTGCAAAAAGTCGATTGGCATGCCTGGGAACACCATGCCGGCCTGATCACCGGCGTCACGCTCATCTTTTCTGGTTTGCTGTTGTTTTTGCTGGAGTAATCATGGCACACCACCACCACCACGATCATCACCACCATCTGCCCGATCCGGCACAGATGGGCCGTGCATTCGGGTGGGGAATACTCCTGAATGCTGCCTTTGTGGGCGTGGAAATAACCATGGGACTCTTGGTGAGCTCCCTGGCCTTGCTCACCGACGCCGGGCACAACCTGAGCGATGTATTCAGCCTGATTTTGTCCTGGGCCGCGCTACACCTGTCTAAATTCGCCGGCTCCCGACGTTTTACCTACGGATATCGCAAATTCACCATTTGGGCTTCGCTGCTCAACGGACTGATGTTGTTGGCTGCGGTGATGTGCATCGGCCTGGAGGCGTTCAGCCGCCTGAACGATCCACCGGAAGTGCCCGGGCTAACGGTTTCCGGGATTGCCGTTTTGGGCATTGCCATCAACGCATTCAGTGCGTGGTTGTTTCATCGCGGCGCCCGCCACGACCTGAACATTCGAGGCGCCTACCTGCACCTGGTTGCCGACGCTGCCGTATCGGCCGGTGTGGTGGCGGGTGGATTGCTGATGCACTGGACGGGCTGGTGGTGGATCGATCCCGTGGTGGGCTTTCTCATTCTTTTGGTCATCTTGTTGGGCGTATGGAGTCTGCTGCGGGAGAGTATCTGCCTGGCGCTGGACGGTGTGCCCCGAAACGTAGACATGGACGCCATCGAAGCAGCCGCCCGCGACACCCCCGGCGTGCTGGGTGTGCATCACCTCCACGTATGGGCCATGAGCACATCGGAGAATGCACTCACCGCACACCTGGTACTGGCCGACGACCACAGTCCGGAAGCAGCCAGTAAAGCCAAGGATCATTTAAGGCACCGGCTGCTACACCTGCATATCCGGCACGTCACTTTGGAAACGGAAACCAAAAGTGCCGGCTGCGCTACGCCGGAATGCTGACGGTGTCTGAATCAGGCAAAATGTGTGCTTCTGTTTACGCAAATTTTTACGTCATTTGTCCCTAAATTCTATTTATGCGATTTGTTGCTGCTCTTTTTGGGGTTTTCCTCAGTTGCGCTATTTCCGCCTCCGCCCAACAACAACTGCGAGTACCACTCGATCCCGGCCGGATATCACCACTTTCCGACGTCATACTGACGGAAAACGGAGACTATCTGCTGGGAAGCGGCATCATTCCGGCCAACCCGCTGGCCGGCGCGAACCTGAATGTTACGCGACTGAATACGCGTGCCGGAATCGTCTGGAGCAAAGACTACTTGCTGCAGGGCGGAATCAACCGCACCCGGATCGCTGAATGGCCCGCCGAAAATGCCCTGCTGTTCAGTTCTGTAACGGTGGACTCTACCCAAAGCAAGGTGGTCATCAAGACGGAACCAGACGGGAGCATCATTTGGTCGCGCCAGTTCGGCGCCGACAAAGCCGACTACTCCGTCAACCTGGACCAATCCGAAGTGTGGCCGGAGGACGACGGCACGGCGCTGCTGGCTGCCGGCGCATCGGTGCTGGCCTCCAACGACGATCCAAACGACCTGTTCCTCGCCCGCATCAATGCCGATGGGCAACTCATCTGGTCCAAAAAAATCTGTTTTAGCTGCCTGCAAGGCGCCGATGCATCGTTTTCCGACCTCATCAAAACCCGGGACGGCAACTACGTACTCAGCGGCACCTACGAATCGCCCTCGGCCGGCGTGCCCGCCCAAACCGTGTTGCTGATCAAATTTGACGGGAACGGCAACCTGATCTGGGTCAGGAATTACGCCCCCTCCAACCTGTTTGTGTTGCCCGACGTGGTAGCCCATCACCTGGCCGAGCGCCCGAATGGCAACCTGGTGACCACCGGATACGTTGAGTCTTTTGCACCCGATTTTAAAAAAGGCCTGGTATTGGAAACAGACCGTAACGGACAACTCCTGAAGGTGCAAACCATCGAACTGATCAATACCAATCAGGAGGTGGAAATCATTCAAAGCATACCGGCCGGAAACAGTCAACTCGCCATCAGCGTCGTCACCCGGTTGGACACCATCAACCCCGCCTCCATCGAACTCAATATCCTGGCGCAGATTGATGCCGACAACAGCGTCGTCTGGCAACACAACTACCTCACCGAACCCACAGTAGGGTACATCACCAATACCGGCGGCTTTATATCCCAGCCGGCAGGAGGATATGCCTATTTTCCCAATTTTGCCCAGTTTCTGGACAACCTTTTCCCCTATTTCATTCTGGTGGACGAAAACGGCAAAAACGGGTGTGAAGAACCGGTGGGCATGAGCATTTCGGAAGAATCCAATTTTGTGGGCAACAACCTGTCCCCAACCGTACAAGACCGCAACCTGCAGGACGATTTTGACGTCACCGAGACCGACTTCAATCCACTGTTTAACTTCCCCTTACTCGACCTGGGGCCCGACACCTCTTTGTGCACCACCCAGCCCTTCCCGCTGGATGCCACCATACCCGGCAGCGATGTGACCTACCTTTGGAACACCGGAGACACCACGGCCACCATCCTGGCAGACTCGGCAGCCGTGTACCGTGTCACCGTGACCGACCCTGTGCAGTGTCTCCGCCTGATCGACAGCATCCGGGTCGGAATCGCTTCCACGCCCCCAAGTCTGGACATTGTGCTGGATACCACCAACTTTTGCACCGACAGCACGCTGAGGCTCATCGCCATTACCGTGGCCGACTCCGTGCGCTGGTCGAACGGTGAGACAAACGACACCATCACCATCACCGAAGCTGGTCTGTACCGGGTAACGGCATACAATGCCTGCGGTTTCTCCGAAGATACGCTCACTGTATTCCTGCCTCGTTGCCAAAACATTTGCCCCTTCCTTTTCCCCAACGCATTTACCCCCAACGACGACGGCACCAACGACCTTTTCAGGCCTGTGGGCGAGTGCCCCGAAGTAGAGTCCTTCCGCTTTCAGGTGTACAACCGCTGGGGTGATCTTGTCTTTGAAGGCCTGGAACCGACCGATGGTTGGGATGGCGAGGTGAACGGACAACCTGCGCCTACCGACGTGTACGTCTGGTGGGCCCGGTACCGGCTGCCGGATCAGGAGGAAATCCTGGAAAAAGGAGACGTAACCCTTTTGCGGTAAGCGAGCCCGGTTGTTTGACCATTGAACCCTAAGCCTTGACAATACTGCACTTCTCCGACACCCACCTAGGCTTCCAGGCCTTCGAAGCCGTCAACGACGCCGGGGTAAATACCCGGGAGCAGGACGTGTACGACGCTTTTGAACACGTAGTAGACCGGATGTTGGCCCTTCGACCCGATGTGGCGGTGCACAGCGGGGATTTCTTTCACCGACCGTCGCCATCCAACCGTGCACTCACCTTTGGGCTGGAACAGTTGCGGCGCATCAGCGATGCCGGCATACCCATTGTTGTGATCGCCGGCAACCATGAGGCTCCCAAAACGGTTTTCACCAGCCCCATCCTGAAAGCGCTGCGCACCGTACCCGGCGTGCACCCTGTTTTTGAAGAAAAATACGCGTTGTTCGAATGGAACGGACTGGCCATCCACGCCTTGCCCCACATCAACGACCTGCGCCGGCAAGACGCAGAAATCGAATGTCTCGAAGCCCGGCCCGGCGTTTTTAACGTGCTCCTGTTGCACACCTCCCTGGGCAAGGATTTTCGAATGGAAGAATACGGCGAGCAGATGTTCCCCCCGGAAGCGTATGCCCGGCTCCGGGATTTCCAGTACATTGCGCTCGGGCATTGGCACCAGTACCAGCCGGTTCCCTCGCATCCCAACGCCTGGTACAGCGGCTCCACCGAGCGGTTCAGCGACGCAGAGGTCGGGTACGAGAAAGGATTCATCCTGCTGGACACCGACACCGGGCAACACCGCTTTGAACCCATACCCACCCGGCCCTGGCTGAAACTGACGGTGCGCCGATGCCGCGAACAAAGCATAGAAGCCATTGAGGGCCAACTCCGGCTGTTTCAGGCAAACAACACCGTTTCGGAGGCCATTGTCAGCATACTGCTCGATGAAGTGACCGTGGAACAATCGCTCGAATTGAGCAACATGCGTTTGCAGGCATTTTTCCCGGATTGCTTTCAGCTGCTCGTCCGCCGGCGTACCTGGAGCGAGCAAGGCCTATCCGGGCAAATCGACGCCGACGCCTTTGAAAGACTGGATAAATTGTTTTCTGTTTATATTGCAGAAAAATACAAGGATAACGAGTCCGTCGCCCGGCTGCTGCAAGACAAAGCCGACGCATATTTCCAGCGTTTCGCATGATCCTACAATCGCTGTTTTTAGAAAATTACAAGCAGTACGGTCGGCTGGAGCTGCCTTTCCGGGAAGGGCTGGTGGGCATCATTGGCAAAAACGGAGCGGGAAAATCCACCCTCTTCGAGGCCATCCTGTATTGCCTGTACGGGAAAGACGAAATTGCCCAGAAAGACCTCATCCGCGCCTCGTTTGCCGACCCCAAAGCGGCGGTCAAACTGCGGCTCGAATTTACCATCGGCGACGTACTGTACAGCATCCGCCGTGAATTACGCGGGCGAAAACTCGAGACCGTCGTGGCCGAACTCTACAAAAACGACGAACTGATCGCCAAAGGCGCCAACCCGGTGACCGAACAGGTGACCCGCCTGCTGAGCCTGGACCGGGAGGCATTCAAGCACTCTGTCTTTTCCGGACAAAAGGAGCTCACCGAACTTTCGGAAACCACCGGTCAGGGCCGGCGACAACTCATCCGGCGCATGCTCGGCCTCGAACGGCTCGACGACATCCAAAAAGCGGTGAACAGCGACATGAACGCCCGGCGCAACGAAATAGCCGGGCAGCGCAAACTGCTGCTTGAGCCGGAGGTCGTCGAAAACCTGACCACGCAAAAAAGCGCGCTCGAAACCCAACTGGAAGACTTTTCTCAACGGCTGGCGGCCGAAAACGACCGCAAGGCTGCGCTGGAAGACCAGTATAAAAATGCCAAAGCCCGCTTCGACCAGGAGGCCGTCAAACAACGGCAACACCTGGAGCTGGATAAACGACTGGGTGAACTGCAAGAGCGTATGGATAACTGGTCGGAGCAAACCAGGGTGCAAACCGCAAAAATTGAATCGCTGCGCAAAACAAAGACCGACTGGGCCCTGAAAGAAGTACAGGTAAAGTCCTATGCACCGATGAAACAGGCCCTGCACAACCTGGAAGAGGCCCAACACAAAAAAATAAATGCGGACGCCAGGACAAAGGAAATCAGTGAAACTGCCAAATTGCTTTCCGAATGCACCCAACGGAAACAAGCGCTGGAACGAGACCTCGCCGCCATCGCACCCGCAGCGATTCGGTTGGAAGCAACGGAACAAACCATTCGGGAACTCGAAAGCCTGCTCGAACAAAAAGTAGAGGAACACCGCACCCTGAGCGCTCAACTCAAATCCCTGGACGACCGCATTGCCGAAAGGCACGACAAGATCAACGCCCTGCAAACCATCGGCCGCGAAGGCGCCTGTCCCACCTGTTTCCAACCCCTGTTGCACGCTTACGATGAAGTGCTGGCGCAACTCACTGCTGAACTGTCCGACTGGACGGCGACTGAAAAAAACAAACTGGAGGCGCAACTCCAACAATTGCTGGCCGAAGGGCAAGCGCTGAGGGCACAGGCCTCCAATCAGAAAAAGGAGCAGTTGGCACTCCGCGACCAGGTCGCCCGCCTGCCCGACCTCGAGCGGCAGCTGCGCCAGGAGGAACAAACCCAACGCAATCTGGAGCAGAAACGACTCAGCACCCAAAAAATCCTGGATGAGATCGGCGATGTCCGGTTCGATGAACAACAACTGCGCGAATTGAAGCGGCAGTTCAAGTCCGTCGAGCAGTTGCACCAATCCTGGCTACAAGACACCGCACACGTGCAGCGCGAGCTGCCCAATGCGGAAAAAGCCCTGCTGGAGGCCAAAAAACACATCGGCGAAGCCCGGGCAGAACAGCAGGAAGTTCAATCAAAACAACAGGCGGTTGGCTTTCAAGCCGAACGCTACGATCAGGCGCGCGCATTGGCCGACACCCTCGACAAACAGTTCCGGGAACAGTACGACCTGCTCAACCGGCTCATTGGCGAACAACAGGCCGTGCGCCAAAAATGGCAGAGCGCAAACGAGCGCCTCGAGCAACACCTGAACGTGGGCAGATTGATTGCAGAAAACCAGTCTGAACTGGACGTGCTCGAAAAGCTGAGCGAGCTGTTCAAAAGTTTTAAAAACATAGTCCTGGAACGCGTCAGCCCGGGCATCTCCCAATATGCCGGCGAATTGTTCAGCCGCATCACCAAAGGGAAGTACGAAGGCATCCGTGTGGATCAGAATTTTGAGTTCAGCATAGCCGACGCCGGCGCGTATTACCCCATCGAGCGCTTCAGCGGGGGCGAGATCGATCTGGCCAATTTTTGCCTGCGCATCGCCGTCACCCGCAGCATCATGGAGCTCAACGGAAACGGCCGATCGGTGGAGTTTCTGGCGTTTGATGAAATTTTCGGCAGCCAGGACGAAGAGCGTCGCCACGAGATGATGCTTGCCCTGAATCTGCTGCAGGAGCAGTTCAGACAGATTTACATCATCTCGCACATCGAAAGCCAAAAGGATTATTACCCGAACATCCTGGAAATCCGGGCCGGCGCGCAAGGCAGCGTGGCCACCTGGATTTAGCGTTTGTTCGGATTTTATTGCCGGGCTACAGACCTTTCACATCAATTTTCACCATACCGGTCGCGGAAATATTGACCAGAAAGCCTTTGGGCGTCACGTGGGTTTGGTCTACGGCAATTTCGTTTACCGTACCGGTCAGCACAATACCCGGCTGGATTTCGTAGTGGGAAAGCGTTTGGCGGGCCGATTGTTTGGCGTATTCGATGTTTTCGGTCAGGGGAAAAACCATGGCTTTGCGCATTTGGTTTTTGATGGTACCGGAGAATATCCACGCGGCCGATTTATGCAGGAAATTCTTGGTGTCGATGTGAAAATCCAGGTCCTCCACCTCAATCTGGTTTTTGGCACGGTTGTACACCGGCTTGCCGACAAAGTAAATATTGCCGTTGAAAGAGCCCGACAGCAGGGTGTTGACCACCACCCGGTCGTTGTTGCCCCAAATTTTCAGGTCGTTCACCCTGACCTTGTTTTTTCCGGAAGTGAATTCCTGGCCAAGCAAGTACTGTTTGGCCAGCCGTTCCGCTTCGGGGAAGGATACATCGGTAACGATCACAGCCCGGAAAGAATCGGGCGTGTTTTCCGGCAGGATGGTCAGGTTGGGCAACCAGGAATTTTCGCGGAACGCGGGTTTTTCGCCGAAAGTGACCTCATTGATGCAATCGACCCCAATTTTGGCCCTCATGGCCCGGGAATCGGCCTGGATGGGCGTCATTCCAATGGACTTGGGTGTCGTTTTTACCCACATCTGGTACGTTGGGTCCAGCAGAATGGGCGCCTGCAACGCTTGCCAGGCTTCCTCCACATAAGGACGCAAGCTGAATCGCTCGGAAACATAACGGTCGATCTCCTTTGTCAGGTAGGTTTTGCTTTGGTTGAGGGCCAGGTTGGCCAGCGATTCGATGTTCACGTTGCCCAGGCCGGTTCGGAGCACCGGCTTTTGCAGCCATTCGTGGTAGTCCACGCTGGTTTGCGTGCGCAGCGTCCAGTCGGGGTTGATGGAATAGGAAGTGCGCATGCCGAGGTTCAACTCGCCCTCCGCTTCTGCGGCGCCCACAAAAAGGTTTTGTTTAATCCACAGGCGCACCGGCACATTGAATTTGAGGGTATTGCCGCTCATGGTCAGTTCAATACGCTTGTTGCTGCGGGTAGCCCGGAGCATCAGGTTGTCACCGCTGTAGGAGTTGTCGTCGTACAAAACGTACGGCAGGGAGTTGTTGATGGTTTGGTTCATATCCTCGGCCGAAATATGCACCGGGATGGTAATGGTGGACACGGGAGGAGCTTCCATCAGGTAGGGATAAGATTCGCCGGGTTTGGGGGCATCGGTAATTTTTGCACTTTTGCATTGGAAGAGTAAAAGAGCCGTTGGCAAAAGGTACAATGCGGGTAACAGTCTCATGTGTTGTTCCGGGTTGAATTTTTGGGTTAAAAATAGGCACAATGATCCCTTTGGCAGAGCGTATGCGTCCGAAAACGCTGGAAGAATTTGTCGGGCAGACACACCTGGTGGGTGAAGGCGCCGTATTGCGCCAATCCATGGAGGCAGGCAAGATACCCTCGTTTATTCTGTGGGGGCCGCCCGGCGTGGGCAAAACCACGCTGGCCCAGTTGATCGCCCAGTATTTGCAGAAGCCTTTCCACGCGCTGAGTGCAATCAATGCCGGCGTTAAAGACATTCGGGAGGTAATTGAACAGGCGCAAAAACAGAACCTTTTTCAGGGTCGCGGCGCCATTCTCTTTATCGACGAGATCCATCGTTTTTCCAAGAGCCAGCAGGACGCCCTGTTGGGCGCGGTTGAAAAAGGCATTGTCACCCTCATCGGCGCCACCACCGAAAACCCTTCTTTTGAGGTCATCCCGGCCCTGCTCTCGCGCTGCCAGGTGTATGTACTCGATCACCTGGCCAAAGAAGCGTTGGAGGGACTGCTGCGCCGCGCCGTTCGCGAAGACGCGGTACTGAAAACCATGGAGATAGACCTGCAGGAAACCGACGCCCTGCTGCTCTATTCCGGGGGCGACGCGCGCCGGTTGCTAAATGCCCTTGAACTCGTCTGCAATTTTCAACAGGCCGGAGAACGCCTCGTCATTACCAATGATCTGGTCAAAACGCGCATCCAGCAGAACCTGGCCCTGTACGACAAGGCGGGAGAACAACACTACGACATCATTTCTGCTTTCATCAAAAGTATGCGCGGTTCTGATCCCAACGGCGCCCTGTACTGGCTGGCCCGCATGCTCGACGGCGGTGAGGACATCGAGTTCATCGCCCGGCGCATGGTCATCCTGGCGGCCGAAGACGTAGGGCTGGCCAATCCCAACGCTTTGCTCATTGCCACCAGCACCATGGATGCCATACGCATGATCGGCATGCCCGAAGCGCGCATCATCCTGGGCCAATGCGCCGTTTACCTGGCCACCTCCCCCAAAAGCAATTCGGCGTACCTGGCCATTGACAAAGCCCTCGCCGCTGTCCGCCGGCAGGAAACGCCCCCCGTACCCCTCCACTTGCGTAATGCCCCCACGAAGCTTATGAAAGAACTGAACTACGGCGAGAACTATCAGTATGCGCACGACTTCCCGGGGCATTTCGTTCGGCAAAACTACCTGCCCGACCTGCTGAAAGGCGTCCGGTTTTATGAACCGGCCGACAATGCAGCTGAAGAACGGGCCCGGCAAAAATTGAAAGCAGATTGGGGCGATGTATACGATTACTGACAGACCAATCCAATGCCTTCCAAATAAATATAAAATAATTAGCAAAAATTCGCTAATTAAAAAAGATTTATTCGATTATACAGAAATAAATTCCGCATGGTTGCGAAAATCAGGCTATCTTTGCCATGCCTTTACCACCAAACCTTTTCACTTGAACAGGTGTTTAGGGATTAACGTACCAAATTTACCATCACATCGAAATCACCATTATGGTTCAATCCGCCGAGCTTACCGACAATCTTCAGCTTATCCGGGAAAGCGCCCGCGCTTTTGCCGAAACCCACATCCGCCCGTACGTAATGGAATGGGACGAGACGCAACATTTCCCCGTTGATCTGTTTCACAAGATGGGCGAACAAGGCTTTCTGGGCGTATTGGTGCCGGAGGAGTACCACGGGGCCGGCCTTGGCTACCAGGAGTACATCACCGTGATCGAGGAGATCGCAAAAGTGTGCAGTTCCATCGGCCTGAGTGTGGCGGCGCACAACTCCCTGTGTACCGGACACATCATGATGTTTGGCAACGAAGAGCAAAAACGCAAATATTTGCCCCTCCTGGCTACCGGTCAGTGGATTGGCGCCTGGGGGCTTACCGAGCCCAATACCGGCTCCGACGCAGGGCGTATGCAGTGTGTCGCGGTAAAAGACGGTGACGACTACATCATCAACGGCACCAAATGCTGGATTACCCACGGCATCAGCGGGAATGTGGCTGTGGTGATCGTGCGCACCGGTGAACTGCTCGACAGCCACGGCATGTCGGCCTTCATCGTCGAACGCGGAACCCCTGGTTTCCGTTCCGGCAAAAAGGAAAACAAACTGGGTATGCGCGCCAGCGAAACCGCCGAGTTGATATTCGACAACTGCCGCGTGCACAAAAGCCAGATGCTCGGCAATGAAGGCGAAGGATTCATCCAGTCCATGAAAATTCTCGACGGTGGTCGTATTTCCATAGCAGCTTTGTCGCTCGGCATCGCCAAAGGCGCCTACGAAGCGTCCGTCAAATACGCCAAAGAGCGCCAGCAATTCGGCACGCCCATCGCCAATTTTCAGGGCATCGGTTTCAAACTGGCCGACATGGCCACCAAGATCGAAGCCGCCGAGCTGCTGACCCGCCAGGCCGGCGAACTGAAAAATGCCCACAAAAAAGTGACCAAGGAGTCGGCTATGGCCAAATACTACGCTTCGGAGATTTGCGTTGAGGTGAGCACCGACGCCGTTCAGATCCACGGCGGATACGGATACACCAAGGATTTCCCCGTGGAAAAATTTTACCGCGACTCCAAACTCTGCACCATCGGCGAGGGCACTTCCGAAATCCAGAAACTGGTCATTTCCCGTGAAGTGCTGAAAGGGAATTGAAACAAGCATGCGTATTCACGTCATTGACCTCGATTTTCTTCAACTACAGGAAGCCATCGGTGTTTTTGTGGTAGAAACCCGCGTCGGACTGGCCCTTGTAGAGACGGGCCCGCACGCTACTTTCCCCCACCTGATGACGGCTTTGGAGAAAAGCGGTTTTTCCATCGAAGATTTCCGGCACGTTTTTCTGACCCACATTCACTTCGATCACGCCGGCGCCGCCTGGGCTTTCGCCAGGGCCGGCGCAACCGTTTACGTGCACCCGGTCGGATTGCCCCACCTTGCTGCGCCGGAAAAACTGTACAACTCCGCCCGGATGATCTACGGCGATGCCATGGACCGGCTCTGGGGCGCCATGGAACCCATCCCTGAACAACAACTGTACGCGCCCAGGCACGGCGAATCGATTCAGGTCGGCGACCTTACCCTCACCGCCTGGTACACACCCGGACATGCCACGCACCACATCGCCTGGCAGGCGGAAGCGCCCGGCGCCGAAAGCGTGGTGTTTACCGGCGACGTGGCCGGCGTAAAACCCGTCCGCACCGGGATCGTCGCCCCACCCTGCCCGCCACCCGACATACACATCGAAGACTGGCAGGAGAGTATCCGGCTGTTGCGCGACCTGCCGGCCGACACCCTCTACCTGACCCATTTCGGCGCCGTAACCGACAAAAAAGCGCACCTGGCCGAGCTGGAGCAAAACCTGCTCGAGTGGTCGGCCTGGATGGAACCCCATTTCAGGCAACAAACGCCGGTGGAGATCATTACACCGCTTTTTCAGAACTTTGTCCGCGAAAAACTGGAACTGGCCGGCATCCATGAAGCCGATCAGGCCCGTTATGAAGCCGCCAATCCCGCTTTCATGTCTGTAGCGGGGTTGCTGCGATACTGGAAAAAGCGTCAATAGACACATCTTTGAAATCTGCATCCTCTATTTTGGATCAACTCGCCGGTCGCGTCGTGCTGATCGTGGGCGACGTTATGATCGACCGCTACCTCACCGGTTCGGTCAACCGCATCTCGCCGGAAGCACCCGTGCCGGTCGTGCTGCAAACGGCCATGGAAGACCGGCTGGGTGGCGCCGCCAACGTCGCCCTGAACATCAAGGCGCTGGGCAGCACCCCCCTACTGTGCAGTGTGGTGGGCCGCGATTACGAGGGCGAGCGTTTCCGGGCGCTTTTGCCCGGCGCAGAGTTACTTGATGTTGGACTCGTATCTTCCGATCACCGGCAAACCACCGTAAAAACCCGCATTCTTGGCAATAACCAGCAAATGCTCCGCGTAGACGCCGAAGATACGCATGACCTGAACAGCGCCGAGACAGCCGATTTCCTGAAAAACATCCGCCGGCTGCTGGATTCCGAGCCCGTAGAAGCCGTGATTTTTCAAGATTACAACAAAGGCGTGCTGACCGAAGACGTCATTCACGAGGTGACCCGCCTGGCCAAACAGAAGGGGGTGTTGTGCACCGTTGACCCCAAACAGAAGAACTTTTTTGCGTTCAAAGACGTCGATCTGTTCAAGCCCAACCTGAAAGAGATCCGGGACAGTGCGCCCTTTCCCGTGGTTGCCCAACCGGATTCGCTGGATCAGGCAAGTGCCTATTTGCAAAAAATACTGCAAAACAAAATAACCATGATCACCTTATCGGAAAAAGGGCTATATTTGAACGTCGAAAACAAGGGGGAGGTGTATGCCACTATACCCAGAAAGGTGGCGGATGTAAGCGGTGCGGGCGATACCGTCATCAGTGTGGCCACATTGGCGCTGGCTGCCGGCATGGATGGCAAGGTGATGGCTTTGTTGTCCAATCTTGCGGGAGGGCAGGTGTGCGAATTTCCGGGCGTAGTGCCGGTGAACCGGAAGCTTCTGGAGGAAGAAATTCAGGCCGCATTGGCCACAACCTCATAGGTGATGAACTACCGTACCGCTTTGCCGGGTGCGTTGGCGCTGTTTTTTGCAACTTATGTCGGCGCACAGCCGAAGGCAACAACCGGCCAGGACACCCTCTTTTTCCAAAATTTTGAAAGTTCCGTTGACCCGGGACTGCAAATGCTTTCCTTCCCTTCGGGAAACGACGTGGAATGGGTGAACTATGACGCCGACGGAGCCGACGGCCTGTGTGTGGATTCTCCCGACGGCCCGCCCTCCGGGTGGTTTTGGGAGAGCGATTTCAGCACCAGAGAACCCAACGGCAATTACGCATTCACCAGCTGCTCCTGGCTGGATCGCCCTGTTCGAACCATGAACTGGCTGATTACCCCACACATTTTTATTCCCGACGACGAACAGGTGCTTTTTTGGCGCTCACTGAGCCTCCAGGGGCCCGCCTACCACGACGGCTACAAGGTGCTGCTGAGTACCGGCACCAACACACCAGAAACCGGGGATTTCGCCGACACCCTTTTTCAACAGGCAGAAATGATTGCTTATGAAAACATCAGTTCGCTCAATCCTGCCGACTTTTTGTTTTCAAGCGGAAATATCCAGGCCAAGACATACACCGATACGGCCTATTTCTTTCTGGACACGTTTGTTGACAACAACCAACAGCTGCCGTTTCTTCACGGACGGCTGGAGCCCCACAACGTCTCCCTGCAAAAATATGCCGGCAAATGGGTGTACATCGCCTTTCTGCATGATTCCAGAGATGACTATATGGTTCAGGTAGACGACATAGCGATCCTCAATCGCCGTGTCGCCGCTGCCAACACCCCCGATTTTATCCGACAATTTGAGCTGTTTCCGAACCCCTCCAGCGGTGATGCCTGGGTCTATTGGTCTGTTGTAAACACGGTACCTAACCGGTTCTTCATTGCCAATAGCCTGGGGCAGGTAATTTGGACATGCGTTCCCGACAGCCCTCTCGCCAGTGCGCAACAGCTGTTGCTCCCTCCCCTGCCGACAGGCACGTACCGATGCGTACTGCAGACACCCTTAGGTACAACGAGCAAGTCACTGGTAATCCATAAACAATAGAAGTCCGGCGGCCGGTGAGATTGATTTGGGCATACCGGATATTATTCGTTTATTTGCGCCCATTATTGCTTGTTCATAAAAGTCCTTTGAAATACCATGCTAAGCCGCCGCAGCGTCCGTGTGAAAGTTATGCAGTTGCTGTATATGCTCAACCGCGACGAACACCTCGACCTTAAAACACTCCTGGAGGAGTATAACGGAGGCATCTGGAAGACCTATGAGTTGTACATATTTCAACTGTACCTCATGCTTCGGGTCGCCGGATGTGCCGAGAAAGATGCGGCCAACCGGGCGTCTAAACTGTTGCCTTCCGAAGACGACAAGGTGTTCCAGCCCATCCTCTACACCAACCCGTGCGTCCACAGCCTGGCCAACCACGTCCCTTTCCTGAACATCGTCGCCAAAAACAAATTCAATGAGAACCTGGATGAGGATCTCATCTGGCGTATTTACCTTTCGTTTGCCGATACAGAAACGTACAAAAAATACCTGGCCGACCCGGAACTGGACAACGATAAGCACATAAAACTGATGCTGGAGTTGTATCGCTTTCTGGTGGACAACGACCTGTTCATTGAACTGACCGAGGAGCGGTTCAACAATTGGTACGACGACGAATCCCTGGTCGTAGGCGCCATAAAAAAAACCATCAAGGCCATGCCGCTGGAAAACAGCGACTTCTACAAGGAGTTCGAGCCTTCCGACGAAACAGTCCGGGAATTTGGGGAAGAGTTGCTGCGAAAAACCAGCCAGGAAGACGAAATGTTGTTCGCCCACATCGAACCGGTACTCAAGAACTGGGACGCAGAACGTGTGGCGGTGTTGGACATGGTCATGCTGAAAATGGCGTTGTGCGAGCTGCTCCACTTTCCGACCATACCACCCAAGGTGACCATCAATGAGTTCATTGAGATCTCAAAATTGTACTCCACTGAAAAATCCAAGGATTTCATCAACGGAGTACTGGACAAGCTCATGAAAAAGCTGGAAAAAGACGGCGCGATCAACAAGGAAGGTCGTGGGCTGATGGAATAGCCCTGCAGACGCGCTAACCTTGGTCTGCCGGGATTTCCTCACGCCTCTCCGACGGGAAGGTGTCATTTGGAGGAGACACTTCCTGATCCGGCAAAACCTCTTCTATCTCCGGAGCCGGCATGAGATCAAACCTGAATTGGGTGCCGCGCAGGTCGGTGCTCAGCACCAGTTGGGTATCAGACACCGATTCAATCCGGTAGCGGAACGTCTGTTCCCCTTTTTGAAGCAGCACCTCGCCGTCCACCTCGAAAGGTGTAGGCGGGTCAAAACCGAGCGGCAGGTTGGTTTCCATAGTGCCGTCGGGGTAAAATTGAAAAAAAGTACCGTTCAACCGGTCGTTTTGCTTTCCGTCAATAAAGCCGCTCTGCAATATCCACCGACCGGTGAGCAATGCGGGATCAACTTGATTGGTGTCGCGACAGGCGCCCCCAAAAACAAGAAAGAAGAGGCTGGCGGCGGCAATGAAGGGGTTGCGACGAAAGTGCATATCGAGGAAAAATGAAGTATCCACGGTCAATGAAATGCGAAGCGCCTACTTGATGTCCACAAAACCGAAACCCAAGTGGGGGAACTCACCAAAACCGGCAAAGTACCCAAATTCCATCATGGGCTTGGGCATGGAAAGGGTAAACTCGTAAACAAAGCCCCTGAGCTGTGTCAGGTTCTCCGGGTTGGGTTTCAGGTGAATGAGCCTGGACTTGGTCGTTCCGTTTACTTTGTACTGCATGGGAAACGAAGGATCCAGCAGGTTCAACCCGGCCAGCGATTTATATTGCATGGCGGCTTTAAAACGCCTGACCAGGTGGTAAAAGAAACTCACATCGTACAGTTCGGAATCCGGCAAGATGTACAGGTTGGCGGCCTTCCCGGGTTCGATGGTGGTCACCGAAATCGCAGAAACAGACTTGAACTGCATCGTTTCCTTGAAATTGGGTCGGGGTTGTACCTGCCAGTGTTTCACTTCGAAATAAGCAGGCTTGCCATCCAATGTGCCTAATTGCAAGGGCAATTGGCGAAAAAGGTGTACCACCTGTTGTTCAAAACTGGCCAGCAAGTAAAAAGAAACACTGAGTTTTACCTGAGTGCCCAGCAGCCGAAATTCCTGTTTCACCTGGTCCATTTCGTATGGGTAAATGGCCAGTGGACTAAATGTAAACTGCTTGAAATTTCGCGACGCCAAATCAAATCCCTGTTGCTGCACATGGCTGGACAACTCCGCCCCGGCGCCGGCCAATACAGAAAAAATCCAATTGGAAATTTCCGACTGGTAGTTAATAGGGATGATCGTGCCCTTCTGGCAGGAAAGGCTGAACTGTATCCGCATAGTTAACGTTTAAGATTAAACCCAGATTAAATGCTTCATTTGTCAGGCATTTAAGGGCCAAAAGTACACAATGTTCTCATTTGAACACGACAAATGAAAAATTTTTGTCGGTAAAGTTACCGTTTCCTTCCCAAACAAACTTTTACATGGCCTTTTAGCGCCAATTAGTCAAAGAATGCATCGTATTGATTGCCGCCGCGTTCCTGCCGTGAAGGTATCTTGTGCGTTTCGTTGAGATCGAGCACCGATTGTTCGTTCTTGGCCATGGCCACCAGCTTGTCCTTGTCGCTGCCCAACAAGCGGGAAACCCCTTCTTTCTCCCATTGTTCGAGCATTTGCAGCCCTTCTTCTTCGAAAACGCCGTTTTGCAGGTCAATGGAGTCCATAATATTTTTGGACATATCCATAAAGCGCTCCATTTCACCAACTTTTTGGCCTACGTCCTCAGCCATGGCCTCCAGGGCCATGTCGTACATGTAACGTTGATCCGGATTGCCGCTCAGCACGCTCATAGCGGAGCGGATGGCGCTGTGGCTGGCCTTGATGGCCTTATACTCCTGCTCCTTGACGGTTACCTGATCTTGCAGGTCTTCGAGCATAATTTCGGAGTTCTCGTACATCTTCGTCAGCACCCGGTACAATACCTCCATCCGTTTGTAGAGGTCTTCGAGTTTCATATTCGACTCTTGCAAACGGCCGGCTTTGCGCGCCTTGAGGACCATGATGGAGTCCTTGCCCGTTTCGCGGGCTTTGCTGGCCATGCCCAGGTTGGTTTGGATTTCCCGCTGGTTGGTGCGAATAAGCTCAGAAAGCTTGTACATCTGACCTTTCAGGTTGCTGATCTGCTTGTTCATCTTGCCCAGATTGCCCTTCAACTCGTCAATATAGGTCTTCAGGATGCCGATCGGGTCGATCTGCACAAACCAGCCGGTGATGCTTCGCATCACCGATTTATACATATACCAGATCAGGTTGCGCATTCTGGGGTCGAGCACCACGTAGATAAGGCCTGCCAGGACTGCCAGGATACCCGCCAGGTACAACGTGTTCGAAGCCAGGGTGATCAATACAGGTAAGATCTGGTACAGCAGATAACCGCCACCGAGTATGAGGGCGGCCATGAAGAGCATGCCGGTTGTCCCTTCGGGGCGCTGCCAAAAACTTTTGGGTTTAATTGGTTGAAGTTCCATGAATTGCGATTGTGGGGAGTGAAATCGACGGGTGGTTGACAGGTATCAACTGCCCGGTTTTTCATTTAAAAATGGTTCGGAAAATGCGGTTCAAACTGTCCCGGAAACGGTCGTTGACAAAATACAATACAACGGCAGCCAGCACAATGATCCAGAAAAGGCTGACAGCCAGACGGAGCACAAACCAGATGACAAGCAGGGCCACCAGAATGGTGAGCGCCGCAGTGAATGGATTTTTCATCAAATCTTTAAGCATGGTGTTCCAGGTAGCGGCAACGCAGGTTGCCGGTTAAACTTCGAGGGGTTAAGTCGTGGGTACAGGTAAATATTGTTGCATGCGTTCAAGGTCTCCTTGAATTTGTGCGCTCACCACCTGCAAGGTAGCCGCAAAGTCGGCCCGTGTGCGCTCAATTTTTTGGGTGTTGGCATGAATTTCACTGTCAATCTGCGACATGCGTTGTTTGGCAGCCTCGATCTCCTGTTGCAGCTGACTCATCTGTGCTTCGCGCTGGGCAATGCCGTTTTTCAGATCGCTCAGTTCCTTTTCCCGCTCGCCAACCAGTTTTTGTCGTTGCTGGGCATGTGCGGTGTTGAACTTTTCCTCCTCTTGCTGCAAAACCGACAGGTAATACTGCCCGGATTCCAGCAGGGCTCCCCGGGTGACGCCCAGGGTCTGGGCCATGGCGAACGCGGACTTATAGCGCGTAGCCTCGTCCATAGCCATAGACGCGAGATTCTGAAGCGATTGTTTGTATTCCAGGTAATCGAACCCTTCCCGGTTATTTTTTTCCAGGGCCGTCATCAGGATATCCATAAACCGATCACTCACCGTACCCGCAGGTGAACCGGACACGGCCTTGTCCGGAGGAGTTACAGGGTCAACCTGCCTGGCAGACTCGGCCGGTTGTTTCGGCCTGGCCGCCACGGGCTTGGACTCCTCCTCTACAATAAAAACCGACTTAAACTTTTTCCAGTAATCGCTCATCCCTTTGTGGTCTTAAACAGACGACTGCAAAAATGCACATACTGCACGCACTTTGCCTGATTGCTCGTCCAGCAGGGTAAAATTTCGGACAAAGAACGGCAAGAACACCGACAAAAAGAAGTAATTTTCCCCTTTTCCCCTTTCCTTTGCAGGGCATATTTTGCCATGACCTTCGACGTAACCATTCCCGTCCTCAATGAAGAGGAAACCCTCGACCAGCAGGTGCGCACCCTGCACCACTTCCTTACCGAGCACTTTCCGGCGCCCGGACAATGGCGCATTGTGATTGCCGACAACGGCAGCACGGACAACACCGCCCACATTGCTATGGCCCTCAGCGACGAGTTACCGGAGGTGCAACTGGTGCGCGTTCCGGAAAAAGGGGTTGGACTGGCCCTGAAAACCTCCTGGACCCAAAGCAAAGCGGATATCGTCGGGTATATGGACCTTGATCTGGCGACCGACCTGCAACATTTTATCCAGGCTTACCACGCGCTGGCTACCGAAGGGTTTGATCTGGTGTATGCTACCCGTCTGCACCGGAAGTCCAAAGTCCGGGGACGGTCCCTGAAAAGAGAGTTCACTTCCCGTATGTTCAATGCCATCCTGCGCGTGTACCTGGGCACCCGGTTCTCCGATGGCATGTGCGGTTTTAAATGGCTCAAACGCGAACACGTGCCACCGCTGATGGCCGGCGGCGCCGTGAGCAATGGCTGGTTTTTCAGCACCGAACTGCTGGCCATAGCCGAATGGCAGGGGTTGCGCATGTGCGAATTACCGGTGCGCTGGACCGACGATCCCAACTCGAAGGTAAATATACCCAAACTCGCCAGGCAGTACCTCCAGGCCATGGCGGTACTCCGTAAACGCAAACCCCACAACTGATGCGCATCCTGCTCGGTACCGCTCAATGGGGATGGACGGTGGATCGGTTGACCGCATTTGCGATCCTCGATGCCTGGCTTCAGGCAGGGGAAACGGAAATCGACGCCGCCACCAACTACCCGATTGACAAAAATCCGGACCATTTTAGGCTTGCAGAACAGATATTGCTCGAATACATCCACGCGCACGGACTGCAGCAGCTCGGCGTGACCATGAAAATCGGCAGCCTGAACAACCTGCGCACGCCGGATGTAAACCTCTCGCCCTCTTTCCTTCGGATGATGGCCGAGGAGTATTTGCGGTTATTCGGCCCCAACCTCCGCGGATGGATGATCCACTGGGATAACCGCATGGATGAAGTGCCCATCCGCCAAACCATGGAGGCGTTGGCCGCCATCAGCCTGGAATTCGGGCTCCAACCCGGCCTTTCCGGCATCAAACACCCGGAAGTATACGCACTTGCCAATAAGGACTACGGCCTGACATTTGATATTCAGTGCAAGCACAATGTTTTTCAGTCTGATTACAACCGATACGCCCCCCTGCACCATGCCGGGCATCATTTTTTGGCCTATGGGATCAATGGTGGCGGCATTCGCCTGCATGCCGACTATCGGGAAGACAGCACCTATCTTGCCCGGGGTGGCGATCCGGATTCTGTCGCCACGCGACTGGCCTTTCTGCGGACCCGGGTGCCGGAGTGGAACATCGCCTTTGTTCGCCCGCCTATTCAAACCATGAACCACCTGGGGCTGATCCACGCGGCGCTCCATCCCGACATCGACGGCATCTTGCTGGGCGCCTCGACGCCCGCCCAGGTGGAGCAAACGCTGTCTTTTGTCCGCAACATCCAGGCCTTCGACTATGCAGACGTCTTTAAAGGTTTAAAAGCGTAAACAAAGGCAAAAGAAGCTTGTTTCCCGAAAGTTTATTTATCATTGTGGCACAGTTTCCAATACTAACTTGGGAAAACATCCGTAATTCAAAATGAACAAAATGGACTTGGACAACACACAAACACCCAGCACAGAACATCCGTCTGCAGCAACCCGCTTTGAGCCACATGCGCCGGTGATAGACGACGCGAAAAAAGAAAAATTCAGCCGTCTGTTGAAACAAGGGCAGCAATGGCTCGGGGCCGGGGTCTGCCTGATGGGCCTGAGCCTGATGCTCAATTTCCTGCTCCTGGAAGGCGGCATGGGCTTTACCACGGTCATGTACATTGTTACCTCCATGGGCGCATTGTGCATGATCAAGGGAATTGTGGACATTATGGGCTGAAAAAATTCGTCCTACGAGTATACTCGTAGGACGAATTTGTATACTTGCGGGTCAGTTCTGTTCATCCTTCAGCATAATGTCCAAAAAAAAGAAATCCAAAAGCCCCACGCCAGGCGCAAAAGGCGTCCCGCAAACGACCAAAGAAGCCCTGGAGGCAACGGAACCCGTTCAACCGAACGCAGCAGTATCCTCCGGATTTGATCATTTTTTCGAGCGTCCCTGGTTGTTGTCTGCTTTGTTGGTGGTCGCCACGACGGCCGTGTATGCCGTTTCGCTTCAAAACGGTTTTATGGTCTTCGATGATGACCGGGCCATTCGCTACAACACGGTAATCAAGAACCCCACCTTCCAAAGCATATTTTTCAGCAACAACCTGGGCATGTACGCACCGGTAACCTGGCTGGGTTACGCGCTCGTGTACGCGGTGGCCGGCGAAGACGCCACAGCCTTTCATACGTTCAGTCTTCTGTTGCACATCGGCTGCGTACTCACCCTGTTCGCCTTGTTGCGCCGCCTGCAGCCTCACCCGGAGATTGCATTTTTCGCCTCTCTGCTGTTTGCCGTGCACCCGATGCAAGTGGAGGCCACGAGCTGGATTGCCGGCCAAAGTGCGCTGACCTTTTCTTTTTTCTACTTGCTGGGGCTGCTCGCCTACACACACTGGCAACAGCACAATCGAAGCGTTTTTTTTGCGCTCACCTTGCTGGCATTTGTCCTGTCGGTACTGGCCAAGTCGGCCGCCGTCACCCTG
This sequence comes from Saprospiraceae bacterium, assembly GCA_033764075.1. Classification (GTDB taxonomy): domain Bacteria; phylum Bacteroidota; class Bacteroidia; order Chitinophagales; family Saprospiraceae; genus M3007. Next base: position 140,013 of record JANRJH010000018.1, on the reverse strand, counting down.
CCGCTGATGTTGCTCGCGCTGGACTGGTATCGCCAGGGGCAGCTCTCGTTCAGGAAAATACTTGGCAAAGCGCCTTTTTTCCTCGGTAGTCTGGCATTCGGGTTGTACACCTTCGCTACCCGGGAAGCCGAAGGCCACGATCTGGTGGTGAGTTCCAAGGCATACAACGTGCTCGACCGTTTTCTGATGGTGTGCCACTCCCTGCTGTTTTACCCGGTACAACTGTTGGCGCCCTTCCGGCTAAGCATTTTTTATCCGATGGAGAAGACGGGTGGCGCCTGGTCCATCGATTATTACCTTGCCCCGCTCGTGCTTGGCGTACTTGCCTGGTTTACCTGGCAATATGCGCGCAAACAACGCATCGTCGGGCTAAGCGCACTTTGGTACCTGCTGCCCCTGGTCGTCATGCTGCCCTATGTCTCGGTGGGCACCTTCGAAATGCGGTCCGACCGGTACGTGTACATCTCTTCCGCCGGATTTTTCCTGCTGCTGGTGTGGCTGGCCCAAAACTTGCAACCTCTCCACCGACGGGCACTGCTGCTGGCAGCCGCCGCCCTGTACGGCTGGCTGGCTTACGGACGCAGCCTGGTGTGGAACAACGAGGTGACGGTTTTTCGCGACTGCGTGGAAAAACACCCTGATGCCGCACTGTGCAATTGCAACCTTGCTTATGGTGAACTGCTTAACCTCGAATTTGACAACTCCATCCTGCATTACACCAATACCCTGCGCCTGGACCCCACCTATGTGGAGGCCTACAACGGGCGCGGACAGGCTTATTTTGAGCTGAAAAAATTCCAGGAGGCTTTCTCCGACTTCGACAACGCCATCAAGGGCGGCATCGCCACCCCAAAACTGTTTCTCAACCGCGGCAAATGCCAGGTCATCCTCAACCGGCCTGAAGAGGCCATTCCCGACCTGGCCCAGAGCATAGAAATGGAACCCCGTAACCCTGAAACCTACTACTTTAAAGGTATGGCTGAAGATAAAACGGGGAAATTTGACGCCGCCGTTGCCGATTATTCCAAGGCCATCGAACTGCAACCCCGGTACATCGAAGCATTGGTGAACCGCGGATTCATCCATTTTCGGGAAAAACGCCTGGACGAGGCCATTGCCGACTACTCGGCAGCACTGTCGGTGCGCCCCGACGTTTTCATCGCCCTCAACAACCGCGCAGCAGCCTATTTTCAAAAAGGCATGCTGAACGAGGCGCTGGCCGATGCGTCCAAAGCCATCGAAGTGCAGCCCAATTATGTCAAGGCCTATGAAACGCGCGCCTCCATCCTTACGGCCATGGGCAGAACGGCAGAAGCAGCAAAAGACCTGGAACGGGTCAGGAAATAGACGCCCGACAAACAAAATGGTCGCAGAAACGTTGCATTTAGTATTTCCTGGCCATAAATGACGCTACCATGAATGCCATCAAAAACGACAGAAGAAGCTTCCTGACCAAATTTTCCGTGGGCGTCTTGTCCCTGATTGGCCTCTCATCCTGGACCGGCAAGCCGAAGATCCGGGTGGATGAGGCGGATGCAGCGGATCCGCATCCGGTGCGCGAGGTTAAACCCATGGGCTTTGCCTGGGAGACGCAGGACCCTTTTCTCTTTTGTGTGCACCACGAAGATAAATTCCCGAAAGGCAACGACGAGTTAGGGCCTGCCGTTTCGCTCGCCGGCCGGCATCTGGGCGACGATTTTATCATCAAGGATGGCTGGCGGATGTACCACGGCAAACGTGTACCCGGCTTCCCGGGGCACCCGCACCGTGGCTTCGAAACCATCACCGTCGTCCGCCAAGGCATGGTCGATCACGCCGACTCCATGGGCGCCTCCGGACGATACGGGGAGGGTGATGTTCAATGGATGACCGCCGGCGGTGGGGTTCAGCATTCCGAAATGTTCCCCCTGCTCCGCAAGGAGGCTGAGAACCCCCTGGAATTGTTCCAGATCTGGCTCAACCTGCCCAAAAAGAACAAAATGGTGCCGCCTCACTTCAAAATGCTCTGGGGCAGCAAGATACCCAAGCCCGTGTATACCGATGCGCAAGGCAATAATACGGAAGCCGAGGTGATCGCCGGCACCTTGCTCGGACAAACAGCGCCTGCGCCTCCGCCGGACTCCTGGGCGGCCGATCCGGCCAACGAAGTAGCGGTTTTTAACTTGAAAATGGCGCCCGGCGCAACCTTCACCCTGCCCAAAACAAGCCCGGGTGTCAACCGGACGCTCTATTTTTACAAAGGCAGCCAGATTACCCTGTCCGGCATGAAAGTCGATCGCTACCACTCTGCTGTGGTCGAGGCATCCGTTGTCCTGCCCATTGTCAATTCCGGAGCAGAAGAAGCACGTATCCTTGTGCTGCAAGGCAAGCCGATCGGCGAAGTGGTCATCCAATACGGCCCGTTTGTGATGAATACCAAGGAGGAGATCCAGCAAGCTTTTGACGACTACCACGCCACCAAGTTCGGCGGCTGGCCTTGGGGCCGGTACGACCAGGTGCACGAACGTACCCTGGGTCGGTTCGCCCGGCATGCGGACGGGACTTTGGAGCAGGGAGCGTAACGCACTTCCAGAAAAACGGGGGGATTTCATCATCAAGGCGATGGCTTGAAGCCATCGCCTTGATTTTTGCCGTTGTCGGCGTCCTCGCCGACAACAAACGGCGGAGTGAGGGGTAAAACAAATACACCAAAGTATCGTAGTTTTTCGCATGATCGATGTTGTTGGCGAACGGTACAACGGCAAAAAAAACACCGGGGCGACGGCTTAAAGCCATCGCCCCGGTGTTTTCAATTTTGCGGGATATCATCAAGGCGATGGCTTCAAGCCATCGCCTTGATTACGTTACTTCTTGGCGACCAGGGCAAATTCCAGGTCAAAGTCGTTGTAGATGGCTTTGTCGCCCAAATCGTCGAAGAAAGAGGTCGATCCATAACGCACATCGAACTTCGAACGGTCGATGGTGAGTTTGCCTTTGGCGTTCACCGAGCCATTCGATTCCGTTGCGTTCAGTTTGATCGTGGCCGGATTGGTCGATTTTTTGATGGTCAGGTTGCCGGACACTTCGTAGTTGCCGTTGTTGTCGAGGGCCTTCACGCCGGTCACAGCAAATTTGGCAGACGGATAAGTTGCCACGCCGAAGAAATCATCGCTTTTCAGGTGGCCTTCCAGTTTGCCCGCCCATTCGCCTTCCAGGTCGGTGCATTTGATGGTCGTCATGTCGATCTCCAGATCGCCGCCGGTTAGCTTGCCGCCGTCGAACAACAGTTTGCCGCTTTTTACTTTCACGGTGCCCTGGTGCGTGCCGGTCACTTTCGCAGCCTTCCAGACGATGGCGCTGGAGGCCGGGTCAATTTTGTAGGTGGCCGGTGCAACAAAAGAGAAGGCAAAAGCTGCCAAAAGCGAAAAAATGAACATTTTTTTCATGTGTGCTGGATTTAAGTGTGTTGAATTTAGTTGTTTAAACACTTAAACGCAAAAAACACGATGAGGTTTCATCTCCTGCGATTGTTTACAAATTCATTAACATTCTGGAGAAAAATAAGGAGAAAAATAACTTTTTTGTTTGCCAAAGTAAAAAAAGCCCTTACCTTTGCGCCCGCGTTTAAACATAGCCAGATTATGAAAGAGTTGGAAGCCATTCAGTTTGTGCACAGCGAGTTGCTGAAAATGGGCGAATTTCCGGAATTCCGCAGCGGCGACACCATCGTCGTGACTTATAAAATCGTTGAAGGAGACAAAACCCGCGAACAAGCCTTCCGGGGCGATGTGATCCAGATTTCGGGCCACGGCCCCACCGCTACCTTTACCGTGCGTAAAATGTCTCACGGTGTGGGTGTCGAGCGCATCTTTGCGTACTGCAACCCCAATATTGCGGGCATTGAAGTGGTGAAGCGTGGCCGTGTACGTCGCGCCCGCTTGTTCTACCTGCGCGGCCTGGTGGGTAAAAAGGCCCGCATCAAGGAACTCAAGAAGTTCAGCTAAGCCTGCCAAGCATTTCTGCATTTCCCTATTCTGTTTGAGGACGACCACCTGATTGCCATCAACAAACCCCCGAGTATGTTGGTGCATCGCACGCCGTTGAGCGAGGACAAGGTATTTGTCCTGCAACTGTTGCGTGAGCAGCTCGGCGGCCTTCACGTTTTTCCGGCGCACCGCCTGGACAGGGCGACGTCCGGCGTGTTGGTTTTTGCCAAAAACACGCAAGACGCCGGCGCATTGGGCGCGACACTCATGGGCCAGGCCTGGGATAAAAAATACCTTGCCCTGGTCAGGGGCTTCCCTACCCCACCCGACGGGCTGATCGACTACCCGTTGAGCGATCCGGAAACCGGCAAAATGGAGCCGCTGGTCGCACAGACACGCTACCATACGCGCTGTACCTCGGAAAAGCCGTGGCCGGTCGGGCTGCGATACCCGTCAGCGCGTTTTTCCTTGCTGGAGGTGTACCCCATTACCGGCCGGCGCCAGCAAATCCGCAAACATTTTGCCCACTTGCGCCACCCCATCATCGGTGACTCCCAAATGGGTGATGTGAAATTCAAACGCTTCTTTCGGGCACAAGGGTGGCCTGAGCGTTTGATGCTGCATGCATCTGCCTTGACCTTACCGCACCCCGCAACGGGAGATACCCTACATTTGTACGCACCGTTGGATGATGCCTTTCAGCAAGTGCTGGAACTGACCGGATGTGTGATCTGAGCATATAGACACACCGTCAGGGGATTTATTTTTTTACCAGTTGTCTGTAAATCAGCTGTGTTTTGGTTTGTATCTGCACCGTGTAGATACCTGGGGGTAGGCTGGAAACATCTAAAACACTGCCGGAAACATCAAAAACATCCAAAGTTCTGCCCAAAACATCCGTAAAAGCAACCCTCCAGATGTCCTCTCCGCGCAGCACCAGCAGGTCGGCGACCGGATTGGGGAACAATTCCACCGGGCTTCTGTCCACAGGAATGGTGGCGTCAATGATCGTACAAGCCGTCTCCACTTCCAATCGCGATGCGCATCCGGAGGCGTTTCCGCTGATAAATGCCGGCTTTTCCGGCTTTATTTTCAGGTAGTTGCAAATGCTCTGGACGTCACATTCCGATAATTTTGGGGAAAAGACCAGATACAATTCCGTGATGGAATCGGGATGGATATTATCCAGGCCCATAAGGCTCTCGAGCGCTGCATTGGACTCCAGCACGAGTTGTCGACCGACGGATTCCAGCGCGGAGAAACCCGTTACATCTGCCAGCGCAGGGTTGTTCTTCAAAATCAAATCCAGGCCTATTGATTGCAAGCCGGAAAGCCCGTCCACATCCAGCAGGCTTTGGTTTTGCTCCACCAGCACATAGCCGGCCACCCGTTCCAGTTTTTCCAGACCGTTCAACGTTTGCAGCGACGGATTGTCAAAAATGCGGACATTTTCGCCAACGTGCCGCAGTTCATCCAGCCCACTCAGGCGGAGCAGCGAAGCATTGCTGTACACATCAAGCCAGGCGCCAATGGAGTCCAGGCTTTCCAGGCCATCCAGGTTGAGCAATTGATTGTTATTTTGCACCACCAGGCTGCCGGGGATAACCGCGATCCGGCCCAGGCCCTGAAGATCGGTCAGCGCATCGTTGTTCTCGATGAGCAGGCTTTCTCCGATTGTGCTGAGGTTGCTCACGGCTTCAATTCGCCCAAGGGTCGCATTGGACCCGAGGTAAAAATCCTGACCGATGGCGTTCAGGTTCTCCAAACCAGCCAGACTGGACAGGGCATTGTTGTCCTGAATGCGCAGGTAACCGCCGACAGCGGTAATGGCCGCCAGGCCGTTGAGGTTTGTAATGTTGCCGGCCACCTGGTCGTCGATCAGCACCCAACCTTCAATTTGGCGGCAACCAGGGTAATTCGCGCCAAAGGCATCGATCTTCTGCTGGGCATCAAACACGATCCCTCCGGGCAGACAAGATGAGGCCAGTGCCAGGGTTATGCCTTTGGCGACGGCTGCCGGCCCGGCATTGTCGGCCTCATCCACGGCCCGGATGCCGAAGAAGTAGGTGGTTCCGGAATCCAGCCCCGACAGGTGGTACGTCTGAACGGTACCCGGCGGGAAGGGGTAGAGGATGGGCTCCAGCTTGCCGGCGTCGTCAAAGTTGGTGTCGGTGATCGTATCCCGGCTGTATCGCAGCTCATAGCGGTAGGCTGTTCCGGCGTCGAGGTCGTCGCCGGTGGCGGTAAAGGTAAACGTCAGGTTGTCGAATCCGGTGTTGGTCAGCGCCAGGTTGCCCACCTGTCCGGGAGCGACCACATCGGCCGGCGGCACTGGCGGGCAGCCCTCCCAAAATTTGGAAAAGGGGATGCCCTGTTCTTTCCAAAATGCCAGCCGGTCGGGCCAGAAATTCAGCGGGTTGTTGTGCCCGGTGGTGATGCTGTGGAACATGGTTTTATTGCCCGTCAGCTGGTTGTAGGCGGCAAAGACAGAGGCCGGGGGGCAAATCTCGTCGTTGTAGCCTACAAAGTTGTAAGACGGTCCTTTGTACCGGCGGGCGAAATGAACCACGTCGTAGTAACCGGTTTCCCGGATGACGAGTTGGGTGTCGGCGCCGAATTGTTCTACCGCTGTGCGCACCCAATACGGAAATCCGCTGGAGCGCTCGGAGGCGTAGGCGGCGTGGTTGCACAGGGCCGTCACGCCTTGCGCCACGTATTTCACCCTGGGATCCAGCCCGGCCGTCATCAGGGCCAGCCCGCCGCCCTGGCTTACGCCGGTGACGGCCATGTGCACACCGTCAAAATCGGGCCGGGTAAACAGGTAATCGATTGTGCGCAGGCAGCCCAGGATGGCGGCTTTATAGTAATTGGTGTTGCGATCCAGAAAATGACCGCCGGGAGCGTAGGCGATGGTATCGGGAACGGTTTCCTCACAATCGTAATCGTGGATGCTGATGGCCACCCCGATGGCGCCGTCGGCCGCATCGAAGGTATTGGGACCCACCGGAAAATTTCCGAAAGAAGGCAAGGACAGTATTGCGGCAAACGGCCCGGGGCAGTTGGGAATGCTGATCCATCCGTACACTTTTTTGCCGTCAATGTTGTCCAGAACCATTTTATACGTCGTCTGGGCCTGGCTGCTGTGGTCGTCGCGCCGTGTAATCTGGGGGTTGATCGGCACCGCCGCCAGTTCGGTTTTGAGCGAATCCCAGAACCGGTCAAAATCATTCGGCAAAAAAACAACCGGCTCAATGGCGCAGGCTTCGATACCGACACCGGCATCGGCTACCGAGCCGCCCTGATCAACGGTGAACGCCAGGAAAGTGGGGTAGGCCATCGAAAAGGTAACGATGGATTCCACGCCGGCCACCAGATCGAGGGTGCCGGTGGCCAGTACCGGCAGGTAACGGTCCTCCCGAATGGTGTACACACAAGGGCCACTGACGTTGGATAGAATCCGAAAGAGAATGGGTTCCCCGACCTGGTACAGGGTTTTATCCGAACCGGCCCACAACCTGTTGGTTTCGGCCGGTGGCGCCGGAACCGGCGGATCCTGGCAGGGCGTCTGGGCGCTTGCCGAAAAAATAAACAGGCAAAAAAGCGCCGAATGGAAAACCCTGCTCACCCATTCGGGCAGGAGAACTGTCGATTGTTTGATTTTGGTTGTGGAGGCACTCATGATAAACCGGATTTTGTTTGAAAAAGTAATGCTATTAAGCCAAACACCAATGGCTAGAACAAAGTTCATCCCGATCGATCGATAAGTCAATAGTAATCTGAAAATTAACCCAAAAAGGTAAGGAGAACACCAGCCGATGGAGCGCCGATGTCGCGAACGTGTTCTGGAGGACAACACCCATCTTTGCAAGGTATATTTTTCCTGCCTAAACCAACTTGAGCGCTATCACGCTCTCAGCACAAGCCAACACGGCTTCTCTGGCCGGAATGGGTTGCCATCCTAATTCCCGTACAGCTTTGCTGTTGTCGAGCCGACGCTCCACGCCCAAATCGATCAGCAGGGGTTTCAGCACCGGGTCGATGTAAGAAAACAGGCGTACACCAACGTCCGGGAGCACCAACGTGGGAATTTTTCTTTGGGGGTAAGTTTCGCGCAGGATATCGGCAACATCCTTGAAACGCAGGTAATCGGTTGCTGCAATAAAACGTTGCCCGGCTGCCTGCGGGGCTTGCATGGCGCGGATGTGGAGGTCGGCCACAGATCGCGCATCCGAGATGTCGTATCCGATGCGGGGAATTGCGGGGGTGCTTCCGTCCAGTGTTTTGATCACTATATTGGCCGTGGTGCCGAAATCCTGTTCCAGCACCGGACCCAGAATTGCGCCCGGGCAGATGGTGACGAGCTCCATCCCGCTGTTGTCTTTTTCCATAAAATCCCAGGCAGCGCGTTCAGCCAGTGTTTTGCTGCGAAAGTAAGGGGAGGTGTCGCTTGTGTTGTTGGGGTCGGTCCAATCGTTTTCCGTAAAAGTGCTGTTGCGCCGCGATTTTTCCACCCCGTAGGTGATGGCACCTGACGAAGAAGTAAGGACAACCCGTTTTACCCCGTTGGCAGCGGCAGCTTTGAGCACGTAAAGTGTACCGTTGCGGGCAGGCAAGAGCAATTCATCGTCGTTTTTAGGCAGAACCCGAGGGAAGGGCGAAGCCATGTGAAACACGTAGTCCACCCCCTTGGTGATTTCGTACCAGACCGATGCGTCCAACAGATCTGCTTCGACAAGTTGAAGGCGGTTTGCTTCCGTTGTATGCGCAGCAATTACCTGTTTGATAGATTCTGCCCGACGCATATCCCGCAGGGTGCCGATGACCTTGCAGCCTTTGTTGAGGAGTTGAATGGCTGTGTGTGCGCCCAGAAAACCGGTAACCCCGGTGAGTAATACAGTTTGATTGTCCATGGTTTGAAGCCTACGAATGCTAAACCGGAATTAAGACCAAGGAGTTCAAAAGCGACGCACTTATTCTTTTTCGACCTTCCACTCCCCTACCCTTCCGATCTCCTCCAACAACTGCTCGACTGCTTTCAACGCGGGTGGCAGCTGATCCTTGTGGTTTATTTTGTAGGATTCCCCTTCGATCCGGGTGTACGTCAGCACCGACGCCTGCACGTCCAGGCTTTTAGAGGCCACCTGCGTCGCCTGGGCTGGCCAGTCCACCGCGCGGCAAACCGTGGCCAGTGCATTCACCTCATCGGCGGTCAATTTTCGATAAAAAGTGCCCTTTCGCTGCGCATTTTGCCCTCCAAAGTAGGTAGCCTGACCATATTCATCGATCGTGAGGGTGTAGGCAGACTGTTTGTGCGGTCCGGGCAAGCGTTGGAGCGAAATGGAAAAGCCGGAACTGCTTTTGGACAACCCGGCTTCCCGGTTTCCGGAAGCGGCGTGGCAGGCAGCAAACGCCACCAGCCACGCCATCCAGCCATACCATAAATTCATGCGAGGTGTGACCATTGTGCATGGACGAGACTTACTGTTTAACAAAACTGCGCACCACACCCTGGCCCGTCGCGTCGCTTATCTGCACGGCATAGCTGCCGGAGGGCAGAGCAGACAAAGACAGGGTGACTGCCAGGGTCCGGCCCGTCACATTTTCCGGCTGAACAAATACTTCGCGGCCCAAGGCATCGAACACGCGCAGCAGGGTGTATCCGTTGGCAAGCCCGTCTGCTTGCACACGCAAAAGATTCTGGGTAAGGGGATTGGGCGACAGGCTTACCTCGAAGGCCTCCTTGCGTGGGCCGAAAACACCCACGGTCTCCCGGGTAGCGGTCGACCATATGCCGCGGCCATAGGTAGCTGCGTACAGTTTCTGCTCCTTGGGCTGTATGTCCAGGTCCATCACGATGGTAGCCGGCATACCGGTTTGGTAGGGCTCCCAGTCTGTGCTCAGGTCATCGCGGTAGAAGACGCCGACCTCCGTACCAATGTAGAGGCCGTTGTTCGGGGTACCATTGTGGTAGATGGCGCAGAAAACCGGGACGTTGGGCAGTGAGCCGGAGATATTTTGCCAGGTTTGTCCCCCGTCGGCAGACTGGTACACTTTTTCCCCGTTGTTGTAACCGCTCAAGGTCACCACCACCTGGTTGGGGTCATCGGCCTTGACCTCGATCATGGTGATAAGCAGTGATTTGCGATCCAGCGCCGGCAATTGGGCGGTAATATCAACCCAGTTGGCGCCACCGTCTGTTGTTTTCAGCAGGGCGTGGGGTGTGGAGGAAAAGGGATCCCCGTTGTCGAAAACGGGTTTATAGGCATAAATCACCGCCGGATTGCTGGGGGCCACCTTCAAGGCGTAAAGGGGGATTTGACCCAATTGAATGCCCAACTGGTCGATAAAATTACTGATTTCCACCCATGACTGGCCGTTATCCTCACTTTTCCATACGTCGCTGAGGCCAACGTACAGGGTGTAGGGTGGTTGCTGGAGCAATTGATAAGGCGTTATCCAGGCGCCCAGATCGGTTGACGTCGGCACGTCGGTGATCGGGTCGAAATTGGCGCCACCGTCGTAACTGATGTACATCGAACCTGAGTAAACCGAATAAAAGAGCACATCCGGATTGTTCGGATGAAAGATACACTCAAAGCCGTCGGCATCGCCGATCGATTTCCAGGCATTGTCTTCAAACAGAAAACCGGAGTTGTCCTGGGTTCCGCCGGCCACCCTGCCCGGGGTGGAAGGATCTACACCCAGGCGATAAAATTCTGTGTTGGTGAAACCGTTGTCTAAATACTCAAAAATGGTTGGCAGTTCAAAACAGGGAAAAAGATCGAAGTTGGCAACATCCACACAATCGGTAAAATACAACAGCGAATCGTTGGCGGGGATGATCTCCCGGGTGCGGTACAGGCCGCCGTCGTTGCACAGGTAAAAGTCGCCGGTCAGGGGATGAAACGCCTGAAAATGCTGATCAACGTGCACCGGGGTTTTGTTGGGGTCAACGTTGTATGTTACAAAATTAAAGGTTTCACCGCCGTCTTTGGTCATGTAAAGATCGATGCCGCCGATGTACGCCTTCATTGGGTCAACGGGATCGCAGGACAGGTTGATGTTGTAAAAACCCTGACCGAAGAAAAACTGGAACTCCGTCCAGGGAAAATATCCGAGCACATCGGGGGCGCCCAGATCCACATCGGCCACCGTTTGCCAGCTGGCGCCGGCGTCGTCGCTGCGCCACAGGGCCTGAAAGCTGTAAGAAAAGGTATTGGAAGCAAGGGCATACACCACATTGGTGTCGGCCGGGCTCACGGCCACGGACATGCGCGCCAGCAAGCCCTGGGGCGGGATTTCCGGGGTATTCAACCGATTCCAGGTGTTACCAAAATCGGTCGACTTCCAAACGCCGGCCTCACCACGGTCGGTGTACGGGCCAAATCCGTTGTAGCTCACTGCATACAGGGTGCGGAAATTCAGGGCATTTTGCGACACATCACAAAATGCCTCCTCACCGGAATAGGTGCGCTGCCAGTTGGCGCCGCCATTGGTTGATTTGTACATGCCGCTAAGGCCTACGGCCAACAATTCATTGGCATCCAGGGGGCTGATGTACAAGCGGCGGAAAGGCGAGTTTGGAGAACCCGTAGAGTCATAATCCGGGGTGAAGAGGCCGGTTGGGGCCCAGGAGATGCCGCCGTCGGTTGAACGAAGGATGCCGACGCCGTAAGCGGTGGGTCTTTCGGTGGGTTCTATGTTCAGTCCGGAAGCGTCTATATCGCCCGTGCAGGCATACAGCACGTTGGGGTTGCTGCTTTGCACGGTGATGTCGGAGATGCGGTTGGTGAGCACATTTTCGCCCACAGCGAACCAGTTTTCACCGCCGTCTACCGTTTTCCAAATACCGCCGGAGGGAGAGCCGGCCCACATGATCAGCGAGTCGGCCGGGTGAAAGGCAATACAGTTCAGCCGGCCTACCCCGAGTTGGTATTCATCGATTTCTGCCGGGTTTTTGCGGGCGGCATAGCCGTTGGGCCCGAGGCTCGTCCAGTTGGCGTTGCTGCCGCGCGCGTTGGCGGCCTCCAGATGCTGGTCGCGGTACGCTTGCCAGGCCGCGAAGTTCTGGTCGGCGGGCGGTAGCGTACCGTCGGGCATCAGGTGTCGTTCGGCCCAATACAACCAGCGCTCAAAGTGAAACGTTTCCTTTTCCGCAAACTCTCTTATGGTTATACCCCTGGAAGACAATTTTTTGCCCAACTCCTGTTGTTTGGCTTCAATAGCCTCGTCCTGTTTCCAGCGTTCAAACGCGGCCTTGTACTCCTGCAGGGTCGGTTTGGGATTTGTTGTTGTCAGGTAGGGTTTTTTGTTCCAGGTTTGGGAAAAACCGGCACTCAGAAAGATCAAAAAGGCGGTCACGGCGAGTACTGACCGGGAAGGGCTAAACGGGTGTTTCATACAATTGGCTGGTTGTATTGTTCGGCTGTAAATGTAATCCGGTTTTGTGTCACCGGGGTGTTTTGTTTTAGTACAAAAAATGATTTTCTGGTTCTGCTGAATAACCTTAAATTTGATGCAGCAAGTAATTTGCCTTGTGGTTAGGAGTTTGAAGTACGAAAACCGGAATTCACCAATTTTCACCTAAACCAACTCACTATGAGAAACTTACTGATTTCCGCGCTGCTCCTGGGACTGTGGAATTGCAGCTCTCCGGCTCAAAATAAGCTCGATGGACGGGCGTTTAAAATAGAGAATTTTACCGGTGGCAAATCTGAAGGTGTGGAAACCATGACCTTCAAAGCTGGAAAAGTGGAGAATGATGTGTGTACGCAATGGGGTTTTGGCTCGTCCGACTATAGTTGCGATGCCGACGGCAAATTCAGGTACACGCTGACCAGCGAAAAAGAAGGCCGCATGGATTGGGAAGGCCAGGTCACCGGGAACACCGTGAGCGGAAAAATGGTGTGGGTGAAAGCAGGGCAGGATGACATTCACTATACATTCAAGGGGGAGGAAGTAAAATAGGCGATTTCGCACCACCAACACGGCAGGCTTTTGTATTTTTCAGTCTTTGCATCCTGGCGGTTAAATCTTCATAACTACTCCACTCGAACTCGCATCCCTTTGGAATGGCTGCTGAACTCCGGCGCATACATGCACTGCAAACTCGCTATGCCATTCGAAAAATCGCCTTTACTGGAAGCCACCAATGCGTATTCCAGCACAAAGGTTCCTTTGGGCAGGTAGTCAATGAAAAAGTGGGTGGCCAGGTCGCGGGTGCTTTCGTAGTAACCGAGCCCATCCTGGTACCGGTAGCCGCTGAGCACGTTGACGGGTTCCAGCCCCGCAGCACGGCCGTCCTTGAGGTGCACAAACTCCATGGCCCGGTCTACACGGATCTCGATACGGACCTTTAGCCTGTCGCCGGGACGAATGCCCTGGCCGTCGGTAACGGGCCTGAGCACCGGACCGGTGGGCGAAGGATCCTCGCGGTAAAGCGTTTTAACGATGGTCAGCGGCGTATTGCGGAAGTCGCCGATCTTGTCCATGTCTTCGAAGTACTGCCAGTAGGCGGCGCCCCAGACAATGTGGGTATTGGGGTTGACCACTTCGATGGTACTCCAGTTGTTTTTGATTTCGCCACCGCTCCAGGTTTGCTTGAAGTAGCCTGTTCCGGCCTCATACTCCTCCGGCTTGATTTGCTTGCCGCCGAGGGACACCCCGACCGGCCTGGTATTGTCCAGCCAACTGTTGGGCGTGCCCGTGCCCAGCAAAAGTGCGTACACGGCCTCCGAGGTCGCCTTGGTGCTTTCCCAACGGTTGGTCTGTTTGTTTTTAAGGAGCCATATGCGCATGTCTTCTACGGCTTTGGCGTCGGCGCTCACCTCGTGAAAGACTTCAATGAGGAGGGCCTGGGTTTCAATGGGCATCTGGTACCAATAGAAACCCCGGTCGAATGCCCAGTACATGCCCAGTTCGCGGTTGCGCAGCGCCCGCTCCCGCAGGGAGTTCACGATGCGTTGGGCGTCGGCGGCGCGTCCGGCCCGATGCAGGGCCAGGGAGAGCATGCCTTGTTCATACAAGCCTTTTTTCAGCCAATGCCGGGCCGCCTGGTCCAGATAATATGCGTGAATGCGGTCCTGGCCACTCTGCGGTTCGTAGAAAGAGCGCGCATAGAGATAGTGAACGAGCAAACCGTGCAGGTGATCGTCGTCCCATTTGGTAAGTCCTTCATTGACTCTTTTTTCCAGGTCATGATACGATTTCTCCACTTCGCGCGCGCAGTAGGCAAGGGCCTGGTTGATCATCTCCCGGTCCTGCTCGTTTTGACCGGGATCCCAGGCGCCAAGGTGCTCCAGGTGGCCAAAGCCTGCGACAATGTGCTGGGTAATGTACCAGTTGGGCTGCCCGCCGGGGAACCAGCTCCAGGCGCCCTCCGGCATCTGGCGTTCGCGCAGGATGCGGACGGCGGATGCCTGCTCGTCGGCCATTCGGTTGAGATCAAAGAGGAGGGCGATGTTTTGTTTCTGTCGGGATTCGCTCTGGGCGTCGAGCACCCAGGGGGTTTCTTCGAGCAGGGCCGATTTGAGTTCCTGGTTTTTGTTCAGGTTGCTCTGCAAATTGGGCTGACCGGGCTCGGCCTTCCAGCGATCGTACATACGACGCAGGTTGGGCATCCTGGTGGTAACGCTGGACGCCAGAGTATTGGCATAAAAACGACTGAAAACCTGTTCGCTGCACTCGTGCGGGAATTCCATCAGGTAAGGGAGTGCCTGAACGGCATACCAAACCGGATTGCTGGTAAACTCCAGGGTGTATCGATGGTGGCGCAGCGTAGGCGACTGGTTTCCTTTCAGCGATTCGAAGGTAAAGACGCCCGACTCACCGCCACGCAAGGCAATGGGCAGTGTCTCGGTGACCAATTGCCGGTTCGACACCACCGGTAAGGTGCTCTCCTCTCCATCGGTAAACGAACCCGACTGTGCCGTGACCCGCCAGGTGACGGCGCCGGTGTAGTCCTCCGGTATGGATACCAACCAACTGACGGGTGCGCTTTGGCCGGCCGGCGCAGCAAATGCCACGGGGGTGGGTTTCAGCCCGAAAGCAGCATCCACGGGTTCCATGCTCAGGGCGTCCAGAAGCTCCAGTTTGGCGGTACCGTTCAGACTTTGCCCGGACAGGTTGCTCACCTTGGCGGCAAACGCCAGCCGGTCGCCCTGGCGGAGAAAGCGCGGTGGGTTGGCCAGGATCATGAGTTCTTTCTGGGTGACAATCTCTTTTACGCTCAGTGCCTGTTGCAGTTCCTGGTTGTGGGCGTACACGAGAAACTTCCAGCGGGTGAGCGCTTCGTTCATGGTAAATTCGACCACGACATTGCCCTCGGCGTCCGTTTTCAAATTGGGGAAGAAAAACACGGTTTCGTTGAGGTTTTTCCGCACCTGGCCTTCGGCGGGCGGCTGGGTGGCGCTGTTCTGTTGCCGGTTTTCTTTTTCCAGATCATCCACGCCGGCAGCATTTGCCACCTGACCAACTGCAGCCATGTCAGCCTCCATCATTGACAACTCCTCCCCTTCCATTTTCATGCGTGGCGCTGCCGCCATCCTTGCCATACCGAGTAGCCCCGGTCGGCCGCCATACAACGGGAAACCAAACCAGTTCAATTGCCGGTAGGCACGAACAGGCGTCTCCATCCTCGTATAAGCGGGCTGAATGGGCGACCCTTCCGCCGTGCTGACAGAAGCCTGAGGGACGATAGATGTGTGATGACTGGGGTACCAGACCGGTTCCCATCCGTGGACCAGAAACTGGTCCAGGGAGGCATCGTACATGGATGCGACCAGTTCGGCCGCTGCTTTTTCCTTTTTAGGGCCGGTGATGCGGAGCCGCCAGACCTCCTTGTCGCCGGGTTTGAGCTTGTCGCGGAAGGTTTCGTAGGTGATCTGCAGCTCCTTGTTACTCCAGGGCACCGACACCTGCTGATAACCGAGGCTGTAAAAACGGTTTCGGTAAACAGTGAATCCCAGAAACGGCACACCACCCCGGTCGGCTTCTGTAATGGGCACCGGCATTTCACGACTGCCGCTAACCTTGTACCACTCGGGTTGGTCCAACCGGCCGTTGCGCTCGGGTGCAAAAAACCAGTGCAGTTCGGGGACACGTCCGCCCAGCAGCACCCGGGCGGTTTCGCCGGGTTGTGCCACAGGTGTTTCCACCAGTCCGCCGGGCGTGCGTATGCGGGAACCGGGTTGGTCGGGCGCCCATAGGTGAACGACCTTGCTCCATTCCACCTCGGCGCCATAAGCGTCTTTGGTTTGGATGCTGACGCGGTAGTAACCCGGTTGGGCAGCCAGACCCGACATGTCCATTTGGCGTTTTTCGGCTGTATTAAACGGTGTGGTGACTGCGGAGCCCTCGTTTTGCCATCCTTCGGGTCGGTCTTCTTCCGCCCAGGCGTAATCGGGGAATTCTCTTTTGAATTTTGCCTCGTCCAGGGTTTTAAGTTCCGGTTTTTCCCAGAGCCGTTTTTTGTAAAAAACAGCAGGCTCGTTCAGTTTCTGCCAGGAGATGACGCCTGTGGCGGCCTGGTCCTGCCCGGCCCAGTTTTGGGTTTGTATGCCGACACGCCGCAGGCTGTCCATGGGCATGGATTCCGGCAGATTGAGCGACGCGTTCAAGGCCACATAACCGACGGTTACGGAAGTGCTGCCGCTGCGGGTTTCGCCGTTGATGTCGGTCACATCGGCAGACACCAAATAGGTGAACACCGGTTTTTGTTCGGCGGGTACGCTGCGGTCCGGGACGGCTTCAAAAGGAATGGAAAAGGTGCCGTCGGCGCCGGTCTGCAGGGTGCCGTTGGCTATTTCCATGTCGGCGCCGGCGTCTGGCGGAAAACCCCAGTACCAGCGCCAGTACGGGAACCGGGTTTGGCGGGTCACCCGGTAACGCACCGTGGCGCCGTCCACGCTGCTGCCGGCGTAGGCTTTGGCGGCGCCGCGCGTGCGGATGGTGTCGCCCAGGCGGATGGCCTCCTTGTTGGGTTCAAAAGTGACCTCAAATTTGGGTCGCTTGTACTCCTCGACGTTAAAGCCTGCACTGCCACTGAATCCCTCGACTTCAATGCGCATGAGACCTGTAAGGCCGGAAGCGGGCGCCACAAATGCCCCGTTTATTGTTCCGTATTCGTTGCTTCGCAAAGACAGGGTGGCTTTGGGCTGGGCGTTGGCGTCGTAAAAAGTAGCGGTTATACTCCGGTTGGGTACAATGGTTGGCACCCCGGCGTTGTTGCGACGGATCAGCACGGCTTTGAAATAAACCGTTTGTCCGGGCCTGTACAGCGAGCGATCGGTAAAGAAGTGGGCCTCAAGCCGGTCGGGGCCCTCCTGTTCGGTGTACCAATGATCGTAATATCCCCCTTGCCAGAGCGTATCGGCGCCGAGCCGGTAGCGGGTGAGAAGATTGTATTGTCGGGTGAGCCCCGGCACACAAATGCCCTTTTCGTTTGTCTTTTCACTTTTAACCAGCGATACCTTGTAGGTATTGGTGGCTGGATCCCAATCCCTTTTAAAGAAATCGATGTTAACCCGGTGCAAGGGCTTGCCGCTCAGGCGATCGGTGACACACAGGTACGATTTTCCCTTTTCGTGAAACGATACCGGCAACAGGCCAGAATGCACGACCTCTGCCGTAGCGGTCAGGTTGTTGACTTCCCCATTTTTTCCGGAAGATACGACCACGAGATGACGGCCGACAGGCAGCGCCTCGAGAGAAACTTCTGTGGTATGTGTGCGATAGTCTTTCGGGTCGGGCAAGTCCCAGCGGCGTTGCTGAACAGGTTTCTGGCTTTTTGCCCAGGCCAATCGTTCCTCTGCGTTCAGGTACTCGTACGCATTTTCATCCGTTTGATCCATCCGATACAGGCTGACCCAGGCCTCCTGGAGGTTTTTGAAGGTGAGCAGCGCCAGCGTCGGCTCGCCGGGCAGGTTTACCGCTTCGAGGCGTATGTTGAGTGCCGGACGTCTGATCTCCTCGATGACTGCGGTGCATTGCGCAGCGCCAAAGGTGCCGGGGTGGCGACGCACGGCGTCTTCCATCAGTGAAAGGGCTTCTTTTTCCTTTTCGGGTGCTTTTTTATCGTCCTGACTGCGTACCAACTGTGCCAATTGCAGCACAATTTCCGGATTGCCGGGGTGGTCATAATACTGCTTATGCAGGTACTCCAGGGCACGGCGGTAGCGCTCGGTTTTATCGGCGCCTACGAAATTGTGGTAGACAAAAGCCAGTCTTTTCAGATCGGCATCGATAAGCGCGGAAGGGTCGGCGTCAAGCAGGTGAACCCGCAACACTTGTTGGTAGGTTTGCAGCGCCTGCCATTTCCGGGAGGAGGTATCCCGGGTAGGAAAGGCTGCCGCCACGAAGTCCCTGGCGGGCAGAAAAGCCTGGTCCTGGTCCAGCACGAACGCATAGACAGGTTCGGTGAGGTAGTTGCGTTCGTTGGCAAAATGATCCAGGGCGCGGTGCGCGAGCAGGTCGTACAGTACCGGGCGCAACGGAGCGCTGATGGAATCGCGCCTGCCGTCTGTGGTGAGGGCGCTGAACCGGTCAATGGGCACTTGGCGAAGCGGTTCCGTTTCCCGGATCGACGCCAGGTAGTGCTCCATGGACCGCTTTTCGATTTGTGCTGCCGACCAGGTCAGGATGTCGCCCCCCTCTCCGTCGGGAACAGGCGTGCGGTTCTGTATTTCCCAGCCCTGGTATTGCAGGTAGATGGCGTAGAGTTCTCCCAACAGGCTATGGAGCACCGCCTGTTCAGCAGCCGGCGCGGCAATTAACTCGTCTTCAAGCAGGCGGACGGCCTTGACAAATCCTTCTTCCTCCAACTGCACGACGAATTTACCCTTGTACAGCAGTGCTTTTACCGTTTGGGGTTCGTTTTTGTCGCCCCGGGCCTTTGCAAGCAGGTTTTCCACCTCAGCCAAAGCACTTTGGAACAGCCCTTCACCTTCCAGGCTGTCGATGCGGCTCCAGAGCGCTGCATAATCTTCGGGGGGAGGCGGTGTTTGCATGGTGGGCATAAGCGGTTTAGGGCTTGTGGCGGGTTGATCGGAAGTGCGGTTTCCGGCGGACTTGCAACAGAATAGGCTGATTATCAGGCCGGTCATTAACCACAGGAAGGAAACAGAATTGCGCATGAACGATTGGGTTGTCGGGTTTGGCTTCACAAGATACACAGTAACGACAACAATTGATAAAGTGGATGAAACGTGTGCCTGAAATGCATAAAAAAAGTTTCGGCTATCTTCGATATGAAAAAAGAAATAAACCGCAGAGGGCGCAGAGGTTACGCAGAGGGGCGCAGCGGTGGTACCTTTGTGATCCTCGGCGATTCCCCACTGTCCTCTGCGGTTTATTTAAAAATTATAAAAAGACAAACACCATGACCGACCAAACCTACCTCCAAACCCTGCGCACCCCCACCCCCAGCGCCCCCCTGCGCGTCCTCGTTTCGGCATGCCTCACCGGCATCACCTGCGGATACGACGGCACTGCCAACGGCACCTACCCTTCCGTGCTCAAGCTGCTCAACTACCAAACCGTTCGACTCATTCGCTTTTGTCCGGAGGAATTTTCGTTCGGCTCGCCCCGCGAAATGTGCGATATCCACGGCGGCACGGGCGATGACGTGCTCGACGGCCGGGCCCGGGTGCTGTCCGACAGCGGGCTCGACTGGACGGAGGGCATGATCCGCGGTGCAGAGCGTATGTTGGCGCTGGCACAACAGGAGGACATCGAACTGGCCGTCATGATGGACATCAGCGCCGCCTGCGGCAGCCAGGTCATCTACGACGGCAACCGGTTTGCGACAGAAAAAAAATACCAGATCGGCGCCGGTGTGGCCGCCGCCCTGCTGCTGCGTCATGGTTTCAAGGTGATCAGCCAGCGCGACTTCGCCTCTTTGGAAATCCTGTACAGCAAAGTTGACCCCGGCCATACCCTCGATCCGCTGGCCAAAGATCACCACGAGACCGACTGGTACAAAAGCTATTTCAGTGCGATGTCTTAGCGCTAAAATCCGAACAAGCGCTTAGCTTTGCACAAACCGCTGCACCATGCAATACATCCAGTTCACCATTCAGCACAACGTTGCCCGCATTACCCTCAACCGTCCACAGGTGTTCAACGCCATGCACCAGGCCATGCGCGCCGAGGTGCTGGAAGCACTGGACACCTGTGCCACCGATGCCTCCGTGCGTGCCGTGTTGCTCACCGGCGAAGGGCGCGCTTTTTGTGCCGGAGAAGACCTGCAAGAGGTGGTCGATCCAAACGGCCCCAGCCTGTCCGAGATCATTTCCACCGGCTACAATCCCATTGTCCTGGGCATACGCACACTCGACAAACCGGTCGTATGTGCGGTGAACGGCGTCGCCGCCGGCGCCGGCGCCAACATAGCCCTGGCCTGCGACATCACGGTAGCGGCCGAGTCCGCCTCATTCACCCAGGCATTCTCCAAAATCGGCCTGATACCCGACAGCGGGGGCACCTGGACCCTGCCGCGGCTGGTGGGCATGCAGCGAGCCGCGGCGCTCATGATGCTGTCGCCCAAAGTAAGCGCCCGGGAGGCCGCCGAAATGGGGATGATATGGAAGGTTTTTGCAGACGACGTGTTCATGACCGAGAGCCTGGCCATCGCCGAAACCCTGGCCCAGATGCCAACTGCCGGGCTTGGGCTGACCAAAAAAGCGCTCAATGAATCGTTTGCCCATGATTTTGCTGCTCAGCTGCAAACCGAAGACCGGCTCCAGACCGCCGCAGGCCAAACAGACGATTACCGCGAAGGCGTGGCGGCTTTTCTGGAAAAAAGAAAACCGCTTTTTACAGGCAAATGATCTTCCGCCGGCATGGCCAATCCACTCCATTCCCTTTTTTTTAAACCTTTTTTCAAACCGCCCGGCAACAACAAGGCAGCCAAAAGACAACTTATGGCGTTCGCTGCCGGCGTCGGCATGCTGTTGTTGGTTTTTCCCGGATTCCGGCACGCCATCTGGCGGTTGTTTGACTATCCATTTCATTATCGCGAATACCGCCACTTTGGCATCGCTTTACCCGGCAACTACACCGTACACGGCATCGATGTGAGCCGGTACCAGCACCGCATCGATTGGGAAAGGGTGCGCCGGATGCAAGTAGGCAACGTGCGCATGTCCTTCGTATTCATCAAGGCTACGGAGGGCTCGTGGATCAAAGACCCCTACTTTGCCCACAACTGGAAAAACGCTCGAAAGGAAGGGCTGATGTGCGGGGCTTACCACTATTTTTTGCCGGACATCAGCGCCAAAGACCAGGCCCGGCACTTTACCCGGCAGGTTAAACTGACGTCCGGGGACCTGCCGCCCGTGGTTGATGTGGAAGAAAAACGCGGCATGAGCCGGGAGCAAATCCGTAAAAACACCCTGCAATTCATGCAGGCGCTGGAAAAACACTACCGGGTAAAACCGATTTTATACACCAATCTGGATTTTTATAAAACATATTTTGCAGACGACCCCGCCTTCGCCGGGTTCCCCCGCTGGATTGCCCATTATCGAACGCCACGTCTCGTTATGCCGGGCGACGTCGGGTGGCATTTCTGGCAACACAACGACAACGGACGGGTGAACGGCATCAATGCGGATGTGGATTTTAATGTCTTTAACGGTAGTTTACAAGACCTTAACAAATTGGCCATACCATAACGCCGGCACGAGCGTACTTTTGTATGTTTTTTATTCAACAAAAAAATCTCTATGAAGCACACTCTCCTTTTTGGTGCGTTTTTCCTGGGAGCCCTCTCCCTTTTCGCACAAAAACCCCTTCCGTCGGCACAAGTGAAAAGCCTGGACGGCAAAACCCTGAACGTTCAATCGCTGGGCACGGCGCAAAAAGTGACCGTAGTTAGTTTTTGGGCTACCTGGTGCTCCCCCTGCAAAAAAGAACTGGATGCCATTATGGACTACTATGCCGACTGGCAAAAGCAGTACAATGTGGAACTCATTGCCGTTAGTGTGGACGACACCCGTACCGCTGCCAAAATTCCGGCCATGGTCGCAGAGAAAGGGTGGAAATACACCATCCTGCACGATTACAACAAAGAATTTCAGCAAAAAGCCAATGTAACTTCCGTGCCGCACACCCTGCTGGTGAATGAAGCCGGGCAAATTGTTTGGGAACACGTCGGCTATGCGCCCGGCGACGAACTGGAGCTGGAGGAACGCATTAAGGAGGCCACCGGAAAGTAGGCGTTGGAATAGAACACGGACTGAACGGATCGCTTTGCGAACACAGATTAAAACGGATTTTTCACCAGTAAGGTAAAATCTGTTTTAATCTGTGTTCGCAAAGCGATCCGCTAAATCCGTGTTCCATCAAATCAGCACTTCCCCACCCGATTCAGTCAACTAATCGTAGTTGAACGGCAAAATCTTCACATCCTTCACGGTAGACAGCGTCATCAGGGTTTTCAGACGCTCAATCTCGTCGATCTGGCTGAGGCTTTTAAACAGCAGTTGCTCGTAGGAGGGAATATCTTTGGTGATGATTTTCATCAGGAAGTCCGCCTCACCGGTGATGATGTAGCATTCCGTGACCTCGTCGATCTGGTTGATCTTTTCGAGGAAGTTATTCAGGGCGTTTTCTTTTTTCCAATGCAGCGATACCAGCACGAACGTTTTCACATTCAGGCCCATCATGTGCGGGTTCACCTGGGCATGGTAGCTCTGGATGATGTCGCTTTGTTCTAGTTTTTTTACCCGTTCCAGGGTTGGGGCCGGCGATAAGCCAATTTTTTTGGAAAGGTCGAGGTTGGTGATTTTGCTATTCTCCTGAAGAATCTTGAGAATTTTGAGATCGATTTTATCCAGTTTCTCCGACATGGTGACGCAGATTAGTGAAATAATATTTTGAGCTGAAAAATTTCCCCAAAGGTAGGTCAAGATGAAATAATCTGCAATAGGTAGTCGGTAAAACCTGTGTAAATTTTGTGAAAAGATTAAAATAAGCACCCAACAGGATAAAAAATCAGCTAATATGGCATTTTAGCCACTTCAAACCAACGAATATTACGGTACAAATCCAGCCCGATCCCGTAAAAAATAAAAAAGCCACCCGAAAGGCGGGGAGGATGTGTTGGCCAAACATCTTCCTGCCGGGTGGCTTTTTTCGATGGATTGTGTGGTATGATCAGGGGAAGATGCCCATGGATACGTAATCACCGGCCACTTTTTTGAGTGCGCTGACAAAAGCGGCGGTACGCACATCTTCGATGGTGGAATGCTGTTTGAAGGTTTCCCGGATTTGCTGGTAAGCCGTGATCATAGTGTCTTCCAGACCGGAGTTGACGAGTTCGACCTCTGTGCCACCGCGAGAGAGGAAGTTTTTCTCGCGTTCGCCGATCGATCGTCCGGTCATTTCTTCGACCTTACTCAGGATGCCGTTGAAGGCATTGGACTGGAAGCGGTTTTCCAGGCGGCCGAAGCGGTGGTGCGACAGGTTTTTTAGCCACTCGAAGTAGGAAACCGTCACGCCGCCGGCGTTGATGTAGAAGTCGGGCAGCACCATGATGCCTTTTTTGAGCAGAATGGGTTCGGCGTCGGAGGTGATGGGGCCGTTGGCAGCTTCGGCAATAACCCTTGCTTTTATGCGTGGCGCATTTTCGGTGGTAATCTGGTTTTCCAGTGCGGCAGGCACCAGAATGTCGCACTCCAATTCCAACGCGGCCATGCGGTCAGCCAGCGTGGTGGTGCCGGGGAAACCGAGAATAGAGCCCGTTTCGCGGCGGAACTCGAGCAGTTTTTCTACGTCGATGCCGTTTTCACTGTAGATGGAGCCTTCGCGCTCGGCAATGCCGATGATCTTCACATCGCCTTCCTGCTGGCTGATGAGCGCGGTGTTGCTGCCCACGTTGCCCAACCCCTGCACCACCATGGTCTTTCCGGCAATACCAGGGGTGAGACCGATCTTTTTCATGTCCTCGCTGTGCGACAAAGCTTCGCGTAAACCATAAAAAACACCGCGTCCGGTTGCTTCGCTTCGGCCACGAATACCGTTTTGGGTGACCGGCTTGCCGGTTACGCATCCGATGGAGTCGATTTCTCCGTGGCGGAAGGCCTGGTAGGTGTCGAGAATCCAGGCCATTTCACGCGGGCCAGTGCCGTAATCGGGCGCCGGCACGTCGATGCCCGGGCCGATAAAATTTTTCTTGACCAATTCGGTGGTGTAGCGGCGCGTGATGTTTTGCAACTGATCCACCGTGTATTTGGCCGGATTGATTTTGATGCCGCCTTTTGCGCCGCCGAACGGAACGTCGACCAGGGCGCATTTGAACGTCATCAAGGCAGCGAGTGCCATCACTTCATCCTGGTCAACCGATTCGGCGTAGCGAATCCCCCCCTTGGTAGGGAGCCTGTGGTGGCTGTGCTGAACCCGATAGGCTTCAATGACCTCGTAATCGTTGCCAACCTTGACCGGGAAGTGGATACGCAACACCAGGTTGCAAACTTTGATCTGCTCCACCAATCCGCGCGGGATGTCGGTATGGGCGGCCGCTTTGTCGACGTAATTTTCTACACTCTGAAAAAAACTAATGTGTGCGCTCATGCTGATCGTTAATTTGTTGTTCTAATTTGGTGAGCTTACGGTCAAGCCGTACTAAGTACAGGATTAACCCCAGAAAAATGAGTAAAATAACCCCGACGACAACGCCGATTTTTCCGGTTTCCCGCATAAAATCGCCACTGCTTTGCGCCCAAAGTTCGGGCAAATATAGCTGGTGAAACAAAACAATCATTAAAAATAATCGCTTGCTGAAAAATTTCATGTTCCGAATTTAAATTTATTGGTAAAGAAGAGACGTATATCGGATAGTCACCTGTCCAACATTTGTTCGTGCAACAGACTGAAGCGTATGCGCAGCTGGGCAATCCACAGCCCCAGCAGCGTCCAACCCAATACCGCCGGGTAAAAAATGATGCGCATGTTGACGTTCAGGTCTTCCCGGTTGAACACCGGATTGCCCTCCCCTCCCGGGTGCAAGCTGCTGAATATCCTGGGAACAATGTAAATGAGGGGGACAAGCGAAGCAAAAGCAAAAATATTATAAACCGCAGCTATGCGGGCACTTTTTTCGGGTTCATCGAACGATGCGCGTAAAATGAAGTAGGCCAGATAAACGAGCAGAGCGGCGGCCGTCATCAGTTGTTTGATGTCGTTGCTCCAGGGCGCTCCCCAGGTGTAATTGGCCCATAACATACCCGTCACCAGCCCGAGCACCCCAAAAAGCAGCCCTGTTTCGGCGTACCCTGAGGCGCGGGCATCGGAAGCGGCATCTGAAGTGCGCAAGTGCCGGACACTGTGCCACATAGACAACAGGAACAGCACAAACATTACCATCCACATCGGTACGTGAAAGTACAGGTTTCGGATGCTTTCGTAATTGATGGGAATATGGGTGAAGCGAAAATCCGCGTTGCGATGGAGGTCCCGCACTTCCGTCAGTCGCCACAGGCTGTCGGAAGCAACTACCGTTTCACTGTTCAACGATTGCAGTCGGACTGCATTGGGCAGGAACATCGCGCCGTGCAGCCGGTCGTCCACCACCAGGTCCAGCGGAAGGGAAGATGCCGGAACAGGCATGGTCGCAGGCACGTCAAAACGGGCTTCCAGAACAACATCGTCCACTGCCTGTACACTGCCGGACGCCAGTACATGGCGGCCCTCGTGCACCAGCCAGACGCGAACCGGCGCTTCAGCACGGGAAAAAAAGGTATTGTACCCCTGGATTCGCAACACGAACGACACGCCGGGCGCAACCGTTTCGGGCGCAGCGTGCGTTAGACCCGGATACAGCGGCACCAGCAATCCGGTCAGAAAAACGAATAGCAACAGGATAACAGCAGAAATTTTCCACCACATAGACAGGACACGTTTTAGTCTCTCCACACATAGGGGAAGAGCACAAATGTAAGCGTAATTAATATGGTATCAATGGCCAGTAGGTTCACCACGTCGCGCCAATACGCGGTATCCTGTATCAGGCGCAAGCTGATGGCCGACAAGCGAACCAGGGTAAGCAAAATGGGCAGTACCACCGGGAAACTGAGGATGGCCATCAGGGTCGCACTGTTGTTGGCGCCGGATGCAATGGCCGCGATAAAGGTAAAAGCTATGGAAAACCCGATGCTGCCCAGCACCAGCGTCAAGGCAAACAACCGAATGTCTTTGACCGGGTTGCCGGCCACCACGCCGAAGGTGAACAGGGCCAGGCTGCCGATCAGCAACAACAATAGGGTGTTGTAGGTCACTTTTGCCAGGATCACCATGGCAGGATCGGCCAGTTGGTAGTAGTACAGCCGCCGGCTGCCGCTTTCCTGAACAAAACTCTTGACCACCCCGTTGATGGACGCAAACAGCATAATCAGCCAGTACAGTACATTCCATACCGGCGCCTGAATGCGCACCGCTGCGACGTACACCACAAAAACCATGCTGCACACATAAAGCAAAATGCCACCCAGGGCGTACCGTTGACGCCACTCCAGCAGTATTTCCTTGCGCAAAAGCGCCAGATAAGCTTCCCAGCCCGACATTCGGCAAAGGTAAGTTCCACACGCCGCAGCACACAACCCGCTTTTGATATTTAAGGGAAAATGTACCTTTGCTCTGCCATCGGGCATTTGATTGCCCGGATCACCCCGAAAACAGGCTTCATACACCATAAATACACCACATGAGCTGGTTCAAGCGACTCAAAGAAGGCATCTCCACCGCCACCAAGTCGAAAAAAGATGTTCCCGAAGGTGTCTGGTTTCACTGTAAAAAATGCAGGGAGGTCAGCACCAATAAAGACTTGCGGGAAAATTTTTATAAATGCCCAAAATGCGATTACCATACGGCCATCGGTTCCCGTGAATATTTTGAACTTCTGTATGACAATGCCGCATACACCTTACTGCACAACGACCTGGTATCGGTTGACTTTCTGGAGTTTACCGACATGAAGCCTTATGCAAAGCGGCTGGAAGAGGCGGTAAGCAAAACCGGACTGACGGATGCGCTATCCGTTGCCCACGGCCAGATCCACGGCATGCCGCTGGTCACCGCTGCGATGGACTTCCGTTTTATCGGTGGTTCAATGGGTTCGGTGGTGGGCGAAAAAATATCCCTGGCCATCGACGAAGCCATTGCCACCCGCTCAGGATTGCTCATCATTTCCAAGTCCGGCGGCGCTCGCATGATGGAAAGCGCATTTTCCCTTATGCAAATGGCTAAAACCAGCGCCAAACTTACGCTGCTGGCCAAAGCCAAACTACCGTACATCTCACTGATGACCGACCCCACCACGGGAGGGGTTACCGCTTCGTTCGCTATGCTGGGCGACATCAACATGGCTGAACCCGGCGCCCTGATCGGCTTTGCCGGCCCGCGCGTTATCCGGGAGACGATCAAAAAGGAGCTGCCGGAAGGCTTTCAGACGTCGGAGTTCCTGTTGGAAAGTGGATTTCTCGACCTGATCGTCAACAGAAAAGACCTCAAGGAGACCCTGGCGGATTTCTTGCGCATGTTGGTCGTCCAAAAGAATTAACCCTACTGTTCGGCATCCTGGTGAAACAAATCCGGCGTACCCTGCCCACGCTCACGTCGCCGATACCGCAACACCGCAATGCCGGCATTGATCTCGAATCCCATTAAAAGGATCATACAATTCAACTGAATCCACAGCATCAGGACAATCAACGTCCCGATGGAGCCGTACAGCGTGTTGTAACTGCCGAAGTTATCCACATAAAATGAAAACCCGACCGATGTGAACAACGACAACACGGTGGCCACCACCGCGCCCGGGCTAATGTAGGACTGGCCGGATTTGATGGGCGCGCCAAAACGGTAAATGGTAGCGAAAGTGGTGTACACTAACAGCAACAAAACCACCCACCGAAAGGTAAACAGCAGGAATCGGGTGATGAAATCGACCTTGACAAAAACAAACACACTGGCCAGGATCAGGTTGCCCAGAATACCCATCAATACAGATCCGATCAGCACCAACGCCACCAGAAACATCAATTGAATGGCGATGAGCCGCTTCTCAATGGAGCCGCGGCGCCGAAAAACCACGTGGTGGTCCTTTTCCAAACCTTGCATCATGGACAGCATGCCGTTGGAAGCAAACCAGATGGCCAAAAAAAATCCGAAAGAAAGCAGCCCGCCCCGGGGCCGGTTGATGACGTCTTCCACAAAATCAAAAACCATCTCGCCGGCGTCTCCGGGCATAATCTCCTGGATGGCGCTATGCATCTGCTCGTCGAAGGTAGCATATAACGGTGTATAGGCCAGCAACGTGAACAGCACGATGATCGACGGGAAAATGGCCAGAAAAAAGCTGAATGCCATGCTGTTCGCCCGGGTCGTCAAAGCGTCGTTTTTCAGTTCCTGTGCGATAAACACAATCAGGTTGTACAACGGAATACGCTTCAAACCGGGTAGCGAATGCATTTTGGACCAATCGACCAGCGCTACCCACCAGGGATGATGGGCAAAATAGCGGAATACCGCGCTGACATATTGCGTAGCCGTTCGGCGCATAGGGGCACAATAAGCTTAATCAAGCGCTTCCTTCTCCGGGTTGTCCGGAAAATAAGCCACTAACCGTTCCAACAAAAAATCCGGCGCCGGCACCACGCGCTTTTCCCTGGCATCAAAAAAGCACAATCGCACCCGGCCGGCGTTGACCAGCTTGTTTTGGGCGTTGAACACTTCGACATGAAACACAATGTGCGTATCGGGCAATGTGCGCAGAGTAGTTTTCACCTGCAGCAACTCGTCGTAATACGCTGGTCTTACAAACCGCATGTCGAGGCTCACCACCGGCAACCAGATGCCGTGCTCATCCTCCAGTTGCTTGTACGTGATGCCCAGCGACCGGATCAACTCCACCCTGCCCACCTCGTAGTACTGGGCATAATGGCCGTAATAGAGGTAGCCCATCTGGTCGGTCTCTCCGTAACGTACGCGAATGTCAACGGTGTGCTTGTACATGGGTTATGCCATGGATTCCCGCTCCACAGGGCAGGTCATGCAGTGGCTGCCGCCGCGGGCCCGGGATAGTTCGTTGCTGGGAATGGTGATGATCGTATTCTCAACCGTTTCCGGGTTGATCCTGCCGTTGTCGATGTCGCGCAACAGTTTTTCCGCGCCGATCACCTTGTAGCCGAATTGCTTGAACGCGCGTTCGGTCACCGGATTTCGGTCGTAGGTGACGGCCACACCGGGCTTGAGGGCAACCAGGTTGCAACCATCGGTCCATTGTTCCCGCTCCTGGTAGGGACTTTCGCCCATACCTGCCCAGATGAATTCCATCTGGGGATTGATCTCCGCCAGCAGAAAGTCGCGCAGGGAAGCGTATTCGATGTGTTCGCCGTTGGCCCGGAATACGTC
The DNA here is from genome assembly GCA_033764075.1 of Saprospiraceae bacterium. GTDB lineage: Bacteria > Bacteroidota > Bacteroidia > Chitinophagales > Saprospiraceae > M3007. Next base: position 110,641 of record JANRJH010000018.1, on the reverse strand, counting down.
TACGTATGAACCCAACCCCTCGGAGACGATGGGGTAAAAGGCCACCATGTGGTTATGGTTCACTTGTGTAAATACGGTGTCGATGTGCATATAGGAGCGTTCGTGCGGAATGTTCACCTGCACGACATTGGGCATAATACCCCGTTCGAACAGGTGGTTTCGCAGCATCTGAAAAGCATATTCATTGGTGCGCTCGGAGCAACCAATGAGCAGATAGTCCTTGTTCAGCATCATGACGTCGCCCCCTTCGATGCTGATCGTTTCTCCTTTTTTGGATGGCGGGAACTTGTCGACCCGGTTCAGGTTGATGGTTTTTCCATCTGCTTTTAGTTTACGGAACACCGGGTGGCTGCTGAAAATGAGCCTCGTGAGGAAGTTTTCCCGGAAACGCGCCGATTTATTGGCCTTGGTGATGATCACGTAGTCCTTGACGGTGATGGCGATGTCGCGCGTGAAGATCAGGTTGGGGATGGGGTCGAATAGGATGCGGTCTTCGGGCTCCAGGTAACCGGTGATCAGGGTGTCGGCCAGTTGTTCGGGCGACAACCCGGCCAGCCGGGGAATAAATGAATACGGAAGCTCTTCGAAGTCAATAATTTTATTGATTACTTCGTACTTGCTTTCTTCATCGCGCGTGCTCTCCACCAACAGGTCGCGCACTTCAAGCACGTTTTCCTTGCCCAAAAAAGCATTCAACACCCGGACAAAAATGTCGTGCTCCTCCTGCATGTTGGGCAGGTGGACGATGTCGTCGAAAAGCAGCTCACCGGCGCGTTTGGGCGTAATCCGGGCGATACCCTCGTCCGGCCGATGTACGATTACCTTTTTAAGTTTGCCAATTTCAGAGTCGACAAAGATGCGGCTGTTGGCGTCCATGGTCAAAATGCTTGTTTAAAAAAGGAAGTGATGGCGCGAAGGTAGGGCAAAGCATTCAACACTAAAATTTTTACATAATACTTGCAAACAAACATTCCGTGCATACCTTTGCGCGTCGCTTTTAACGCCGTGTTAACGTTTTGAAACCGTTGACTCAGTTTGTTTAGAAGACGTCTAAATAGCTCGCCAAAACCCTTGAAAGTTTCACCACCCGAAGCGGTGGGGATATCTTTGCGGCGTGAACCGAATAACCTATGCCGAACAACAGGTGTGTCTGGTTTTTGGGCATACACACTAAAACAAACAGTAGCAATACATATGACGCTGCGTCGAATTTGCTCCATCATCCTCTTCGCCACTCTGGCGCTTCCGGCCGCCTGGGCCGCTCCCACCATTGAAGAAGGAAAAAGCCTGTTCATCACCAACTGCGCTTCCTGCCACAACAAAAACATGAAGGACAACCTCACCGGCCCTGCACTGGCAGGTACCGAGGAGCGTTGGTCGGCATTTCCGAGGGAAGACCTGTACAAGTGGATCCGCAACTCACAGTCCATGGTTGCGGCGGGCCATCCCCGCGCAACAGAGTTGTGGAACAAGTGGAAACCCACGTTGATGAACAACTTCACCAATCTGACCGACGATCAGATCGAGAGTATCCTGTTGTACATCAATGACGTGGCCAATGCCAAACCCGCCGCCGTTGCCGCGCAACCTGGCGACACCGATGATGCCGGAGGCAAAAAAGGCGGCAACCTGTGGTTGTTTGCCGGCCTGGCCCTCATGCTGGCCTTCCTGGCCGTTGCGTTGATGTACATCATCAATAACCTCAACAACATCAACCGTGTGCGCCAGGGCATGGAGCCGGAGAGCCGCACCCTGGTGCAAACACTCACCTCCCGTGGCGCCGTTGCACTCATCGTTTTCGGCGCTACGCTGATCCTGGGTTATAAATCGGTGGACAACGCCACGCGCATGGGTCGCTCCCAGAACTACCAGCCCGACCAACCCATCGCTTACAGCCACAAAATACACGCCGGCCTCAACAAGATCGACTGCCAGTACTGCCACGATTCAGCCCGGCGCTCCAAACAAGCGTCCATCCCCGGCGCCAGTACCTGTATGAACTGCCACTCCGCAGTTAAAATAGGCACACAGTCCGGCACATCGGAAATCACCAAGATATTCGCTTCCATCGGTTTCGACCCCATCACCAACAAGTACATCAGCGACTACGAGAACTGGGACGACAAAAAGATCGAAGCCCTTTACAAAAAATGGATCGGTCAGGAATACATGGCCGCCAAAGGCCTGACCGCCATGGACGACGCCGGTCGCCTCACCGTGGAATCCCAGTGGGACGGCATCGTCAAAGCGCTGAAAAACGACAGCAACGGCAAAATTCAGGGTCCGATTGAATGGGTACGCATCCACAACCTGGCCGACCACGCTTACTTCAACCACGCACAACACGTGGCGGTTGGCAAGGTCGAATGCCAAAAATGCCACGGTCCTATTGAGGAAATGGAAGTTGTTTACCAGTATTCGACCCTCGGGATGGGCTGGTGCATCAATTGCCACCGCGAAACAGAAGTTAAATTTGCCGACAACGATTACTACAAACAATACGAGCGCTACCACGAGGAACTCAAGTCCGGCGACCGCGAAAAAGTAACCGTTGAAGACATCGGTGGCCTTGAATGCCAAAAATGCCACTATTGATAAACCCTTACAGCAACTACATACCAGACGATATGCGCCAAGATAACGGTATTTGGGTAGGAACGGATGACCTCCAACGCGATGAAGCCTTCATGCGCAACGCTTCCGAGGAATTCTCCCTTGAAAACATCGATCAAACCGACGGCCAGTGGTCCACCAACCGTCGCGACTTCCTGAAATTGCTCGGCTTCGGCCTCGGCGCTGCCACCGTGGCTGCCTCTTGTGAGATCCCGATGCGCCGGGCCGTACCCTATGTTACCAGGCCCGATGCCATCGTACCCGGGGTCGCCAACTACTACGCTTCCTCCTTCGTCAACGGTGGTGATTTCTGCCCCATCCTGGTCAAAACCCGCGATGGCCGCCCGATCAAAATCGAAGGCAACTCCCTGAGTGCCATGACCGGAGGTGGCACCAATGCGCGCACCCAGGCGCTTGTGCTCAGCCTGTACGACACCACCCGTGTCAAAGGCCCCCTTGCCCTGACGGCAGAGGACGAACCGACCGAACTGACTTGGGAAAAACTCGACACAAACATCAAAGGCAGCCTGGCCCAGGGCGGCATTCGGATACTTACGCAAACTGTGCTCAGCCCTACCGCCAAAAAGGCCATCGGTGAGTTCGTCGCCAGGTACCCCGATACGCAGGTAGTGGTGTACGACCCGGTTTCCAGCGCTGCATTGCTCGCTGCCAACGAACAGGCTTTCGGTGTCCGCGCGCTGCCCAGCTACCGCTTCGACAAGGCAGATGTGATTGTTTCCTTTGGCGCCGACTTTTTGGGCACCTGGATCAGCCCGGTTGAATATGCGGCCGCTTATGCCAAAAAACGCAAGCTCAGCAAGGCCGTCAAAGGCGAGATGTCGCGTCACTACCAGGTAGAAAGCCACATGTCGCTCACCGGCTCCAACGCCGATAACCGCATTCTGGTGAAGCCCAGCGAGCAAGGCGCTGCCATCTGCACGCTGTTCAATGAAGTGGCTGCGCTGACCGGCAGCGGCGGCGTGGGTGGCCCCAAGTTGAACGAGAAAGCGGCAACAGCCCTCAAAAAAGTGGCGAAAGATCTGGTGGACGCAAAAGGAAGGTCGCTGGTCGTCAGCAATTCCAACAACGTCGCCGAACAACTTATTGTCAACAAGCTCAATGCCCTGCTCGGCAACCTGAATGAAACGGTCGATTTCAGCACCCTTTCCTTCCAGCGCCAGGGCAACGAGCAGGACGTCGCCCGCCTGATCAACGACATGAATGGGGGGAACGTCAATACGGTCATCCTCTGGAACGCCAACCCGGCTTACGACCTTCCCAACGCCGACAAGTTCGTCGATGCGTTCAAAAAAGTCAAAAACCGCATTGGCTGCTCCCTGGTCATGGACGAAACCACGTCCCTTTGCACCCTCGTCGCGCCCGTTCACCACAACCTGGAATCCTGGGGCGATGCCGAAGCCAAAGAAGGCCACATCAGCATCATCCAGCCCACCATAGCGCCGTTGTTCAACACGCGGCAGGCCGAGCACTCCCTGCTCGAATGGGCCGAAAGCCCCAATCTGAACCGCGAAGACGATCAGCCGTACTACCAATACCTGAAAGCGCACTGGGCCGGCGATCTTTTCGCCAAACAGAACAAATACAACAGTGCCACGGCTTTTTGGGATATGAGCCTTCATGATGGCCTGCTCGATTTGCCCAACACGGGCCGGGCGGTGAGCTACAATGAGGGCGCCAATGCCGATGGTGCAGCCGTGAACCAGCCTTCCGGCAGCGAAGTGGAGATTTCTTTCTACGAAACCGTGAACATAGGCGGCGGGCAGTACGCACACAACCCCTGGCTGCAGGAAATGCCCGATCCCGTGCTGCGCACCGTTTGGGGCAACTACCTGAGCATTCCCGTGGAATGGGACGGTGTGAACAACATCAACGGCTGGAAAGACCTGAACGACGGTGACCACGTGACCGTTGACATCAACGGACGTTCCGAAAAATGCACCGTGGTGCGCACCTTTGGTCAAATGCCCGGCACCGTGGCCATCGCCCTCGGTCAGGGCCGTACTGCGGGCGGTTGCGGCGTTGGACACGGGGTGAATATCGGCGCATGGCTGCCCGTGCAAAACGGATTGACCCAGTACCATGCCGCCAACGTGACCGTTTCGGCCACCGGCACAAAAGAAAAACTCCTCGCCACCGTACAGTACCACCACACCATGGGGGTGCGCGCCGAAGGCAAGGAAGAGGGTGCCGTAATCAACGCCGATGAAAAAGTACTCGGCTGGAAAGGCTTCCAGGGTTCGCTCACCGACCGTTCCATCATCTTCCAGGCCAACCAAAGCGAGCTGCCGGAACTGAAAGAGCGTATGGAGAAATTCCACAAGCACGCCGAGCACCTGAACGAGCAGACCCTGTATCCCGACCGCACCGAATGGTTTGCTGAAGGGCCGAAATGGGGCATGTACATCGATCTGAACGCCTGCATCGGCTGTGGCGCCTGCCAGGTCGCCTGCGTCAGCGAAAACAATGTGCCGGTTGTCGGCAAAAACGAAGTGGCCCGTCACCACGAAATGACCTGGCTGCGCATCGACCGCTACTTCTACGGCGACCTGGAGAACCCCAGCGTGGTTTACCAACCCATGATGTGCCAGCACTGCGATAACGCACCTTGCGAAAACGTGTGTCCGGTCAATGCCACCAACCACTCCAACGAGGGCCTCAACCAAATGGCCTACAACCGCTGCATTGGTACCCGGTACTGCGCCAACAACTGCCCGTATAAAGTGCGCCGTTTCAACTGGCTGGACTATACCACCGCTGACAACTGGCCCGGAAACGAAGAGCGTGTACTGCATGTAGACGACAAGCCTTTCTACGCAGACAACCTCGTGCGCATGGTACTCAACCCCGACGTAACCGTGCGCAGCCGCGGGGTCATCGAAAAATGCTCCCTGTGCGTACAGCGCATCCAGGAAGGCAAACTGACCGCCAAACGCGAAGGCCGCATGATCGAAGACAACGACGTACGCACTGCCTGCCAGACGGCTTGCCCCACGGGCGCCATCGTCTTCGGCAACGTAAACAACCCGAACAGCATCGTCAACAAAGCCAAAAACGGCGTCCTGGACTACCAGGTGCTCGAAGAGATCAATACGCGTCCGATTGTCGAATACTCGGCAAAAGTGCGCAACAGCAACGAAGCACTGTTCTCCTGATTTTTTGAAATAAGCAAAATTTAGCTATATGTCGCAACCGGTAGCACCTGTACGGCACGTCCTGATAGAAGGCAACAAATCCTACCACCAGATTACGGAGGACCTTGTTACGCCCACCGAACGCACTCCCACCCGGGAGTGGATCGTGGCGTTTTCCCTTTCCGCCGCCTTTCTGGCCTTGTACCTGTTCACCATTGTCTGGACCGTCTGGAAAGGCATCGGCGAATGGGGCGCCAACCGAACCATTAACTGGGCGTGGGACATCACCAACTTCGTCTGGTGGATCGGTATCGGTCACGCAGGTACCCTTATTTCGGCCATTCTGCTCCTGTTCCGCCAGCGTTGGCGTACCGGGGTGAACCGCGCCGCAGAAGCCATGACGATTTTCGCCGTGATTTGCGCCGGTCAGTTCCCCATTTTCCACATGGGTCGTGTCTGGCTGGCTTTCTTCATTTTCCCGTTCCCCAATACGCGCGGTCCGTTGTGGGTCAACTTCAACAGCCCGCTGCTCTGGGACGTATTTGCCATCTCGACGTATTTCTCCGTATCGCTGTTGTTCTGGTACACGGGTCTGGTTCCCGATTTGGCCACGGTACGCGACCGCGCCACAGGGTTTCGACGCAAGATGTACGAAACGTTTTCGTTCGGCTGGACCGGCGCTGCCAAACACTGGCAACGCTGGGAGTCGCTCTCCCTCGTGCTGGCCGGCATCTCCACCCCGCTGGTACTCTCGGTGCATACCATTGTATCCTTCGACTTTGCCACTTCGGTCATTCCCGGCTGGCACACCACCATCTTCCCCCCGTACTTTGTGGCTGGCGCCATCTTCTCCGGCTTCGCCATGGTGCAAACCCTGATGGTCCTTACCCGCAAGGTGCTTCGGCTGGAAGAGTATATCACGCTCAACCACATTGAATCGATGAACAAGGTGATTGTACTCACCGGCACCATTGTAGGCGTGGCGTATCTGACAGAGCTTTTCATCGCCTGGTATTCCGGGTATGTATACGAGCAATTTGCCTTTTACAACCGCGTAACCGGTATCTACTGGTGGGCGTACTTCGGCATGATGTTTTGCAACGTGGTCAGCCCGCAGCTCTTCTGGTCGCGCAAGATCCGCCGGAGCATCTGGTGGACGTTCTTCCTGTCCATCGTGGTCAACATCGGTATGTGGTTCGAACGCTTCGTGATCATTGGCACCACACTGGCGCGCGACTACCTGCCCTCCTCCTGGAGTTATTACAATCCGACCTGGGTGGAGATCGGCATCTACACCGGCACCATCGGCCTGTTCTTCTTCTGTTACCTCATCTTCGTTCGTGTGGCGCCCGTGGTAGCCATTGCGGAGGTAAAATCCATCCTGAAGGTTGCAGGAGACCAGTATATCGGACCCAATGCGCGGGCCCGCCACGCTGTATCCGGCGAAAAAACGTCCGTTAAAGCAGAAAAAGAAGATTAAAAAAACACCTGCCTAAATTAAGATATATGGCTGAAAAATCCAGAAAAGTCCTGTTCGGACTATACAACGACGAAGAAGATCTGAAAACGGCCGTCAAAACGGCCATGAAAGATCACCTGGACATCATGGACGTGTACACCCCTTTCCCGGTGCACGGATTGGATCCCATTCTGGGCCTGAAAGAAAGTCGCCTGCACATCCTCGGGTTCGTTTACGGATCCATTGGGGCACTGTTCGGGTTTCTGTTCATGACTTGGGTGTTTACCACCGACTGGCCGATCGTATTCGGCGGCAAGCCGTTCTGGTCTGTTCCGGCGTTTATCCCCATCACCTTCGAGATGACCATTCTTTTCGCCGCCTGGGGTATGACCCTTACCTTTTACACCATCTGCGGCATGTGGCCCGGCGTCAGCACTAAAACGCTGGACAACCGCATCACCGACGATAAATTTTGCATCGCTTTCGACGTCACCGGTAGCGACGACCAGGACAACCTCAACCGTTTCTTCAAACAAACCGGGGCTGCCGAGGTGAACTTAAAAACGGTGAACTGGTAACGGGGTTCTCCCGTCCATCCGTTCGCCCAACCAACAAATTAACGGTAAACGATGAAATACGCAATAGGCGCCCTTGTTGGCATCGCCCTTTTCGCCTGGATGTTCTCCCTCTGCTCGCCGGCCGGCGTGAACAAGACCGGTCATGAATACATGCCCGACATGTACCATCCCATCGCGTACGAAGCCAATATGACGTACGAATACTACTGGAACACGTGGGATAACGAGAGCGTGGTCAAAAAAGCAACCCTCACGCGTCCGCGCAATGCTGTTTCCGGCACTGTCGCCCGCGGCTACACCGGCGTGGCATACGGCGGCGCCAATGTCCTGGATGTCGTTCGCGGCAAAAACGCACCCAATGCCATTGCCGCTCCGGTCAACGGCGCTGCACCTTTTTACTATCAGAACACCGAAGATGAGCGGGTGCGCTGCGAAAAAGAAATGGTGACCAATCCATTCCCCATTTCGAAAGCCGGCCTGGAAAAAGCCAAACCGCTGTACGACGTCTACTGCGGCATTTGCCACGGTGAAAAAGGCGACGGACAAGGCTGGTTGGTCACCATGCCCAATGCCAAGTATCCGGCAGCGCCCAAGAGTTTCATCATCGATGAAATGATCAATGCCGGCAACGGCCGCTATTACTTCGCCATCATGTACGGCAAAAACGTCATGGGCGCCTACGCAGACAAACTTTCTTACGAAGAGCGCTGGCAGGTCATCCACTACATCCGTTCGCTGCAAGCCAAGGAGAAAAAGTTGACCTACGATGAAACCGCCAATACGCTCAACAACATCGACAAGCCGTTGAAAGGCGCCGCCACCGGCGCCGCACCGGCGACCACTGCCGCTCCGGCGACACCACCTCCGGCCCCCGCAGCCGGCAAATAACTGGAACAACCAACCGAGCCACCAACCATACCATCCGGTAACCTACACCGACCCTGCTATATGGATACGACATACAACAATAAATACGTCTTCGACAGTAAAACCCGCACGGCGCTGCTCATCGGCATGGGCGTTGGTGTGTTGAGCCTGCTGGCTGCTTTTATGGGCGACGACGAGTATCACACCCGTTTCTGGACCAATTTCCTCCACAATTCGGTCTTTTTCACGGGCATTGCCTTTACTGCGTTTTTCTTCCATTGCGCGCAGATTACCGCATTTGCTGGTTGGAACGTGGTGATCAAGCGCGTTTATGAAGCTTTTGGCCTTTTCATGGGCGTCGGGCTGGCGTTCACGGCAGTAATCGTTGTGGGGGTATGGACCAACATGATCAATCTCTACATGTGGAACCTCGAGGGCATTACCGACCCGGCCAGTCCGATTTACGATGAGATTATCGCCGGCAAAAAGGGCTTCCTTAACCCCGTGTTTTTCACCATCGGAACCCTGGGTTTTCTGGGTCTGTGGTACTTCTGGGCCGTGAACATCCGGAGAAATTCCATCGCTCAGGATACAAAAGAAACAGCCTCGCTGGATTATTACAAAAGGGAACGCAAATGGGCGGCATCTTTCCTGCCCATCGCGGGCTTTTTGAGTACCGTATTTATTTGGCAACTGGTCATGTCCATCGACACCCACTGGTACAGCACGATGTTCGCCTGGTATTCCACCATTTCACTCCTCCTGGCTGCGCTGGCACTGATGATCATGTTGCTCATCTACCTGAAAAATACCGGCTTTTTGCCCTATCTTACCCGTGACCACCTGCACGACATGGCCAAGTACATGTTTGGTTTGTCGGTGTTCTGGATGTACCTGTGGTTCGACCAATTCATGCTCATCTGGTACGGCAACATCGGCGAAGAGACCATTTACTTCAGAGAGCGCATGGAGCATTATCCGGTGCTGTTCTGGGGCAACATGCTCATGAACTTTGTGACGCCGTTTTTCATCCTCATGCGCAACGACACCAAGCGCAAGTTCGGCACCCTGTTTTTCACAGCCTTGATCGTATTTTTCGGACACTGGTGGGACTTTTTCTACATGATCAAGCCCGGCGCCCGCATTGCCGCTTTTGAGATCAAAGAACTGTCTGAAAAAGCACAACACAGCAGCTTGTCGAACACGGCGCCGCTCAGTGCATTGCAACGTCCCGAACCCAAAGCCGTCAAGGCTGCTTACCCCATAGAAGGAACGCAGGACCACAGTGCACCTGCACACGGCGAGCAAGCCGCGCATTCCACAAAACAACACACGGCCGAACCGCACGGCACCGAAGCCACGCACACCGCCGAACCGCATGCAGAAGCCGATACGACACACGGAGCCGGCAACGACCACCACAGCGAACAGGCAGGCGAAGCAGCCCACCATGACGAACATGGCGATGCCCATGCTACCGATGCTCATGCTACCGACGCGCATGGCGGACACGGTGACGCACACGCTGAAGGTGGCCATCACCACGGTCCCGACCGCTCCTTCAAGCTGGGCTACACGCTGCCCGGGTTCCCCGAAATCGGTGCTTTCATCGGTTTCCTCAGCCTTTTCCTGTTCGTTTTCTTCCGCAACCTGGAACGGGCGCCCTTGTTGCCTGCCAGAGATCCCTATCTGGAAGAAAGCCTTCACCACAGCACCGGCGCGCACATTGAAAGCGAACACCAGGGTGAGGAGGGACACGGCCACCATTGATTATTTAGACAAATTCTAATCAGAACCACACTTCATACATTGCAGAACCAATCCCAGTAATTTTGGGTTCAAGAAAAAAATTCGACGATGACGACGCTTATCATCTTTATTTGCGTGATCCTCTTGATGGTTGTCCTGGTGCAAATTGCGCGGGTGACCGAGTTGACCGCGGTTATCAAGGGCGAACGGGAAGTATTGCGTGACAACAGCCTTTGGAACGGCTGGTTATCGCTGATCTTCCTGGTGTTGTTCCTGGTCGGCGTGTTCATCTCCTCCTGGAACTACCGCAACCAGATGCTCGGCTACGGCCCTTTGCAATCTGCTTCCGAACACGGGAGTGTGTTGGACAGCCTTTTCAACGTGACGCTTATTTTCACCGGTATCGTCTTTGTACTGACCCACATCGCCCTGTTCTGGTTTGCCTACAAATACCGCTACCAGGAGGGACGTAAAGCCCGTTTTATGGCCCACGATACCCGACTGGAAATGATCTGGACGGCTGTGCCTGCCGTGGTTATGACAGTGCTGGTGGTGCGCGGCCTGAACGCCTGGAATACGGTTATGGCCGACATCAAGGAAGGTGAAGATTACATCGAGATCGAGGCTACCGGCCAACAGTTCAACTGGATCATTCGCTATCCGGGCGCCGACGGCAAGCTGGGTGCACGGGATTACACCCTGACCACCGCCGGAAACCAGTTGGGCCAGGATTTTACCGACTCTAAAAACTGGGACGATATGATCCCCTCCCAAGAGTGTTACTTGCCGGTAGGCAAAAAAGTACGTGTACGCATCACTGCCAAGGATGTGTTGCACAATTTTTACCTGCCGCATTTCCGCGTGAAAATGGACGCCGTTCCGGGTATGCCCACCTATTTTGTGTTTACACCGGTAAAAACCACGGCAGAATTCCGCAACGACTTGCGTCGCTACGAAGAGTACAATACGCCATACGATCCTGCCGACCCCAATGGCCCGAAGCGGTGGGAGAAATTTGAATATGAACTGGCCTGCGCAGAATTGTGCGGAAAAGGCCACTACTCGATGAAGCGCATCTTCAAAGTGGTATCCCAGGAAGAGTACGATGCCTGGCTGAAAACCCAGGAGTCGTTTTACCTCACCCAGGTACGCGGGAAAGCTGATGACCCCAATGCTGGCAAGGATATCGGCATAGAAGCGGAAAAGGTAAAGGCTGCGGCTACGGATACCACCGCAACACAAGCGCCCGCGACGTTGTAACCCGTTTCGAAAAAATATTGCGTGATAGAACGCCTGACCCTACGACAACGCATCATCACACAACCGAAAATTAATTCAAAGCCATGGCTAACGTAGCAACTGCCGCCGAAACATTGGAAGAAAAACTCACCCTAGAGATGGGGTATGACGACCACTTCCATGAACACCACCACGGTGACAAATACCAGTCGAATTTTATTACCACTTATATTTTCAGCACCGACCACAAGATCATTGCCCGACAGTTTCTCATCACCGGGATGTTCTGGGCGTTGATCGGCGCCGGCATGTCGATCATCTTCCGCCTTCAACTCGGCTTCCCCGAGGCTGATTTGGTGTGGTTGCAGCCGCTGCTGGGCAAATGGATTCAAGTCAACGAAGCCGGTATCGGCAAGCTTGATCCGGAGTTCTATTACGCGCTGGTGACCATGCACGGCACCATTCTGGTGTTTTTTGTGCTCACGGCCGGTTTGAGCGGCACCTTCTCCAACCTGCTGATTCCGTTGCAGGTCGGTGCGCGCGACATGGCCTCTCCCCTGCTCAACGCCTTTTCCTACTGGTTTTTCTTCCTGTCGGGTCTGGTGATGTTCATCTCGCTTTTCCTGAGTACGGGTCCGTTCTCCGGTGGATGGGTTGCGTATCCGCCGCTGAGTGCGCTGCCCCAGGCATCCGACGGTTCGGGGGCAGGTATGACGCTGTGGATCGTTTCTATGTCGCTCTTTGTCGTCTCTGTGTTGCTGGGTGGCATCAACTACATTACCACGGTGCTGAACCTGCGTACCAAGGGCATGAGCATGTGGCGTCTGCCGCTCACGATCTGGGCTTTTTTCATCACAGCGATCATTGCCCTGTTGTCGTTCCCGGTACTGTTCTCCGGCCTGTTGCTGCTGGTCTTTGACCGCAGCCTCGGCACCTCGTTTTACCTAAGCGAGATCGTTGTCGGCGGGCAAATCCTGGACCGTGTGGGAGGAAGCCCCATCTTGTTCCAGCACTTGTTCTGGTTCCTGGGCCACCCGGAAGTATACATCATCATTCTTCCGGCGATGGGTATTGTATCTGAAGTGCTTTCGGTACATGCGCGCAAGCCGATCTTCGGATACCGCGCCATGGTGTATTCCATCCTGGCCATTGCGTTCCTGTCCTTCATTGTATGGGCCCACCACATGTTCATGTCGGGCGTTAACCCGTTCATCAGCAACTTCTTTGTGATTTTTACGCTGATCATTGCCGTTCCCTCGGCAGTGAAGGTGTTCAACTGGATTTCCACCATTTACGGTTCCAACTTCCGGTTCAACTCTGCCAGCCTATTCGGCATCGGCTTCGTATCCATGTTCATTTCCGGTGGTCTTACGGGTATCTTCCTGGGCAACTCGGCCATCGATATCCAGCTGCACGATACCTACTTTGTCGTAGCCCACTTCCACATTGTGATGGGCATAGCCGCCTTCTTCGGCATGTTTGCGGGCATTTACCACTGGTTCCCCAAAATGTTCGGCCGTTTCATGAACGAAACGCTGGGTAAAATCCACTTTTGGGGCACTATGATCGGGGCATACCTGATCTTCTGGCCCATGCACTATACCGGTATGGCCGGCGTACCGCGTCGTTATTACAGCATTGAGAATTTCGACTCCTTCAAGCACTTTGTGGGGCTCAACAAGTTCATCACCGTCGCTGCCATCGTCGTTTTCTTCCTGCAGATCGTATTTGTAGTCAACTTCTTCTACTCCATCTGGAAAGGCCGCAAACAAACGGTGAAGAACCCCTGGGGCGCCACCACACTGGAATGGACTACGCCGATCGAGCCGGGACACGGAAACTGGCCGGGCAACATCCCCGCAGTTCAGCGCTGGGCATACGACTACAACAAGGACGATCGCGAATTCGTACCGCAATACGTTCCTTTGGCCGAGCATGAACATGACCACGGCCACTAAGACGCAGCATTACCAATAACCCATACGAGCATACACAGGCATTTTGAAGCACCATTCAACACAAACGGCGGTAGCTACGGACAAGGCGAAAGCGCCGGGTATTTGGGCTGATTTTGCGCAGTTGGTCAAGTTCAGATTGACCGCGCTGGTGCTATTTTCCGCCGGAATGGCGTATGCTATAGCCGCCGGTGCGCAGTTCAATGCGTTGGCACTGACCCTGCTGCTCACCGGCGGTTTTCTGGTCACGGGCGCGAGCAATGCGATCAACCAGGTGCTGGAGCGCGATTTTGACAAACTCATGCGGCGCACGGCCAACCGCCCATTGGCGGCAGGCAGGATGACCGTATCCACCGCTGTTTTGATAGCCGGTCTTATGGCGCTTGCCGGCATCTCCATGTTGTCTGTTTTCAATCCCTGGACCGGATTTATCGGCATGTTGTCCTTCATCAGTTACGCATTTGTGTACACGCCGATGAAACGCAGCACCCCGTTGTCCGTGTTGGTTGGGGCGGTACCCGGCGCGTTGCCGCTGGTGATCGGCACCGCCGCGTTCGAACACAGCATAAGCTCCCTGGGGTTGTTTCTGTTCGCCCTCCAGTTTCTCTGGCAGTTCCCGCACTTCTGGGCGGTGGCCTGGCTGGGCGATGAAGATTACAAACGCGCCGGTTACCAGTTATTGCCCACGGCCGACGGCAAAGTCGGCCCCGGCATAGGTTCGCTTTCGCTGGTTTTTTGCGTCCTGCTGGAGGTGAATGCGCTCATAGGATGGCAGATGAACTTTTTCGGCTGGCCTGCCCTGGTCCTGCTGACCCTGCTGAATGCATACTTCGGATGGCGCTGTTTTCAATTGTACCGGGATTGCACCCGGGAGGCGGCGCGGCGGCAGATGTTCGCATCGTTTCTGCACCTCCCGCTCTCGCTGATCGTTTTGTTGATCGATAAACTGTAAACCATGGCAAGTGTGTCACAACCATATACCCAAAGCAAAATTCACCCGCACAAGCTGGCCCTGTGGGTCGGCATCAGCAGCATCATCATGATGTTCGGCGCCATGACCAGCGCGTATGTGGTTCGTCGCGCCATGGGTAACTGGCTGGATTTCAAACTTCCGGATATCTTCTGGATCAGCACCGTTGTGATCATACTCAGCAGTGCCACCCTGCATTTTTCCTTGCAAGCTTTTAAAAAAGGACAGGAAAAGGCTTACAAAACCTTGCTTTTAACGACCTTTGCACTCGCCCTGCTTTTTGTGGTACTTCAATACCGCGGCTGGGTGGCGATGGATGCCATCGGCGCTACGTTCACCGCCAACCCGTCCAGTTCGTTTGTGTTTGTCATTTCCGGACTGCACGCCGCCCACGTGCTGGGCGGCGTAGCGGCACTGGTAACGGCGATGATTTACGCTTACGCACTGCCCTTCAAGCCGACCGCCCGGCGGCGCCTGCGTTTCGAGCTGGTGGCACAGTACTGGCACTTTGTAGACATTCTTTGGATATACCTGATCGTTTTCCTGAACTTGCAGTCCTGAAAACAATCGCGACCTAAAACTATACAACTGACCTAACAATGGCAGAGACTTCTGTTGCTCACGCACACGAATCGCATACCCACCACGGCCATTCCGACGAACACCTCTGGGACGGCGGCAAGGAGCCGTTTAAGGCGAGCTATGGCAAACTGATGATGTGGTACTTCCTCTTGTCTGATGCCTTCACCTTTGCCGGCTTCCTCATCGCTTATGGGGCCCTGCGCTTCAGCATGCCTTCCTGGCCTGAACCCGATTTCGTGTTTGCATCCTTCCCGTTCGTTAACGCCCATTGGCCCCTGGTTTTTGTAACGGTGATGACGTTCGTGCTGATCTTTAGTTCCGTGACCATGGTGCGGGCCGTGCAAGAGGGGCATCGCGAAAACCAGAAAGGCGTTGTGATCTGGATGATTCTGACCATTCTCGGCGGCGCAACCTTCCTCGGTTGCCAGGCTTATGAGTGGACGACGCTGATCGCCAAGGAGAATATGAGTGTCACCGTTAACCCGTTCGGACGCCATACCGCTGCCGGTGTTTATCTGAATGAAGACGGTTCGGAGGCCAAAAATGAGGACGGCACTACGAAAACCTTCACTGCCGGCGACAACTACCTGCTGCACAAGCATGACGGCAAGTTCGACGTCCCCAAAGTGAAATACACAGACGGACCGATGGCCGGTCAGGTGCACGAGGCGGCGTTTGGCCCCAAGGCATTTGGCGCCCTGTTCTTTTTCATCACCGGCTTCCACGGGTTTCACGTGTTCTCCGGGGTGTTATTCCTGAGCATCATCATGATCAATGCGGCCGGCGGAGTGTACAAAGCGCGCCGAAACGGATACGAAATGGTGGAAAAGATTGGCCTTTACTGGCACTTTGTAGACTTGGTGTGGGTTTTTGTATTCCTTGTTTTTTACCTGCTTTGATGCGTTGACTCAACCACTGCCCGACCCAATTATCTTTCAAAAATCAACTTCCAACTCATGGCTGGACACATGACATACACCGAGCAAAAAGCGCTCGTTTTTCGCGGACTGATGCTGCTCGGCGCAATAACCATCGTCGAAGTTTTGATTGCCCTGTTAGCAAAAGGCCACCTGGTAGAGGGTGTCAAGTTCTCCCACGGCTTTGGCCACTACCTGTACATGCTGCTGATGATCGGCTTTTCCCTCTATAAGGCCTATTTCATTGTGTTTTACTTTATGCACATGGCCTATGAAGTGAAGGGACTGGTGTGGAGCGTTCTTTTGCCGACCGCCCTACTGGTTTGGGCCATTATTGCCTTCTTCCAGGAAGGTGACTCGTGGAAAGACCGTCGCGACCAGGTCAATGAATTTAACCAACAGCAGATCGAAACCAAAACGCCGGCCAACAAGACAACCGGAGAGGTGTACCGCGGTTTGCTGCCCGCCAAAGGATAATACCGCCCATTCGAGGCATCCTGAAACAAGGCGAGGCAACCCATCCTCGCCTTTTTTGTTATCATGTAATTATGAGCGACGCGAATTCTCCTACTTCAAAATCAAGCGCCAACTGGCGTATTTACATCATTTTAACCCTTCTGCTCTTCGTGCTGCCGGGCCTCTCGTGGATATACCTGAGTGGCGGTTACAACTGGCGCAAGGAAGCCCTCTCCGAGCTCGGCGTGTACGGAAAAATCCGTTCGGCGCCGGTCATCTATCCCGACGGCACACGGATAGACCAGGTGGCAGGAAAAATATGCGTGGTGCACGTTTTCGGTGAAGAACCGGATCTGACGCCGGAAAACATGCGTATCCTCGACATAAACGAGAAGCTCTTTGAGCAGTTCAAGGAGAGCCCGTACTTCCGCCTGGTCATGATTACCGATGGCGGCACGGCAGAGTTCGTCTCCGCCATGCAGACCAAAAACAGCGCAGACCACGCGTGCAGTGTGTACACCGGCGGGGTAAAATCGTGGAGCACCGCCCTGGACAACGGATACGAAACGTATATAGCCCAGTCAGGCGCCCGCCCGGCAAAAACCTGGTATGCGCTGGCCGATACTGCCGGCACCATACGGCGGTATTATGACGCCATGAGCGACGAGGAAATGGACCGCATGGTGCAACAAATTGCCATCTTATTGCCAAAATAACACGCCCAGTTTATGTCAAATACGCTTGCTACACCCAACACCGGGCTCGAAAAAAGATTAAACATCATCGCCTACATCGTTTCCGCCGTGGTACTGTTTCTGGTGGTGATGATGCGCCGTTACAAGATTGATCTAGGCATGGATTTCGGATTTTTGCCGCCTTTTCATGCCTCGCTCAACGCCATAACGGCGGTAATACTTCTTTTTGCCCTTTACTACATTAAAAACGGACAGGTCGAAAAGCACCGGCGCGCCATTTACCTGGCCATTGGTTGCTCAGCGTTGTTTCTGTTATCGTATGTTTTATACCACTTCACCACACCAGAAACGCGGTACGGTGGCGAGGGCGTCATGCGCACGCTGTATTTCGTGTTGCTGATCAGTCACATTACGCTGGCAGCCTTGATTTTTCCGTTTATTTTGCTTACTTTTATTCGTGCTTACACCGGGCAGTTCGCCCGGCATCGCAAAATGGCGCGTTGGGTGTTTCCGGTTTGGCTGTATGTGGCCATCACGGGGCCGGTGTGCTACCTGATGCTCCTCCCCTACTATCCGTAAAAACGAGTACCATGAAAAAAGTACGTTTTTTTCGCGTTTTACGCATGAGTTTGCTCATGCTGTTCCTGGCCGGCGCCGCTTCACCGATGGCGGAGGCCCAGTGCCCTATGTGCAAGATGTCGGCCGAGTCTAACCTGAAAAACGGAGGAAGCACCGGCAAAGGCCTGAACAATGGCATTCTGTACATGCTGGCCATGCCCTACCTGATCGTTGCGGGTGTGGGTTATTGGTGGTGGCGCAACCGCAAGCCGGACGCTGTGGTGGACGTGCCGGACGAACTGCTGTCGGACGAGGACCCGGTACGCAAGAATTAACGCCGGTCGAGGGCGCAAAATCGCTATCCATGCTATATTTGCCGGGTCATTCTATTTTTTACCCGACAAAATGAATTCTAATGAAGAAAACATGGATTACCCTTTTGGCCTTTTCTTTTCTGACCGCCCTTGTTGCTCCTGCTGCGCTTTCTGCTTCCACCGAAGTGGATGCGAAGACCGCACGCAAAGAGGTGGTTAAAAAAACGGCGCTTAACCTGAAGTCGCTGCAAAAAGATCTGAATTTTACTGCCCGTGTCAAGAAGAAAATGTCGGCAGACACGCCGATTGACTTCCAGACGGAGCCCGACCGCTGGATGTGGTTCTGGATTTTCTCCTGGGGCATCGCCGCCATTTTGTCCATTATCTTTTATTCGTCCGCATTTTGGTTGCCGAGCCTGTTTTGGCTGGCAGGTACGGTGTTCCTCATCATCTGGCTGGTACAGAAATTCTCTTGATGAGGTCTGCGCATGAAAATTGCCGTATTTCCTGGTTCTTTTGATCCCATCACGATAGGGCACGTCGACCTGGTTCGACGTGCTCTGCCGTTGTTTGACAAGGTTGTTGTGGCGGTGGGTGTAAACTCAACCAAAAAGACCTTGTTTACCCTTGAGCAGCGGTTGGAATGGCTGCGCCAGGTGTTTGGCGACGAGCCCAAGATAGCCGTCGATTATTTTGAAAAACTAACGGCACATTACTGCCAGCGCATCGGCGCGCGGTATTTGTTGCGCGGTTTGCGCAACGCAGCCGATTTTGACTACGAAAAAACCATTTCACAGCTCAACCACATTGTTGGCCAGGGTATTGAAACGGTGTTTCTGATCGCCCAACCCGAATTCACCCACATCAGCAGCACGATCGTGCGCGAGATCATCATCGGCGGTGGCGATGCTAAGCCGTTTATCCCTGAAGTCATTCACATCCCTTATACGCCCTGAAACCGCTTTTCGCATGACAGACGCCATTTTTTCTGTTCCTACCCCGGTTAACGAGCCCGTGCTCGCCTATGCGCCCGGCTCCCCAGAACGCGCCCAACTCAAAATCGCTCTGGCGGAAGCCAAGGTGAGCACGCGCGACATTCCGATGTACATTGGCGGTCGCCAGGTGCATACCGACCAGAAAGTTGCAATCCACCCGCCGCATGAACGGAGCCATACGCTGGGCCATTTTTCCCGCGGTTCCAAAGCGCACGTAGAAATGGCCATTGAGGCTGCCCTGTCGGCCAAACCGGCGTGGGAAGCGATGCCCTGGCAGGATCGGGCCGCCATCTTCCTTAAAGCGGCGGACTTGCTCTCCGGTCCGTATCGGGCCCGCATGAACGCCGCTACCATGTTGTGCCAGAGCAAAAATCCGTTCCAATCGGAGATAGACGCTGTGTGTGAACTGGCCGATTTCTGGCGGTTCAACGCCTATTTCATGCAGGAAATGTACAAGCAACAACCCCTGAGCGTGCGCAATACCTGGAACAGGCTCGACTGGCGTCCGCTGGAGGGCTTTGTATTCGCCCTGACACCGTTTAACTTCACCTCCATCGCCGGCAACCTGCCCACAGCGCCGGCCATGCTGGGCAATGTGGTGGTGTGGAAACCAGCCGAATCCCAGATTTATTCAGCATCAATCATCATGGAAATCCTGGAGGAATCCGGTTTGCCGGCCGGCGTGGTGAATCTGGTGTACATTGACGGCCCCACTGTGGGTGATGTGGTGTTCAAGCACCCGGAATTTGCCGGGTTGCATTTTACCGGATCCACCGGTGTTTTTCAAAGGCTGTGGCGCACCATTGGCGAAAACATCCATCTGTATAAAAGTTACCCGCGCATCGTCGGCGAAACGGGGGGTAAGGACTTTGTTGTCATGCACCCCTCCGCAGACCCTAAAGCGGTGGCAGTAGCCCTCACCAGGGGCGCTTTTGAGTATCAGGGGCAGAAGTGTTCGGCAGCCTCCCGCGCCTACATTCCGCAAAGTCAGTGGGAAACGGTACGCGGACACCTGCTCCATGACCTTCGGGACATGAAAATGGGCAACCCGGAAGACTTCAGCAACTTTTTCAATGCCGTCATCGACGAAAAAGCTTTCGATAAAATAACGGGTTACATCGCCGACGCCAAATCGTCCGATGCGGTAACGGTCGTAGCCGGCGGCAATTTTGACAAGTCCAAGGGTTATTTCATTGAGCCCACCGTCCTGCTGGCGAAAAACCCGAAGTACGTAACCATGTGCGAGGAGCTGTTTGGCCCCGTGCTCACCATTTATGTGTACCCGGACGCCGAGTTTGAAGCAACGCTGGATTTGGTGAACAGCACCTCGCCGTATGCGCTGACCGGAGCGATATTCAGCCGCGATCGGGATGCGGTGGCGCTGACGGACCGAAAATTGCGCCATGCAGCAGGAAATTTCTACATCAACGACAAACCCACCGGAGCCGTGGTGGGTCAGCAACCCTTCGGTGGCGCCCGTGGTTCGGGCACCAACGACAAAGCCGGTTCCCTGCTGAACCTCTACCGTTGGGTCTCGGCCCGCACCATCAAGGAAAATTTTGTGCCGCCAACAGATTACCGGTATCCTTTCCAGATGGAAAGCTGACTACTGACCCATGCGTGCTGTTCAGCAATTTCTGTATCACCACAAATATGAAGTACTACTGGTGGCGTTGCTCCAGCACCTGTTCATCGGGATGTTCTTTTTTCACCTGCCGACTTACAGCAATGCGTTGATGACGTTCAACATGTCCGTCGTCGGGGTCGCCAGCTTAGGTGTGTTTGCCGGACGCAGCAGGTATACAAAGGGACTTCGCAACCTTTTGTTTGTTTTAATATTGCTCATTACGATTTCCGATGGCATCTGGCGAAGTCACCCGCCGTTCATGATTGCCTTTAGTGGTGTTTACGGGTTGTTTTTCGCACTTATCTTTCGGGAAGTGATGCGCTTTTTGTTTCGGCCGGGGTACATCAATCAGGATGTGCTGTTGGCCTCTTTGTGTGGCTATTTTCTGCTAATCGAAGTTTCCGCATTCGTCCTAATGATGCTTTATCTCCACAATCCGACGTCTTTTAAGGGTGTGGACAATGGTTCTCCCGGTTCGGTATTTTTCGACTTGGTTTATTTTGCCTGCATAACGCTGGCAACAATAGGCTATGGCGATATCACTCCGAATTTGCATTACACCAAGTTGCTTGCCGCCTTTTTGGGCATTGTCGGGCAATTTTATATCGTTGTGCTGATGGGAATTATGATCTCTAAATTTTCATCCGGAAACCGGAAAGATTTGTAATTGACAAATAGCCGACAATTGATCCGGTTTGGCAATGAATTTGCCCAATTCGGGTTAGAAAACCATGTGTTGACAAATCAAATTGAAAAACGCCACTACGCTTTGCATTTTATGGACAGACAAAACAACATATATGCATTTTTCGTTCTTTTAGCCCTGCTCTTCTGGAACCCCCTGACGTTTTATGCCTTGTATCATACCACGGCTTCCTATGAATCCGGGTTGATTCACAGCATCAACTGGGTATTGTTCTTCGGCGGGATAACGGTTTTTTACCTGACCAGAAAAGGCAAACTGCCCAAGCGGCTGATGGATCTGTCCTTGTACTTTAACTTTTTTACCCTCATCTTTTCACTACTCGTTCTGGTGAATTACGCGATGACGCCGGCAAAATCACCGGAAAAACAAGGCATTATCTTCGAACCCAACTCAAAAGCCCGGTACCAGTCGGTCGAGTTTGACTTTATGGCCAACGCGAACAGCCTGGGGCTTCGCGATCGGGAAATTGCCGTGGATAAAGGGGATAAGTACAGGATTTTATGCTTTGGCGATTCGTGGACTTTTGGCTGGGGTGTCGACATCTCCGCCTCCTGGCCCAGCAAACTGGAGGCTTTTTTGCATGCGCAGGGGTTAACCAACGTCGAGGTCATCAACTGTGGGCAAGGCGGGCAGTACACGACCATCTACCTGGACTACATGAACAAAGCCGTTCCGTTGCTGAAGCCGAATATGGTCATCGTCGGGGTATTGCAGGGCGATGACCTGGCGCAATTGTACGAGGAGCACTTCGACAACTCCCACATGAAGCCAACGAACCACCTGAACTTTTTCCAGCAATTATTTACCGACACCAAAATGTACCTGTTGTCTTCGGTGGGAAACGTCACGCTGCCGTTCCGGAACCAATACACCGACGAGTTGGAGATCAAATCGTACTGGAAGCAGTCGTCCAACTTCAAGATATCCCAGTTCAACCACTTGCAGTACATTCGGTTTAGGTCATTAAACGATTCCATCCAAAGTCTTTTCAAAAGCGGTGATCTCAACCCGGGGCTGCTCTCCTATTACGTTGATTTCGCGGACAGGCAGGTAATATTCAACAACCCAACGAATCCGGCCACCCAATTTGCTGTCAAAGTGATGGACAGTGAAATCAAGCAAATGAAGTCACTGTGCAAGGAGCATCAGTGTGCCCTGGTTTTTGCCAACATGCCCATCAATTTTTACAATGGCCACCGGGTCATCCGGACACCAAGCGATGTATTGAACCCATTTCTGGAACAAAACAACCGTATAGACTCCATTTACCGGTCCATAGCAGAAAACAACGCTTTACCGTACATTGAGATGACGGAGCACTTCCGTTCACTGCCGGACAAGGAGGCGTATCACTTCATATACGATGGTCACCCAAACGAGAAAGGATACGCCGAAATTGCGCAATACATTGGCCAACAACTGGTATCCGGCGGCCTGATCCAAAAACCTTGATTGACTGACGATTTACTTTATCGGAATTTGCAAACGCTTTCCGGCGATCAGGGTTTCATTTACCGCCATACCGTTAACAAACGCAATTTCCTCTGCAGATAAGTTGTACTGGGCAGCTATTGCGGGCAAGGTTTCTCCTTGTTTCACAACGTGCTCCTTATAGGCAGCGGCTGCGGGATAGGATTGGGCCGGGGTGGTTACGGTAGTCGCCGGCGTGGCTGCTGCGGTAGCCGGGGTGTTGACGGTGGCGGCAGTCGTAGTCACCGAAACGGGTTTGGTGATCGACATTTCAGAGAATGTCTGGGATACCGGAGCCGGAGATGCCGGAGGAGTCGTCTCTTTTTGAACGGTTGCCGTAGCCGGGGTACTGCTTGCCGGCGTATCGTAGTCTATTGTTTTGGGCGTCGATCCCGTTTTAGGGGTAGCCGGCGGCGTTTCGCTGATCACCAACGCTTGTCCGGGGTAAAGAATTACGTTTCCGGTTGGCGGCAGGTCGTTCAGTTTTCGCAGTGTGGATTCCGGTATTTCGTAGTGGTTCGCGATCGCGATCAGGTTTTCGCCCAGTTGAACAATGTGCACACGGGTCATACCGGGCGGCGGCGGTTCATTTTCATTGAGTTGGGCCCAGGTTCGCCCATCGGCGGTTCGCCAGTACGGCGTTTGTTTGCGTACGGTATCCGTTGGCTTGGCGACCAGTCCTTTGGTATGCTGCATTTTTTCTTGCAACTTGACCGGATCAACCAGGTACAATTGCTGACAGACGTACAGGAGGTTAGGGTTTTTGATTTTATTCCATTTGATGATGTCGCCGGCCGGTACGGCATACGTACGGGCTATGGCGTTCAGGCTTTCTCCGGGCTGCACGATGTGGTAACCCATTCCGGGGGGCGTCGGGCAGTTGATGAGGGCCGGGCCTTGAACAGCAGTAGAATTGGAGCTGACAGGCATGGTTTGCGCGCTCGTATACGGGTAGTTGTTGCCCTGTCCGTAGCCATATTTTTGTCCTGAAACAAAATCCTCTTTACTGGGCTCCGAGTACCCGCTGCCGTTGCGGGCGCCATAATAGACGGTGGGGGTACCCTGGGGCACGGTTCGATACGTTTGTGCCCCCTGCGGCAGGCAAAGTTTGCTGATGTATTCGTCGAGAAAAACGGTATTGACACTCTGCAACCGCAACTGGCTTTGGTCGATTTCAGCAGCGTTGGCGCCCGATCGTTCGTACACGATACCCAGGGAAGGAATGACGGATAGTTCGGTTTTTTTTCCGCCTGCTGTGGTTGGTTCGAGCAAAAAGGAGTATTCGCGCAAGCATCGTTCCTGACGAAACCCGGTGTAAAAGGCATAATGGGAAGACCCCGGGTAGGCCAGGTTGGTTTCCAGAAAGAGGCGATTCGTGTCCACAGCAAAATGGTATTCACCGGACTTAATCTCGTATCGCGGGCCGGTTCTTTGAATGCGCAACACCTTGTCGACGGGGTACATCGAGAACCCGGAGGAGGTTTGAAAAATGACGTAGGCCAACTGTTTTCCGGCGCTGACGGCATCCAAAACGGCTTCGTTCCATTCAATTTCAGCGCATTTTTTAAAGCCATCGGGCAGTTTCGGCGGATAAATGACCTGGGCTGAAAGGGTGAAGAATATCCTGATTTCGGGCTCCCGCTTGAGGGTATACACGTAAACGGTGGCGCCGGTGGAAGCGTTCCGGTACTCCAGTTGGTCCATACAACTTCGGTCGTACAGGATATAGGTCGGTGTTTGGGCTTCGGCCAGCATGCCCCCCCAGAGGAGAGCGATGCAAGAAAAAATAAATTTCCACATGAGTAAAAGATTGACCAACAAAACGGTTCACAACAATAACGTTGCCGGAACTATTTTCGTATTTTTTACTGGCTGACCGGGATGTACAACTTTTGGCCCGGGACCAGGCGTTCATCCACGCGTTTGCTGTTCAGATAGGCCAGCTCTTTCACGTCGATTTTATACTGGGTGGCCAGGCCGGCCATGGTGTCGCCTTGTTTCACCGTGTATTCGATGAAGCGAATATCCGTGGAGGGTGTGGCGGGTTTGGCGGGTGTGGTGGCCGGATTGTCCTGTCGGGCAACCGTTGGGAGTGGGTCCTGCGGATGTGTAGCCGGCGTATGCGCACCGGTAGCGCCGGCGTCGAACGTACGCGCGCAAGGGCAGTCGGAAGCGATCAGCTCGGTTCCCGCAGCCAGTTCAATGCGGGGGGGAAGGCTATTCATTTTCCGGAAGTAGGCCTCTGTATAACCGAACTGTGCCGCCACATCGGCAACCTTATCACCTTGCTTGATGATGTAAGTGGCCTGTTTGGTGGTGGGCGGCGTGGTAGCGCCTGGTTTGGCGCCGCCATTGGCCCCCCCAGGTTTCCCCGAAATACCGGGGCTGACGGGCGGCGCGACAGTCCCCGGATCGCTCACGATCAACTGCTGTCCCTTTTTGATCATATTCGGGTTGTTGATATTATTCCAGATCATTAATGAATTGACCGGAATGTTGTTGGCGCGGGCAATGGAATTCAGCGTCTCACCGGAGGCCACCGTATGGTACTTTACCCCGGCGCCACCTGCCGGGGGCGTCACCGGAGTGCTTATTGGCGGCGTGATGGGGCTGCCACACATCCGGGCAATCCAATCCGACAGATCATAGTTATTGACCCGTACCAGGTCGGTCCGATTATACTGCAACGCACTGGGCGTCAGTCCCTTGCTTACGCTGACGATGCCCAAAACCGGTGTAAAGTCAAAGTGGGCTTCGTCGCCGCGTCCTTCAGCCGGCTGGGTACGAAGGGCGTACAACACTTTACAGTCGTACACCTTCAACCCGGTCAGGAAAACATTGCCGGCGGAGCCCGGCCCTGCCAGGTTCGACTCGTACACGAGTTTACTAGTGTCGATGGCGGCCACGAAGTCCTTGTCACGGATCACGTAATAAGACCCTGATTTGATCACCTGCATGAGGCTGGTTACGGGGAGCAACTGGTAGCTTTTATCGCTCATCTGGCTTACCACCGTCATGGGTTGTGCTCCGGAGTTCACGGCGTCTACCAGGGCCTGGTCAAGCGCCAGGTTCCGGCAAGTGACCGCCCCGGCGGGGAGCGACGCCACGCTGACGCCGCTGTCGGTGGTAAAAAACACGTATTGCTCGTTGGAGAAATTGAGGGAGTAGCCCCGGCTACGCTGACCGGTAGTGGCTTGCAGGTATTCCAACTCATCGGCGCAATCCGATCCCAATGAGAGGTAGATGGTGGACTGTGCCTGCAGGTTGATCGACACAACGCCCATACACAGGAGCGAAACAGATAGAACTTCTTTTAGCCGCATTGCTATCAGGGTTTGATTAAACGATTTGGTTGAATACTGTGCCATTTCACCTGCAATTTTACAAGGTTTTTTTAATAAATTGTTTATTCATACAATTTATTGTTTGCCGCCCTATTTTTGCAGGCATGAGCAAACCCCTGATTTTAGTTACTAATGACGACGGCATCGTGGCGCCCGGTATCCGCGCGCTGGTGTCTATAGCCTCCCGCCTGGGCGAAGTGGTGGTGGTAGCCCCCGATTCGCCCCAGAGCGGAAAAGGACACGCCATCACCATTCATGAACCGTTGCGCCTCAAACACGTCAACGTTTTCGAAGGCATTGAGGCCTGGGAGTGTTCGGGTACGCCCGTGGATTGTGTCAAACTGGCCAAACACATAGTACTCAAGGACCGGAAGGTAGACCTTTGCCTCTCCGGGATCAACCACGGCAGCAATGCCGCCATCAGCATCCTGTATTCGGGCACCCTCTCCGCAGCGATGGAAGCCTCGCTCGAAGGCATTCCCAGTATTGGTTTTTCCCTGCTCGACTACAGCTTCGACGCCGATTTTGAATCGGGCAAGCCCTGGGTCGAAAAAATAATCCGCTATTGTCTGATTCATAACATGCCCCTGGGCAACCTGATCAGCGTAAATATTCCCAAGTTGGCAGCCGACCAAATCAAAGGCATACGCGTGTGCCGCCAGGCAGATGCCTACTTCAAAGAAGAATTTCTGGAAGGCCGCGACCCCAATAACCAACCGTATTACTGGCTGGCAGGAAGCATGGTTAACCTGGACAACGGCGAGGACACCGACCTGCACGCGCTGGAACACGGTTATATTTCGGTGGTGCCTTCCATGCACGACCTGACCAATTACCCGGCCATTGCGGTGTTCAAGCCGCTTGAATCATTTTGAACCAATTGCATCGCTATGCTCAACAGAAATCGCGTTATCACCGGGCTCCTTGTTGGATTGCTGCTTCCGACCCTGGGTTTTATTTTGCTGTATCAGATTTTCAAAATTCTGGAAATAAAGGGAGCCGCTTCAGGAGACGGATTTTCACCCATGTTCCGCGAACGCACACTGTCGATCATTGCCATCGCGCTGAACCTAATACCACTCAATTTGTTCAGAAAACAACGCGCTGAAGACGCCATGCGCGGCATCGTCATCGCCTCTTTTGTGCTGGTGATTGCCTGGGTAGCGTATTTCCGTCATTACATCCTTTAACTTGATCCGTTTTTATCATGATTTACCGCAGACTAGGTCGTGCCGGTGTCCAGGTCAGCGCCCTGTCCCTGGGTTCCTGGCTTACCTTTGGCAAGCAAATTGAAGATGCCACCGCAGAAGAGCTCATGGCGATTGCCTATGAGAACGGTGTCAACTTTTTCGACAATGCCGAAATATACGCCCAGGGAAAAAGTGAGCTGGTAATGGGCAACATCCTCAAAAAAATGGGCTGGGATCGCAGCACGTGGATGGTGTCCTCCAAAGTATTTTTCGGCGACGGTGGCAAATTGCCCAACCAGATCGGGCTGAACCGGAAACACATTATGGAAGCCTGCCACGCTGCTTTGCGCCGCTTGCAGGTGGACTATCTTGATCTTTTCTTTTGCCATCGGCCCGACAAAAACACGCCGATGGAAGAGACGGTCTGGGCCATGAACCATCTCATTGCACAGGGAAAGGTGTTGTACTGGGGCACCTCCGAATGGAGTGCCAGCGAAATCATGGAGGCGCACCTGGTGGCGCGTCAGAACCACCTCATCGGGCCGGTCATGGAGCAGCCGCAGTACAGCCTGCTGCATCGGCACAAAGTGGAAGTGGAATACGCCGACCTGTACCGCACCGTAGGGCTGGGCACCACGATCTGGTCGCCACTGGGTTCCGGTGTGCTCACGGAAAAATACCTGCAGCAGTTTCCTGAAGGCACTCGCCTGGGCATGGAAGGTCTTGAGTGGCTCAAGGAACGCAGTCTCAAACCGGAACACCTCGAAAAAGCGCATCAACTGAACACGCTGGCCAAAGAACTGGGCACCACCCTGCCCAAATTTGCCATTGCCTGGTGCGTGCAAAATCCGAACGTGAGCACCGTCATTCTCGGGGCCTCCAAAACCGAACAACTCCGCGAAACGCTCACCGCCCTTGACGTACTGCCGTTGCTCACCCCCGAGGTGAATGCACGCGTGGAAAAAATCATGGAAAACAAGCCGGTAGCGCCTGCGTACTGAACCATCGCGTCACCATTCGACCATCAGATTGCAACCGCGCACCTCTGCCGCATCCAAACGACCCAGCACCTCAAACCGGCCGTCGGCGTAAACCCGTCCCAGGTCCTCTGTTCCGATGAACGAGCAGGTGTCCAGATTGGCCAGGTCAATGATGTTCAGCACACCCGTTTTTCCAGGTTGGACGGCCGAAAAAGGATCGTACACATCTCGGGCCGAAACGCGCATGGTCTCAGCAGGCGTAAACACGCCCCCACCCTTGCTGTATGCCTGGGAAAACAACTCGGTCATGCCATACTCCGAGTGGATCTGCGTGGTTTGAAAAGCGTCTTTCA
The DNA here is from genome assembly GCA_033764075.1 of Saprospiraceae bacterium. Classification (GTDB taxonomy): domain Bacteria; phylum Bacteroidota; class Bacteroidia; order Chitinophagales; family Saprospiraceae; genus M3007. The sequence goes on along the minus strand of JANRJH010000018.1, from coordinate 81,872 downwards.
GCACGCCGTGCAGCGCTTCGCGTGTCATTTCCTGGCGGCGCCCTTTCATGCCGCCCGTCTCCATAATCACCAACCCGGGCAAAGCCATAGGGTGCGCCTCGGCAAAATCCAGCAGGGCAAAACTCACGCCCAGCAGCAAGGTGGGCACACCGTTGTCCAGGCAACGTTGAAGCACAGAGGCCAGCCGGTTGTGGTCATGCAGAAAGAATCCGCTGTCGGGATACCTGGAACGGCGGATAAAAGCGTCGGCCATCAGCACCAGTGACGAGCCCTCCCGCTCAAGGTAAGCCGGCAGCAGTGCCAGGGTACACCAGTTCGCCGGATCACCATACAGGCGGGTAAACCCCCGAATGGCATTTTGAAGGTAAAACCCGGTGTCGCGCACCGCATGGCGAGAAGGTGTATGTCCGGTGGTGCCGCTGCTGAGAAAATAACCCGCCGGCTGCCAGGCGCCGGTCTGCACCAGGTGATACTTGAACACCTGAATCGGCAGGAAAGGGAAATCGTTTGGTCCGGTGTGCGGCCGATTCAGCAAGGCCAAAAAGCGGGCGTACACCGGGTTGTGGCGCGACTGGTAGCGAAAAACGGCCGCTGCGGTGTCGGAAAAGGTATCTGCCGACAAATTGCGCAATTTCCACAATATTTCTTCCCGCTCATTTGTTATCATAACCGTAAATTCAGCACAAAAATACCGCTATGCGCGCATTTCTCCTCTTGCTGACGATAGTCGTCGGCGTCGCCGTATCTACCTGTGTGGATCCGCCGGACTACCCCGATGAACCAGTCATTGAATACCTCAGCCTGTCGAAAAACTTCCTCATCCAGTCGAGTCTGGGTGAAGACAGCGTGCTGATTACCTTTTCCTTTACCGATGGCGACGGTGACCTGGGCTTTAAGGACGATAGCGAGAGCATTTTCATTGTAGACGGGCGGGACTCCTTCAACAAGCCGCCGTACCGGATACCCTACATTGAGCAGCAAGGCGCTGGCAACGGAATTTCCGGAGAAATTTCCATCCTGCTGCCCACGACATGTTGCATTTATGCTGAACAAAGCGGCATTCCACCTTGTGAGGTGGGTATTGCCCCGCAGGCGTTGGACACGGTTTTTTACATCATTTCCATCAAAGACAGGGCCGGGCATGTGAGCAACACCATCCAGACCGAACCCATCTTCCTGCGTTGCCGGCTATGAGCCGATGGCGTGGAAAAAGCTGAATATGGTTTTGCCGTAGTTGCGCACATCGAACAGTTGTGGGTGCTCCAGGAAACTATGATTGGGGTTGTGTTCGAGCACAAACCAGCCTTCGGGGTTCAGCAGTTTCTTTTCTAAAACAAGGTCGGGCAACAGATCGATGGTCGGCAGGGCGTACGGTGGTCCGGCAAAGATGTAATCAAATGTTCCTTTTGCGGATTCTATGAACCGAAACACGTCCATTTGAAAGATGTGAATGTTGTCCTTGATGGCCAGTAACTCGGTCGTTTTTCGGACAAATTGCACGGCGGAGGGGAACTTGTCGACATAGGTCACATCCGTGCAGCCGCGGGAAATGAACTCATAACTGTGGCTGCCCGTGCCGCCGAACAAGTCGAGCACCCGGATCGATTCGAAGTCGAAATGATTCGTCAGGATGTTGAACAGGGCCTCTTTGGCGTAGTCGGTGGTGGGCCGGGTAGGCCAGTTGTCGGCAGGCGGATGAAAACGACGGCCCTTGAATTTGCCTCCAATGATGCGCATGGGCAAAATTAGCGTTTTATTGGAGAAAAACGGTTGCCGGCAAGCGCTCAACGGCCGAAATGCCGCAAACTGATCAGCTCAAAAAAGAAGTGTTCGGGGATCGGGTTGCCAAAATTGGGAAAATGAAGCTTTTCCTGGGCTGGGATAAAAGCAACCGTTTCGATAAAGTTGCGCAGCAAACCGACCGATTCTTCCTGGGCATGAATGTTTCCGGCCAGCAGCACAGGCGTGGTTTGCTGGCTCAACCGGAACTGGTCGAAAAGCACCATGATGTAGTACACCAGGTCGGCAGGACCGTCGTTGGGCGTCACGTTGTAGTACAGCAAATGCTGGCGGTCGAACAAGGCCACTTGTGCCGACCGATGGCGCACGTTGACGATGAGCGAGTGGCCCTGTACCGGCGCGACGAATTGCGCAGCTCGCAAAAAAGCGGCAGCCAGATGCGGTGCTGCGTCGCGGCCGCTGAGTTGCATGCTTATCTCCTGTTCCTCCTCCTTATGGGCGTACACCCCCACACAGTCCATGTCCGACAACCGATTATAGCCGTAAGCCATGTTGTTTTCCGACAGCAACAGGTTGAAATAGGCGTGCAGATTGGCCGGGTTGAACAGCCGGGCGGGCACCAGCGTGAATCTTGGGTGAAAGATGGCGCAGAAGTGGTTTCGAAACCGCAGGCGAAACACGTCGTCGGAGGCCAACACGGCGCGCAAGGCCTGCGTACCGGAGTCTGTCCACGCGTTGTTGAACGGGTAATAGACCGCCGCGGTGACGACACCGGAGTCATCAACTGCCAGCATAGACAAAGCGTCCGACCCAATGATGGTGTACGCCTCGCACTTGGCGGCCTGTTGATAATCCAGACCGGCGTCCTGATACGAAATTTTGCTGTCTGCCATATATGAAGCCAATGGCCTGAACGCAGGCATTGGTTTGACCCCGTAAAGTACGGAAGCCTTTGCGGCAGTATCAAGTCTCCAGCCCAAAATATTAATCTTTTGTATCTATTCCGACTTTGCAAACACCGTTGTACCGTGCGCCTTCTTCCACGGTGATGGTTTTGGCGCGGATGTTCCCTTCCACGAACGCCGTATCGTGGAGCAACAGCGATTCTTTTACAAAAAGATCGCCCTTTACGCGACCCTTGATGGCGGCGTCGCGAACAATGACGTTTCCTTCCACAACGCTGCCTTCGCCCATCACGAAGCGCTTGTCGGTATTCACTTCACCCTTGATGGTGCCGTCCAGGCGAACGTTTTCCGTGCTGACGAATTTACCTTCCACCACAGATCCTTTGGCGATCACGGTGGTGGAACCACTGTCCCGTTCCGGGCCATTTACAGAAACGCCTTTCGGCTGAGTGGAAGCACTTTTTTCCTTGGTAGTCGTACCGAACATAACAAAATGCGGTTGGGTGAAGAAAGGGGGGTTTACCAATTACAGGGTACGTTAAGTGCAGAAATAATCGTGCCAATCTTTCTACTTTTGCGGGATGGGGGTAACCGTTTTGTCTATTGAATCATCGTGCGACGACACTGCTGCGGCGGTTATCCGCGACGGCCGGGTATTGTCGAACATCATTGCCAATCAAAGCGTGCACGAACAATACGGGGGTGTGGTGCCGGAGGTGGCCTCGCGCGCCCACCAGGCGAACATCATTCCGGTGGTGGACGCCGCGCTGCGGAAGGCCGGAGTTACCCTGCAGGAACTTGATGGGATCGCTTTTACGCGTGGCCCCGGGTTGCTCGGGGCCCTGATCGTGGGCACCTCGTTTGCCAAGGCCCTGTCCCTGAGCCTGGGTATCCCCCTGGTAGACGTTCACCACATGCAGGCGCATGTGCTGGCGCATTTTGCCGAGCCCCCCCACCCGCCTTTTCCTTTCCTTTGCCTGACGGTCAGCGGCGGGCACACCCAGATTGTGCGGGTGGATGGTTTTCACGATATGCAGGTACTGGGCGAGACGCTTGACGATGCCGCCGGGGAGGCGTTTGACAAAACCGGTAAAATGCTCGGACTGGGCTATCCCGCCGGTCCACACATCGACAAACTGGCGTCCCGGGGCAATCCCGTATTTCCTTTTCCGGAAGCCTCCACACCCGGCTTGAACTTCAGCTTCAGTGGTTTAAAAACAGCCGTCCGGTATTTTCTCCGGGACAAAACCGCCGGGAACCCGGCATTTGTCGATGAAAACCTGCCCGACATATGCGCCTCGGTGCAACACGCCATTGTCAGCATCCTGCTGAAAAAACTGCGCAAGGCGGCACGACAAACCGGCATCCGGCATGTGGCCATCGCCGGCGGCGTCAGCGCCAATTCCGGCCTGCGCACCGGGTTGGCCGCCCTGGGCGCCACAGAAGGATGGACGACCTACATTCCGGCCTTTGAATATTGTACCGATAACGCCGGTATGATCGGGATTGCCGGCTATTATCGTTTTCTGGCAGGTAAATTTATTGGGCTGGACGCCGAGCCGTTTGCCCGGTGACTTTTCGGCGGGCTTGACTGGTGTGGAATTTCCCGGTACATTTGTAGAAAAAATTGTCCGCATGAACAAACCAATTCTTGCTATCGCCTTCGCCGCCGTGGCGGTCGCTGTGTGCTGCGCCTTTGTCTGGCCATCCCAATCCGCCCCGGAAACCGTTGAAATGAAATGGTACACCTGGGAAGAGGCGGCGGCCCTGAACAAAACCGCACCTAAAAAGATTTTCGTCGATGTGTACACCGACTGGTGTGGCTGGTGCAAAAAAATGGACAAAAGCACTTTTGTTGACCCCAAAGTAGCGGCTTACATGTCCGAACATTTTTACCCGGTCAAACTCAATGCCGAACAAAAGGGTGACATAGTTTTCAACGGAACAACGTTCAAATACGTCACCAGCGAAGGAAGGGGTTATCACACGCTCGCCTATTCGCTGCTTGAAGGCCAACTGGGCTACCCCAGCTTTGTGTACCTGAACGAAAAATACGAGCGCATCATGGTTTCGCCCGGTTTCAAGGACCCGGCCACCATCATGAAGGAACTCACATTTGCCGCCGAAGAGCAGTACAACAAGACGACCTGGGAAGAGTGGAATAAGCAGTAAGCGCAATTCCAGCAAGAAAAAAGGGTTCTCCGGTTCGGTATCAGCACGGAGAACCCTTTTCTTTTACATGGCTACTTTTTCCAGGGGAGTTCGAGCACCCGCTGAGCGGCATGTTCGCCCACCCGCAGGCCTTCCACGCAGTCCATGCGCAGGTGTACCCCCAGCGGAATGCGTGCGAAAGCCTTTTCGTCGCCCAGCTGTTTGAACGAGGCGCAGGTACGGGGTGTGCCGTTGAATTCCGTTCGATCTACGTGCGAAAGATCGGTGAACACATAGGTTCCCGGGTATTCCTCGTTGTATTCGAAGAAGGATGATAGAATTCTCGAGCCGGCGCCGGCAAACCCGGAATGGCCGGACGGGTACGCCGGGAAGCTGGGATTAATGCCTTTGGCGCCGGTGAGGGGGTTGTCGAGGTAAGTATTCCAGCTTGCGGCCTCCGGATATTCCTTGGCAATAACATCGCGAATGTAATCGATGGGCCTTTCGGTGTTGTAATGGTATTTGGAGAACCATACCGAGACACAGGCGTCGTTCAGGGCCAGTCCCATTTTGGCGTATAGTTCTGCGCACTCTGCCATATCCAGGTCTTCTTTTTCAACCAGTTGGTTGAGGACAGCAACCATGCGCATGGCGGGTGAAAAGGTGAGACCCTGGATGTCGTCGCTCCAGAAAATAGCAATCCAGCGCCCTTCTTCAGCAAATGCGTCGTTGCCCGTTTTTACGTGGTTCACCGTGTTGTACACCTCCAGGTTCTGCGTGTAGTACAGGGAACCGCTCAGACGGCTATAGGGCAGCGGTGGGCGGCAAAGTTTTTCCTGGTCCGGTAAAGCAAACGTTCTGGCATTGCCCCAATACGGGAACAGCGCCTTGCCGAAATCCGGCGTGGTGGGTTTCCACAATCCCTCGCCAACGGGCGGTGTGTACGTATCCGGCCGGGGGTTAAGAAAAGCGTTGTGCGCCACCAGGTCCGTTGCACTCCAGTCATACACGGCCAATCCTACGCGTTGCGCATAGTCGATCGATCGGTCCAGCACTTCCTTGGAAGTTTCCGACGCATACAGGGAAAGGTTCTGCTGCCGCGTCTGCTCTATTTTCTGATACAGCGCAGCATTGTTGACTTCCAGGTGAAAATAAAAGCGCCGAAGCAGGTACGCGTACAATTCATTAACCACCGTGGGCCAATGATACTCGGCGTTTGCATCGGGTTGGGGCACCTGCAGACCCGGCATGTACGCCTGCAATGAATTGTTTTCCGGAATGGCCGTGACAACGGCCTCATAAGCCGCCAACCCCAGGTAGGCCGTTGCCCTTGGCGCCGGACTCGGGCGGTAACCGGGGGCATACCGGTCCAGCTCGAGCAGGAGTTCATTCCAGGTCAGGTACACGCTGTTGTCAAAATCGTGGAGGGACGGCTCGTTCAGGTTGACCGTTTCAGCATCTCCGCAACTTTGAAAAAAAGCAGCAAAGGACATTGCAGCAATCGCCGCAGACAGGAGTAGTTTACGCATCATGTAAAATTATTAACTAATTTCGGTGTGTTTTTGGGATGGCACTACCGCGTTTGCGGTACAATGTCAAAAATCGGGCCAAAGTTACCCTTATCTTCCGTATAATACGACTACCTTTGTCGCAAAGAACAAAAATTACCCTATGGCCTACGCCCATACGGCATACCTGATCGATGGTGTGCGCTCCCCCATTGGCATTTTTGGTGGCACCTTGTCGGCTGTACGCGCCGACGATCTGGCGGCCCACGTCCTGCAGCAGCTCCTTGCACGCTTCCCATCCGTTGATCCGGCACTGCTGGACGAAGTGATTCTGGGTTGCGCGAACCAGGCCGGCGAGGACAACCGGAACATCGCCCGCATGGCCTTGTTGCTGGCCGGCATACCATTCACCGTTCCGGGGGAAACGGTCAACCGGCTGTGCGCCAGCGGAATGTCGGCCGTGCTCCATGCCGTGCGCGCCATACAGGCTGGCGACGGCGAGTTGTTCATCGCCGGCGGCATCGAGCACATGACCCGGGGGCCATACGTGATGAGCAAGAGCAGCAAACCGTTTGGAAACGACGCCCAGTTGTACGACTCCAGCTTTGGCTGGCGCTTCATCAACCCGCGCATGCAGGAACTGTACGGAACGGAGGCCATGGGCGAAACCGCAGAAAACCTGGTGGACATGTACGGGATCAGTCGCGAAGACCAGGATCGGTTTGCCCTGCGCAGCCAGGAAAAAGCAACCCAAGCGCGCGAAAAAGGCATTTTAGCGGAAGAAATAACCCCCGTGCCCATCCCCCAGCGGAAAGGCGACCCTGTACGCATGGAACACGATGAGTTCATCAAACCGGAAACCACCATGGAGGGACTGGCCAGGCTGAGGCCCGCATTTCGCAAAAACGGAACGGTCACCGCCGGCAATGCCTCCGGTCTGAACGACGGCGCCGCCGCCCTGCTGCTGGCATCCGAGGCCGCATGCCGTGCGCATCAACTCAACCCGTTGGCCCGCGTGGTGTCGTCGGCCGTGGTGGGCGTGGAGCCGCGCATCATGGGCATCGGGCCGGTGGAGGCAAGCCGGAAAGCGCTGGCGAAGGCCGGATTAACACTGGCGGATATGGACGTACTGGAGCTCAACGAAGCATTCGCCGCCCAGGTGCTGGCCTGTACCCGCCAGTTGCGCCTCGAAGACGACGATGCGCGGCTAAACCCCAACGGCGGCGCCATCGCCCTGGGTCATCCGCTGGGTATGTCGGGGGCCCGGATCACCCTGGCAGCCGCGCGCGAACTGAAACGCCGCAACGGTCGCTACGCCCTGGCAGCCATGTGCATCGGTGTCGGACAGGGATACGCTGTCGTGTTGGAAAAAGCCTAGTAACGCAGTCCCCAAAACCAGGGCTCCTGATTTTCCCGTTTTTCGGCTATGTACTTGACCAGCATGGACTGGTATTCCGCCTCGCTGATCTTTTTCCCCTTGGGCTTCGCCGGCAAAGCCAGCTTACCGGCATCCACCGGGTAGAAGTCGATTTTGTCGGCGGCGACCACCAGCGCGCCATTGTTAATGTCGACTTCCAGGATCATACCCGGCAGGCCGCACAGGCGCTCCGGACCGGCACCCGATGGAATATCCAAAGCGAACCAGACAACCATCGACTGGTCTTTCACGGTATCCACCCACGAGGCGCTCATGCAAACGTGACCGGCCACCTCTTTCAAATCGTTCAGGATTTTCCAGCCGGGGCAGCGCAACGAGTCCTCCACCAGGTAGGTTTTGCCGGTAACGGTGAGCAGGTCGGATTGCCGGGCGCCGGCAAAATCGCGCCGGATAAAGTACGCATCCTTTTTCCAGGAATAGGTTTCCAGGTCGGGGTCGGGGCTTTCTTCCGAGAGGAAGTAGAGCGAGGCGCCGGGGGAAAAGTACATTTCCATGTATTCCTTCCACTCTGAACGGCTCCCCCACATGTATTGCGCTTTTTGTCGGCTTTGCTCGCTCATGTAGTCCAGCGCGGCCATTTTTTTGGTCCAGTTGTGGGTCACGAGAAAGCGCACGTGGCCGGCTTGCATGTCTGCGGGATGTTCCTGGGCAAAGGCCGGAAGGGAGAAAAGGAGTATTGCGGGTAGCAGGAGCGACAGTTTCATGTTGTGCAGTTGTTTGGAAGTCTTGATGGTGTCACGGCAGCATTCAGCATGGGTTACCAGAATCCTCTTTTTTTCACGCCTGTTTCGAAGCCCCGCACATTGTAGCTCAGGCTGAGCATAAAATACTGGGCCAGTGTTTCTGCCACGCTGGTGGTCACGTAGTTCTGGGTAGCGCGTTGCACGACGTTCACGCGACGGTCGAGCAGGTCGAAGGCGGCCAGGCGGGTTTCCCAGCGGTTTTTGGGACCAAAAATCCGGCGCACGGAAGCGTTCCAGATCGGCACGTTTTGTTCAAAACCCGTCTGGTTGTTTCGGTTGGCGTTGTAGTTGAAGTTGCTTTCCAGGAATGTTTTTGGTACAAACTCCCATTTGACACCGGCATAGGCGCTGTTGTTGATGAGCTGCTGGTTTTGTTGCGACTGGATGGAATACCGCACGTCGTCGAATCCAAGGGAGAAGCCCCCGTTCAGGATGAGTTTGTTCGAAGGGGTGTAATTGAGCGAAAAGCGGCCGTCGACCCCGTTGCTCCGCGTCTCGTTTTTCACTTCGTTGACGAAGGCCGGCGCCAGGCGTCCGTTGAAACCACCGTTTAGGCCCACCGACAGTTTGGTTTTGATGATGGGAAAATTGGACCAAAACCAGAAGTCGTAGCCGTATCCACCCGTTGCATTGGCCGGGGTGGTGGTGGTGCGCAAGCCCACGCTGTCGATCAATTCCACGGTTTGGTTGTACACGATCTGTTCGTCGTACACATTGAAACCGCCGTAGACGCCGATATTGGCAAAAGACGCCGGGTTCCAGTAGTTGTATCCCAGGTTGAGGCTGTGCATGCGTTCGGGCTCCAGCGCAGGGTTGCCCTGGCGCACGAAGAGGGGGTTGGTGATGATGGCCACCGGCTGCAAGTCGGTGAAAGACGGTTCATTGACCGAATACCGGTAGTTAAAGTCAACGGACATGTTGTTGGTGAACTCGTATTCCATCGAGGCATAGGGTATCCAGTTGAAAAATTCGAGCCTTACAGGGTCACCCAGTGCAGGCTCTCCCTCACCCCGGGCATAATCGCCCTTGAGCTGGAGTTGCTGGCCGGCCAGGCCCAGGCCGATGTTCAGGCCGTCGTGGGCATACCGGACCACCGAACCCAGGCGGTTGTACAGCACCTGGTTGTCGTAGTAAATACTCAGGCTGTCTATGCGCTCACCTCCATTTTGGGTTGGATCCTCCACCTGCCGGTCGGCCAGGTTGTCGGTTTGGCTGAAATTGTAGAAGGATTCAATAAACCATTTTTTAGACAAGGGTTCAGAGAACAAGAGGCTAGATTTCAGCTGTTGGGTTCGGTTAGCCACATCGGCATCCTGTCGAAAAAATTCGGAGGGATCCTCGGTCCGGATGAACAGGTTTTGGAACAGCAAATTGTCGGTTCCGTCGTTGCGCGTGGTATTGAAACCGGCGCTGGCGGCGAACGTGCGGCCTTTTTTTCGGAAACGATGGCGGAAGATGGCTGCGCTGGTGAGGTCGCCGGCGTCGGTCAGGTTTTCGGTGGCCGACAACAGGCGGTTGATCGGCATGTCCAGGTTGTCGGTAAAATACTGGCTTTTGGCCTGTTCGGAGTCATTTTCGCGCAAAGCGAGGTTTGCCTTGACGATGATGTTGTTGCTTGAGTCGATTTCGTGCTCCAGCCGGGAGGACAGGCTGTGGCGTCGCTGGAGTGCATTTTGGCGCAGGGTATCTTCGTTGGTGAATGTGCCTTCTTCTACAAAATTGCTCCGGGTGGTGTATTCCCGAAACGTAAGGTCTGTCTGGTTGTAAAAGTAACTGGCGTTGACCTTGGTCTTTTTATTGTCGAAGTTGTAATTCACGCCGCCGCCAAAATTTTCGGTAAAACCGCGGCCGTCGAAGTTATTGAGTGGGCCGTCTCCACTGCTAAAGTAGTACCCGCGACCGCCGCCCTCAAAGCCGAAGTCGCCGTTATCGAAATCGCTGAAGGTACTTTGCCCTTTGAACTCTCCGTAATCCTCCCAGTTGACACCGGTTTCATTAATGTTGTTGCCATAGCCGATGAAGGAGAGTTGTTCTTTTTCGTTGAACCGGTTGTAGCTGGCCCTGCCGGCGAGGCGCTCTTCGGTTCCGACGGCGCCGGTCACTTTGCCGAAGCTGCCCTTTTTGTATTCGTCTTTCAGTTCGAGGTTCATCACCTTGATCTCCTTGCCGTCGTCGATCCCGGTAATTTTGGTTTGTTCGCTGGCCTCGTCGTACACCTGCACTTTCGAGAGGGTTTCGGCGCCCAGGTTTTTGGTGGCCGCCTTGGGGTCATCGCCAAAAAAAGTCTTGCCGTCCACGTAAACCCTTCGGATATCCTGCCCTTGTGCCCTGATGTTGCCGTCGGCATCCACTTCGATGCCGGGTAGCCGGCGCAGCAGGTCCTCCACCGATGATCCCGGGGGCACCTTGAACGACGACGGGTCGTACTCCACCGTGTCGCCCCGGATGCTGAGGGCTGCTTTGGCGGTACGCACCACCACCTCCATGAGTTGTTCATTCAGGGGTTTCATGCCGAGCACGCCCAGGTTGTTTTCGGGGCTTGCCGCGGGCTCAATTGCCACTTGCAAGGGGATGTAACCGATGTAGGATACCTTCAGGAGGTAAGATTTATTGGGGATGTTTTTGAAAACAAACTCCCCCTTTTCGTTTCCGCGGGTGTAATTGATGAGGGTGGAGTCCTGGGGGTTCAACAGCATCACCGTCGGCAGAGCAATCTCCGCCCCGGAGGTGTCGGACACCGTTCCGGAAAGGGTCACCCGGCTGGGTGTCTGGGCCGGCAGGATGTGAGGCAGGATTAAAAACAGGCAACAGCAGAGCAGGGTGAATTTTCTCATAAGGCATTGGTTTACGGCAAAAAAGTTATTAAAAAAAACGCTTTTAATCAGATATAGGGATAAAGCGGCCCCGGTCGTCTTTATGTATCAGGACGGACTCCGTGAGCGGATCGTGCTCCAGAAACAGCCGATAACGTTTTTTTACGGCTTCTTCCAGCAAGCTTGCCTTTTCCCTTAGGGTGACCAGCGGGCGAACATCATAGGCCATAATATAGGGCATGCCGACGTGCCACTGGGAAGGAAGCGCGTCGGCGCAGTAGACAACCTGTTCGTCGCCGGTGTCTAAAACGGGGGCCATGAGGGCTTCGGTATGTCCATTGAAAAAACGCACCTGAAAGCCGGTGGCAAAGGATACGTTTTGCTTGGTGGCGACAAAGTGCAGCTTTCCCTGCTCGACCAGCGGCACAAAATTTTCCTGCAAAAAAGAAGCTTGTTCGCGCGCATTGGGGTTCATGGCCCATTTCCAGTGGCGCTCGTTCGTCCAGTATCTGGCGTTTGGAAAGGATACTTCCGTTTGTCCGGTCGTTTCATTTTTCCACAGGGCGCCCCCGCAGTGATCGAAGTGCAGGTGGGTAAGGAACACATCGGTGATGTCTTCGCGCTGTAAACCCGCGTCCGCCAGCGAGGAAAAGAGGGACTGCGGCCCGTGGGGTTCGAAGAAACTTCTGAATTTCTCGTCCTGCTTATTGCCTATACCGGTATCGATGAGGATGTTGCGCCCGTCGGTTTGCACCAGCATGGCACGCATGGCCCAGGTGCAGAGGTTGTTTTCGTCGGGTGGGTTCAGTTTTTGCCACAGGCGTTTGGGCACGATGCCAAACATGGCGCCCCCATCGAGTTTCAGGTGGCCGGTGTGAATACTTTGGTAGGTGAGCATCAGTGGAATCCGATTACTTTTTTGCCTTCCGGATGCCTTTCCCGGAGGGCCACCATGCGAATGGCGGTGGCGGCCGCCTCCACGCCTTTATTGCCGTGTTTCCCGCCGGCACGTTCGAGGGCCTGCTCGTGGGAATCGGGGGTCAGGACACCAAAAACGAACGGCTTCCCGGCCATCACGTTGAGCTGCATGAGTCCGGTAGCCACCGCCTGGTTGATGTAGTCGTGATGGCTGGTTTCGCCGCGGATAACGCAGCCCAGGCAGATGACGCCGTCGGGATTGTGTTTAGCATTCAGCAACCGGGCCCCTAGCGGCAATTCGAAGCTGCCCGGCACCTGCACGGTGTAAATGTTTGCGGGTTTCACACCGTGTTTGACCAGCGTGTCGTAGCAACCCTGGTAAAGGGCATGGGTAACATCGCCGTGCCATTCGGACACCACAATGCCGAAGGACCACTCCGAAGCGTCGGGCATGGTGGAGTCGTTGTATTCCGACAGGTTTTTGAGTGCGGAAGCCATTATTTATGGTCGTTTGATTTGAATTTCATGCATGCGCAGGGATGAGCCCGATCTTTTTGCCCTCTTCCAGCATCCGCGCGTAGGCCGCTTCGAAGGTATTGTCGATCTCACCGTCGAGAATAGCTTCGCGTACGGCGTTTTTGACCAATCCGACCTCCCGGGAGGGTTTCAGGTTGAAGGTTTGCATAATGACATCGCCCGTGATGGGAGGTTGCCACAAGCGCATCCGGTCGGCCTCAGAAACTTCACCGATTCGCTGTTTGAGCAGTTCGTAACCCTCCAGGTACCGCTCCATCTTGCGCGGGTTTTTGGTGGTGATGTCCGACTCACAGAGCATGAACAAGTCCTCAATGTCGGGCCCGGCTTCGAACAGCAGCCTGCGCACGGCGCTGTCGGTCACCTCTTCTTTGGTGAGGCTGATGGGGCGCTGGTGGAGGCGCACCATCTTCTGTACGTATTCCATTTCAGCGCCCAGGGACAGGCGGAGGTTGCGAAAAATTCGTGGGACAGTGGTTTGTGCACCCACCCACTCGTGTCCATGAAAGGTCCAGCCGGTGTCTTTGTGGTAGCGCTTGGTGACCGGTTTGGCAATGTCGTGCAGCAATGCCGACCAACGCAGCCAAAGGTTATTGCTGCGTTTACAGAGGTTGTCAAGCACCTCCAGGGTGTGGTAAAAGTTGTCCTTGTGCGCGCGCCCATACTTCTCCTCCACACCCTGAAGAGCCGCCACTTCGGGCAGCACCAGGTGGAGCAAGCCGCTATCGAATAACAAGGTGAAACCGACAGACGGTTTATGCGTCAGCAGTATTTTCTCCAGTTCGGTGGCGATGCGCTCCTTGGAAATGATGTGTATGCGCTGTTTGTGCCTGGAGATGGCGTGAAACGTCTCCGGATCGATGGAAAAGCCGAGTTGCGTGGCGAAACGAATCGCCCGCAACATGCGCAAGGGATCATCGCTGAAGGTCTGGCCCGGCTCGAGCGGCGTCTTGATGCGCTTTTCCTCCAAATGCGTCAACCCGCCAAATGGATCGATGATCTGCCCGAAATCGTCCTGGTTCAAACCGACGGCCAGCGCGTTGATGGTAAAATCACGGCGCAGTTGGTCGTCTTCCAGCGATCCCTCCTGCACGTCCGGTTTCCGGCTGTCAAAATTATAACTCTCCTTCCGGGCGCCGACAAATTCGATCTCGATTCCGTCATAACGCAACATAGCGGTGCCAAAACGGCTGTACACGGCGACCTTTGGTTTCGGATACAACATTGACGCCACCTGGTGGGCCAGTTGAATGCCATCGCCCACGCACACGATGTCGATGTCTTTGGTGGCGCGGCCGAGCAACCGGTCGCGAACGTATCCGCCAACAACAAACGCCTGCACGCCTAACGCGCGTGCGGCCTGGGCAACCAATTCAAAAACCTTCCGTTCTTCCGGCAGTATGGAGAAAATCATGTTCTTTGTTCAAACATCGATCAAGCAGTTTCCAGTTCCACAGTGTAACCGGCGTATTGCGCCTCAATCTCGTCCAACACCGCGTATAACGCTTCGGGTTCCATCAATGTGACCAGTTGGGCCCGAAAAGGCTTGATATGGGGCAAATCTTTGAAGTAGGGCGAATAATGTCGCCGCATTTCCAGCACGCCCAGTTTGGGTCCTTTCCAGGCCAGGCTGTCGCGCAGGTGCTGTCGGGCGGCGCGCACCCGTTCGGATACGTCCGGCGGCGGCAACAACTCGCCTGTTTCAAAAAAGTGTTTGATCTCCCGAAATATCCACGGATACCCAATGGTTGCGCGACCGATCATGATGCCGTCGACACCAAACCGGTTGCGGAATTCCAGCGCCCGCTGCGGGGAATCCACGTCGCCATTCCCAAAAATCGGGATGTTCATGCGCGGATTTTCCTTTACGCGGGCGATCCAGGTCCAGTTTGCTTCGCCTTTGTACATCTGTGCACGTGTGCGGCCGTGGATGCTCAGGGCCTGTATGCCCACATCCTGCAGGCGTTCGGCCACCTCTACGATGTTGATCGTGCTGTCGTCCCACCCCAGGCGGGTTTTGACCGTCACGGGTTTGTTCGTGCTTTTAACAACGGCCTCGGTCAGCCGAACCATCTGGGGTATGTCGCGCAAGAGTCCGGCGCCGGCCATCCGGCAGGCGACCTTGGCGACCGGGCATCCGAAGTTGATGTCAATGACATCCGGATTTTTTGATTCTATGATTTCTGCGGCGCCCAGCATGCTGTCCAGTTGTCCGCCGAAATACTGTATCCCGATGGGGCGCTCGTAGTCGAATATCTCCAGTTTTTTAAAACTTTTGACGGCGTCGTGCACCAGTCCGTCGGCACTGATGAACTCCGTATACACCATATCGGCCCCCTGTTCCTTGCATAAACGGCGGAACGGCGGATCGCTCACGTCTTCCATAGGCGCCAGCAACAAGGGAAATTCACCGATCTCTACCGGTCCAATCTTGACCATACAAACGAAATGCCGGGCGGGTTTCAGCCCGGCGGATGCAAATTTACAGGAAAAAAGGCAAAAACGAAGGTGTCAACGCAAAAGTGTCACATCACCGTGTGTCACGATCAACGATCCGTCGCCACGCCGGTACTGTATGTAATACACATATACATCTGTAGGCGCCGGTTTCCCGTCCACCGTGCCGTCCCAACTGGCTTGTGGGTCGTTGCTGGTGTATATTTTTTGGCCCCATCGGTTGTAAATGTCCAACTGGTCGATAAAAATAATGCCTACCAGGGTTACCGGCCGGAAAACGTCGTTGTTCCCGTCGCCGTTACCCGGAGTAAATGCATTGGGGAACACCACGACGGGTTGTACGATGATGAGTTCGATAAACGCCAGTTTTTCGCAGCCATCGGGTGAGATGGCAGAAAGGGTGATGCGCACCACGGAGTCCTGGTTCAGGGAAGGCACGTATTCGATGGACTCTCCGGTACCCAGCACCTCCATATTGGGTCGCACCTCCGTCCAGGTGAATTCAAAACCGGAAAGGTTCTGGGTGGGTTCCACCACAGCCTGCAAGGTTATCGGCTGCCCCAGGCTCACGCGGTTGGTGTCCGGCACAGAACTGATACTCAGGTTGAAGTTGTTGGAAACAAAGACCGTCACACTGTCCGTTGCGGTACAAGCAGACCCGCCGAAGGTGTACCGAACGACATAAGTGGTGGTGGTGTCCGGCTGAACAGGAATGCTGCTGCCGGTATTGCCGGGCGGTGTCCACAGGAACGAACCACCCTGTGCGCCGGTGGTGACGGCAGTCAGTTGCACCTGTTCGCCGGCGCAGATCGCGGTATCGGGACCGGCGTCAACCGTGGCCACCAACGGCGTTAACGTCACGCTGAGGATTTCCTGGCAGACGCCCAGGGTGGCCGTCACCGTGTAGGTAGTGGGCACCTGCGGCGTAACCACCGGCGCCGGCACGTTCGAGGAGAAACCGGGTGGATCGGAACTCCACTGGTACACAGCGTCCGGTTTCGGGTTGAGATTCAGTGTTCGGGAGTCGCCCAGGCACAGCTGACGCTGGTTGGGGGGCGGAAACAGCACCTCAGGGCCCGGCTCCACCTCCACGGTGGCGATGCCCGACAGTTGGCAATCAACGGCATACGTAAAGGTCACGGTATAGGACCGCGACTGCTGGGGCGCTACCGATATCGTCTGCGTGGTTTGTCCGGTATTCCACAGGAAGGTACCCGGCACGTTGGTGATGGCGCGCAAGATGGTGGTCCTACCCTTGCATATAGTGGTGTCCCCCTGTACATCGAGGGTAGCCGAGTTGAACGTTACGCTCAGGGTATCCAGCACCCGGCACCCGTCGAGGGTTACCGCGTCGAGGAAAAACGATGCGGAGGGCTGATCAGGAACCCAGATGGGTGTAGCCGTGGTTTGTGTGCCGAAACCGGGCGCGGTAGATGTCCAGGTGTAGTTGGTCGCCGGGTCGTTTATGGTATTCAAGAACAAGGTGTCGCCTTGGCACAGTTTCCGGTCGGAAGGAAACAGGTAACCAGGTCCCTGAAAAGCCTGAACGATCACCCCGGAAGAAACGGGGCACCCTTGAAATTCACCGCTCACCGAGAAAAAGGACGTCTGGTTGATGAGCACCGACGGGGTGTCGCAACTGACACAACTCAACCCTGTCGGCGGGCTCCACAGGATGTTCGTCACCCCGGGGGTGTAGGTCAGGTTGAGTTGGACGGTCTGCCCCGGGCACACAATGGTGTCCTGCGGGGTGATGGTCATGGTGGCCGTGGGGATCACGTTTATTTTGGCCACCGAGGTGTCCACACAGGCTCCGCTGGTGTTGATGCGCTGGTAGAGCTGGGTGGTATCGGCCTGAATGACCATGTTGAACAGGCTGTCGGGGGTTTGTTGGCCGGTGGCCGGCTCCCAGCGGAATCCGATGTTCGCAAATACCGCCGGGTCGTATGGTGTCGACGTGAGCAGTACAAGTGAACCCTGACAAACGGTGGTGTCGTCGGGCATGATTGCCAGGTTTGCCGGTAAACTATCCACCTGAACCCAGACCGAAGCGCTGCGCGAACAGCCCGGAGCGGTAACGGTCGCGGTGTACAACCTGCTTTCGTCCGGGGTGGCGGTAATTTGCAGTCCATCCGGGGTCACCGACAAATCCTGCAAAGGAGCCCAAAGTACGGCACTGCCGGCGGGCGTCACCTGAAGCACTGTGACCTCGGTGAAACCGCCGAGGCAAATCGAGACCGTGTCGGCGCTCAACCGGATGTCTATGGGCGCGATATCAACGACCACGGTATCGGTCACCGAACAGACTCCGTTATCTGCGGTCACCACATACGCGGTGGAGGCTTCGGGTCTTGCAATGGGGTTGGCAGCGGCACTGTCGCTCAACGATCCATTGTCGGGCGACCATGCGTAGGTGACGCCATCCTGTGGGGGCGCAGAATTGAGCAGCACCGGCCGGCCCTGGCACACCAGCGTGTCGCCGGCCAGTCCCAGTTCGATCGCAGGCAGCACCGTAACCCGTATGCTGTCGAACGAAGAGATGGGACACCCGCTGTTGGCCGTGGCCAGGAAATAGGTAGTGCTTACGGACGGCGCAGCGACCGGGTTGGAGACGTTGCTGGTGAAGCCCGGCGGATTGGACGTCCAGGTGTAAAATGTGCCAGCAACCGGCGCGCCCCCGAGCGCGACATCGTCGCCCAGGCAAATCGCGGTGTCGCCGGCGATGGCATATTCCGGTTGCTGGCCATTGACCACCGTAATGCGCAAGGTATCTTTAAAACTGCACCCCGGCGCTGTCAGTTCGGCAAAGTAGAAGTACAGTCCGGTAGTCAGTCCCGTCAAGGTGGGCGAAGGGCAATCCGTACAACTCAGGTTGGGCGGGAAACCCTGCCAGGCATACTGGGCGTCCGGATAAGCCTCGCCATCCGGATTCAGGGTGATGACGGCGTTGTTGCAAACCGTGATGTCGGCGCCCAGATCGAGCCGGTACACACCGACATGAAAGGTCTGCCGCTCGGTGATTCCCTGCCGCACAATGTCGACGGTGTACATCGTGGAGACCGACGGTGAGGCCACCGGGTTGGGGCAGGTGGTGCAGGACAACCCGGCAGCGGGTTGCCATTGGTAGCTGTCGCCCCCCGAAACAAGAAGTTGAACGTCGTTTCCGGGGCAAATAACGGTATCGGGTGGAAAGAGGGTTGCGAAAACTGGTTCAGCGCCGGCGATTACCGGAAGCGAAAAGGAGAGCAGAACCAGGTGGAAAACCAGCGTCGGGATTTTTTGCATGATCGGGATTGACATTTGAAGGCCGAAAATTATTGGTTTTTCAGCGGCTGGAATCGGGTTTATCAATAATTTCTTTTGAAAACCTATTTTTGTCGCCAAAAAACATGTCTATCCCGGTCCGCATCATCAACAAATCCGGCAACCCCCTCCCCCGATACGAGACCCCCGGCAGCGCCGGGCTCGATTTGCGCGCCGCCACCGCAGCGCCCCTGACCCTTCAGCCGCTCGAACGGGCGCTGATACCCACCGGCCTGTTTATCGAATTGCCGGACGGTTTCGAGGCACAAGTGCGCCCGCGCAGCGGGTTGGCGCTGAAAAGGGGACTGACCATGCTGAACAGTCCGGGAACAATCGACAGCGACTACCGGGGCGAGATCGGCTGCATCGTCGTCAACCTGTCCAATGAGCCACAAACCATTGAACCGGGCGAACGCATTGCCCAACTGGTTATCGCCCGGTACGAAAAGATCACCTGGGAAGCCGCCGAAACACTTGGAGAGACACACCGTGGCGTCGGCGGTTTCGGCAGCACGCACACTGGTTGAAGCGGGTCCGGATTGGTGTTTTTGAATGGTTAATATTTATTTAAAATGCCCAACACTATATTTACGCTTTTGACTGGTCAGAATGCCGTATTTTTGGCATTTGAATTGACAAGATCTCCATCGAATCTACCCGCCAAAGTGTAAACGCACATGAAAATCATCATCCCCATGGCCGGTCGGGGCACACGTTTGCGTCCGCACACGCTTACAGTACCCAAACCGCTAATCCCAGTTGCCGGAAAACCAATCATCCAGCGACTGGTGGAGTCGTTGTCCAAGTCCTACCGGGGCCAACTGGAAGAAATTGCCTACATCATCGGTGATTTTGGGCCCGAAGTGGAAAAAGAACTGATCCACATCGCGGAAAAGCTGGGCGCCCGCGCCTCCATTTACTACCAGGAAAAAGCACTGGGTGTAGGCCATGCCATCCATTGCGCCTGGGAAAGCCTGTCCGGCAATTGCATGATCGCCTTTGCCGACACCTTGTTCAAGGCGGATTTCACCTTCGACACCACCGTAGACGGGCTGATATGGGTGCAAAAGGTCAAAGACCCGTCCGCATATGGTGTGGTCAAGCTGAACGAGCGAGGCGTCATCACCGAATTCGCGGAAAAACCCGCCATTTTTGTGTCCGATCTGGCCATCGTCGGCATTTATTATTTCCGCGAAGCGGAACGGTTGCGCAATACCCTGCACCACATCATCACGCACGACATCAAGGAAAAAAATGAATACCAGCTCACCACCGCACTGGAAATCCTGAAAAACGAAGGGTTGCAATTCCAGACCGGCGAAATTGAGGAGTGGCTCGACTGCGGAAACAAGGAGTCCATTCTCCTGTCAAACGAACGCATGCTCGAGTTCAACCGCGACAACGGGCTGGTGTCACCGGATGCCATAGTGGAAAACAGTGTGATCATTCCACCTTGTTTCATCGGCCACCAGGCTGTGGTGCGCAACACTGTGCTGGGCCCATACGTTAGTGTGGGACACCATTCAACCGTAGAAAACACCGTTATTTCCAACAGCATTATCCAGAACCGGTCGCAAATCAAAAACGCCGTTCTGGAACACTCCATGGTCGGCAACTCCAGCCGCTTCGTCGGCTCCAAGGATGAACTGAACCTGGGCGATTTTTCGAATTTTTCCAAGCGTTAAGACTTGGCATACGGCGATATAATGACCCGATTACGTTTAACAAGCTTTACCCGTCGTGCGCTGCAGGGCGGCATATTGGCCATCTTGTTTTTGGTGAGTACGCGCATTCCGGCGCAAAATACGCTTGAGGGCAAACTGGTTCAGGTGCCAGAGAAAGAGGTGAACCGGCAAAGCGCTTTTGTCGACGCCGAGCGCGAACGCATCCTGGGTCGATTTGCCTCGGCAGAAAAACTGCTTCAGGCGTTCCTGCTCGACAACCCGCAACATGGCGCTGCCTGGCACAGTCTCTCAAAGGTCCAGGCCGCCCAACAAAATAATGGCGGTGCGTTGGAAAGCATCCGCAAAGCAGGAAAGCTGGAACCCGAAAACACCTGGTACGCCCTGTATGAGGCCGAACTGCTGGAACAAAACGGTCAAACAGGAGAAGCCGTGGCGGTGTACGAATCGCTGAGCAAAAAATATCCCGACAACACCGACTACCTGCGCCGGCTGGCTTACCTGCATACCCTTGCCGGCCAGCCCAAAGAAGCCCTGAAAACACTCGACAAGCTGGAAAAACGCACCGGCTATAACCCGGAAATCGCTGAAAAAAGGTTTTACGTGTACGTCGGGATGAACGAGCATGCCAAAGCCGCCGCCGAACTGGAGCGGCTGTCGGGCGCCTACCCCAACCGGATGGAGTACCGCTACCGGCTGGCTGAATTTTACCGGGAAACCGGCAACGAAAAAAATGCCCGGCGGGTGTACGACGATATACTGCGGATTAACCCCGCAGATCCGGTGGCCCTGCTTGCCGTGGGCAAGAGCCAGTATGCCGGCGTTTATGCCAACCCCGACGTGCCGCTCGACACCAAGCTGAAAGAACTGATTCCGCAGTTGGAGAAATACCGGCTTAAACCCGACGAAGCCCTTGCCGAACAACTCCGGCAGGCAGCCTCCGCCGTTGAGTCTGCCCATCCGGATGACCCACGCACCTGGAGCTTTTCCGGCGATGTGCACTACCTCACCGATCAACCCGTCGCAGCCCTGGAAAAGTACCGCCGCTGCCTTACCTACCCAAACGTCCCTTACAGCGTTTGGAACAATACCCTCCAGATCCTGTACGACCAGAAGGCCGACGAAGGCGTGCTGAAAATGGCCAACCTCGCCATGGAAGCATGGCCGAACCAACCGGAAAGTTACCTCCTTTTCGGCCTTTCGGCCATCCGGCTTGGCCGGAATGCAGAAGCGGTACCGGTGCTGCAACAAGCCCGCCTGATGACGGCCCGGAGCAGCGACGTCCAGCTGCGCGAACAAATACAGCAAGCACTGGATACCGCCCAAAAGAAAAACTGACGCATGGAAATGATCGCCACCACAATGGCCGGGTTGGAACCGGTGCTCCAGGCTGAACTGGAGGCCATGGGCGCCGGCGAGGTGACCCCATTGAAACGCGCAGTATCTTTTACCGGAGATAAAACGCTGCAATACAAGGCCAATTACACGCTGCGCACAGCCCTTCGCGTGCTGCAACCCCTGCTTCGCTTCGAGGCCCGGAACGAAAAAGCACTGTACCAGGGCATGCGCCAGATTGAATGGCGGCAGTTCCTCGACGTCAACGGCTCCCTGGCCATTGAACCGGTGGTGACCGGCGAAGTCTTCAAACACTCGCAGTACGCGGCCCAGCTGGCCAAAGATGCCATCGTCGATCAGTTCCGCGAACAATACGGCAAGAGACCCGATGTGAACCTCGTGGCCCCGCACCTGCGCATCCACCTGCGCATCCACCAGGAAAATGTGGTGGTGTCGCTCGACAGCAGTGGAGACTCCCTGCACCGGCGCGCATATCGCCGCGACACGGTGGCTGCACCGCTCAACGAAGTGCTGGCCGCGGGCATGATCGCCCTGAGCGGATGGAACCCCGACGACGGCCCTTTCGCCGATCCCATGTGCGGCAGCGGAACCTTGCCCATCGAAGCGGCACTGCTGGCGTCTAACAGACCCATCCAGCAACTGCGTGAACGCTTCGGCTTCGAGCGCTGGCCGGATTTCGACGCCAAACTGTGGAAAGCCGTAAAAAAAGAGGCCGACGACGCCGAAAGGCCCATCCCCTACCCCATCCTGGCATCCGACATCGATCCGCGCGCCCGCAATGCAACCTCCATCAACGCCATGTCCGCCGGGCTGGAGAACATCATCCGGATCCAGAAGTTGCCCTTCGAGCAGGTGACCCCTCCCGAGCCACCGGGCACCCTGATCATCAACCCGCCTTACGACGAACGCATGCCGCTCGACGATGCCATCGTTTTTTATAAAAACATCGGCGACCGGCTAAAACAAAACTGGAAAGGCTGGAATGCCTGGGTGCTTTCGGGCCACAAAGAGGCGCTCAAACACGTTGGACTTAAAGCCGGCCGGAAAATTTCCCTGCTGAACGGCGCCATTGAATGCGGGTTCCACCAGTTTGAAGTGTACTGATGCGGGGACTTTCATTTTTCTAAAATCATTCGAATGAAAATGCTGTGGCTGATCGGATTATTTGGGTGTGTTAACCCAAAGGTTTATGCTCAAACATCGGGATGGGATGCTGCCATAATCCGTTTTCACCGGAACGGCACAGAGCAGGCATACCCATCGGTCGATCTGGATTTTTCGCCAAAAACAGTCGAAAAACCTGCCCCTCGCCCCCTTGTGCCGGCCTGGGAGACAGAAAAGCTGCCTTTCTTTTGCCGGATAGAGCACCAGATGAACCGAAAGACGCCGCTCCCGGTATTTTTCCGCCTGGGATCGCTCGAATATGTCAATTCGCTTGAACAAAAACCCGGGTACTAATGCTATTGCGCAGAATTGTATTTTTGCCGCATGAATTATAAGGTTCACTTTGTTGACCGGCAGGATGCGTTTGACCACATCATGGAGGGTCTGGCCGCCGAGCCGTGGATCGGTTTCGATACCGAGTTTGTAGGCGAAAAATTTTACGTGCCGGCCTTGTGCCTGATCCAGGTGGTTTCGGAAAACGACATCTTCCTCATTGACCCCCTGAAGGTGTCGAATCTGGAGGCGTTTTTGCGCATCGTGGAAAGCCCGAACATACTCAAGATTACCCATGCCGGCGACAACGACTACCGTTTGTTGCATA
This sequence comes from Saprospiraceae bacterium, assembly GCA_033764075.1. GTDB lineage: Bacteria > Bacteroidota > Bacteroidia > Chitinophagales > Saprospiraceae > M3007. The sequence continues at coordinate 58,559 of JANRJH010000018.1, read as the reverse complement.
CCCTCTACAAAACAGTACCCCGGAATACCTTCGATACGCAGATTGCTGCCGGTTTTGTGGGCTATAACTACCCTGCCGGTTTCGGGAAAATCGTCGAAAAAGAACTCAAGGTGACCCTCGCCAAAAGTCATACCGTGGCCGACTGGGAGGCTCGCCCGCTGGACCCCAAAGCCGTCGAATACGCCATTGAGGACGTTAAATACCTGCCCGCCCTGCACGCCCGCCTGTCGGCCAAACTGCGCAGACAAAACCGAGAAGGCTGGGCCCGGGAGGAAAATATGAAGTGGGAAAAAGCGTCTTTTTACCACGTAGACCCTTACAAGGAAGTGTTGGGCAATGATCTGGTGCATCAGCTCGACTTCAAGGGTAAAATTTTTCTCATGCGACTGTATCAATGGCGCAGGGAAAAAGCTGCCGAACAAAACGTGCCCCGGGAAATGATCCTGCAGTCGCGCCACATCTCCACCGTGGTGCGCGCCGCCAAGGATGCCTTCCGCTCCGACCGCAGCAACCGGACCCTTTCGGAGCACGTGTGGCGCCGCCACCAGTCCGACTGGCAGGCGCTGCAGTCCAGACCCGTCACCGAAGAGGAAAAACTGTTCCTGCAAAATTTACCCGAACCGGCGCCGGACGACCCGGAGCGGGAGTGGACCATGGAACTGATGTACCACTTTGTCCGGCGTCAATGTCTCGATCACGAGATCAGCGCTGCGCTCTTGCTGCCCAAGGGCGATTTTAACAAACTGAAATCCGGCGAAGACAACTTCAATTCCGCGCTGCTCGAGGGCTGGCGGGCCGAATTGCTGGGCAACACGCTCGTCGACTGGCTCAAACGCAACGGCCGGCTGCGCCTGGAGTGGGGCGATCAACAATGTGTGCTGCGTTTTCAGTCATGAGCGCCCCTTTGCTGGAGATTTGCGACCTGAATATTGCTTTTAACGGTCGCCCCCACCCCGTGCATGCGCTCCGGCAGTTCAACCTGCGCATCCAGCCGGGCGAGTCGGTAGGCCTGGTCGGCGAATCCGGCTCCGGCAAATCCGTGACGGCGCTGTCCATCATGCGGTTATTATCCAAAAACGATCTCCACCACGAAAACGGCATCATCCGGTACAGCCTACCCGACGGAAGCCCGATAACCCTCAACGATCTGTCCGAAAGCGCGCTCACGCGGGTACGGGGCAAGGAGATCGCCATGATCTTTCAGGAACCCATGAGCTCGCTCAATCCGGTCATGCGCTGCGGGCATCAGATCACCGAAGCCATTCGCCACCACCTGAAAAGCTCGCGCACCGAAGCGCGGGAGCAGGCACTGCACCTGCTCGAACAAGTCCGCTTACCCGACCCCGCGCGTGCCTACCGGGCCTACCCCCACGAATTGAGCGGGGGGCAAAAACAACGGGTGATGATCGCCATGGCCTTGTCCTGCGAACCCCGGCTGTTGCTGGCCGACGAGCCCACCACGGCGCTGGACGTCACGGTGCAAAAAGGCATCCTGGACCTGCTGCAGGAAATCCGCGAAGCCCGCCAACTGGCCTTGCTGTTCATCAGCCACGACCTGGGCGTTGTCCGGCACATCACCGACCGGGTATCTGTGCTGTACCGGGGTGAGTTGCAGGAAGAGGGCGACACTGCCGGTATTTTGCGCCATCCGAAAGCGCCATACACCCGGGGATTGGTGGCTTGCCGCCCCCGTATCGACGTTCGTTACCAGCGCATGCCCACACTGGAGGTGGTACTGCCAGACCCCGAATACCAACCCTTGATCATCGACCCCGAAGCGTCGGAAATCCGGCGTTCCGGGATATATGCACAAAAACCGCTGCTTGAGGTATCGGGCATACACGTGCGGTATCCGCGCAAAAGAAACTGGTTCGGCGCTCCGGTCGAATGGACAGACGCCGTGCAAAACGTATCCTTTGAGCTCTATCCGGGCGAGTGCCTCGGGTTGGCCGGCGAATCGGGGTGTGGCAAAACCACCCTGGGCAAAGCCATTGCGCGACTGACGGAAGTGCATCAGGGACAGGTGCTGTTCAGGGGAGAAAACTGGCTGGATATGCCGGAACGGGCGCTTCGCCGCGCGCGCAGGCACCTGCAGGTGATCTTTCAGGATCCTTACGCCGCCTTGAATCCGCGCATGCCGGTGGGGGAGGCCATTTCGGAACCCATGCGGGTGCATGGACTGGTCTCCGGCGCCAGCGCCCGCCGGGAGCGGGTCGTGGAACTGCTCGAACAGGTTGGCCTGCAGGCAGATCACTACCACCGGATGCCCCACGCCTTTTCGGGAGGCCAGCGACAACGCATCTGCATCGCCCGGGCGTTGGCGCTTGAGCCACGGCTGCTGATCTGCGACGAGATCGTGTCGGCACTCGACGTGTCGGTGCAAGCGACCATCCTCAACCTGCTCGCCGACCTGCAGGGCCGACTGGGGTTGTCGTTCCTGTTTATTTCGCACGATCTGAGCGTACTTCACCAGGTCTGCGACCGGCTGCTGGTCATGAAGGACGGCCGTCTGGATGCGGAGGGACGGCCCGAAGTGCTTTTTCAAAGCCCGCCCACGCCCTACGTGCGCAGCCTGTTGGAGGCGGTTTTGTAAAAAAAAAACGGCGGAGCGACTGCATGAGTCACTCCGCCGGTATGCCATGGCGCAAGGCCAAAAAATTACTTCACAACCACGAATTGTTTGGTCAGTGTGCCTTCCGGCGTCGCTACGCGGGCCAGATAGGTACCGGGCGCCAGACGCGTAACGGGGTATTGCAGCTGGTCGTTGAGCAGGCTCGGACGGTCGTCGATGGTGATGACTTTGCCCGTCATGTCGGCCAGGGTAATGGTCGCCTGGGTCGGCTTGGCGAAGTCAAACTGCAGGTTGAGCGTTTCGGAAACCGGGTTCGGTACGATGCGCATGGTATTGTCGGCGAGCGGACGCTCGTCGGTGGTAGACACAAGGCCAATGTTTAAGCGCACGTACGGATCGGGGTCGCCAACGAAACCGCCGGACCAGGAAGTGATGTACAGCAGGTCGGATACGCCGGGCAGGGTTGCCACGTCACCGTAAGACAGGAACACCGTATTGAACGGCTCTTTGAAAGAGACCATGGCGATATAACGGGCGCCTTTGTCGAGCACCACGTTTTCTTCGAGGGTATTGAAGTCCAGCAACTGGATTTCATGATCCTGGAACTGGGCAGCATCGGAAGGCGCCTGGAAGGAGCCAAAACCAACGAAGGTAGCATCCTGCTCGGGCGGGAACTGCTCGGGGTCGAAGCCGGAGAAGTCGGCGCCGATGTCGTCGTTCACACGGAAGAGGCTGATGTCGGCCTGGATTTCGTTGGGCTGCGGGTCCGGCGCTGCGTTGGTCGCATAGTTGATCACAACGGAAACGGCCTTGTACTGCTCCTGCGTTGCGGCCGACATGGTGTACACGTTACCCCAGTGCCATGCGCTGGGCAGAGTGGACGGGCGGGAAGCCTGAACGATGTTGCCGTCTTCTTTGGCAAACAGGAAGTCCGTAATGATAAACGGCGCGCTGCTTGCGTTGTCGGAAGGACGAGCGTCGTTGCCATCGGCGAAGACCTTGTGCACAAGGTTGTAAGTACCTACAACGATGCCGTTGGCTACGGTCGGCGGCCACAGGGTCACGGTGGTGTCGATGTCACTGGAGTTCACCGTATCGCCTGCAATAATGTCGCCGAGGAAAACCGTATCGGCAACGATTACCGAGCCGTTGGCGCGTTGCACTTCGGTCACCAGTACCACGTTGGTGGCCGTTTCGGTGCCGCTGTTCAGTACATTGGCAGAGAACGCGAAGGTATCAGTACCCATGTGGGCTTCCGGCGTCTGAACGTTGGACGGCGTGTAGAAACCTTCAACAATCTTCACGTCGCGCGGGCCGAAGGGCGGGAGCACGAACTCACCTTCCACTGTACCTGCATTGAGCAGACCAAGGATTTGGTTGGCGACAACCATGGAAGTGGTCACCGTCGGGATGGTCACCTGGCCAGCCGTGGCGCCTGCACCCGGGTTGGGTGTTGCGCAATCGGCGGGGTTGGCGGCGTTGTTCAGTGCGATCACCGCGATGGCGCCGGCGCGCTGGGCGTTGAGCGTTTTGTCGCTAAACGCGCACACGCCACGACGCACGACAACGATCTTGCCGGTGTAGTTATTGAGTACGGTGTCGCACAGGAAGGAATCCACCTGACCACCCGGTGAATCGAAGCCGAACACCAGATCGCCTTTGATCTGGGGCGTTTTGGTGACGTCGCCACCCCAGGCTGTACCCAGGATTTGGCAGGGCAAAGCCTGATCGTATTCAAGGATTTGGCCACCCGGGCCTCTGAGCACGAGGACGAAGCCGTCGTTTTGTGCGCCGCCACCCGAAACGGTCTGGGCGGACAACAGGTTGACGCCGCACACCAACAGGAGGAGACTGAACAAAGCACTTGTCAAAGTTTTTTTCATAGTTGAGCTGTTTGTTTAGTTCGGTTGAAAAGCAAGGCAAAGTTAAGTTATTTTAAATTAACGAGTCGCCCCGGCGCCGCAATTTTAACGCATTTTGCAAATCGTGTCCAATTTTTTTATTTTAACATATTGCTGTTCAATAAACTTGCAAGGCTTGCGTTATTGTCCTGTTTTTTAATCCGGCACCCTGACAGCGCTCGCGCCTGGCGAGCATCTGACATCCCTAACTTATCTTTTTTACGTTTTTCTGAACGTTGTCAGGGGCGCAATAACCGATTTATTCACCAACCGTCTTCTGCCGTATGGCTTCTTTGAATCCGCACCCGGGGCCCCTGGGTCGCCGGAAGGCTGCGCATTTGTTGCGCCGTCTGTCCTTCCGCTACACCCGCCCCCGCATCGACCAGTTGGCCGCCCTGACGGCCGCCCAGGCGCTGGACGATCTGCTCACCCAACGCCCACTTTCCCTCGACCAGCCCGTTTTCGCAAACGGCCCCGGCGCCACGCCGGCCACCTGGATCAACCCGCCACAACCACCCAACGCCCCCCTGCCGGCCGACGACGAGCTGCTCCGCCGCTACGTGATGGCCTGGTGGACCAACGAGGCCCTGCTCGACGAGGGCATCGGCCACCGCATGGAGTTGTTTTGGCACCAGTTCCTGGCCGTGGCCGCCGACAGCGGCAACAGCATGGAGTACTTCGACTACCTCCTGCTCCTCCGCTGGGGTGCGCTGGGCAACTTCCGGTCGCTGGTGACCAAAATGGTCACCGACAACTGCATGCTTCGCTACATCGACAACAACCAGAACTACGTAAACAACCCCAACGAAAACTTCGCCCGCGAATTTTTTGAGCTGCACACCATCGGCAAAGGGCAGCCTGCCGGGCCCGGCGACTACACCTATTATACAGAGGAAGACATTATTGAGGCCGCGCGCGTGCTCACCGGCTTCAACAACGCTTTTCGGGTGCAATACCAGGACCCCCAAACCGGCCTTCCGGCCGGCAAAGGGTACACGCAAAGCCACGACTTCGGCCCCAAAACCTTCAGCGCCCGTTTCGGCGGCGCCACCATCCAGCCGGCAACCAACGACGAGGCAGGCATGTTCGGCGAGCTCAACGACCTGGTAAACATGGTGTTTGCCCAACCGGAAACGGCGCGCCACCTCTGCCGCCGCCTATACCGGTTCTTCGTTACCCGGAACATCAGCGCTGAAGCAGAATCCGACATCATTGAGCCACTCGCGCAGACGCTCATCGCGGGCGACTTTGATGTATTGCCGGTGCTTCGGCAACTGCTTGGCAGTGAACACTTCTTCGACGCCGACGACGGCACGGACAACGACGAAATCATCGGCGCCCTTATCAAGTCGCCCCTTGATCTCTCCCTTCAGGCCTTTTCCTTTTTTGACCTGCCCGTGCCGGACCCCATGACCAAAAACCAGGACCACTACATGACCTTCTGGAATGCGGCGGTGATTGAGCGCCTGCTGGGACGGGCCGGCATGGAACTGTTTTTCCCGCCCGACGTGGCCGGATACCCCGGTTACTACCAAAATCCGGAGCTGAACCGCCAGTTTTTTAATTCGGCGACAATCATCACCCGCTACAAACTGCCACAGGTATTGCTCACCGGCACCAACGCCTGGGGTCCCGGCGGGGGCGACGCCATTGGCACCCGGCTCGACATCGCGGCCTGGGTGCGCGACAGCGGGGTGATTAGCGACCCTTCGGATGCAAACTTTCTGGTGCCGGAGCTCCTGGAATTCCTTTTCCCGGAACAACCGGACAACGAGCGGCTCCTGTATTTCCTCGATACTATTTTCCTCGACGGATTGCCCGCCGCCGACTGGAATTACGAGTGGGTGAATTACATCAACACCGGTGACGACACCGAGGTCAATATTGCCTTGGGCCGACTGTTGAACGCAGTCCTGTACGCTCCTGAATACCAGGTTTATTAATCATTTAATCGCCTTCAAACATGAAACGCAGATCTTTTCTTAAATTAATACCCACCGCCGGCGTCTCCACCTTCGCAGTGAACGGCTTTTCCATGACCCCCTTCGCTAACCGGAGCCTGGCGCGCATGCTGGCTAATTGCGAAGGAGTGGAGGACCGTGTGCTGGTGCTTATCCAGCTGAAAGGTGGCAACGACGGCCTGAACACCATCATTCCCATCGCGCAGTACGACACCTACGCGAACCTGCGCCCGGTCATCAAGGTGCCGGAAACCGGACCTGAAAAATACATCAACCTCGACACCAATATGCCCGCCCTCAACCGGGTGGGCCTGCACCCGGTAATGACCGGCATGAAAAGCCTGTACGACAAAGGCTGGGTCAACGTGGTGCAGGCGGTCGGGTACGAAAATGTGAACCAGTCGCACTTCAAGGGCGCCGACCTGTGGCTGTCCGGCGGTGACAGCACACCGGAAAACTTCAACATCCGCTCCGGGTGGATGGGTCGGGCTTTGGCGGCCATGTACCCGGACGTGAAGGGGCTGCCCACCCCCGACATGCCCGACCCGCTTGGCCTGCAGATCGGCGACCCCTACCCCAGCCTGGGTTTCCACACGGAAACGGAACACGTAAACGCGCTCACCCTATATGGGCAAGACCCGGCCGGATTCTACAGCCTGGTGCAAACCATCGGCGGTGCACCCCTGCCGAACGTACCCGATTCGGAGTACGGCGACGAGCTGGCCTACATCATGGGCATTGAGCAGGCCGTCGATGAATATTCCGTACGCATCAGCGCAGCCTTCAATGCCGGCTCGAATACCATCGCCGGCTACCCGCAAACCGGGTTGGCCAACCAGCTCAAAACAATCGCCCGACTCATGAGCGGCGGTTGTAAAACGAAAATCTACCTGTGTTCGATGGGCGGGTTCGACACACACGGCTCCCAGGTACCTCCGGAGGGCACCGTACTCGACGGTGGACATGCCAGACTGTTGCGGAATTTGAGCGACGCTGTGCAGTTCTTCTTCAACGACCTCGAAGGGCTGGGGCTGGCCGACCGCGTAATGGCCTGCACCTTTTCCGAGTTCGGGCGCTGCGCCCGGGAGAACGGCTCGGCCGGCACCGACCACGGCACGCTGGCGCCCGTGTTTCTGTTTGGCAAGGGCTGTGAGGGTGGCGTCACCGGCACCAACGTCAACCTTTCGGACCTGAGTGGCGACAACCAGTTGCAAGGCATGCAGCACGATTACAGGCAGGTGTTCACCACCCTGCTGCAGGATTGGCTCGGCGCCGATAACGCCGTGCTGGAAGAGACATTTTTCAAGGGATACAACAAACTGCCGCTGGTCAACAGCCAGTTTGTGGTGTCGCCCGACTGTTACTTCGGCACCACCAGCGTGTGGGACCAGCCTGTGCAGCGCGCCGCCCTACGTCTGTCGCCCAACCCTGCCAGCACCCGGGCCGAGGTGGCATTTCGCAGCGAAACGACGTTCAACGCCATGCTCAGCTTGCACAGCCTGGGCGGGCAACTGGTGTCCAACCATGCCGTTCGCATGCAGCCGGGCAACAACCTGTTCTACCTGCAGGTGAATACACTGCCGCCCGGCCCCTACTTCGTGCGCCTGGAAAACCTGGACAACGGAGCAGCAGAAGTGGCCAAACTCCAGGTAACCCGATAAAACAATCACCTATCAATCCCTAATCCATGCGATCGATCTTCCTCACCTTCTTGTTTTTTATCCCGGCAGCCTTTGTGTCGGCCCAACTGCCCCAGGCTTGCGGCTCCGGGGCCGGGCCGGCCATTGGTTGCGACATTGCCTGTATTTTTTGCAACTTCGACGGCTACGTGGGCTCCACCATTGGTTACCCTTCCGGCCAGGCGGTCGATTTTTGCGGGACGTACGAAAACGGCCAGTGGATCGGCTTTATTGCCGGGGGCACGTTCGCCACGTTTACCGCCAAACCCATCAACTGCCTTTTTGGCGACGGCGTGCAAATCGCCCTGTACGCCGACTGCACCAAACCGCCGCTTGATTGCGCCAAAGGCGAGATGGGCGGCGGCAACCTGCCGGTGTCCGTTTCGGCCAACCTGTACCCGGGCTCTACCTACTTCTTGCTGGTCGACGGGTACGCGGGCGACTTGTGCGAGTTCACCATCGAGGTGACACCCAACGACGCCGTGTACGAGCCTGCGCTGGCCACCGTGGGCGAAATCACCGGCCCCCAGGCCGTTTGTGAAGGCGCCACGGTCGAATATTACGTGCAGCCGGTGTTTGGCGCCGGCGCTTACATCTGGGACGGGCCGCCCGGCACCCTGGTGGACGGCGACTCGGTGCCTGTGGTGGCGCCGGCGCCGTTGGGCAACCTGGTGTCGGTCACCTGGGGAAGCCAGGGCGGCAACCTGTGCGTGCAGGCCGCCAACGCGTGTGAGGTGAACCCGCCGTGCGCGGCCACCTTGCCGGTGACCTTGTTGCCGGAAAGTGCCCGGCCCCAGCTGGAAATCGACACCACCCGTTCTTTGTCCTGCAACGGAAAACCCATCGAGCTCACGGCCCAGGTGTCGCCGCCGGCTGCCTACCGGTTTGCCTGGACGGCCGACTCCACCCAGACCATCCTTTCGGGCGAAACCGACTCACCTGAAGTCAACGAAACCGGACGCTATGCCCTGGTGGTCACCGACCCGGCCAATGGATGCTCCAGCACCGATACGGTACAGGTGGGGCCCCAGGAGTTGCCTTCCGAGCCTGCACTGGATGTGCTCGCTGTGAGTTGTTTCGGCAGAAACGACGGCGCGATTTACATTATGGACGTCACCAAAGGCAATCCGCCGTACCGTTTCGCGCTCGACACCGGCAACTACGCGTTCCGGGAGGGATTCGCCTACCTGGAAAGCGGCGACTACCGCCTGCGAATACTGGCCGGCGACGGGTGCGCCTGGGATACCGTCATCACCATTGATGAACCGGAAGAGCTGCTGGTCGACCTGGCGCCCGATACCACCATTCAACTCGGCGAAAGGATAGCGTTGTGGCGGGAGGACTATGTGAACGACCCGTCGCGCCTGGCCTATGCCGACGTTTTTCCGCCCGATTTGCAACCCATGGTCTGCGACGGGTGCCTGTACACGCCACCGCGAACCTTCAAGTACCGGATCACCGTACGGGATACCAACAACTGCCCGGCAGCCGACGAGCGTATGGTGGTGGTAGAAACCGGACGGCGGGTGTACATTCCCAACGTGTTCAAACCGCAAAGCAGCACGCTGAACAGCCTGTTTTTCATTTCAGGAGGGCCCGACGTGGATCAAATTGAGTTGTTTCGCGTATTCGACCGATGGGGACAGAAGGTACACGAAGTCCAGGGCATCGGTCCGGGAGATGAAAGCGCCGGATGGGACGGGAGTGTTCGCGGTGAACCCGCAACGCCCGGGGTGTACATGTATCATGCGGAAATCCGGTTTATTGATGGGCAGGTAGAGCGATTTACCGGGGATGTGCTGGTGGTACGATGATCGCCTGAACGGCCTATTTCAGTTAGAAAAATTGACGTTTACCGAATACTGTTTGGTGGGCGTCAATTTTTTTTGCCATACGCTGTACCTTTGTCGGGGAAAAGTGAGCCCATCTCTGGAAACATATAAAGCAATTTGAATTGGAATATCGGATCAAACCGCCGTCGGGTCTTTCGCTGGATACCGGAGAGTTGTGGCGGTTTCGCGAATTGTTCTTCTTTTTCACCTGGCGCGACATCAAGGTGAAGTACAAACAAACAACATTAGGGGCATTGTGGGCTGTATTGCAGCCTCTTTCCCTTACGATCGTGTTTGCCTTTTTTTTAAACAAAGGACTCTCGCTCCCCACCGATGGATTGCCGCCTGTGTTGTTTTATTTCATCGGGCTGATGTTTTGGAATTTATTTGCTTCCGGCTTGACGGGTTCATCCAACAGTCTTGTGGAGAATGCCGCCATCATCAAGAAAATTTATTTCCCAAGGTTGATCATTCCCCTTTCCTGCGTCTTGGTGGCCTTGTTCGACTTTTTAATTGCCGGCGCGGCACTCATGGCTTTGATAATTTGGTATATTTTTTGGAGCGATGCATTATCTTTTTCCTGGATTCGCGCTATTGTGCTGCTGCCACTCAGTTTAGCGCTTACACTGCTGGTCACCACGGGTATTGGCTGTATGTTTGCAGCCCTCAATATTAAATATCGTGATTTTCGCTATTTAATACCCTTTGCGATCCAGTTCCTATTTTTCCTCACCCCGGTCATTTACCCGCTTCAGCTTTTTTCCAATCCTGCCTTCACTTATATTCTGGCATTGAACCCCATGACCGGCGCCATTGTTCTGGCGAGAAGCGCATTTAGCCTCGAGCCAATCGACTGGTTGGTTCCAGTAACGGGGTACCTGTCGGCGCTTGTTTTAATCCTTTCAGGCTTAATCATTTTCAGAAAAATGGAGGCGCATTTCGCCGACATTGCCTAAACAACCTATGAGACCTATTCTGGAAGTGGCGGACCTGTGGAAATCATATCGCCTGGGTGCTGCCCAGTCGGGTTACCTGACCCTGCGCGAATGGTTATTGGGCTTACAACCCAAGAGGTCAAAAACCGATCCGACCTTCTGGGCGCTCCAGAACGTTGGATTCAGCGTTTATCCCGGCGACACGGTGGGCATTATCGGCCGCAATGGCGCAGGGAAGTCCACCCTGCTCAAAATATTATCCAAGATTACCCCACCCACCCGCGGTGGCGTTACCATCCGCGGACGGATCGCCAGTCTGCTGGAGGTGGGCACCGGTTTTCACTATGAACTGACCGGGCGGGAAAACATTTATCTCAATGGGGCCATACTCGGCATGCAAAGGCAGGAGATCAAAAAACAGTTTGACGAAATTGTATCCTTTAGCGGCGTGGAGCGTTTTTTGGACACCACGCTCAAGCATTACTCCAGCGGCATGCAATTGCGCCTGGCGTTTTCTGTTGCAGCCCACCTGGAACCGGAAATATTGCTGATCGATGAAGTGCTGGCGGTGGGGGATGCGGCGTTTCAGAAAAAGTGCCTGGGCAAAATGAACGAGGTTAGCCGAAGCGGACGAACCATCCTGTTCGTCAGCCATAATATGGGCGCTGTTGCCCAATTGTGCAACAAGGGCATTTTGATCGACGGCGGCTGCACGCGTTATATCGGGACGGTAGACGGCGCCATTCGGGCGTATATGGATACCGTGACGGAAGAGCAACGGGTGTGGCAGGGCGAACATGCGCCACTGGAAAACCTGCGCATTTTGTCCGTTTTGCTCCGGCCACAAGATGACTCCGCCCAGATCACTACCGCACATTTTTTGGACGTGGTCATTGATTTTGAGGTGCTCGGCCCTGCCCCAAACATCGCCTTCGAAGTATGGTGCCGGTATGAGGACGGCACCCTGCTCTTTTGTGCGTACACGAATCTGTTGGATCTGGCCCGCAATGCCCGGAAGGCGGTGTGTCGCATTCCCGCGAACCTGCTAAACGAGGGGTTCCACAGCATCGACATCGGCGTTTCGGGAAATTATGTGTACGCGCTCCTCAAAATTGACAATGCCCTCTCCTTTCACGTGGCTAAATATGTCGACGAAAACGATTATTCCGGCAAAGACCCCGGCATCATCCGGCCACTGCTGCGCTGGGAGATTGACAACCAACCCGTAAATACCCAAAGGCTTATATGATGTCTCCTGCATTGATCCCGGTATTGAAGCGGCTCGTCCGGATCAGCCGCTACAACTCGTCCATGTGGAAGGGCGACTATGCCGACTGGGCGACGGTCAAAAGGCAGTGCGACGGCTATGAGTCGGGCGATATTCTTCAGAAATGCCGCGAGGCCCTGCACAAGGTAAAAGCCGGAGAGGCACAATACGAGCGCGACAGTCTGCTTTTTAATGACACCCGCCTTTGCTGGGAGTTGTTGGCGGCTGCGCTGAAAACAGCTTCCGAACAGGGACGGCTGTCGGTACTCGATTTTGGAGGGGCGCTGGGCAGCTTATACTTTCAACATCGCACCTGGCTCAACCAGGTTCCGAACCTCCGCTGGCATGTGGTCGAACAGGAAAACTTTGTGCAGGCTGGTCGGGCGGAGGCGGAAGACGGCAGGTTGCGCTTTTTTCACTCGATAGAAGACAGCCAGGCATCCGACAAGGCCAATCTTATCCTGTTGTCGGGCGTCATTCAGGTAATGGAGGACCCCTACGCCTGGATCCGCCGATTCAATGCGTTGCCGGAGGTTGCCTACATCGTTCTTGACAGGGTACCGATCATCAAGGATGGGCGTACGAAAGATATGCTGACCAGGCAAACTGTGGCGCCACACATCTACCAGGCGTCCTACCCTTCCTGGTTTTTCCATGAACCGAATTTTCTGAAAGCGTTTGATCGCTACGAAATGGTGGCGGAATATCAGAGTCGTTTCGACTGGAACCAATGGGTAAACGGGCTTCGGTGCACGTGGAAAGGGTATGTGCTGGCGCCCAAGCCCGCTGTAAGACAATCATCCTCATTGTTTTAATCCCCTTCAATTGTTGGCATGATCCACTTTTGCACCTTATTCGACCAAGGTTTTCTGGGAAGGGGATTACTGCTTTTGGAATCCCTGCGGGAGCATTGTCCGAATTTCCACCTGCATATTTTGGGCTTGGACGACCATGTTTATGACTACTTTTTAACCTATCCGGACCCGAGAGTAACACCGGTGCGTTTGGCCGAGCTGGAGCGTACGGCGCCGGAATTACAACAGTGCAAACAAAACAGGTCGCAGGTGGAATATTATTTTACCCTAAGCCCGTATTTTCCGCAATACATACTAAACCAGACACCTGCGCTGGAATTGGTGTGCTCCATCGATGCCGACCTTTATTTTTTTTCGGACCCGACGCCCCTGTTCAGTGATTTTTTCCGGTACTCCATCCTGATCACCCGTCATCATTTTGCTGACGGTGAGGAAAGTGAGAAGGCGACCGGGCACTTTAACGTGTGTTTTCAGGCCTTTCGCAATGATGCTACCGGCAGGGCATGCCTTGAAAAGTGGCGGTCACAGTGTGCAGCATGGTGTTATAACCATTTTGATGAAGAACACAACCGCTTCGCCGACCAGAAATACCTGGACAGTTGGCCACAGGACTATGCGGGCAAGGTGAAAATCATCGGCGACGCCACAACTAACCTTGCCCCCTGGAATACTAACCGTTATATCATCACTGAACGGCAGGGAAAGGTCTTTTCCGATGAAAACCCGCTGGTTTTTTTTCACTTCAGCGGCATCAGAATTCTGAATTGGCATTGGATAGCCAATTCCTTTCACTGGTACGGAACCCGGCCACAAAAAACCCTGCTAAAGCACGTTTACGGTACATACCTGACACGACTGATCCAGATGGAAACCCATTTGGCCCGGATAGGAAGCGGACGCAGGCACGTAAGATCTTCTGTTACGCATCTTATTGAATTACTTTCAGCCTTAATAAAAAACAAGGCAGTATTTTACCGGACCAAATCGGGACGACTCCTGTATTTCAATTTTGGTAAAATTCATTTGATTACCCAATCCATCAGACGAAGCGCATGGCTAAACTTATTTCCCTGAGTACCTTTACAGATGAACGGGGAAACCTGACGGTGATAGAGCGTGTCATTCCTTTTGACATCAAGCGCATTTTTTACATTTATGGTGTGGACGACTCACTTCGGGGCAAGCACCGGCATAAAAAGACCTGCCAGGCGGCTGTTTGTATACGAGGAAAGTGTGAGATTACCAACGATAACGGCGATACCATCGAGCATTTTTTGCTCGATACGCCACAAAAGTGTCTTATCCTGTATCCCTTCGATTGGCATGTGATGCACCGGTTTTCCCCGGATGCGATACTTATGGTGTTGGCATCCGAATATTATGATCCGGGGGACTATATTTTTGAACCTTACCGAGAGATCAATTATGATTTCATATGAAAACCTGGGCGAAGTCAACCGGTCTTTCGAGCCCGCCTGGAGGGCTGCATTCGACCGTTTTTTGGCTGGGGGACGGTACATTTTGGGTGACGCAGTGCAGCAGTTTGAAGATGCCTTTGCGGCATACTGCGGTGTGCGGCATTGCATTGGGGTAGCAAACGGACTGGATGCCCTCACCATTGCGCTCAAGGTTTGGGAATTCCCATCCGGCAGCGAAGTCATTGTTCCTTCCAATACCTACATTGCCACCATTTTGGCCATTGTGAACGCCGGACTGACGCCGGTACTGGTGGAGCCCGACCCCCGCACCTACAACCTGGATCCATCGCGCCTTGGGAATGCCATTAGCAGTCGAACACGGGCCATTCTCGTCGTTCATTTATATGGAAAGCCGGCGGCGATGGACGCCATTGTACAGACTGCCCAGGCATACGGGCTGAAGGTGGTGGAGGACTGTGCGCAAGCGCATGGCGCCCATTTGAACGGTCGAAAAACAGGGGCCTGGGGCGATTTGGGCGCGTTCAGCTTTTACCCCACCAAAAACCTGGGTGCACTGGGCGATGCCGGCGCGATAACCACCCACAACGACGAACTGGCCGCAAAGATCCGTGCACTGCGCAACTATGGCTCCGAGCGAAAATACCACAACAAATACATTGGTTTTAATTCCCGACTGGATGAGCTTCAAGCGCATTTTTTAGGTCATAAACTGCTGCATCTGGATGCCATCAATGCGCAAAAGCGTGTGTTGGCAGGGGTGTACCACCGGTTGTTGCCTGATTATTGCGTCAGACCATTCGTACAAGAGGGGTACTTTGACGTGTACCATATTTTTAATGTGCTGCACCCGGAACGCGATAAGCTGCGGGATTTTTTGGCGCACAATGGCATCCAAACCGAGGTGCATTATCCGGTACCGCCTCATCGGCAGGAAGGATACCGCCATCTGTTTTCAGGCCGGGAATTTCCGGTGTCGGTATCCATCCATGAGCGCACGCTGAGCCTGCCCATCTCTTTTTCGCATACGGAAGCAGATGTCGAACAGGTTTGCGCTGCGCTCGCCCTTTACTGATTCAGTGTGTATCAGAACTTGCCTTTAACAACTGCGGAAACTGCGCTTTCATTCGGTTCAGCCGCGGAATGGATACGCGCTGAACATAAGGATTCTCCGGGTGGTTGCGCTCGTAATTCTGGTGATACGCCTCCGCCAGGTAAAACACGGTGAACGGCTGGATGTCCACCGCGATGGGCTTGTCGTATTTGCCGGAAGCATCGAGTTGGCGCTTGTAGCTTTCGGCGATGCGGCGTTGCTCGTCGTTGTGGAAAAAGATCACGGATCGGTACGAATCGCCGATGTCGGGTCCCTGGCCGTTCACCTGCGTAGGATTCATGCTGGCAAAATACACCTCCAGCAGTTGCTGGTAACTGATCATTTTGGGGTCAAAAAATACCTGAACGGTTTCGGTATGGCCGGTGGTGTGCGAGCACACCTCCTCATAGCTTGGATTTTTGGTTTGTCCGCCCGCATACCCGGAAACGGCCTCCTTGACGCCCTTCAGGCTTTCGAAGATGGCCTCCACACACCAGAAACAGCCGGCGGCCAGTGTGGCGGTGTCGAGTTTGCCGTAAGTGACGGGGTCTTCCACGGCGAGGGTATGCTCCGTCTGGGTACTGTTGGTGTTGGCGCCACAGGCCAGGAGCAGGGCGAAGAGCACAATCGCTCCGAAAAAGGGTTTGTTTTGCATAAGTAGAGATTTAATATTTGGGCATCCCGGAACTTGTGTTAGTTAAACACGCCATGTGCCATTTCGTTTTTTGTCCTGAGAATTCGCCGGTGTACCCACACCCACACCCACACCCACACTCACACCCGCACTCACACTCACACCCACACTCACACCCACACCCACACCCACACCCACACTGGATTATCCGTTTTCGGTAAAGCCCGGGTACAAGGTCATTCCCCCGTCTACAAAAATGGTGGTTCCATGGATGTAATCCGACTCATCGGAGGCGAGCCAAACCGCTGCGGCGCCGATATCAGACGTTTCACCCACTCTATTGTAAGGGATAAGGCCAAGCAGTTTGGCTTCTGCTTCGGGCGTTTCCCAGGCCGGTCGATTTATGGGGGTTTTGATGGCGCCGGGCCCGATGGAGTTCACACGAATTTTCAGCGGTCCATATTCCTGTGCCAGCGACTTCATCATGAGCATAACCCCGCCTTTGGATGCGGCGTAGTTCACGTGTCCGGCCCATGGAATTACTTCATGAACGGAGGACATGCAGATGATCTTTCCGAGCGCAACTGAGACGTCGGGGCGCATTCCACGTCGGATGAATTCCCGGATCGCTTCCCGGGAGCACAGAAATTGACCGGTCAGGTTTACATCCAGCACAAATTGCCACTCTTTCAGGGTCATTTCGTGAAAAACAGCGTCGCGTTGGAGACCGGCATTGTTCACCAGAATATCCACTGTACCGAAGGTTTTTACGGCCTCCCGGAACATGTCCACTACCTGATCCTCACGGCTTACATCGCATTTGACGGCAATTGCGGTACCGCCGAAGTGATGAATGTCATGGACCA
Source organism: Saprospiraceae bacterium (assembly GCA_033764075.1). Classification (GTDB taxonomy): domain Bacteria; phylum Bacteroidota; class Bacteroidia; order Chitinophagales; family Saprospiraceae; genus M3007. Next base: position 41,568 of record JANRJH010000018.1, on the reverse strand, counting down.
CCTGTTGAGCGGACTCTTCGCCGAACACGTAATTGACCACGACATTGGCGCCGTCGCGCGCCATGGCGATGGCTACGGCCCTGCCGATACCCGAATTGGCGCCGGTGACGATGCATGTTTGGTTTTTCAGTCTGTTATTTGGCCTTTGATACATTTTATGATTTTTTATTTTGAGTGAATAGTCGTCCTACGAGTATAGTCGTAGGACGAATAAAATTTTACCGACCACCGTTCAAGGTTCTTATCTGGTACAGGCCGGCGTGTGCAGTGAGGAACAAGGTTTTTCCATCAGCATCGCCCCAAGCCATGTTGGCGGGGCGCTCGGGCCCGATAATTTTACCCAGGTATTTACCTTCGGGTGACAAAATCCAGACGCCTCCCGGCGCGCTGACGAACAGATTACCCGCGCGATCCACTTTTATCCCGTCCAGGGCTTCGTCGCCGTCGGTGAAGCTGAAGTCGAAAAAAACCTTACCGTTTTGCAGCTTTCCGTCCGGCGTCAATTCGAAGCGCCAAAGGGTTTTGGTATGATGAATATCACGAATGTCCCAGTTGGAAACGTACAAATAACGCTCATCCGGGCTGAAAGCAATGCCGTTTGGGCCACCCAGATCGGTGCTCAACAGTTCGACCTTCCCGTTTTTGATGCGATATACCCCTTGGTGGGGCGTCTCCTTTCGCGGATCGGCGTAGTTTTTGGGTAGACCATAAGGGGGATCGGTGAAGTACACCGTTCCGTCGCTTTTGAGGACCAGATCGTTTGGGCTGTTTAGTCTTTGTCCCGCATATTGGTCACCGAGCACGGTGACCGGGCCTTTTTTTTCATGGCGGATTACCCGTCGGTTGCCATGTTGGCATACCAGGAGACGCCCTTCCGCGTCGATGGCCAGGCCGTTGGATCCGGGCTGGTGATATTCACCGATATCCACTCCCGCATAACCCGACTTACGCATGTAAATACCTACATTTCGCGTTGAAGGCGCATACCGGTAAATAACATTGGCATTCGGGTCGCTGAACAGCAAGTAACCGTCGGGGTGCCATACGGGTCCCTCCGTAAATTGAAAACCATCCGCCAGTTTCTGTACCTTTGCCTCCGGAGCAATCACCTGATCAAGCGCTGCTTCCTTTTTTTCGATGCGCCCCACAGCCGCCCACTCCGGCATGGAAGGATAGGTCTTGTACACGTCCAGGGTGGCAGAACGAATCCAAACGTAATTTTCGGGCAATTCGGCAAATGGACCATTGGCGACAAGAATGGCCACGTCAAAAGTTTGTCCCGCCCTGGCATTTCCGGTTAAAAACACGCGATTGGCGGCATTCCATCCGCTGATGACACCGAAGCCGGACTGGCCTAAGGATTTGTGAAGTTTGCCGTCAACTTGAATTTCGGTGTAATCGTCTGCTACAACCTCGAGTACAACCGTGGAACCCTCAGTGGCCGTATTGCCGATTTTTTCTGGCAAGCTGATGTTTAATAGATACCACACAAACGACAACAGACCATTGCCACGGCGGGTTTCCAGGGAGGGAGGCGGTACCGCCTCCCATTTTGCCTGATCAAAGGCTGCTGTCCCGGGAATGGGCAACAGTCGATGGGTTTTAATGGCGCTGCCAGTGGGATACAAAGCCAGGGGGTCGTTGTCAGATGCACCAGGCGCCCGAAAGGTCTCGGCCGCAATGTCAGCGTTTAACACACGCCATTGGGCTTGGACCAACGCTGCGCCGGCGGTGCTGCGCAAATCGACCACCGCGTCGGCCTGACCCACGGCGAGGTGCCTGATTTCCTGGGCTTGGGCGCCTACGATTGAAATTAACAATGTGACGATGAGTGAACTATAATTAAGCATTTTGTGGATTTTTGATTCGTCCTACGAGTATACTCGTAGGACGAATTTGGATTGATTCACTTTAGTGATACACTTGCGCCGGCGGTGGCGATCTCGCGGTCCTGATCAGCCGACATGGCGCCGCTTACGCCGATTCCGCCAACTACCTGTCCGTTGTAGACAATTGGAACGCCTCCCTGGAGCATGGTGAACCCCACGGTGATGAGGGCATTTCGACCGCCATTGATGCTGTTTTCGAGTTTTTGTGATTCAAACCGGAAAAGGGCTGCCGTGCGTGCTTTTTCCACGGCCACCGAGGCGGAGGCGGGAAAAGAACCGTCTAGGCGTTCAAACAGAAGCAAATGCCCGCCGGCGTCCACGATTGCAATGCTTCCTCCGGGCGCCTGATGGGCCCTGGCGTAGGCCTGGGCGTTGTCCATGGCCCTTTGGGCGCCTTCAAGGGTCAGGCTGTAGGTGGTTTGTACCTGGGCCTTCAAAGCACTTGCAAACAGCGAAATCAGCACTAAACAAAAAGTTTTCATGTTTATTTGTATTTTTTGCCGGTGAATTTTTTGGTGAATTTTGCCCAGGTCTTTTCTGCTTTTGTGTAGTTGCCCGGCACGTCCTTTACCCAGCCATCCACCGCCTTTTGATTGTGCTGGTACAGGTTCAGTCCTTTGAATGTGGTGTCGTAAGTCCACAACTCAATTGGCGCCAGGTTGCCCACGGCGAGTCCATAAGCGCAGTAGCCGCCGAACCTGGGTTCGTACAACGCCGGATTGGCCTGAAATTTCTTTTTGTTCTCCACATTAGCGAACTGGTAAACGGCCCCCTTGTGTTTCAAACTGATGTCGGGCGAGCCGGCGGTGTCGTGGCCTTCGCGAAGGCTAACAGGGTCATGGCCGTGCAATATGACGCCGTTTTCGTCGACATTGACCAGGTAACCGTCGACTACTTTACCCAGGTTGGGCGTTTGTTGAGCGCTCGCACTGGCGGCACCTACAATCAGGAGTGCGCTGAGGCACAGGAAAAAGAAGTTGTTCATGTTTGGATTGCGTAAAAACGCATTTAATGGAATGATGGTGCAAAGTTGCCGGGTATCCATGCCATGGGACGTTACGCAGGTAACAGTGACCAAAAAAGAGCAGATCGGGCTCATTCATTTATTTTTCAAACAGTAATACCGCATGCCCATCCCCATCCCGCATCATCCACATGGGGTTACCGTTAATGGTTGTTTTTCCGGTAGAGACCGAATGGTACCCGGACTTTTCGAGTTTCCGGCGCATTGCCTCAAGGTTGTCTACCCCGATTTCCGTGTGATAATGCCACAAGTCGGTTGGCTTGCTGTCCGCCGGCATCGCCCGCCCGCCGGGAGGGGCGATGTAGCGCAGAAACTCGATGCCAATCCCATTTTCAGCATGCAACCCGTTGATGTCCAGGCGCGCACCGAACACCTGGTTCAGGTGCTCCTGCTCTGTGCCGTAATTTTCGGAATGCCCTCCATGCAACAGTCCAAGGCCATCCCGGTAAAATTTCATGCCGGCCTCCGTATCCGAAACACCGATGGCGGTGTGGTCAATTCCGAGAAACTGCCCAGCAGGAGAGGACATGTGCCAACGCGCATTTCCCTTGCCGGCCGGAAACCAGATCAGTTCAAGATTGTGCCCTTCAGGATCGCGGAAATAAAAAGCCTTGATACCGGCTGCGGCGTGCAGGTACTCAGGCAGGGTCTGGGGGGCGGTAGAGACGTGTGCCACATAGTTTTCGAGTAACTTCCGGTAGGCAGCGTCCATGTCGCGCACGACGATGGCAAGGTGCTGGAACCACAAGTCGTTACTCCGGGTGTCGGCCGGCACAGGGCGCGAATCCGGCCCTTCGAAATCCATCAGGCGCAACTGCTCGGCGCCAAGTTGCAGGGTAACAATCTTTACCGCGTAGTTCCCGGGCACACCAAACAGCCGGGCGGCCTGTTCCCCACTCCAGGTCTCTGTCCTTAACAGCTTGCATTCGAGCACCTCGGTAAAAAAGGCCACCTCGCGGTCGAGGTCTTCTACGGTAATGGCGACGGCAGCAACGTCCAGGGCTTTTTGTGAAAACACAGGAAAAAACAGCCCCAAAAGCAGCCATATGGTCAATAAATACCGGAAGACTGGGTGTATGCGTATGGATCGGATGGGCATTTCCATGTTTTTGAATTGTTTAGCTACAGTTTTCTTAAATAATCGCCCACCCTGAGTGCATTGGCCATGGCCGTTAGCGACGGGTTTACCGCACCCGAGGAGGGGAAAAAAGAGGTGTCCACCACATACAGGTTCTCCAAATCATGGGCCTTGCAATTCAGGTCGAGCACAGCGGTTTTCGGGTCGATTCCAAACCGACAGGTACCCGATTGGTGGGTCACCCCCCCGGCGCCAAGCTTGAATCCATAGTATCGGGTGCTTCCGCCCACACCTTCGCTCGCGGCTACACGGTCCATGATCTGAATCAGTTTGTCGCGCAGCCGCTGGTAGGCCTCCAGGTTATTTTGGCGATAGGTAATGCGCATGACCCCGTCGAGATCAACCGTTACCCGATTATCGTGCAGGGGCAGGTCTTCGGCTGTGATGAAGTAGTCGATGATGTGCCCGGCAAAATGGGCTTCATCCTTGCCGTTTTTACCCAAATCGGCACCCACGGCGTCGGCCAGCAGCAGCGGGTCGGCCTTACCCATGTTCTGGATAGAACCCAACGGGTAGGGGCTGTCTTCCGCACCATGGTAAAAATCGGCGATGATGATGGCCTTTTGAAAGGTGGAAGGATTGGGCGTGGCCGAATACGCCAGCACAATTCCGTTGTTGTGAATCATGAGATTGCGCCCCACCAATCCACTGCTATTGGCCAGTCCGTTCGGATGTTTATCGCCGGCTGAGCGCAGGAGCAGGGCGGCGCTGTTGATTGCGCCGCAGCAGACGGCAATCAGGTCGGCTTCGTAGTATTCGTGGATGCCTTCGTGTACCACTTCGACGCCGGTTACCCGGGTTCCGCTTTCATTGGTTTGCAATTTAAGCGCCTGTCTGTTGCGCAGGAGGGTCACATTCGGGTAGCGCAGGGCATCCATCACGCTGATTACGTGGCTTTCGGCTTTGGCGCCGGTGGGATCCGGGTAGCCGTCGTAATACTCGATGTTGAGCTTGTCGGCCTGTTGCCCGTTCTGGTCCTCCGGCAACCGTACGGCGAGCGGGATCGGGGCTGGGTTGTACCCTTGCCGGCGAATGGCGTCGGCTACCTGTGCCATGCGGGGTTCGTAAGGCAGCGGGGGGAAGGGGTATTCACCGGCCATAGGGGGTTCCGTAGGATCAATGCCACGCTGACCATGCACGGCGTACAGGCGCTCGGCGCGATCGTACCAGGGGGCAAAATCGTGGTAACTAACCGGCCAGGCCGGAGAAATACCGTCGAAATGACGCACCTCCTGAAAATCGCGCTCGCGCAAGCGCAGCAAGGCGCCACCATAGAGCTTGGTGTTGCCGCCCACCCAGTAGTGCTGGTAAGGCGAAAAGCTGTTCCCGTGGCCATCGCGCCAAAGTTCCGTGGTTTTGTAGCGCCCTTTGGCGACGGCCAGCGGGTCCCAGTTTTCCTTTTCTTTGGGAAGGAAATCCCCGCGCTCCAGCACCAGGATGCGCTTGCCAGAGGGCGCCAGTTGGTACAACAGGGTTCCTCCACCGGCGCCGGTGCCGATGATGATGATGTCGTATTTCATGATATGCAGGTTGTTTTAGACTAGTTTGTCCGGGTAGGGCACATAAAGGGTTTTTCTTCCAAAAAACTGGACCAGGCCTTCGTTTTCCAGGTCGGAAAACAGCAGGGAAACCGTTTTGCGTGATGTCCCGATGAGTGCTGCGATGTCACTTTGGGTCAGATCCAATTCGACCTTTTTACCGGTCCTGGAAGGTTCGCCCATATTTTCGCAGAGGTCTTTGATAAATTCCACCAGCCGTTGGCGAGCGTCTTTGAACAACAGAATTTGCAAACGGCGCTCGAGTTTTTGCATCCGGATGGCAAAATGTTTGTTCAGGGTCATCGCAAACGGCACGTAATCGCGCGCCAGCTCTTGCGCTTTTTCCACCCTCAATTTGCAGATCATGGTCTGATCCTGCATGGCCTGGGCAAACTCCCGGTAACGCAAAGGGCCGTAAAGCGCCATTTCACCCAATATCTCGCCTTTGCCCAGCATAGCTATGATTTGCTCATTGCCTTCCGTATCATAGCAACCCACCTTCACTTTGCCTTTGGCGATGAGGTAAATTTCCCGGGCAGGGTCGCCTTCCATAAACAGAAAATCGTTCCGGTTGTAGCAATCCAGCGGATGGTACTTGAGGTGGTCGTTGTATTTATACGGACAAAGGATGTCGTACAGGTTCACCTCTTCAAAAAACCAGATTCCCTTGTTCATAACTGTTGGATTTTGCTTGTGATCATACCGGCAGGCGCTTCCTCCAGTTGATTAAGGTGAATCCGCCTGGAAAATATCAGGTCGTCATCGCTGAGCAGACGGACCGCATAAATGCAATCCTCCCAGTCTGCATAGGACACCGTATGGGTGAGGGCGGAAAAAGGGTGGCGAAATACGCGATCATGGCAATAATCATGGATTTCCAGCACCGGACTTCGCAGTGTCTGGTTCAACCTCAAGGTAATTTCTTTTTTATCCGCCACACGCTCAAAAACAACGGAATGGTTGTGAAATACGTGTTCATGGTGTTCCTGTTCACCCTCCTGCAAAAGCCAGCTCAACGCATGCTCGAACTCTCGTGCCCAAAACCATTCCGCGTGCGCACCGTCCGAATGAAGATCATAATGCAGGTGTTCTTCCGAATGCCCTGCCTCCAGCAGGCTTTCGTACAAACTGAGGAGGTCGCCGACCATGGTTTCGCTTTCACGATGCCCGGCCATAAGCAGAATTTTTACCGGCTGCTCTTCTTTTTGGGCCGTTTTGGCCAAAGAAAAAACGGAGCTTGAAAACCACAACGACGGCGAAAACACGCCGGCCATGCCGAACACGTCCGGGCGACTTAAGGCAGCGTACAGGCTGATGAGCCCGCCCATGCTGCTGCCCAGGATGCCGGTGTGTTCCCGACCTTTCAGGGTGCGCAAGTGGTCATCCACGAAGGGTTTCAGCGTATCGGTGATGAATGACAGGTAGCGTTTGCCCGCTCCGCCGCCGTATTTTGGGTGAACCCAGGGCGAGTATTCAGAAATCCGATGGTCGCCACCATTCTCGATACCGATGATGATCGTGGAAACCAACGCCTCAGCCGCCGGGTGCATCCCGGGGGTGCGCGACGACATGAACAGCCGGTTCAGGGCTTTGTCAACATTCCAGGAGCCAAACACGGCTTGTGCATTGTCGAAAAGATTCTGCCCATCCTGCATGTAGATAACCGGATAGCGCTTGTCCGGATTGCTTCTGTAACCCGGCGGCAACAGCGCCCAAATGCGGCGCTTGCGACCAAGTTGTGGCATGTCAATGGCCGGATGGAGCAAGTGAATTTCTGCTTGTGCAGCCATTCCGATATGGCGGTCTGCCCAGGACAACACATCAAACGTCAGTTCAGCAGGGTCATGCGCTGTCCGGATCAAGCGATTGGGCATAGGCTCGCCGGATTTTCGGCACTCGACACAAGACCAGTTGCCGCGCGTCACTTTGCATTCGAGCACGGGCAGATTCGATGCAACCGACAGTTGCAGGTTGCCATTGGAGCCCGCTTCAAATCGGAAATTCCGGTCGTCGGGTATCCAATGGTTGAAATTGCCGGCCAGAAAAAACGACTCATCCGACGGCGTATCCGGTGGAACGCGCAAGTAGATCAAAAAGGTTTTTATCATGTGTTTTCATTAAAAAACGAAGTAGTTATCTACACATGCTGCCAGGATTTAAGGTCAAGGTTTGGATCCGGCGGAGCGAAGCCGGATCTATGTACACCGCAAGCCAGTCGCCCCACTGCCGCAATTCGCCGCGGACTTCCACGGCGCCGCCGGCAAAAGGCGCAACCAGTTCGTTTATTGTTTCGCCGTCGGCGCCTTTCATCAGGTAATATTCGGTGTCTCCGGCGGCATTGGCCACCTTAAGCACAGGGGGTATCCCACCGGCAAGGCAGCGCGCCGTGCAATCCTGGTGGGGCTTACCCACTGCGGGCTTCATGACCCCAAAGTAGCACTTCGGATCGGTGATCTCTCCCCGCAAGGCTACATGGCCAAGTGTTGTTGGTGTTTCCGACAACAGCGTTGGTTCCTTGAGGTCTGCGGGTCTGGCGTCGTGCAACTCGAGTACCGTTTTGCCGTCGTGGTAAATCAGGCTGCCCGTGGCAACGATCGGCTTGTCGACCAGGTGTTCACCCAAACGGGCCTCCACCCTTTCCAGTACCTTCTCTCCACCAAATTTTCCCGCTGAAACCAACAGCACCCGCCGTCCGGTTTCAGGTAAAATAAGCATCGGCACAGGCTTGAAGGTTAGCACGCCGGTCAGCGTTGTCGTTTGGCCAAACTCGAAAATACTGTTCGAAATATGCCGCTGAAAAACAACCGTAACCGCAGCAAAAACGGCCATGACCAACGCCAGCATATGCACAAAGTGCTTGATGGCCCGGGCAGTGGCCGGAGGAGCCGATTGCTGCCATCCGATGTAGAATTCTTGTTCCGGTTTCATATAAAAAGGTTGTCGTCGTCCGGAGCAGCAGGGATTATCGCCGGGGGCCTTTCGGTGCCTTCCGGGTAGGGCTTGGGATGCACGTACACGCTTTGTCCGCGCAGCAGCACATCATAGGTGTTCAGTCTTTCCCGGAATGGCGGCGGCGACTGCCCGTTTCCGGGCAAGTATTGGTAGCCGTGCCACGGACAGGTGATGCAACCGTCTATGATGCGCCCTTCGCTCAGGGGCCCGTTTTGGTGCCGGCAAAGGTTGTGCACAGCAGACAGTTTATTCCCGTATTTGAACAAGGCGATGTTTTGATCGTTGATCATGAGCATTTTAGCGCAATTGTTGGGTATTTCGGTTACCTGACATGCGTACACGAAACCTTCATCCTCGGGTTTGCCGGCCGGCCGTTCTGCCAGCCGGTCCAGTCGCATCTGCCGGAGCGCAGCCGTTACGTGCAGCCCGACGACCGAAAAAAGTCCGATGCCGGTAAGCCCAATCAGCGCCGGCGATTTTTCCAGCTGGACAACCCCCAGCATCACGTGCATGAGCAGCAAGGCATAGGCCAGGTAAACCAGCATGTGCAGGCGCTTCCAGACGCGCGGGGTGAGGTTGTGCAACCAGAAATCGTGGCTGGTAGCCGCCATTAAAAACAAGATGACCAAGGCAAAAAATCCAAGCACCTGGAATGGAAAGCCCGCGAAAGAATGGTAGGCCGTGTTGGTGCTGAATAATGAAACGAACAGGCCAGCGTTGCCCTGACTGTGGAATTGCAACAGACTGAACACCCCGTGCACACCACCGAGGAGAAAAACCGTCACCCCCAAATGCCTGCGGTTGTACAGCAGCGGCAGTAAGCGTCGATCCAGACGACACAAAGGCCCGATGCACAAAGTCAGGTGAAGCAAAAAAAACGCAAGGGTTCCTGTTGCCCGGATGGTGTTGGTTTCAAAGGTGCTTTGCGGGTAAATCCAGGCCTGCAGGCCGATAAACACCGACAAGTACCCGAAAACAAGTCCCAGGAGGATGCGGTCGTACCGCTTTTTGTGGGTTGTCCAGTGAATGGGTTCGTAGGTGACAGACATGGGTATTGATTGGGCGCAGGGGCGAGAAAAAATGCGGTTCGTTATTCGAAATTAAAGGACGCCAGTGTTGTTTTTTTCAAATCGTCTTCTATCCTGATGCGTATGGTTTGCGCGCCCGAACGATCGAGGTCAAACCGGTACAGTCCCCTGGTTCCGAGCAGGCCGAGCAATGGGTCGGCCTGGTCATCGGCAACGATGCGCACTACGGCGTTCGGCGTTTCAAGCGGTTTGGCAATCAGAATCTCCACCTGATGGCGCGTTTTCGAATGGTCGCTGCGCCAATTCACCAGGAAATGCCCCGACTGTTTTGTCCCCAACAACTCCGAAAGCGCTTCGGGCTGCGGTGCGCGCGACGGATCCTGGCACACGGGCCCACGGATGACAAGTATTGCCGACACCCAGCCCAGCGGCAATAAAACCGCCAGCGCAAACCAGGCATAGCGATGCGTTTTTCGGAGAGCAGGCGTCATGGCGCGCTTTTCGTTTTGACCCATTTCATCGCCCAAAAAGGCCACAGCGCTGCCGTGCCCGGAAAAAGGAACAAACGGGTGATCCAGGATATTCCCTGCGCAAACGAATCCACGCGCGCTACGCCGCGGTGCAGAAACCAGGCGGCGAAAACCACGCCGACAAGCAGATAAACAGCGGATATCCAAAGGATTATTTCGAGGGCACTCATGCTTCGTTGTACATTTTGAGTATGCTTTCCTTCATGTCCTGGCCAGCTTCGCTGAGGAGGAACATGATGAGTTCAGCCACGTGTTCGGGTTTTACCCACTGGTCGTAGTCGGCGCCGGGCATAATGTCCCGCCCGGCCGGCGTGTCGAGGGTGGAAGGGACGATTACGTTGGCGCGGATGTTGCGAAACTTGCCCTCGTCGTTGATCGTTTCCGCCAGGCGCAGCAGCAAAGATTTGCTGAACGCATACGCCAGGCTGTTCTTTGCTTCCGAAGGGTTGATGGCCGGACGCGCCGAGATGAATACAAACTGCCCTTCTCCTTTTTGTTCGAAATACGACATCAGCGGTCGGGCCACGTTGTATGCGGTGTAAAAGTTCAGGTTGAACATTTTTTCAAACTCATACCGCGTGGTTTCGTGGATATCGCCGGGCTCCCATCCGCCGACAAGTAGTATGGCGGTGTTGATGCCCGGGTCCTGGGCAAGGGCATCTTTCACAAATCCTTCAGCCACCGTTTCATCCGTCAGGTTCACGAATTGGGTACTCAGCAGACCGTTGTGCATGGTGTCGTTGAAAATGCGTGAGTTTTCCCCCAGGCCCAAGGCGGCGTGGACTCGATTTGACCCTGCCAGCAGTTTTTTGACCACTTCCTGACCCAGGTTGCCGGCTGCGCCGGTGACAATGATTGACTTCATAGGTTCTCTTGAAAATTGGTGATACAAAGATGGTATGCCCGGGCACTCTGAAACATTACCCAGGTTACAATTCGGCCCGATTAACCGTGCAGGCTGCACTTAAAGTCCGGGTTCCGACAGATGAGCGTTTTCCAAACGACAGCAGCTAAAAACATTCCCAGTGTAGGCGCCAGAAAATACAGCCACAGGTAACGAAAATTACCTGCTGCCAGTGCCGAGGCAAAGGTGCGCGCCGGGTTGATGGACATGCCTGAATACGGCGCTTCGATCGCGATGTACAGCATGACCAGCAGTCCGGCAAAAACGCCGGTGTAGGGCGCGGTGCGGGCATCATTGCTGGAATACAGCACCACCAGAATGAGGACAAAGGCGAGCAATACCTCCAGCAGGAAGGCAATAAACCATCCCGCCATGCCAGGCTGCGTTTGTACAAAATTAACGGAAGGTGCTGGCACAAATTGAAAAAAAAGCAATCGAATCAGCAGCATGGCCAGCGCACCTCCGAAGAATTGCGCAGCAATATACCAGGGCAAATCCCGCCGATCCAGTCGGCCCAGATACCAAAAGGCCAGCGTTACCGCCGGGTTCATGTGGGCGCCCGAGCGTTTGCCCCAATCCGAATAGATGAGTATTACAGCGGTGAGCCCCATGGCCAGGCCCATGAGCCAACGGCGCGTAAACGGGTCGGGAATCCAGGTATGCAACGATTGGCCTGGCGTCTCCAGCAAAACAGCGAACAGACAGGCCGAACACATGAACATGCCTAGCGCCCAGGCTTCAATGAAATATTTTTGCATGGCATCGGAATCCGGTGAACACCGGTGGGTGATGGTTAATGGGTGAGGATGTTTTGCCAGTAGGTGTCACCCTGCTCCACCAGGCGGTTTTCGGGTGTTTTGGTCAGTTCTTTTTCCCAGTTCACGAGGGCATTCGCTTTGCCTTTGTTGTAGAAAAGAAAGTTTCGGCCGTTGACGATTTTGTAGGTCAAGGGATTGATGGTGACCTTGTCGCCCCGAACCGCCATGGCATGCCCGCACCAGCCACCCCAGGCGGGCTCATAACGGGCAGGGTCGGCCTTGAACGTTTCCATATTGGCAACCGTGGCAAACCGATACACAATACCATTGTAGGTGTAAGCGATCCGGGAGGATCCCTTTTTAGGACCATCTTGGTAATAGGACACCGGATCATAGCCGTCGATGGCCAGGTTGTTTTTGCCCAGGCGAAAATGGCTTTGTCGGGCAGTTTCCGGATTTTGGGCAAAGGAGGCCGCCCCAAAACCGGACAGCATCAAAAAGATGAAGGCGCCGGTGACCGGCAGAAATTGTTTCATGGTCAGTTTACTTTGTGCGTTAAGTGATTTGAAGCGCAGGTATGGATGCCGGCATCAGCCAACGGGTGCTAGGCAAGGTCTGCGATGAGCTTGGCCACCAGCCCCGTCCAGCCGGTCTGGTGGCTCGCGCCGGCGCCGCGCGAGGTGTCGCCGTGAAAATATTCGTAGAATAACACCAGATCGCGGAAGTGGGGGTCTGTGCTGTACAGGGGTTCGTGCGCATGGGCCGGACGCCGGCCGTTTTCATCCTGCTGAAACATGCCGATCAGGCGTTTGCGCAGTTCGACGGCCACCGCACCCAGCCGCACACCTCTGCCGCTGCCCGTCGGCAGTTCAACCATGCACTGGTGCGCATAAAAGCGGTCGTAGGTGAGCAGCGATTGCAGCAGCAGGTAGTTCATGGGCATCCACACCGGGCCGCGCCAGTTGGAATTGCCGCCGAAAAGATTGGTTACGCCTTCCGCGGGTTCGTATTGCAAACCAAACGTCTGGCCGGATATCTGTACGCCATATCCGTTTTCATGTATTTTGGACAAAGAGCGTATGCCGCCCGGAGAAAGAAATTCGCGCTCGTCAAGCATGGCGTGCAACAGGCGCTGCAAACGGTCCATCGGGATGAGCGACAGCAGGATGTCGCCGCTGTCCTTATCCTCATTCAGCACCAGATATTGCCCGTTGTCGGTCCGGTAGCGTTGAAACCAACGCAGACGGCGGCGGAAATCAGGCAGTTTGTCCATGTACTTACCCGGCAGGATGTAGGCGGCGAACAGGGTAGAAAGTCCCACGAGCGACCGTATTTTCACCGGCACGTAGGCGTTGTTGGGCAGGCCGACAATATCGTAAAAGAACCCTTCCTGTTCGTCCCAGGCGCCCGTCCAGTCCTGACCGATGCGGTTCAGGCTTTCGGCGATGTAGATGAAGTGTTCAAAAAACTTGGTGGCAACATCCTCAAACGTCATGTCGTGCTGGGCAATTTCCAGGGCCATTTCAAGCATATTTAGACAGTACATACCCATCCACGCTGTACCATCGGCCTGTTCGAGGTAGCCACCGCCGGGCACCTCATTGCTGCGGTCGAACACGCCAATATTATCCAGTCCCAGGAATCCGCCTTCAAAAACGTTATTGCCCTTGTGGTCTTTGCGGTTGACCCACCAGGTAAAATTGATGAGCAGTTTCTGAAAGGCGCGTTTGAGAAAATCCACATCGCCGGGCTTGCCGCTTTGTTTTTCGAGGTTGTACACCTGAAGACAGGCCCAGGCGTGCACCGGCGGGTTCACATCTCCGAACGACCATTCATACGCCGGGAGTTGCCCGTTGGGGTGCATGTACCACTCCCGAAGGAAGAGCAGGAGTTGCTCTTTGGCGAATTCAGCGTCGATCATAGCCAACGGCACACAGTGAAAGGCCAGGTCCCAGGCTGCATACCAGGGGTACTCCCACTTGTCGGGCATGGAAATGATGTCTTCGTTGTTGAGGGTCATCCAGTGGCTGTTCCGGCCGCTGTGGCGGGCGGCGGGGGGCGGCGGCAATCCCGGATCGCCGTTTATCCAGCGCGGTATGTCAATGTTGTAATATTGTTTGGACCAGAGCATGCCGGCAAATGCCTGCCGTTGAATGGCGGCGGTGTCTGCATTGGCTCCGGTGGGCACAAGGCTTTGGTAAAAGGTATTGGCTTCGGCCACCCGCTTTTTGAAAACCTTGTCAAAATCGGCGCCGAAGGGTTTTTGCTGCGCCTGTTTGCAAAGTCTGAACGTAAAGGCGCCGGATTTGCCGCCGTCCAGGTGAATATGGTAGGCCGGCGCAAACTTGGTACCTGCTGTTTTTTCGGCCATCCAGTCGGGCATACCCTCAATCAATGCGGTGTGAAAGGCATCTTTCACGAACGGCGACGCATTGGGTTGTCCCCAGATGCGCTCGTTGTTGGTTTCGTTGTCTGTGAAAAACAGGTGGCGGGCATCGTTGAAGTAAAAATGGTATTCGCCCAACGTTTCATGGTTGAGGACTGCGCTTCCAACGTCGTCGCCCAGGCGGATCTGCGGTTTTTCGTTCAGCAGGCCGACAGTCCACAGGTTGCGAAACCAAAGGGTGGGCAGGAGCCACAGCGAAGCGCTTTCGGCGGCGCGGTTGTGCACGCTGATGCGAATGAGCAGGTCGTCGGCGTCGGCCTTGGCATATTCGGTGAACACGTCCCAGTACTTGCCGTCATTGAAAATGCCGGTGTCCATGATCTCAAATTCGGGCTCCTGCCGCGAGCGACGGGCATTCTCCTGCAACAGCAATCCGTATGGATATTCGGCCTGGGGGTACTTGTACAGGTGTTTCATGTAGCTGTGGCTGGGGGTGTTGTCCAGGTAGTAGTACAACTCCTTGACATCTTCCCCGTGATTGCCCTCATGGCCGGCAAGGCCGAAAAGGCGCTCCTTGAGGATGGGGTCCTTCCCATTCCACAAGGCAACGGCAAAACACAACCGTTGCCATTGGTCGCTGATGCCGGCAATGCCGTCTTCGCCCCAGCGATAGACGCGGGAACGCGCATGGTCGTGCGGGAAGTGCGTCCAGGCTTGCCCGTCCGGCGAATAGTCCTCCCGTACCGTGCCCCATTGGCGTTCAGACAGGTACGGACCCCATTGATACCAGTTCTTTTGCCCCAGCTGTTGTTCCTGCAGGCGTTGTTGCTCGAATTGCTCCATCGGTGTGTTTTCTTGATGGTGCAAAGGTGCGGAAGCCGGACGGCCCTGGACGTTACGCAGGTAACAGTGGCGATTTTATTTTTCAATCCGCCATGCTTATCTTTGTAAACATTTCACCCGCCCATGCCCGACACCCGCTTCGACCAACCCCCTTTCACCGTGGAGGAACTCACCGTCCACTACGGCCCTGTTGAGTTGCAACGGCCGATGACCCGCGAGGCGTTTGTCGAACTCACCGAACGTTATCCCAACCTGGCCGTTGAGCGCGATGCCGACGGCGCCGTTACGATCATGGCTGCACTTAAAAAAGGATCGGGCCGACGGGAGTCGAGGCTCCACGGGCTCTTGTTCATCTGGAACCTGCAATACGGCCATGGCGAAGTCTTCGGCCCCAACGGCACCTACGACCTGCCCGACGGCGCCACCAAAATGCCCGATGCATCCTGGATTTCGCCCGAACGGCTCGCCACGGTGACAGACGACGACGAAGAGGCGTTCATCCGCGTGGTGCCGGACTTTGTGGCCGAAATACGCTCCCAATCCGACAACCTGCAAAAGTTGCAAGCCAAAATGACCGACAATTGGATGGCCAGCGGCGTGCGCCTGGCCTGGCTGATCGACCCGTACGAGGAAAAGGCGTACGTGTACGCACCCGGTGAGGCCGTGCGCGTGGTGCAGGGGTTTGCCGATGAGGTGCTGAGCGGGGAGGCGGTGATGCCCGGGTTTGAACTGTCGTTGCGTGAGATGATGCGCAAGGTTTGAAAACAAAGGAAATGTACGCAAAACGATCCATGGAGGAGCTCCATCGTCTGGATAGGGAGACCTTCAAAGGAACCCCCAAACTCCCCATCTACTTCATCCTCGACGACATCCGTTCCGGACTCAACGTAGGCTCCATCTTCCGCACCGCCGACGCCTTTGCGCTCCAGGGCATCATCCTGTGCGGCATCACCGCCCAGCCGCCCCACCGGGAGATCCTGAAAACGGCGTTGGGGTCCACCGAATCGGTCGACTGGCACTACGTCGAAAACCTGGAAACCGCTCTGCAGGAGTTGCGGGCGCAAAACGTCTCCATCTGGGCCGTCGAACAAACCACCAGCGCCACGCTGGCGCACGATTTTTTCCCGGAAAAAGACCGCACCTACGCGCTCATCCTGGGCAACGAGGTGGAGGGCGTGAGCGAAAGGGCCCTGCCCTACTGCGACGGCGCAGTGGAAATACCCCAATACGGCACCAAACACTCGCTGAATGTGGCTGTGGCTGCCGGAATTTTGGCCTGGGAGTGCAGCCGGAAAGGACGAGTGGGGTAAATCGCATACCTTTGCGCGGTTTTTTTGAACACGCAAACCATTCGACCAACATCAAAAAAATGAAAGTATTCAAATTCGGAGGCGCCTCCGTCAAAGACGCCGCCGGGGTACGCAATGTGACCGCCATCCTGCAATCCTTCCGGCACGAACAACTTGTCATCGTTATCTCCGCCATGGGCAAAACCACCAACGCACTGGAAGCCGTGGTGGCCGCGCACAACCGCCAGGACGGCACGGCACACGATCTGTTCAACGGTGTCAAGGAACAACACTACGCGCTCATGCGCGAGCTGTTCGATGCCGGCGACGAGGCCTTCGACGTGGTCAACGACGTGTTCGTGGAGGCCGAATGGGTGCTCGACGAGCCGCCGGCGGAGCACTACGACTACATGTACGACCAGCTCGTGTGCGTGGGTGAGCTCGTCTCCACCCGCATCGTGGCGGCCTTCCTCAACAAATCCGGCCTGAAAACCCAATGGCTCGACGCACGCGACGTGATCATCACCGACAACACCTACCGCGAAGGATGGGTCATCTGGGATAAAACCAAGGCCAACGCCCAACGCATCGTGCCCAACCTGCTCGAACAGGGCGGATTCGTGCTCACACAGGGGTTCATCGGCTCTACCACTGAAAATTTCACCACCACCCTGGGCCGCGAAGGCTCCGATTACTCCGCCTCCATCTTCGCCTTTTGCCTCGACGCCGAGAGCATGACCATCTGGAAAGACGTGCCCGGCGTGCTCAACGCCGACCCAAGGCTGTTTGACAACGTGGTCAAACTCGACCGCCTCTCCTACATGGAAGCCATCGAAATGACCTACTACGGCGCGTCCGTCATTCACCCCAAAACCATCAAACCACTGCAAAACAAGAACATACCCCTCTACGTCAAGTCGTTCCTCAACCCCGAAGGCCTGGGCACCGAGATCAGCAGCGACCTCGACATGGCCTACCCGCCCATCGTGGTGGTGGAAAAAAACCAGGTGCTGCTCCACATCAGCACCATTGATTACTCCTTTGTCGCCGAACAACACATGGCCCGTCTGTTCCAGATACTGGCCCAGTTGCGCATCTTCGTCAACATGATGCAAAATACAGCCATCAGCTTCACCATCTGCGTGCCCAACAACCCCGACCGCATCCGGAAGTTCAGCCAGGAAGTATCCGACGAGTTCCGCATCAAAATGGAGGAGGGTCTGGAGCTGATCACCATCCGGCACGTGACCGACGAAACTGTGCAGCAACTCAAGAAAAATAAAATTGTCCTTTTCGAAGAACGCATCCGCGACACCCTGCAAATGGTCGTCCGCGACGTGCCCCTCATCGAACGCAAAGCCGTGGAACTCGAAAGGGCCAAAGGCTGATTTTTGAACATAATTGCCCAAAATGCCGTTATAATTCAATTAAGTGTAGCAACAATCATTTTAAGCCTCATCTTCTTCCCGTGTTTTACTCGCTGTTTTCTGCCGGCCGACGGCCGCTGTCACTGGATTTTATCCTGACGGCATGCACTGTTCTCTTCCTGCACACGACTGCCCTGGCGCAGTACCCTCCGGGTGGGAATCGCCCCACACCCTCCGGCCCGGGCGCCGGGCGCTCCCTGAATGGCCGGTTTTACGGCAAAGTGCTGGAGGACGTTTCCGGAAAACCCGTCGGGTACGCCACCGTGCAGCTTCTGACCATGCAGCTGGACAGCACTACCGGAAAACGGGAGGAAAAGCTCGTCAGCGGACAGTTGACCAAGGAGAACGGCGACTTCAGTCTGGAAAACATCCCGGTGCGCGGGCGCTACACCCTGCGCATTAGTTTCATGGGCTTCGATGCCTACGAGCAGTCCGTGGCATTTGACCCGTCCAAAGGCATGGGGGGACTGGACCGCGACCTGGGCAACATCCGGCTGAAAGCCGGCAATACCCTGCTCAAAGAGGTCACCGTGACCGGAGACGCAGGTTCTTTCACCCTGGCCATGGACAAAAAAGTGTACAACGTCGACAAGGACGGCATTGCCGCCGGCGGCACCGCCGAAGACGCCCTGCGCAACATTCCGACGATCAACGTCGACATAGACGGAAACGTCACCCTGCGCAATGCCGCTCCCCAGATCTTCGTCGACGGCCGCCCCACAACCCTGACCATAGACCAGATCCCCGCCGACGCCATTGACAACGTAGAGATCATCACCAACCCTTCCGCCAAATACGACGCCTCAGGCGGCAATGCCGGTATCGTGAACATCGTTTTGAAAAAAGAGCGCCGGCTCGGCTACAACGGCAACCTGCGCGCCGGGGTGGACATGCGCGGCAAGTTCAACTTCGGCGCCGACCTCAACGCCCGCGAAGGTAAGTTCAACGCCTTTCTTGGCCTCAACTACCGCGGCCGCAAATCCCTCACCTGGGGTGAAACCGATCGCCAGAACCTGTCGAGCGTGCCCCAAAACAACGTATACCAGGACAACGAAGGCGTACGAACCGGCTACTTCAGCAGCGTGCGCGGTGGCGTCGACTGGCTGATGGATAACCGGAACACCCTCTCTTTTGTGGGCAACATGAACGGCGGCAACTTCGATTCCGAAGACGAAATTGACATCCAAACCGACACCTTCAACAACGGCGAGGTGTACACCGGCTTTTCGCTCCGCAATACCGAAAGCGACCGCTTCTGGCGCAATTACGGCGGGCAAATCCTGTTCAAACACCTGTCGCCCAAACCCGGCAAGGAGTGGACGGCAGACCTGAACCTGAACCAAAGCCGTTCGGGCAATGACGGCTTTTTCCAGACCGACTACTTCGGTGTTTACCCGACCGGGCAACAGAAGCAGGAAACCGACACCAGAAATACCTTTATCACCGGCCAAACGGATTGGGTAAACCCGATCACCGAATCCGTCAAACTGGAATACGGTGCGCGCGGCGCCGTACGCACGTTCGACAGCGACAACGCAAACTTTCAGCTGGACCCCAACAGCGGTGAATTCAACCGCATACCCGGGTTTGCCGACGCGTACAGTTTCACCGATCAGGTGTACGCAGCATACACGACCTACACCCAGTCGTTTGAAAAATGGGGCTATCAGGCCGGCCTGCGCGTGGAAAGCTCTTTTTACCAAGGCGACCTGCCGGATGCAGACACCTCTTTCACCAACGATTACCCGCTCAGCCTGTTCCCCAGCACATTTTTCACCTATAAGCTGAATGAGGAGGACAACCTGCAACTCAGCTACACCCGCAGGATCAACCGGCCCAACTTTTTTCAACTGATCCCGTTCCCCGACTACTCCGATTCGCTGCTGCTGCAGGTGGGCAACCCCAACCTGCGACCCGAATTTACCAACAACGTTGAACTGGCCTACCAGAACATTTTCAACAAGCAACACAACCTGTTGGTATCGGTGTACTATCAGCTGTCCACCGACCTGATTACCAATTACCAGTTCTCCGCCTACGATCCTGTGCTGGACCGCGACGTCGTGGTTTCCACCTACGTCAACGCCAACCAAAGCCAGGCACTGGGTACCGAATGGACGATGAAAAACACATTCCGGGAAGGGAAAATCGAGTTGGTCACCAACCTGAACCTGTACAACTCGATTGTTGACGCCACCAACGTAGAGTCCGAACTCCGCAACGAACAGTTCTCCTGGTTCGTCAAGGAGAACGTAAACCTGAAACTGCCGGCGGAGATGACCTTTCAGGTGTCGGGAAGCTACCAAAGCCGAACCGCCATTGCCGTCGGCGGTGGAGACCGCAGCGGCGGATGGCACGGGGGCCCGTCGAGCACGGCACAGGGCTACACCCTGCCGGTGTGGTTTGTCGACATGTCGCTGCGCAAAGACTTGTGGAACCGCACCGCCAACATCAACATCAGCGTGCGCGACGTGTTCCGCTCCCGTGTTCGCGGTTCGTACAGCGAGACTGGGACGTTTATCCAGGAGCAGTACAGCCGCCGCGACCCCCAGTTCGTCAGCCTGAATTTTTCCTGGCGTTTCGGCAAGTTCGACGCCTCGCTGTTCAAACGAAAAAACACCAAAACGAACATGGAGGGCATGGACGGCGGATTTTAGCCATCGGGGATTTGGGATTTCGGCAAACCCGTATTTACATTGTGCCGTCATTTTCAACCCATGGATACGGAAAACAGGAACCACGACTCAGGACTTCCTCCGGGCACGGACGCCCGGGCCTCGCAACCCGTTGTGCCGGAAGCGCAAGTTCCGAAATCCAAAGCCAAAAAGAGCAATCCCGTAGCCCGCTGGTTGCGCCGCACGTATCGAACCATCCCCCAGAACGAAAACGGCAGGCTGCTGTGGGGCCGTTGGTTGTGGCGCCTGACATGGAAAGCGGGCCTTTATTTTTTCGGCATTACCGCAGCGCTGGTGCTGCTCTACAGTTTTTTGCCGGTGCCACTGACCCCGCTGATGGTCATCCGCACCGCGCAGCAGGCTGGCGATGCCGACCGGGACGTCCGCCTGTACAAAGACTGGACTGCGCTGCAGAACATATCCCCTCAGCTCCAGTTGGCGGTAGTGTGCGCCGAGGACCAACTCTTTCTGGAGCATCAGGGGTTCGACCTGGAAGCCATTGAAAAGGCATACAAGCACAACCAGAAGTCGAAGCGTAAGCGCGGCGCCAGCACCATTTCCCAGCAAACCGCCAAAAATGTTTTTCTCTGGCCGGGCCGCTCGTGGGTGCGCAAAGGGCTCGAAGTCTATTTTACCTTTCTGATCGAATTGGCGTGGAGCAAGAAACGCATCATGACCAACTATCTGAATGTCATTGAATTTGGTGACGGCGTCTACGGCGCCGAGGCAGCCGCCCATTTTTACTTTCACAAGCCGGCCAAAAACCTCAACCGGGAAGAGGCCGCCCTGTTGGCCGCCGTGCTGCCCAACCCCTTGCGTTACTCGGTGGCCAAGCCTTCTGCGTACGTTCGGCAACGCCAGCAGTGGATCATGCGCCAGATGCGCGCCTGGGGGGGCAAGATCGACTACGACGCGCCGAATACGCCTTCCGTCGAGGAATGAACCCCTGTCCGATTTTCCGGAATTGCGCTACCTTTGCGCTTTTTAAAACCCGCACATTGAGAAACATGATCCTGCGCATCCTGATCAGCAGTTTGCTGACCCTTCATCTGACGATAATCGCCGCACAAACCACACCCTATGTTGTGGAGTTGCGCAACGGCCAGTTTTACAACGGCAGCGCGTTTCAGGAAGGCGTCTGGTACAGCGTGAACGGCGTGTTGAGCGCCAAAACACCTTCCAAGATCGACACAACCATAGACCTCCACGGCCGGTGGGTGCTTCCGGCCCTGGGCGATGCCCTCTGCCTGAGCATTGCAGACAACAACCTGGCCGGCAACGTGGCCGACCTGTACGCCGAGGAAGGTTTTCTGTACCTGCTCGTAGCCGAAAATACCCTGGAGGGTCGCGCCGAAGCGCAAAAGGTACTGGCGACCGGGCAGCGCCCCGAAGCGGCTTACGCCAACGGACTGGCGACCAGCAGCGGCACAGCGCCCGTGTTGGCGGCGGAGGCCAAATTTGCCAAGGTGTACGATGAGCAATCCATCGCCCGCAAAAAAGACGAGCTGATCGCAGCCGGCATGATGGCCGGCAACGCTTACTGGACATTCGACACCAAGGAAGACGTCAAACAACCGTTGCTGCCCTTCCTGTCCAAAAACAAGCCGGCGAACAAGTGGAAGCAATTCATCGACCAGAAACCGCAGGCGCTCATCCTGTACCTGCGCAACACCGGCGCGCAGGCACAACCAGGCATGAACCCCGAAGTGGCCAAAATGCTGGCGAAAAACGGCCACAAAGCCAAAATACCGGTCTTTGCCTACGTCGAAACCGTTGCCGACGTGCGCCTGGCGCTCAGCCTGGGCGTGGACGCGCTGCTGGGCTTGCCGGGTGCGAACTGGGACGGCAAGGGCAGCGCCGACGCCTACCGGCTCTCCGACGAAGACCTGGCCCTGATGGTCAAAAAAGGCACCGCCGTGGCGCCGCTGTTCGCCCTCACCCAGCACCGGGAAGTGGCCGACCGCAAAGCCGTGCAAACGCACCAGTCGGAAACGCTCAAACGCCTGTTCAACAGCAATGTGAAGGTGTGCATGGGCTCCGGCGACCCCCAGCGCTCGGCGCGCAACGAGCTCAATTACTGGTTTCAACTGGGCGGACTCAACATTCCCAAAGCCCTGCAAGCCATGTGCGAAACCACCCCTCAGGTCATTTTTCCCAACCGTAAGATCGGCCGCATTGCGGAGGGCTACGAGGCCAACCTGGTGGTGCTCGACGAAAACCCCGTGGGCAACATCCTCAAGGTGCGCAACATCTGGTTTAAATTGAAAGGCGGCAGGGTATTTTAAGGTAACTTGTCTGTAAGGGTACCCCTTGGTGCCAGTCGTCGTTTCACATGAACCTGGCAGTGAGTGACACCGCAACTATTATTTATTAAAGCAAGGCGACATTTGCAAGACTGAAAATTTTATTGTCAAAGGCTGTTTGCGGACTTACACCATTGGCGACAATGGGTTTGAGCATATCGTAATGTTTGGAATTGAAGATTGGTGGGTTGGTGACCTTTACAGTTTTCTGAAACAAAGCCCTGCGACTTATTTTATTGATGCATTGGAAGACACAGAAATTTTGCAAATCACAAAGTCAGACCTTGACAAACTGTATGAACGTGTTCCAAAATTTGAACGCTTTTTTAGATTGCTACTTCAAAACGCCTATATTGCACAACAACAACGTATCAACCAAAATCTTTCCTTCACAGCGCCAAGACCGTATTTCTCGT
This sequence comes from Saprospiraceae bacterium, assembly GCA_033764075.1. Taxonomy (GTDB): domain Bacteria; phylum Bacteroidota; class Bacteroidia; order Chitinophagales; family Saprospiraceae; genus M3007. The sequence goes on along the minus strand of JANRJH010000018.1, from coordinate 18,468 downwards.
TAAGTGCGCTAAATTTGCGCATGTACAGGTAAAGCATAGATTATTGCGTCGTCAGGCAACACAAAAGTCTCGCTTTTTCCGCCTTTTTCAAAAATGTCCAGTTGTTTGGGACAATGGTGCATGAACTCATTCACCTTCAAAAAAGATCCAACGGAAACAAAAATGCACGAGTACCTGAACAAAATACACGCTTTTATTGAGCGCCTTGACAAAGATACCCGTGCTGCATTAGCGGGCATTTCCAAACCACAGACCTACAAGAAAGGCGAGACCCTTTTGCGGCAAAACGAGATATGCAGGTATAGTTTCACCGTTGAAAAAGGCATTCTGAGGAAATTTTATCACAGTGATGGGAAAGAAATTACAACAGAATTTTTCTTTGCAGACGATATTGCTGTGTCGTTTGACAGTTATTGCCATCAGAAGCCAGGCAGTGAATTTATTCAAGCATTGACAGATACGAATGTCTTACAGACAGAATACAACGCCTTTCAAAATGCTAAAATAAAGTTCCCCAAATTGATAGAACTGGATTTGCTCTTAACAGAGTATTATGCCATGTGGCTGGAAAAAAGGTTGTTTGATTTTCATACACTTGATGCCACCCAACGGTATGTACAGTTGATAAATGAACAAACGCATATCCTCCAAAACATACCATTAACCTACATTGCTTCATATTTGGGCATTTCGCTTGAAACCCTGAGCAGAATAAGAGCCAAAATCTGATTATTTGATGTAAGTCAAATGAAGGTTTTAAAATTCGCCTGAATTTTGCACCTGAATTTCAACATCAAATAAAATGGAGATGAACAAGAGAATAATAGGCTTTGACCTCGCCAGGGCTTATGCGATTTTTGGAATGTACATTGTCAATTTCAACATCGTATTTGGCAATTACAAAGACGTGAGTTTGCCGGGCAAGTTCCTGTCACTTTTTAACGGCAATTCCAGCACGGTGTTCGTGATGCTCGCAGGTATGGGCGTGGCATTAATGACCAACAGGCCCGCCTACACAACCGAAGAGCGAAGTAAACTGAAAAGCACGATAATGAAAAGGGCCTGGTTCTTATTCGTATTGGGACTCCTGCTTTTCCTGTGGTGGCCTGCCGACATATTGCACTTTTACGGTGGATACATGCACATCGCTGCGTTATTGTTATTCCTTGATAAAAAGTACTATTTATTGGCAGCCGCATCAGCCGTTATTATTTTTCATGGCCTGTTGCTGGTGCTCCCTTATGAAACTGGGTGGAACTTTGAAACACTTCAGTACAAAGACTTCTGGACGGTAAATGGGTTTTTAAGAAATACATTTTACAACGGTTGGAATGCCATTTTTCCCTGGCTGGCATACTTTACGGTTGGTATGTATTTGGGAAGATTGGATTGGACATTGCCGGAAACGCAATTCAAAATGTTCATAACCGGGCTTGTTCTCTTTGGTTCTATTTCAGTGTTACAGCTCGTATCAAAGGAGTTGCCAATGAGCGAAGACATGAAGTTTTTCATCCAGGCAGATTACTTGCCACCTTTTTTGCCGTTTATTTTAAGCACAACAGGGTTTGGGCTAATGCTGATTGCCTTTTTTATGTTTATCAGTAAGTTTTTGTCTGAAAATCAAATGGCAAGTGATTTGGCAAAAACAGGACAGATGACCTTGACGCATTACATATCACACCTGACAATAGGTATGGTCATTTTTGCAGCGATGACGGGAAAAGAATTGGAAGGGAAAATAGATGAGCAATCAGCAGTTCACCCTTTAATTATTTTTGCCTTTGCATCTGCTTATTTTATCGCCAGTTTTTACTTCAGCAAACTTTGGGCAAGAAAATATAAAAACGGACCGTTTGAATTGTTCATGCGAAAAATCGCAGGTTAATAAAGGAACTGCCACAGGGGTGATATGGTGCGACCCTTCGGAATTGGCAGGGAGATACTTGGCAGCAAAAAATTCAGATTTTTTACTTTTCGTCAGGCGTTTGCACGAAATAAGTGAGTAAATTTGTGCCAAAGCGCATCGTAGAAAGGCGCCCTAACCGCTAACGGATTACCACAAAAAATGCCTGCCGAATGAAGATTCTTCTGTTAGTGTGTCTGTTACTGCCCTGCTGGGTCGTTGGCCAAATCGAAAAAGGCGCCACCCCTTTTCCCACCCAAAACAAAAACGTCAAAACGAACAGCGCCACGAGGGCCGTGGTGATCGGCATCTCCGACTACCAGAATCCGCAAATTCCCGACCTGCGGTTCGCCGACCGCGACGCCACTGCTTTCGCCGACTGGCTTCGCTCACCGGCGGGTGGCAGCGTGCCGGAAAGTCGCCTCCAGGTGCTGCTCAACGCAGATGCTACCGCCGGCAAGATCATCGCGGCATTGGGCGGCCTGGTGGCCGACTGCCGGCCCGGTGATTTGGCCCTTATTTATTTCAGCGGACACGGCGACGTGGAGCGCATCTCCAAATTCCAGCGCGGCTTTTGGCTCAGCTGGGACTCACCACCCTCCGTTTACGCTGCCGGCGCCTGCGCACTGGCGTATTTGCAGGACATCATCACCACGCTCTCCGAATCGGGCGTTCAGGTGGTGGTGGTGGCCGACGCCTGCCGGGCGGGCAAACTGGCGGGCAGCGCCGTAAATGGCACCCAGGCCACCTCAGCGGCCCTGGCACAACAGTTTGCCAACGAGGTCAAAATCCTGTCGTGCCAGCCCGAAGAATACAGCCTCGAAGGTGAGCAGTGGGGCGGCGGACGTGGCGCGTTCAGTTTTCACCTGATAGACGCGCTCTACGGCCTGGCCGACGCCAACGCAGACGGAACGGTAAACCTGCTCGAACTGGGTCGGTACCTCGAAGACCGGGTGCCCGCCGAAACGGCGCCACACACCCAAATACCGTTCACCGTGGGTGGCAAAGCCACGCTCATTGCACGTGTGGATCCAGTGCAGATGGCCCTTTGGAAAGACCAAAAAGCAGGAGCCGGGCAAGCGTTTGCCAAAATTGACGCCAGAGGACTGGAAGAACTCGCCCTCTCCGACGCCGACTCCACCATCCAGGCGCTTTACAGTGCGTTCACCGCTGCCCTCCATCGCGGCGACCTCCTGGAAGCCCGTGACGGTGTTGGCCCTACCGCCGACTCCCTGTACAAACTATTAATACGAGAACCGACACTGGCCGAGTTGCACGGACTGATGACACGGAATTTTGCCGCTGCGCTGATGGACAAAGGACAGCAAGTGCTCAACCAGTATCTGAGTGGAGACCTGAGAGCATTTGATGTGCTGGAAAATGAGATCGGAATCAACTACCGGTTGCTGGCCAATCAGTTCTTTCGGGCGGCCGAACTGCTGGGAGACAGGCACTATTACTACAAAAACCTGCATGCAAAGGGACTATACTTCGAAAGCTATGCCGTTTATGATTGGGACATACCTGGCGACTCAGCCAGGCTGCTGGATATCAAATTGTTAAAACAAGCGGCCGCCGAGGATTCAACGGCTGCCTTCGCCTGGTTAAACCTGTGCTGGCTGGAAACTTCAGCAGACAGCCTGGCATATTACGTAAGCAGATTGGAAAATGTAGTGCCTAACTGGCCCATATTTCACTACGTGGTCGGTTGCCAATACCTTTCCGATCCCTTACGCAATCCGGAAATGGCATTAAGCCGTCTACAGCGTGCGATCGAACTGGACTCAACCTTCGTTCCTGCCTGGTACATGAGCTCCTTTCCCCTTACCGACCTTGGGCGACAAACCGAAGCCACCCAAAACCGGGAGACGGCCATGCGGATCGGGATACAAAAGATGGAAGAAAACCCGGCTGGACTGTCGGATATCGACTGGGAAATGCTGCGAATGGGGTATTACGACCCGAAGGAAAAGGAAATGTTCGATCGGATACTGCAACAGTATGTTTCCGTTGATTCCTTTTCTGTTCACCGGTGGAAAAATTATGCCATGGCCATGCGATTAAGCAAACGGTATACCGAGGCTGAATGGGCATACCATAAAATGATCCTGCTGGATTCATTGGACACGAGGGCGTGGAATGGTTTGGCCTGGCTGTATTTTGCGCAGGGCAAATTCGCCGAAATGGAAAAGGCTTCGCGGCGTTGCACTGCATTAGCGCCAAAAGCCTATGAAAGTTGGAATGGACTCGGTTGGGCATTGCTACGGCAACAACAACTGGCGGAAGCAGAGCAGGTGTTTTTGAAAGCGTTGGAAAAAAATAAGAAAGGAGTCGCCGCATGGAACGGGCTTGGACAAATATACCTCAAACAGAAACGCTATGCAGAAGCCATACATGCACGCCGACGATACACAGAGCTGTCCCCGGATATAGCTTATGGATGGAGTTCCCTTGGCCAGGTCTATGCCGAAGCCGGAAATTTCCCGGAGGCCGAAGCCGCTTACCTGATGGCCATCCAAAAGGACTCTACCGTTGTCAACTTTTTCAACTCCCTCGCACTGGTATACAGCAATTCCGGAAAGTACGCTGAAATGGCTGCCGTTTGCCGCCGAAGCATAGCCCTGGATTCGACCAAATACACAGGCTGGAATAACCTGGGCTTTGCATTGCTCCAGACCGGACAATATGCCGAGGCAGAAACTGCCTTGATACGCGCCATAGCGATAAACCCGGAATCTGTTCACGTGCACAAGAACCTTGGCACGTGGCACTTCCGAATGGGGCACCGGACGGAAGCCAAAGAAGCATTTGAAAAGGCCCTTGCGCTAGATCCCGACCACTTTGGTGGTTACCTGGGTATGGCATACCTGCTTCAGGCGGAGAACAAACACCACGAGGCATTGCAGCAGGTGGAGCTGGCCCTCCAGAAAAAGGCCACCTTTGAGCAGTTGGAACGCGACACCGATCTCGCCCCGCTTCGCGCGTTGCCGGACTGGAAGAATCTGATGATAAAATACTTTCCGGATAAGGTTTCGGACTGAAAAAAGAGAGAAAAACAGATGGTATAGCAGTTTGGCACGGTGAAAACGGGGCCTCACAAGCCGACTTACCCTCAACAGCGCCCCAACACATCCGCCGCCGCCCACGTACCATGAAACCCCACCGGCGTATTGTGGGGCAGCCTGGCCACGGCAATCTGTTCCAGGGTGGATGCCAGACAGACGTGCAGGGTCGTTTCCTCTTTTTCGGGGTGAAAAGCCATGTAAACAATCCACCCGTCGTCTTCAGCCTGGCTGTTTTTCCCGGGGATCAGCACCGGTTCGCCCGGCAGCATCGGGTACAGGTCTTTGACGATCGTTTGTCCGGTTTGCACATCGGTTTTCAACACGCTGTGCAACAAGGGCCTCCTGATACCCGCGGGGTCGCCTATGCTCCACAAGTAGCGATAGGGTCTGCCGACAAAATCCTGATGGATGTACGGGAGCTCCATCGGGCATTCGCTCAGGATTTCTTTTTGTACCGTTCGGTCTTGTCGGTTGATGGTATACCGGGTCAGTTTGCCGGCGGGCGCCTCCAGTGCTCCGCCCCGGTTGTTGATCACGCCGGCGTCCGGAAAGTCCGGCATGGTGAGCGCGTCGACCACCACGTTGCCATTATCGGCGTCAAAGCCGTTGGCGTAGTGAAAAATAAAACCAAAATCCGTTTCATACCGCTCCACCGCATCGCCGGCGATCAGCAGCACGCTGGTGGGCTTGTCGCGATTCACCCGGATGGAATCAACCGGAGTGGACATGCCCAGAAACGCTTTCCACAGTTCGAACCGCACCGGCGTCAGGAAAAAAAGCATGTTCAGTTGTTCGGTCAGGATGAAGTCGTGGGTAAAAATGACGCCGGGCATGGGCACCGCTTTGTGAATGTGGGCCGTGCCGTTGGCCTCGACCCGGTAGATCATCAGCCGCTGGGAGATGCCGGGCAGGGTGCCAAAATTGTACAAGTCACCCGACGCGGGGTGAATTTTCGGATGGGCCGAAAAGGGCAGCTCGGGGAATATCCTGCGGTCGAAAAAAGAGTAAGGGTTGAGCAGGGCGCCGTTGTAGTGAAAACGGCTTTTGGTCTCCAGGGTCTCGGGGTCTATTTCGTGCGGCAGTCCGCCCTCCCAGAGCGCCAGGAGTTTGCCCGCGTGCACCCGGACGCTGGTGTTCGCCGCATTTTTGAACCGTACGCGCAGCGCATTTTTCAGGAATCCGCCCGGAATATTGGTGCCAAAGCTGCGGTACAGCATCCGCCCGGCCTGCTCTTCGGCGTCGAATTCGGCGGTATGCACGTAGCGGTTGCTGTACCGCACCTGCCCGTCCTGAAAATAAAAGGCCGAAATCATGCCGTCGCCGTCGAACAAGTGGTTGTACACCACGCCCTGATGCGCAAACCGACCGTTGCCGTTTCGGTACAGGGCGCCGGCGATCTCCTCCGGGATGTGTCCCTCCACCGGGAGCACCGCCCGCTGAAATTCCTTTTCGACCATGCGGTTGGCGCGGAGGTAAGCATCGAGTATTTGCATGGCATGACAACCCACATACAACATACTTGTTCGCCGCAGGGCAATTAAAACGGATATTTTGCCCAAAACAGGCATCGTGCGGCCAACAGCCAGACCGGGCAAAATATGCTCATTAAATTTTTTTTAAATTTATTGAACACAGGCCGTTCGGTGATCCGTTAAGTTTAATTTTGCCTGCCCTTTTGGCATGCTCCTTGTTCCGGGCAAACAATTGTGTAATCCCGCCTGCTCTACCCTGCCGATGCGAAAAACAAACGTAATTTGAACTGAAAACATGGAAAGCATTACCGAACAAATCAAAAACGAAAACCCCGAGTCCCGAAAAGCCTTTATCATCAAATCTTTTACCGACAATTATGCCGATTTGATTGCCGGCGACCCCGCTGCCTGGCGCGGCAAATTCCGCAAGATGGCGGATACGCCCTTTGCGTTTTACCGGGGCTCGGCAGCCCTGTTTTATGCCGACGTGATCCGGGACAACGACCCTTTCCTGAACGACAAAACCAGCAGGGTGTGGATACAGGGCGACCTGCACGCTGAAAACTTCGGCACTTACATGAACGGCGCCGGCGCCCTGATCTTTGACGTGAATGACTTCGACGAGGCCACCGTCGCACCGTTTACCTGGGATGTAAAACGACTGTGCGCCAGCCTGGCGCTGATCGGCTACCAAAAGGCCATGTCGGACGCCGAGATAAGGCACGTGGTGACCACCGCCGCCCAGAGCTATGCGCGGCAGGTGGCGCGCTTTGCCACCACGAAGGACCACAATTTCGTTTTGAACATGGCCAATGCAGAAGGCGCTGTGCTGGAAGTATTGCAAAACGGGCGCCAGCTCACCCGAGTGGGGCTGCTGAATGCCGAGACGGACATCGTAGACGGCGACCGCCAGTTCAAAAACAACTTCAACTTTATCCAGCTCACCGATGCTGAAAAGTTGAACGTCCAGTCTGCCCTCATGGAATACTTCGAAACCATTCCAAAGCGGAAAAGGCGCTCCAAAATGACGTACACCATCAAAGACATCGCCCGGCGCAAAGGACTGGGTATTGGCTCGGCAGGCCTCCTGATCATCAGCGTGCTGCTGGAAGGCGAAACGGAGGCCCTTGAAAACGACATCATTTTGTCCATGAAGGTGGCACTGCCCTCTGCAGCCGCCAAATACGTGAACGACGAGAAGGTAGCCGCTTATTTCACCCATGAGGGACAGCGCACCGCGGTCTCCCAGCGCGCCTTGCAGGCAAACGCCGATCCGTTCCTCGGGTACGCCAGCCTGAACGGTAAGGGTATGTTCGTCACCGAAATCTCCCCGTACACCGCCGATCTGGACTGGGGTGACATCAACGACCTGGACGACGTTCTTCAGGTGGTCGAAAGCCTCGGACGCTGTGTCGCCAAGATTCACTGCGTGTCGGATGAAGACAGTGACCAGACGCTGATCGACTACTCTACCGAAGAGGCCATTCACAGTGTGCTCGACGGGCGCGAAGCGGCGTTCGTTGCGTACATCGCCGATTTCAGCGAACGGTATGCCGAATGTGTCCGGAACGACCACCGACTGTTCATGGATGCGTTTCGCAACCGGGAGATACCGGGGGTTTAGGCGTAAGGGTTAACCAGGCCAGGCTACTTGCGTTCGATGCGTTTGTGCAGAGGGCTCAGGCATTTCAGGGCAGCAGGCCCGTACCAGGGATGCAGTTCCATGACCAACCGGCCGGACTGAATGGCCGGGTCGGTTTCTGTCAGGGCGCGGGCTTCTTCTACGGTGGCCACATCGAATACGTAAATGCCACGAACGTCGTCGTCGTCCAGAAATGGTCCGGCAACGAGCAGTTTACCCATGTTGGCCATACGAGTGATGTTGTCTAGATGCGCACGCTGCAAACGGGCGGCTTCGACGGAATCCTGGCTGCGATTGGGGCCACGTTTCAGGAAAGCCATCACGTATGTTTTCATGCCGAGTGCGTCGGCGCCAAACTGCCGTGCGAGCGTAGAATCATAGGTGGCCGTAGTATCCATGAGCGTGGCATAGAAGTCAGGCGACGCAACCGCAGGTTCAATTTCAGTCCGCTTGCAGGAATAAACCAGCAGCAGGGTGAGCAGGCATATCGTTCTCATCATACTGGTGTTTTTCTGCAAAAATGATGAATTCCGCAGATTTGTTGTTGTTTTACAGCAAACAAGTCCATACGCCCATGGCCATGAAATCATTGTACACAGGTCTGCTCATTTTCCTGCTGTTTTTCAACGCTGCGGGCGCTTTTTATGGCGGCGCGTCCCTTTTGACCGACAGCAGTGGCGCCAGTCTGCACATGTCCACCCAGGTTTTGGCCGGATCGCCCTTCAGAAACTTTTTCATACCGGGCATAATCCTCGTGTTGGTCAATGGTGCGTTGCCCCTGGTGGCGGGTGCAGGCCTGCTGTTGCGGCGGCCGGCCGCGCCACTGCCCGGTTTGCCTTTTTGGAAAAACCGCCATTGGGCCTGGACCCTGTCGCTTGCTTCCGGGTTAGGATTGATGATCTGGATCGCTGTCCAGATCGCCATGCTGGGCTATTGGCCTGAAGTGCCCATTCAGGCGATTTACGGGGCACTGGGCTGTGCCATTACGGCCTTGACCCTGCTGCCTGTGGTGCAACGGACATACCTGCTGGATCAACTTCAACTTTTAAGATAGATTTAACACTTCCTCCCATTGCGTTTTAGCAAAGTACTACATTACCTTTGCGCCATGCAAACCAACCACGTCCATATGAACCCGGGTACCTTCGGCAACGCAGTTTGTTGTTGCTGTTGTTGTGCGGTTCCATCGGTAAACGGTGCGGACGGGGTTGTTCCATTGGGTAAAAACAGGTTGTAACACACCAATATTACGCAAATGGCAAAAGGCCCTCCGGATCGTATCCGGGGGGCCTTTTTCTTTTTCCGCAAACCATAAACAATTTTCAACCACATGTCCGACAGCACACAACTTCACTTCGACACCCTGCAACTCCACGCCGGCCAGGCGCCCGACCCCGCCACCAACAGCCGGGCGGTGCCCATTTACCAGACAACCTCCTACGTGTTCAACGATTCCGAGCACGGCGCCAACCTGTTTGCGCTCAAAGAGTTTGGCAACATTTACACCCGCATTATGAACCCGACCACCGACGTGTTCGAAAAGCGCATCGCCGCGCTCGAAGGGGGGGTGGCGGCGCTGGCGGTGGGGTCCGGACAGGCGGCGCAGTTTATCGCCCTGAACAACATCCTGCAGGCGGGCGACAACTTTGTCACCACCAGCTACCTCTACGGAGGCACCTACAACCAGTTCAAGGTCGCCTTCAAAAGGCTGGGCATTGAAGCGCGGTTTGCCGACGGGGACAAGCCCGAAAGCTTCGAAGCCCACATCGACACCAACACCAAGGCCATCTACCTGGAGACCCTCGGCAACCCCGGCTTCAACGTGCCCGACTTCGAGCGCTTCGCCGCCCTGTCCCGCCAGTACAACATCCCCCTGATCGTCGACAACACCTTCGGCGCGGGCGGGTACCTCTTCCGTCCGCTCGAGCACGGCGCCCACGTCGTGGTGGCGTCCGCCACCAAATGGATCGGCGGGCACGGCACCAGCATCGGCGGCGTGATCATCGACGGCGGCAACTTCAACTGGGGTAACGGCAAGTTTCCGCAGTTCACCGAGCCCTCCGAAGGCTATCACGGCCTGAAATTCTGGGATGTGTTCGGCACCGACGGCCCGTTCGGCAACATCGCCTTCATCATCCGCGCCCGGGTGGAGGGGCTGCGCGACTTCGGGCCCGCGCTCTCGCCCTTCAACAGCTTCCTGCTGCTGCAGGGCCTCGAAACCCTTTCCCTGCGCGTGCAACGCACGGTTGACAACGCCCTGCGCCTCGCCCAATGGTTCGAAAAGCATCCCAAAGTCGCCTGGGTGAACTACCCGGGCCTGCCGTCCAGCCCCCACCACCCGCTCGCCCAAAAATACCTGCGCAACGGTTTTGGCGGCGTGCTCAGCATTGTGCTGAAGGGCGACAAGGCACATGCGACAGCGGTGGTAGACAACCTCAGGCTGGTGAGCCACCTCGCCAATGTGGGCGACGCCAAAACGCTCATCATCCAGCCCTCCGCCACCACCCACCAGCAGCTGAACGAAGAAGAGCAGCGCGCTGCCGGCGTGGTGCCCACGCAGCTCCGCGTTTCTGTGGGCATTGAACACATCGACGACATCATTGCCGACTTTGCACAGGCGCTCGACAAGGTACCGGCGCTGGTGAACGCCTGAGCCGGCGGCGGAACAAACCCGTACGATCCCTTGCCGGACCGTTGAAACTTTTTTTCAATTGCCCGGCAAGGGGTCATCCACAACCAAACAAGCGCCCACTTGAAAGTTTACGTCCACCCTACCCCGTTCCCCCTCGAAAACGGGTCCGTACTCCCCCAACTGGAACTGGCCTATCTGGACGAGGGGCCCACCGACAAGCCCGTCGTCTGGGTCTGCCACGCCCTCACCGCCAACGCCGACGTATTCGACTGGTGGAACGGCCTCTTTGGGCCGGGCTGTCTGTTCAACGCGGAAGCGTACCGGATTATCTGCGTCAATATCCCGGGGTCGTGCTACGGCAGCACCGGGCCGCTGTCGCTGCATCCGGCGACCGGACTGCCCTATCACCACGATTTTCCGGTGCTGACCATCCGCGACATGGTGGCGGCCCACGAGGCCCTGCGCAACCACCTCGGCATAACCCGCATTCACCTGCTCATCGGCGGCTCGCTCGGTGGCCAGCAGGCCATGGAATGGGCCCACCAGTTGGGTGCTGACGTCGCACACCTGGCGCTCATCGCCACCAACGCCCGCCATTCGCCCTGGGGCATCGCCTTCAACGAAGCCCAGCGGATGGCCATTGAAGCCGACAGCACCTGGATGGAGCGGCAGGAAAAGGCCGGCGATGCCGGTATGCGCGCGGCCCGGGCCATGGCCCTGCTTTCCTACCGCCATTACGGGGCTTACGGGGCCACACAAACGGATGAAACAGCCCAACTCGGCACGTACAAAGCCCAGACCTACCAGCGCTACCAGGGCGAAAAGCTATCCAGGCGCTTCAACGCTTTTTCCTACTACCGACTGTCGCAGGCCATGGACAGCCACCACATGGGCCGGAACCGGCATTCGGTGGAATGGGCCCTCCAGGCCATCCGGGCGCGCACCCTGGTGGTCGGCATCGACACCGATGTGCTTTTCCCGCTTTCCGAACAACGCTTCCTGGCGCAGCACATACCCCGGGCCCGGTTTAAGTCCATGCATTCCACCCTGGGGCACGACGGCTTTCTGGTGGAAACAGAAAAGCTGACGGCCCTCCTTCGCGATTTCCTGCCGGCCGACGACCGGACGGCAACCCTCCACCAGCATACCATCCAACCGCCCAATCATGCACAACTTTAGCATCGGTCTTTTTGGCCTCGGCGTTGTCGGCCAGGGTTTTTACCAGATTTTGGAAAAAACCCCCGACGCGCGGGCCCGCATAACAAAAATCGGGGTAAAACACCCCGCCAAATCCCGTCCGGTATCCGCGGAGCTGCTTACCTTTCGACCAGAGGAGGTGCTGGAAGACCCGCAGATCAACCTCATCGTTGAAACCATCACCGAAGTAGACGAGGCCTTTCGCATCCTCAGACGCGCGCTGGAGCTCGGCAAGCCGGTGATCACCGTCAACAAAAAAATGGTCGCCCACTACCTGCCCGAGATACTCGAACTGCAGGAGCGTTACCGCACCCCGGTGCTGTACGAAGGCGCGGTTTGTGGCAGCATTCCCATCATACGCACCATGGATGAGCACTTCGGCGCCGAACCCCTGGGCGTCATCGAGGGCATCTTCAACGGCACGTCCAATTACATACTCACCCGCATGCAACAGGAAAACCTGGACTTTGCCTCCGCCCTGCAGCAAGCCCAGGAGGCCGGATTTGCCGAGCTGGACCCGGCCAGCGACATAGACGGCGACGACGCCAAGTACAAGCTCATTCTCCTCAGCCTGCACAGCCACGGCCATGCAGCCCGGCCGTGGGACGTGCTCAGCCTGGGTATCCGACACCTGCGGACCACCGACCTGGCCTATGCACGCAGTCGGCAGGCGCGCATCAAATTGCTGCCCCATGTGCGCCATACCGGACCGGGGCGGCTCGCCCAGTTTGTGATGCCGGCCCTGGTGCCGGCGTACGACCCCCTGCACCACATCGACAACGAGTTCAATGCGGTGCGCGTGGACGCGTCTTTTTCCGGCGAGCAATTTTTCAAAGGTCGCGGGGCCGGCAGTTTGCCCACCGGATCGGCCATCATGGCCGATGTACAAGCCCTGCAAAACGGCTTCCGCTACCGCTTCCGGAAACACCAGCTGAACGGGCATACCGTAAATGAAAACGACTACCCGATACAGGTGTACATGAGCATGCCCGCATCATCGAGGTGGGAAGACGCCCCGTTTGCTGAAGTGTACTCGCTGGAAACAAATGACACGGTGCAGGTGTTGACCGGACAAACCACGCTCAAACGACTGATGGGGGCGCGGGAATGGCTTTTTCGAAATGAAGTATTTTTGATGCGCATATGAACAAACGCGAGCCTAAAAGAGCACAAACACCCGGCGAAGAACGGGCCAACGCATGGACACACGGCCTGGGTGTCGTTTTTTGCCTGGTCGCCATGCCTTTCCTGCTGATCCCGGCGTACCGGACCGGCGTGCCGGGCGTGTATTGGGGGAGTCTGGCTTTTGGCCTGGGCATGTTGATGGTGTACATCAGCTCCACCCTTTACCACGCCGTTCAGGACCAGCGCCTGAAGGCAAATTTGCGCGTTGCCGACCACATCAGTATTTACTTTTTGATTGCCGGCACCTACACCCCGCTTGTTGCCAACTTTTTGCCCGGGCGGCAGGCCGGTATTTTCCTGCTGGTACTGTGGAGCCTGGTTGGGCTGGGGCTTGTTTTCAAATTGCTGTACACCGACCGGTTCAAGGCCGTTTCGGTGGTGCTGTACCTGATCATGGGCTGGATGATCTTGTTCATCATGGCCCCCTTGCGGCAGCAAGTACCCGGAGATATCTGGTGGTGGGTGATTGCCGGCGGCCTGAGCTACACCGTTGGGGTGCTCTTTTACGTCCGGAGTAAAGTGCCCTATTTTCATGCCGTTTGGCATTGCTTCGTGCTGGGGGGCACGGTGACGCACTTTGTGGCGGTTTACAAGACGATGCTCCTGTCCCGGTAGCCGGTTATTCCATCTCCACAGAACGCGTGGGCGGCAGCATTTCGTTGCGCACCGCGATCTGCCGGAGCGTATTTTCGGCTACCTGCAGGAATGCCTGCGATACCGGGGTGCCGGACTCCAGGATGGCCGGCCGGCCGCTGTCGCCCCCTTCGCGTACGCCCTGCACCAGGGGTATCTGCCCCAGGAGGATGGAGTTGCTCTCTTTGGCGAGTTTTTTGCCGCCGCCCTCGCCAAAGATAAAATACCGGTTGTTGGGCAGTTCGGCCGGGGTGAACCAGGCCATGTTTTCCACCACCCCCAGGATGGGCACGTTGATGGAAGGCAGCAGGAACATGTTCATGGCTTTTACGGCGTCGGCCAGCGCCACTTCCTGCGGTGTGGTGACCAGCACCACGCCGGTGATGGGCACCGTTTGCACCAGGGTGAGCTGCACGTCGCCCGTGCCGGGCGGCAGGTCCACAATCAGGAAGTCGAGCGGCTCCCACAGCACTTCATTGAAAAACTGTTTGATGACGCCCGCGAGGCGAGGGCCGCGCAGCACCACCGCCTGCTCGGGCTCTATGATGTTGCCAATGCTGATCACCGGCATGCCGAAGGCATCCAGCGGCACCATTTTCATGCGGCCCGACACGTCCTGCACCAGCGGGCGCCGGCCCACCAGCCCGAGCATGGTGGGGATGGAGGGGCCGTACACGTCGGCGTCCATGAGCCCAACGCGGGCGCCCAGCTTCTGCAAACCCAGCGCCAGGTTGACGGAGACCGTGCTTTTGCCCACGCCACCCTTGCCCGAGGCGACGGCGATGATGTTCCGGATGTGGGGCACAATACTGGTGTTGGCCTGGCTGCCCGGGCTGCGCGCGGCAAAGTGCACATTCACCAGGGCATCGGGGTATACGTCGTTGACGGCGCCGATGCAGGCAAAGTTCAGCTCGGCCTTGCCCTGCATTTGCAAGGACGGTATGGTCAATTTCAGGTTGATGTTTTTACCGTCGATGTCCAGGCTTTCCACCATGCCTGCCGACACAATATCCTGACCCGTCTGGGGGTCGCGAACCTGGCGCAGGGCCTCTGTAATGCGGGTGCGATCCATTTTATCCTGATTTTTTCCGGGAAATAAGCGCATGAATAGCGGGTATGTTTAAGCGTTTAACCGGAAAAGCAGACAATAGTTTTCCGGCATTTGTGAACCGGCGGGGACGGGTACCTGTCGGCCATGCCCCCACCGGTTCACGAATCAGGCAGGGTGCTATCGGAAGACGACCTCTCCCGGCCCAACGCCCGTGGCAAAGGAGAACCTCAGGTTGCCGTCCAGGTCGTACACCACGGCGGTTCCGTTGGAGATGAAGTCGCCGGCATCGGTGCAATACAACAGGTTGCCGACGGGGTCGAAACCCAGGCCATAGGCGTTTTGGCTGAAAAATCCGGAAATGCTGCTTCCATTGTGTTTCCAGATGCTGCCCCCTCCGGTCCAGCGCATCGTGTTGTCCGATACCCGAACCAGGTCGTTGCCATAAGGGAAGGTGCTGTTAAAGACCCCGGTGGTGAGGTTAACCACATAGCCGGTTGGCAGCGACTCCAGGTAAGAACCCTGGCACAGCACATACGGCGTACTGGACAGAAAGGCCACGCAGCAGGGGTTTTTACCGGCCACCGCAATACGCGTTTCTTCCGTTTCGGTGATCAGGTTGAGGACGGACACCGTGGAATCCACGCCAAAGCCGCCGGAATTGGGGATGTAGAGCCGGTCACCGTCGCGAGCGATTTTTTCGGGGCCGTTGCCCAGCTTGATGGTTTTGAGCACCTGGAGGGTGTTCAGGTTCACCTTGGCCACGCTGCCGTCGAGACCGCCGGCGCCCCACTGGGTGACCCAGGCGGTGCTGTCGTCGGTCACCAGCATAAATCGGGGCAGGATCAGCCCGCCGATGGTATCCTGGAACTGAAAGGTGTTCGCGTCGGCCACCACGATCCGGTTGGCGCCATTGACGACGACGTAAGCCTTGTCCTGATGAAAGGTGAGCGACTGGGCGAACTGGCCGAGCACGGCGCCGCTGTTGTTGGCCGCGAAAATGTCCTGCTCCGTCTCGCCGGTTTGCGGATTGTGCCAGGTGATGGTGCCGGTGCCGCCAAAAGGGCCCTCATTCACCACAAAAACGCCCGAGGCGTATTTGCTGCCGGCAGGGCTGCCGTCGTCGTCATCGTCGTTGCAGGCCGTCCAGACGACTGCCAGCAACAGCAGGAAAAAAAGGGAAAAGAGTTTGACTTTCATTTTTAAAAAGTAAAAAGTGAAAATGAAAGGCAAACGGGAAAAGAGAGGGCAAGCCGGGGCGTTGGCACGACCTGGCCGACCGCCGGCTTTCACCCGAAGCCTGGGTTGGGTAGCGAATCAATGGCAGGTCTTCTGGCTCGTTTCACAAAAGCGCCTTCCCGGGTTGAACCAGTGGCCTTGCTTGCTTTTGCCGGTATGAAACTTACAGCAGCGGGGACTGCCCCGGATTTGCACCGGGTTCCCTTTTCATCCCGGGGTTAACCGGGAACCAGTAATTCAGTGTGGGTGTGGGTGTGGGTGTGGGTGTGGGTGTGGGGGTGGGTGTGGGTGTGGGTGTGGGTGTGGGTGTGGGTGTGGGTGTGGGTGTGGGTGTGGGTGTGGGTGTGGGTGTGGGTGAGAGCATGGGGTGCGTGTGTGAGCATGCCGCCACAGCGATGCGAAGGTACGATCCTTTTTATTCTTTGGGAGCCGAAGTGACAGGAATCGCATGGCCACAGGCTAGGGACGAGATAAAAAGTCCGATAGATAATTTGGAAGCATAGCCTGTTTTTTGTACATAATTTTTCCGGGAAGGTTTGGTTGTATGCCCCAGGGACTGGATATTTGTACCCTGCCAAAAGTAAGTTCGCAAATGCACCTTTGCCCACTTATGCGGCGCGAAACGTTTTCTAAATTGAAGCTGGTAATGAGCAAAACCGGGACGGACATAGCGAGCATAAACGCAACTAACGTCGAAGTAAAAGATGCAATGCGGGGTTTACTTCGACGTTGGTTGCGTTTATGCGGTAGTTGGAAGCAAAAAGAAAAATAAAAAAATACAAATATGACCGTAACCGAGTTCAAGCAAAAATTTGGCATCGAACAAGTAAAAGTCTACATGATAGACGGTCATTTGTATACTGAACCGCCTTGCCCACTTGATATAAATAAAAAATATTTCACTTCAAGACATTCAAGACAAAGTCAATTTGGAGGTATTGGAGTTTCATGGTACACACGTTTTGAGTAAAGACAAAACGATTTGTCCACATGGTTTGCCTTTGAACGGTAACTGGACGAAGGGCTTCGCTTTGGATTTGCATACAACAAAAAGTACGTTGATAGGAGTTGACGATTTTAGGCATAACAAATTCGAAACCCTTCGACCGCCGATTGCAGAAGACCTTTTTCAACTTAAATACCGAAAGGATACTGATAGAATTGAAAGAATTGCAAGCCAAGCCGCAGCATTCCTTGAAAAATACAAAGCAGGTTGGCAACTTGATGTAATTATTCCGATACCACCATCCGACCAAACTCGACAACTCCAACCAGTTTATGAGTTGGCGAAGTCGATTGGGAAAAAATGTAACTTGCCTGTTGATTTTACCACTCTAAAAAAGGTAAAGTCAACGTCAGAATTGAAAGGGATTGATGATGCCGAAAAAAGACGGGAGATTTTGAAAGATGCTTTTGATGTGGAAGCCAACAGTTTGGCGGGAAAAGACGTTTTACTTTTGAGAAGGTACTTGAAAAGTTCACCACTAAATTAAATTAATCATCCAAATTTGATTATGCCGTTTAAATCCATACACAAGTTCACTGAAATTAATCACTTTCATGATGCAGCTCAGGGGGGACTGCATTCTAAAAGTGAAGATGTCCATGTATTTCGTTTTAGGGATATCAGCAAAGGGGTAGTAAAAGAGATGCCCTTGTTTAGAACAACATTTTACCAAATTGGACTGATGCGAAAGGCGCATTTCAAAATGAGCATATATGAACAGGAATATAATCTTGAGAATCTTTATGCACTGGTATTTTTCAAACCAGGACAACTCATCCGCTTTGATTCAGACCCTAACTGGGATGGGTATGTGATTCATTTTAAAGCACCTTTTATATCTATATCAAGTGATAACCCGGAAGCTTTAAAACGTTTTTCTATCCTTGACCCATCAAGAGAATCTTTTCTGTTTATTCAGGATGCTGATTTTTCTGAACTTTCAGATATTTATGAGAAAATGCTATATGAATATGAAAAGCCCATATTAAGTGGTCTTCCTATTATTGAATTGTATCTCCAAATACTTTTTCATAAAGTGAATGAAATATATCAGAGAAACAATCATCCAAAAGAATCATTCTCGACAAGAAAAGAACTAATCAGTTTTCAATTTAAGAATATGGTAACTGAGAAACTTCGGGAAACAAAGACGATAAATGATTTTGCAGACATGCTTCACGTTACACCAAAATATCTTATTCAAGCATTAAAGGATACTATTGGCTCTTCTCCCAAAGAATATGTAGACAATCGCATCATATCTGAGACTAAAACCATGTTGCGGTTTACCAATCATAGCATATATTGTAGCCTCCCCAAAACGCGATACCACAATTTAGTAGAGGATATTACGTAAATTCACCACTAAATTGCGAACACATGCGAAAGAGTAATTTCAGTAACGATCAAAAGTTGTCGATCCTTGCAGAGCACGACGCTGGGGTT
>JANRJH010000042.1:0-37787 GCA_033764075.1 Saprospiraceae bacterium | reverse complement strand
ATGATTTTTCACCGCAGAGGCGCGAAGACGCAGAGAAGTTTCTTCCAGAATGACAAAAAACTCTGCGTCTCCGCGCCTCTGCGGTGAATTTTACTTGAACGAAATCTCGCTCAGCCGCACCCCATGCTCCACCCGCTGATTCCCTCGGATGTCGTAAATCTCCATTTTCACCGCCGGGTCTTTTTGTTGCCAATCAATGGAAATCAGGCCGAAATGGTTGTCCATAATAGGGCCTTCGATGCGGTTGTCGTTGGGCGTCGGGAAGTCCCAGGTTGAAGTAATGCCGCTGGCCGTGACGTCGTAAATCGGGTAGAGGCCTTCGGGTTCGATCCTGGATATTTCGCCGTAATGAACGTCGCCGCTGATGAACAGCACCCCGTTGGCCCGGGTGCGCCGAATGAGGTCGTACATGCGTTCCTGCTCGTGCGGGAAGTTGGCCCACGCCTCGTACCCATTGTATGAAATACCGAACTGCGTGCCCGTTCCGATGATGCGCACATCAGCCGGTTTGCGCAATTCCTGTTCCAGCCAAGCCCATTGGGCTTCGCCGAGCAGGGTGGAGTCTTTCGAAGTATGCACCTGGTAATCAAGATCGTAAAAAAAGCGCCGGTCTTTCTTTTTTTGATTGGGACAGGGGAGCAGGTCGTCGCGAAAGGTGCGGTTGTCCAGCAGAATGACTTGCAAAATTTTGCCCTGGTACTCAAAAAGATACGCCGTGTAGATGCCTTCGTGTTGGCGCCTGGGGGAATTTTCGGGTTCTCCCCAGAAATCCAGGAAAATTTGTTTCGACTCGGCTTTGAAGGGGTAGTGGCGTCCGGAATCGTTCCAGCCGTAGTCGTGGTCGTCCCAGGTGGCCAACACCCGTGTTTGGTTGCGCAGTCGTTGAAATTCAGGTTTTTCGCCGAGTTGCCGGTATTTGGCCTGCAAGACGGACATGTCTTTGGTGTCACCGTAGATGTTGTCCCCCAGAAAAATAAACATATCGGGGCGGTACAACAAGGCGGTGTCGAGGATGGGCCACGGCTTGTCCTCGTGGCCACAAGAGCCAAAAGCGATGGTGGTGGCCGGTTGCGCTTGCGCAGACAGCCCCGGTGTCGTGCAGACGACGATCAGAAGGAATAGAATGTTTCGCATGGTTTTTTGGGGTTAAAATAAGGCAATAATCGGCCCTCCTGTTACGACTCGGTCACAATGGGGTTGCCGGTATTCACCCATTCATTCATGCCGGCGGAGTAGTTGAGGACGTTGTTGTATCCGTGTTTTTTCAGGATGGAGTAAGCGATGGAAGCCCGGTCTCCGCCCTGGCAATGGATGACGACCTTTCCAGTTTTGCTGACCTTGTCCAGATTCTTTTCCAATGTGCCTACAAAAACGTTCTCTGCACCGCTGATGTGCCCCGATTTATATTCGGCGGCGCCACGCAAGTCAACCACCTGCGGGTTATTTTCTGCTTGGATGGACTTGAATTCCGCCAGCGAAATAACCGGCACGGTTTCAAGTTGCCGGCCTGTTTGGGCCGCCCAGTCGTTCACATTATCCACGTAGCCGATGACGTTATCGAGACCTATGCGCATCAATTTGCGGGTGAGGTCTTCGATTTGCGCGTCAGCGGCCACCAGCATGAACGGCTCATCGTAGGTCAGGAACCAGCCTGCCCAGGTGGCGAAGGCGTTGTTGCCCTGGATGTTGATGCTGCCGGGGATGAATCCGGCTGCGAAGTCGATCTTGTTGCGGGCATCAATCAACTTCACGCTTTTTTGCATGTTGTTGATCAGCTCGTCGGTGCTGATTTTTTTGATTTTCGGCACCTCGGTCAGCAGCGGACGGTCGACTTTATTCAGTTTTTTCATCATGGCAAAATACCTGGGCGGCTCAGGTTGGTCGGCCAACAGATACTGCACGAAGCCCGGCTCGTTTGTTCCATACTGAAACGCCCAGTTTCTCACCTTTTCGTAACCGACCGTAGAGCTCGGCACGGCGCCCAGCGCCTTGCCACAGGCCGATCCGGCGCCGTGGCCGGGCCACACCTGCACGTAATCGGGCAGGGCGGCAAACCGGTTGATGGATTTGTACATTTGGTGCGCGCCGGCGTCCTGCGTGCCCTTGATGCCGGCAGCTTTTTCGAGCAGGTCGGGGCGGCCGATATCGCCGACGAACACAAAGTCGCCGGTGAAGAGCATGACCGGCTGGTCGGAGGCCGGGTGATCTGTCAGCAGGAAGCTGATGCTTTCCGGCGTGTGTCCGGGCGTGTGCAACACTTCGATGGAGAGATTACCCAGCTTGATGACGTCGCCGTCATGCAGCCCTACATGGGGGAACTGGTACTGCCAGTCGGGACCGCCTTCGTCGGACAGGTACAGCTGGGCGCCGGTAAGGGCCGCCAGCTCACGCGATCCGGAGAGGAAGTCGGCATGAATGTGCGTTTCGGCTATGTGGGTGATTTTCATGTTGTTCTGGCGGGCGATATCGAGGTAGGTATCCACGTCCCTTTTAGGGTCGATCACCATTGCGACGCCGGCTTTCTGGCAGCCGATGAAATAGCTGGCCTGGGCCAGGCTTTTGTCATAAACGTGTTGAAAAAACATGGTGCGTTTTTTATGTTGTTTTGAGTGAATGTTTGGGACTGCAAAGTTAGGGTAGGGTAGGGGACGCATGCCGTGACAGTTGTCACACGAAATCTGAAATTTCCAGGGTTCCGTCAGTGACCACCCGTCACGGCTGCTGAAGCGGGGTTAAGGTACATTTCTTTGATCAAAATGTAAATGCCCATAACGAGCACGAACCAACCAAAGGCCTTTTTCAATTTGTTGCCGTCTATGTTGCGGCTGAACCGGTTGCCGATAAAGATGCCGGCGATGGCCAGGGCGGTGACGGTACCCAGCAGCAGCCAGTCGAAGTGGTATTGGGAAACATCGCCCAAAAAGCCAAATAACGACTTGGCGGCAATGATCAGCAGGGAGGTGCCTACCGCTTGTTTCATGGGCAGTTTGCTAAAGAGCACCAGGGCCGGGATGATCAGAAACCCGCCCCCTGCGCCAACCAGTCCGGTCAGCACACCCACAATGCCACCTTCCATCAAAATCATTGGATAGTTGAATTTTTGCGGCGTTGAATCGGGAACCGCTTCGTTTACGGTCACCTTTTTATCCCGGATCATGGATACGGAAGCAAACACCATGAGTATGGCAAACAAACCCATCAACAACATGGCTTTCGACACCACAAACGTTCCGACGGCAAACACCGGATCGGGGATCAGGGGCACCAGGTAAGCCCGCGTAGCATACACAGCCAGGATGGACGGTATGCCGAAAATGACGGCGGTTTTCAGGTTGACCAGGTCTTCCCGGTACTTGGGTATGGTACCCACCAGGCTGGTGGAACCCACTATAAAAAGGGAGTAAGCGGTTGCCAGTACCGGCTCAACCCCGAAGAGATACACCAGTACAGGGACGGTGAGTATGCTGCCGCCGCCGCCGATCAGACCCAGGGATACACCGATCAGTGCCGATGCCAGATAACCTGCTATTGCCATTTGTTGTGGATTCTTGCTTTTTATGCTGCCAATTCAACTGCAAAGTTCTTTTAAAACTTCCCGGGAACGGTTGTACTTTTTGCGGCATGACAAGGATTATTGACGGCAAGTTTATAAAATATATGAATGGTATGCGTTGGAGGAGTTAAAATGACTTCAAAATTATCATTATAATTTATATTATGTTAAATAAATAAGAAAAAGATTTCTTAAGACTAATACACAACGTTTGGTAATCTTTTTTCTACATTTGCAGTAGAAAGCATTTTTTTCACCCAAATTGTCAAAACCAATGAAAATCCCCCCTCAAACAAAGGCATCCAGTTCCCTTGCCGCATCTGCGCTGGCCCTTTTTCTGCTAGCCTTCTTCGCCTGCGAAGAACCATGCAACTGCCCCAACCCTGCTGCAATGGCGAATTGCAAGCCCCTGATGCTTGAAAACAAGGATAAACAAGCCATTTGCAGCCCATTTGACGCCAATTCGGTCATTTTTCACTATTCGGAGACCAGTAACTCTGTCTGGGTGGATTCCATGCGGCAATACCTGGCCGGCAACGGGTTTGTCCTGGAAGATTCCTGTGACTGTGACGCCCGGATGGAGCTTTGGACCTACAACGGCGCCAGTCCAACGGTTGACCTAATCGGCGTTATCGAAGGCTCGAAGTCAACCACCACCACCATCGGCGAAGGGTTGTTCCTCAACTTCGAGGTGAATTTTCATCCTGTGCAGGACACCGGCAGAAAGCCCGACAACCCCAAGCGGGATTCTGCATACAAACCCCCGATAGCCGGCACGGTCAAATCCGGAAGCCAGGTGATTGTAGCCGTGATTGATGCCGGCGTTCATCCGTACGACGCGTTCTTAACCAACTACTTATGGCCAACTGCGCCAACCGCCAGTTGTGCAGGCTCCCCTACCCTATTCGGCGTTGACGTGACCAACCCCGGAGCGCCCCCGCTGGATAATAATGGACATGGCACCCATGTTTGCGGATTACTTTGCGGTTATGCCAACTTTCCGGAGCCGGGAAAAAATCCGGATATCAATGTTGTAAACATTCGGTTTACCGAGGGCAATTCGGGCAAAGGGAGCTTGTTTAAAGCGGTTTGCGGCATGTATTACGCCATAAACGAAGCAAAAGCCCGAATCATCAACGTGAGCTGGGGCTATCGCGACACCATTGGGCCGACCCTGATGGAACCGCTCCTCAAAAAAGCAAACGACATGAAGGTGCTGGTCGTTGCCGGATTGGGCAACGATACGATGAACCTGGACGGAAAGGTGAAATTCTGGCCCGCCTGTTATGCCGAAAGGTTCGACAATGTCATTTCGGTTGGCGCACTGAATGAGGCGGGGGATAAGATGGCCGGATTTTCGAACTGGAGCAGCGACCAGCAGTGTATGAACGTGGTTACCCTGGGCGAGCAGTTGCTCACCACCCACCCACCCTACCTGCCGGTTGACGGAAACATCGTTTCAAACATCAGGGCCAACGGCACGTCCATGGCCACACCCCTCGTAGCCCGCAAGGCGGCCATTATCTACTCCGGCAACCCTCTGGTGCAACCCGGAGAAGTGAAAGCCCTGATCATGGGTCCACCACCACAGACGCTTGTCGCCCCCGACGGGTCAAATGTCCTGGTGCGCGTATTGCAGTAGCCGGAACGCCCTTTTTCAATATGACTGCTTCTAATGCCCAACCCAAAACGTTGCCCTGGCAAACGTGGATATGGTTTGCTGTTTTGGCCCCGGCAGGGTTCCTTGTCCCTGCCTGCGGGGTCAGGGAGGATTGCAGCCGGCTGGATGCGTGGCAGATAAGTCTGGATCAATTGGAAGAAAATGATCAGGTCTCGCTGTCTATGTTGACATCGCTGCAAGGTCAGTTGCCGGCGCACTGCGACAGTGCGTCGATATTGCTGGCCAATGCCTATCACGATGCCGGCAACACCTATAACCGGGCGCACCACGATGTGGCCTCCGCCCTAGCGTGTTTTCATCAGGCGCTTTACCTCAGGCGACAGGTGTATGGACAGGACAGTGACCACAAGGACATCCAGCGTGCGTACTTCAACCTGGGGCTTCTGTATTCGCAAATGAATGCAACAGACAGTTCTTTGTACTACTTTGGTTGTATAAAAAAGGGTAGCGCGGCGAACCTGCCTTACTACCTGAAGCTCATCGAAACCGCCCGCATATACAGTGAACAGGGCGAGTACCGCACCGCCGAAAACTATTTGATGGAGGCGTACGACATACTGCATGACCCCGGCAGTGCAACCGTTGTGAAGGGTTTCAAGTGGGAAGTATTCAAAGTGGGTACGGACCTGTTCAGGCAGCGAAAGTTGTTTTCCAGGGCGTTGGAGATGGCACACGAAGGTTTGTTCCATGGGCGGAGCAATGATTCATCAAACCGGGCGGATTCGATTGCACTGGCTGGTTTGCACCTGGACATAGGTTCGGTCTGGCAGGACAGCCTCTATTTCGGCAAGGGCCTCGATCCCCAAGCCCGGCGCCGGCTGGTCGACTCGGCTATTGTGCACACCCATTTGTCGCTGGAATTATACCGAAGTGCTGCTGCAGAAAATAACGTAATCGGAGGCGTGCTTCGAAACCTGGGCGAGCTCTACAGACGCTCGGGGCAATATCGCCAGGCCCTTAACATGCTGAATCAGGGCATTTACAGCGTAGGCAACGACAACGAAGAGCATTTGCTTCGATCCGGTTTGTACATCAACCGCGGCGAAACCCGCTATGCGCTCGGCGAATGGGTGCAAGCGCTCGCCGACTTCGACACCGCGCGTTACTGGCTGACGCCCAACCGGGCTTGGCATCCGGATACACCTGAAGACGAAGAACTCGACGCGTTGAAACCTTCGTATCTGTTTTTGCTGCAAACAGACCGCGCGTTGGCCCATTTGGCTATGTTTCATGCGAACCGGAAAAACGTTCAGGCGCTTGAGTCGGCCTTTGCTGATTATAGCACCCTTGCACCTATTGCCGACCGGATGCGCTCCGATTTTTTGTCCTTCGACGCAAAGTTCAATTTATCCGCCGATCTGCAGGAAAACTTGTCCAAGGCTTTTGACGTGACCCTGACGCTTGCCCGACTCGATACAGCCAACCGAAAAAAATACCTGGATCACGCGCTGAGCATATCTGAAAACAGCAAAGCCACTACCCTGTTGGAGGCTGTTCGACTCAAGAGTGCCATTAACCGGCTTCCTGCGCAGGTGCAGGCCCGCGAAAACGCGCTCAAAGCGCAGGAAGCCGACATCAAAAACGAGCTGTATCTGCAACGCGAAAGCCCCGCGGTCATGGAAAATCTTAAGAAAGCATTGCTCGACAATTTCGAAGCGCAGCGCAGTTTCCGTGACTCACTCCGACACCACTACCCCAAATATTTCAGCCACCGGTCCTACCAATCCAACCTGAACAGCGACACCATACGCGCCCAGATCCTCGAACCTGGCCAGTACTTGTTGGAGTATTATGTACAGAATAGCCTCCTGCACACTTTTTTCGTTGGTCCCGACACTTTTTTCCTGCTCTCCACCCCGCTCCCGATTGATGTTGAAAAGCAAATTGAGCAGTTTACAGTGCTGGCCGGCCAACGAGCGCAGGAGAAGCTTTTTTGCAAAACCGCGCATGCGTTGTACCGGTTGCTACTCTCCGATGCCGCCGCTTTTTTGCCCAAAGATGCCCGTGTGGTGGTGGTAGCAGACGCACCGTTTCACACCTTGCCTTTTGAAGCCTTGTTGCGCGAATACGATAAAGGAACAGTGGCAGAGCAGGTTGCCGCAGAGCGATTTGTGCTCTACCAATACAACATCAGTTATGCGTACTCAGCCAACCTGCTCCTGGAGATGCGCCGGAAAACCATTCCGGCCCATCTCCAGCGCGCGCTGGCCGGCTTCGCCCCCGATTTTTCAGCGGCCGAAACGTCGCCATGCGACCCTACCCTACCCAGTTCACTATGCACCTCCCTGTCCGCCCTGACACCGCTTCCCAACGCTGGGGAACTGGAAAAAATCAACAAAAAAGTGTCTTTGCGTTGCTTTGCAGGCGATGATGTTACGCCCAAACAATTTTTGGCATTCAGCAAGACCTACAGCGCTGTGCACATCGCGTCGCATTGTGTACTCAATGACGAGGATCCCGATTTCAACTTCATCGCTTTTTCCGGTGTCAAACGCGGACAGCAACAGGATGGAATGTTGTTTCTGAACGATTTATATGCGGAACCGCTCCACCTTGACTTTGTGGGTTTTTCCGCTTGTGAAACCTCCAAAGGGCAATTCAGGCGTGCGGAGGGCAACTTGAGCATGGCGCGCGGGCTCGCTACGGCCGGGGTGAAGAGTTTTGTGACCACCCTGTGGCCGGTTTACAACCAAAATAATGCAGCTATTTTCCCCAATTTTTACGCCGAAATTAACAATGGTGTACCCAAAGACGTTGCCTTGACGCGCGCCAAACGGCATTTCGCCCGCAACCCGGACCGCAGTCCTTTCGACTGGGCCGGGCTTGTGCTGATTGGCGATGCGAGCCCCATGGTACTGAATGAAGCCGGAACCAACTCCGACAACCTTGTTTATGTGTACGGGGCGCTCCTGGCATTGGTGCTGCTGGCGGGCGGGGCGCTTTTGGCGTATTTCAGGAGGCCATATGCGCGCACCTAATGGATGAGCCGGTGTAGCAATTCCTCCGCTTTTTCGCGCGCTTCTTCGTTGAGTTGTCCTTGAAAGTCGGGGTCGTTTTTTACCATGTCGGAGAGCGTCCGGTACAAGTCCGACCGGCGAGCGGGCGACTCGCCCAGTTCGGCCAGCAACAGGTTCAGTTTCAGGGTGCCGATGCTGCGGTTGTACGCTGCCTGCCGGATAAAGGCCTGGTTTTGCAGGCATTGATCCAGGCCGCCACGCGCTGCGGAATAGTCGCCGGCCCGCAAATCCCAATGCGCCAGGTAGTAGCTTGCCATACAAAATGAGTCGCATGCAGATACCAAAGCCACGAGGCTGTCGCGCCCTCCGGAAGAAACGCCGCAATAGAAATCCGAGGCGCGTTTCGTTACGGCTTCATGGTCCACAGGGGCCGGATCGCTCCCCGCCACACTCAGGCAAAAGGGGTTGATCATGTGTTTCTGCACTTCCGTCAAGTCGGCACGATCCCAAGCGGTTCGGGTCACCCAGACGAGGCCCGCCACCAACAAAGTTGCGAATCCGATGGTCAGCAAGGGGTTCCGTGCCCAAAACAGCCACAAGCGATCCCAGAGGTTTAATGCCGGATGGGGCATGGGCCCGGTGTCGACCCGGACGGCGCCGGCGATGGCGCGTAATTGTTCATCATTGTAGTAAGGGTTGGCCTGTTCGGACAACATAAAATCGATGTATGCCTTTTGGCGTGCGGGCTCGTTGCGGAGCGCCTGTTCGAATGATTCGATTTCTGCGGCGGACATGCGGCCGTAGAGGTATCTGTGACAGGATTCGGCGTAGGTTTTGTCCATGTGGGCTTTTGATTATGCTTTACAAATTGAGCAATTCGTACAGCGCTTCACGTTTTTGCTGAAGGATCAGCCTCAGTTTTTTGCGGCAGTTGGTCAGGGTTTGGGGTACAGAATCGGGCGACAAGGGTTTGTCGCCCGGGTGTTTCTGGTGGTTGACGACGCGCGCCAGTTGTTCGTAGTTTTTCACAGGCGGCTCTTGCATGTAATAGTGCCACATCAGGAGCCGGCATTGGGTTTTTAGCGCGTCAATAGATTCAACCATGACGGCGTGAAGATCTTTTTGCTGCTCGTTATTGGTGTAGTGGACAACCACTTCGATGACGTCCAACGCGGTGTGCTGAAGCGGTGTTTGGGGTTCTTTGCGCAAGAATCCCTGGCACTTGTTCAGACAAAGACGGAAAAAGTAGCCATGCAGATTACTGCGCGGCCCGCGACCTTGCTGAATTTCTTTTATCACCTCTATTACGGCTTCATGGAACAAATCCTCCCAACTCATGTGGCGCAAACGGGATTCAAACCGCAGATAGGCCAGGCCGGCCCCTTTTCGGAGGCGTTGGCAGCCATACAACAGGCGACAGGCGTGTTGCAATTGTTGATCCGATCCGTTCAGGACAGCGTCGGTCACTTCACTAATATTGCACATAAACCAGGTGTTCGAAAGCTAAGTAACAAATGCAGGATAAAATTCAACACATCCATGGAAATGTCTCAAAGGAAAAAAAAAATCACCACTCCTGTTGAATTTATGGACATGCCGGTTACTCCTTGTTGTCAGCGGCTAATAAATCCAAGGTAAACGCAACCTGTGTAACCCTTGAAACAACCAATACCAAATGAAAACACCAGACCTGCTGCACAAAATCACCTTAATTTTTTAACTTTTCAACACCAAAAACGTCTAAAATGGCAACAAAAAATCAATCGGAAATGGAAGAAGTCTTCAGCGAAGACCTGCTGGAAGTCGAAAGCTTCGCCGGTACGTCAGTTGAACCCGTTGAGGAACAAGACACCCTGGAACGCCTCCCGGCATCCTCCTTTTACCCCCAACTCATCTTGGGCGATTCCGCAGCGGCGCAGGACGTCGGTTCCGAGGCAGCGCAGGGCGAGTTCCTGCGCGACGCCTACTTTGGCAGCTACGACGATGCCGCACCCCGGGCAAAATCGACGGCAAGCCCGGAGGTCATCATTGGGCCAACGGACGACCGCATTCGGATCAACCCGACGACCAGTTATCCGTGGCGGGCCATTTGCGCATTGCGCATCCGGGCCGCGTCGGGCGCTACGTACATCGGCACCGGGTGGTTCATCAGTCCACGCACGGTCATGACGGCGGGTCACTGCGTTTTCCTCCACAACGAGGGCGGCTGGGCGCGCTCCATTGAGGTAATACCGGCGCTGAACGGCACCCTGCGTCCGTATGGCTCTTGCGCCTCCTCCACGTTCCGGAGCGTCAGCGGGTGGACCTCATCCCGAAACCGCAATTTTGACTACGGATGCATTATTCTGCCCTCCAGCTGCCGATTGGGTGCTCGGACCGGCTGGTTCGGATTTGCCAACCGCAGCGACAGCTTTTTGCGGAGCCGGACGCTCAACCTCTCCGGGTACCCAGGCGACAAAGGTGGCAACACCCAGTGGTACCACGCGCAGCGGCCCAAATCGGTGACGCCTCGTACCATTGTATACGATATCGACACGATGGGCGGGCAAAGCGGTTCACCCGTTTGGTATTTGGAAGGCAGCAATCGTTACGCCGTAGGCATACACACCAACGGGCACAGCTCGGGCAACTCCGCCACCCGAATTGCCTCCGATGTATTCACCATGATGCAATCATGGAAGGCATTGGGCGCTTAAAACGGCACAGCACAGCAGCATGGCAATTCGTTGCCGTGCTGCTGCTTTGCCATTTATCATCCTGTGAGCTTAATAAACCGGGTTCAAAAATGCAAAATCACAAAATCCAGGGTATTGTAGTCAATTCGTTTGGGCAGCCGGTCCAAGGCGCCGTTGTGTACATCGTAGACGGCCCCGGGTCTTTCCCCGACATTGCTGCAGTGACCAGTGAAGATGGAAGCTTTCACCTGGGCGGTTTGTCAAAAGGCGCCTATCAATTGCAAATTACCTTAAGCGACAGTACTTTCACATACGACTGTATGGTCGATGACCCTACTGAAATCGTTAAAATCGCCGTGCAAGATCCGTAATCGATGCCCTCAAAATTTTAACTTGCAACAAAGGCCGTTTATCGGTATATTTGTTTTTTCTAAAACCCATTCTTCACCGATTTAAATTCCCAAACCATGAGATCACCATTGCCCATTTTTGTTATTCCCATTTTTTTCTTTTTGCCATCCATTGGTTTGTTTGCACAAAACATCTTCGCCGAAGACGATTTTATCACTTTCACCCTGGGGCAAACCGTTAGCTACAACGTGACGGACAACGATTCTGTCCCTTTCGGAAGCAATTCGTCGGTTTTTCAGACCAGTGGAGACACAACCTGTTTTTTCATCGACTCCAAAGGGGAACTATTTTTCTTCGGCGGACAGCGTTGCTGCGGTGATTTTTTTCTCGAATACCGCTATGAAAACTGTCAGGAAGTGCGCTGTACCGCATTTGTGTTCATTCAAGTGTTGTGCAAGCCGGAGTGTTTCCTGATCAACATAGATGAGTACACCGATGACCCGGAATTCCAACGATGCGCTTATGCCTGTGAAAACAACACTTCTACGTATTATACCGAATACAATTCAAGTAATACCTATGATTGGACGGTTACCGGCGGCACCTTCGTTGCCGGCGCCAACCCCGCCGAGATTGTGGTTACCTGGGGGCCACAGGGCAATGGCCTGGTCAGCCTGGACATCACCAACAGCGCCGACGTCACCCAAACAAAGGCTTTGTGCGTTGAAATACTGGAGAGTCCGGTTGCCGGGTTCGACGCGCCGTCGTCTGTTTGTCTCGAACAGCCGGTAACCTTCACCAATACGACCGTGGGCGGAAGCGGGTACTTCTGGGATTTTGGCGATGGGCAAACTTCGACAGCCTTTTCGCCTTCGCACACCTATGCTGCACCGGGTACGTATACCGTTTGCCTCGTGGCTACGAGGCAGAATTTTGAAACAGAGATCAACGCGCCAACCAAGAGCGGCGGCAACCAAATCGGCCGTCCGTTGTGCTGCTGTACCGACACCATTTGCATGGACATCGTCGTGGACCCGCTCCCAAGTCCGAATATTTACTGTATATCGACACTTTGTGCGTTTGACGCAACCGAATATAACACCGACGCCGCCAATTGCAACACCTATTTCTGGTCGGTGGAAGATCACCTTGGCGTGGCGGTGCCTTTCAGCGGGCAAGGGACCAGCCAGATTGCCGTCAACTGGGGCGACGGCCCTTCGGGCACAGTATCTTTGTATGTCGAAAATTGTGACGACAGCTACTGCGGCGATACCGTATCCGTGGTGATTCCCATTATTTCTGCTACCGCATCCGTCAGCGGACCACAGGTGGTGTGCCAGGGCGCTTCGGAGACCTACA
This sequence comes from Saprospiraceae bacterium, assembly GCA_033764075.1. Classification (GTDB taxonomy): domain Bacteria; phylum Bacteroidota; class Bacteroidia; order Chitinophagales; family Saprospiraceae; genus M3007. The sequence continues at coordinate 25,211 of JANRJH010000042.1, read as the reverse complement.
CGGTCCAAAAATGGATTTCGGCCACCTACAACTGGACCGTAAACAACGGAACCATTATTGCCGGCCAGGGCACCCACAGCGTGGTGGTGCAATGGAGCCCGTTCGCTACGGGAGCGGGTACTGTCTCGGTCGAATACAGCAGCGAATTTTTGGGCGGACTCCCCGGCCACGACCCGACCAACTGCTCGGGCTCGGCAGATTTGCTGGTGGAAATCCGGCCTGGCTTTACCGTAAACGGAGGATTCCCAGGCACTGGCTGCGCGGGATCAACGTCCAATTACAGCACCTCCCAACCAGGCGCATTCGCCTGGAGCATCACCCCTGCGGCGACTTTCACCGGCCAGGGCACGAACAGCATTATCGTTACCTGGGACGCCGGGCCGGGTATTTTCTCGGTAAAAGCGGTGCCCAACGATCCTGCCATGTTCTGCAACAACGAGTCTTCTCGGTTATTTACCGTTGTGGAAGTGCCCGCGCCTACCGGAATTGAAGGGCCTGTGGACATCTGTCCGGGCCAGACCTACACCTATACCGCGCAATCTTCGGAAGCCGGTACCGGTTATTCCTGGACAGTAACGGGCGGGGTGGCCACTACCCTGTCGGGTAAAACGATTGACGTGCTGTGGAACCCCACCGGCCCATATGAGGTTTCGGTGATCCAAACGCAATTGCTTGCGCCATTTTGTTCGTCTGATCCTTTTGTCTTGACGGTCAATCCCAAGCTGTTGGACCTGTCTATTGCCATCGCCGGTCCGGTCGAAGCCTGTAAAGACGCCATCAGCAGCTATTCGGCCACGCCTGTCCAGCACCCGGATACCAAATACTACTGGTCTGTTGTTCCATCGCACCTTGGTAGCGTCGTCAGCGGTCAGGGTACCCTGAACATCGATGTACAGTGGTCTGCTACGCTGGGCATGGCCCAACTGGTCATGGAAGCGGAATTGTGCGGCGCCATGGCAAGCCAATCCATTGATGTAGACATCGTGGGGGCGGCTGCACCCACCATCACGCAATCGGACGTGCTGTGTGAGGGCCAGTCCGTCATGCTGAACGCCACACCCGGATTTGTCACCTATGACTGGTCAACCGGCGGCAGCACAGCGTCTATAACGATCAACGACGACTTGCTGTACACCCTGACCACCACAGACGCCAACGGCTGCGAAGCAACCACCGCCTACCAGGCTGTCGTACGACCGGGGGTCGTAGGCGGGTTGCCGTCACTGGTGGTTTTGTGTATACCGGACAACCCGGCCGGTGTGCTGATCCGAGCCACAGAGGCCACCACACCCCCGCCGGGATACACGTTCAACTGGACCCTGGACGGCGTCAACCTTGGGTTGCCGCCCACCCAAAATTTCGTCAATCACGCCAATACGAACGTGAACCAGATTTTTAACTACCGGGTTACCATTACCAACAGTTTTGGATGCAGCCTGGTGAGCAGCTCGAACGTGGAGCAGACGGACAATTGCCCGCCGGCGTGTATTCCGGATCCGGCATTTATCCCGGACTTCACCTTTGCACCCCAGTTGCCGAACTGCAACGACATTGCCTTTTCGGCCGTACTGCCACCCGGCGTCAGCGTTACCCGGTGGAGTTTCGATGACCCCTATTCTTTTGCAACGGGCGGACCGGTGGCCAACGTTAACCATGTCTATAAAAGAGCGGGGTGCTACAACGTCCGATTGTTTGCCGTTGTGCCTGCGCTGGGTGGCGGCTTTTGCGACGTAGTCGTGGAGAAGCCGGTATGTGTATCCTTTGCTGCCGATTTTGATTTTGCGGCCAATTGCGGAACTGTGAACTTCACCAGCATTACTACGGGCGGATTGGCCAACACCTGGAACTGGTCTTTTGGCGACGGCAACACGGCCGCCACCACCAATGCAACCCACGCGTATGCACCCGTGGGCACCTATGCGGTAACCCTGACGGCTACGGAACCGGGCGGATGTCAGGCAACCGTCACCAAAAACGTCAATTCTGGCGGCATCGACCCTCCGGTCATCGGCGCGGCCCCCAATCCGGCCTGCGTGGATGAACCCATCGCCTTTACCGGCGCCAGTGGCGCCGCCGTTTCCTGGTTGTGGGATTTCGGTGAAACGCCTATGACGATCAATACCATCCCTGCCCTGTCGCATACCTACGTAGCCGACGGCGTTTACAACATCTCCCTGACGGTGGAATCCGTAGACGGTTGCACGAACACCACTACCCTGCCCTTCACGGTCAATCTTTTACCACCGGACGACGTCATCACGGCCTTGCCTGGCCTCAAAGTCTGCGACGGCACCGCGTCGGTACTGACGGCGCCAGCCGGCGTGGGGTATACCTATCTGTGGTCCAACGGCGAAATGACACAATCCATCAACGCCACCACCAGCGGCGAGTACAGCGTAGTGGTGACCGATGCGAACGGTTGCACGATGGAGCCCGAGCCGGTGACGGTGGTGGTGGTGCCCTTGCCGCCGGCCGATATTTCCGGCAGCCCGTTTATTTGTGACTTTGGCTGCACCGAACTGGAGGCTCCGGCAGGTGACAATTACACGTACCAGTGGTTCGATGCTGCCAATACGGTGGTTTCGACGTTCCGGGAATGGCAACCATGTGTCAGTACCAGCGAAACCTATCGTCTCGAGGTGACCGACAACAACACCGGGTGCGTCAACACATCTCCGACGCTGACGGTGAATGTAGTGCCTTCGCCTTTCTTTTCCCTTTTTGTAGACCCTGATTTTTGCGAAGGCAAACCTATTACGCTGGAGGTCACCCCGACACAACCGGATGTAGCGTATACCTGGAGCACCGGTGAGACCGGCATTTCAATTGTGGTGCAGCAAGCCGGCACCTACACGGTGATTGGTACAGATCAGATCACCGGGTGTACCAATACGGGTTCGGTGACGATTAACCCGTTGCCCGATCTTTGCATCGTGCCGGTGGGTTGCTACACCGCCTGCGATCCGGATACCCTTTGCGGACCGGACGGGCTGACTGCTTACCAGTGGTTCAAAGACGGCGCCCCGATACCGGGGGCCACCGACCAGTGTCTGATCGCTTCTGAAAATGGCGTCTACAGCCTGAGTGGCGCCAACACTTTTGGCTGCACGGATGCTTCTGACGCCCTGGAGTTGACCTTTGTCAACTGCAGTTGTCTGGGGCCGACCACGGTGACAGCCACCTGTCCGCCAAACGTAAGCGTGGATGTTCCTGCCGGCATCACCTCCGCCGTGGTCACTTATCCGCAACCAACGGCCACCACCGATTGCGCCTGCCCGGGACTCACGTTCACGCGCACCTCCGGCCTTGCCTCGGGAGGCGACTTCCCGCTTGGCACTACCCAGGTGTGTTATGAGGTCAAGGACAGCTGCCAGACCACCGCGAGTTGCTGCTTTACGGTTACGGTAAACGAGGTCGTTTCGCAGGTGTGCGACGCCAAAGCTGCCGGCGTCGGCGGATGCTTAAAGTATGAACTCATCGGCATCACCCGGGACGCCAGTGGCGATAAAACCTACCGCATCCGGGTCACCAACAACTGTGCGGACCCACTTGAGCTGGTCACCTTCCAGTTGCCCAACGGCGTGAATGCCGTTCGTCCGGCCAGCGGCTCCTACTACACGGCGCCCAGCGGCCGCGCGTATCTGGTGCGTAATCCGAACGCGACGCCCCAGCACTCCATCCGGTTCAGGCCGGCCGGAACAGGCATTTCCGGCGGCGCCTCCGATGTGTTCCAGTACACGTTGCCGGAGCAATCTTCACCTGCTTACATCAATACATGTGCCCGGCTGAGCAACAATCCGGCTTATTTGTGCGCACACTTGAACACCTTCTTCTGTCCCATCACCTTTGACCCCGACCCGTGGAGCCCGCGTCCGGACGCTTTCGGCACCCGAGCACCCGGCTTGCAAAGCAGCCACGCGGTGTACGTTTATCCGAACCCGGCCGACGACGTCATTTTTGTCAACACCGCCGACTGGCAGGCAGAATGGCTGTATGCGCGGATCATAAACACGCAGGGTCAGGTGGTTTTTGAACAGGCATTGGCGGTCGGCGAGCAGGTGCACGCCATGCAGTTGGGCAACAAGCTTACCGCAGGTCTGTATTTTGTGTTGATTTCAGACGATGCAGGCCGGCAGGAAACGTTGAGGGTTACCCTCCAGCATTAAACATGAAGATCCGGGGTGGCTTGAAAACTACCCCGGATTCACTTTTGTGTTTGTAAATATTCGGCAGGTGCAGATGCATTTTTGTGGCCCCTCACTCCGCCGCTTGTTGTCGGCGAGGACGCCGACAACGGCAAGAACATCCTTTTTTGCCGTTGTTGGCGTCCTCGCCAACAACAAGCGATACGCCGGCAGCGACAAAAACGACCCTGTTAGCCACGAATTCACGTAATTCGCAGCGAAAAGCTTTGGCACCGTTCATCCAAACATCCTTTACTGCCATTTGAAAATGTTCCACTCCTTCCACATTGCCCTCAACCGCCTTGATCCAGGCCACTATCCCGGTGTACCCGACCTGCGCGGGCCGCTGAACGACGCCGCGTTTATGGAACGCCTCACCCGCGAAGTGTGGGGCTACCGGTCGGCGACGCGCCTGTTCAACGAGCAAGCCACTGCGGAAGCGGTGTTGGCTACCCTGGATGATTTTGCACACCGCCTTCGCGCCGGCGACCAACTGCTGGTCACCTACTCCGGCCATGGCGGGCTGGTGCCCGACGAATACTGGCAGGAGCGTGGCAAAGACAGCGAATACAACCAGACCTGGTGTTTATACGACCGGCAGTTGCTGGACGAAGAGCTTTACCGCGCTTACAGTCGGTTTGCTGCCGGTGTGCGCATTTTTGTGATATCCGACAGCTGCCACAGCGGCACCGTAACCAAACTCTTCGAGGAAATGGCGCCGGAGGACGCTGCACTGGTGGAACACGGTTACTTGTCCAAGTCCCTGGAAAAGGACACCGTAAATACCATTTACACCCAAAACCAATCGTTGTACGACCAGTTGACTGCCCAATTCCGGGATTTGCCGCCCAACGACGGCAACATTCCGGCCAGGGTGCGCCTGTTCGCCGCTTGCCAGGATGACCAACTCGCATACGACGGTTCGGAGCTCGGCCTTTTCACCCAGGCGCTCAAACAAGTGCTTGGCCAGGAAGATGCCCACCGCTGCCCGGCCGACGAGCTGTTCCGACGCATCCAGCTGATCTACACCTATCCCGAACCGAACCACCTGGTGTATGGCGGAGAGGCGCCCGACTTCGACCAGTCGTTCCCGTTTGCTGCTGCGCCTGTACCCGCTGCCGAATGGCCGGAATGGACGCCGCCGGTCGCTGCCGCGCCCTCCCCTCCCCCACAGCATGCCGCCCCGCCCCCCAAACCCGCCGTGTACCGCTTGTCGGTGATTCCGCTCAGCGGAACCTTGTCCGTCGGCGAATTGGAAAACCTGTTTTTCCCAACGCTGCGGTCGTACACCTTGTCGTCGCACGACCACCGGTATTCGGTTGAGCTCGACGCCTCTGCGTTTGATAGCGAATGGGGTGCTGTGCATGTGCTGTACGACAAGGCGGCCGCCATGGGGCTCCAATTGCTCATTGAGCCCGCGTTCAGCCGCGCCTCGGATGTCGTATTTTACAATGCCGCCGCCAAGGCATCAGGCCGCGACATCGGCTGGGCGGAAAACTGGCCGCCCATCTCCAATAAAGCCTTTCTACCGCTGGGATGGCACCTGGGCGATGAATATTCCCAGTTGGCAGCGGCACGCGACCGTGTCTGGGCGGGTATTCGCGCAGGTACGACAAAGCCCATTCGAATTGCCCACATCGATACGGGGTACGACCGCTACCACCCGGCATTCCAGCGCCAGTCGATGGTGCAACACCAGCTGGCCAAAAGTTTCCTGCATTACGAACGCCACAGCGGTTACATCGGCGCCCTCGACGTGTACTACGGCGACGGGGAGGTGCAGGGGCATGGACTGGGCACGCTGGCCTTGCTGGCCGGCGGCTATGTGACCAGGGAAATGACCCAGGGCGACTTCGAAGGGGTGATTGGTTTTGTGCCCTTTGCACATGTGATTCCCCTGCGAATAGCGGAAACGGTGGTCATCATGGACGGTTCCAGCTTCAGCGCTGCCATCGATTACGCCATCCGCATGAAGTGCGAGGTAGCCACCATGAGCATGGCCGGCAAGCCGAGTGTGGAGATGGCCAGGGCCGTTAACCGGGCTTACGAAGCCGGACTCACCCTGGTGAGCGCCGCCGGGAACTCCTGGACAGAAGGATTCCGAAATGTTTTACCCAAGACGGTGCTGTACCCGGCGCGCTTCCAGCGCGTGATCGCTGCCTGTGGCGTTTGCCAAAACTATGCGCCCTACGACATCGATGCGCAGAAACAGCTTGCCGCCAAAGGCATAGACTACTTTCAGGTCATGCAGGGCAATTGGGGGCCAGAAGGCGCCATGAACAAGGCCCTGGCCGCCTTTACCCCGAACCTGCCCTGGGCTAATGGCGAAAAAGACGCCGCCGGCAGGATACAGGTTCCTTTCAAAAAAGGCGGAGGGGGCACCTCTTCCGCTACCCCGCAAATTGCCGCCGCCGCCGCACTTTGGATCATGCAACACCGACAGACGCTGGACGCCAAGGGGTACAGCGGCACCTGGAAACAAGTGGAGGCGGTGCGCAAGGCGCTGTTTGACACCGCCGATAAAAACCGGTACGGCGAGTCGAAAAAATACTATGGCAACGGCATTGTTCAGGCCGCCGAGGCGTTGGATTATCCATGTCCTGACATTGTCGAAGCGGACAAGGCCCCCGAAGCAGAAAGCAGCTGGACCGGCATTCAGGAGTTGGTCAAATTGCTGTTCAACCGACGCCGGGCAGGCATCGAAGCCTCGGCAGCCCAACAGGCGGCCATGGCGATGGAGATTCAGCACGTCCTGTACGCCGACCCGGCATTGCATACGCTGGCGGAAACCCTGGACGGCGGGCTCGAATGGTCGGCAGAGCAGCAACGAAATGTGGAAAATGCACTCCGAAAGTCGCCTTATGCCTCCAGGGTGTTAACGGCGATGCTGGCTTGATTTATGATAAAATTGCATTTTAGTATGACTGCCATTGCCTTTTATCATAAAAGTTCGTACATTTGAAAAATAACTTATGCGTAATTAGTCACTGCGCATCAACCTTTTCAAAAACCAATCCTTATACCTATGAAAACCAATTCCCCTGACAAACAACCCGCAACAGGTCGTTCTTCCTGGTTTTCCGGCGTAGGCAGCCGGATGGAATACGTAGTCCAGCACCATTTACAATGGATTAGTTTTGTGATCGGCATACTGTTTATCTGGCAGTTTGTGGAAGAATGCCAAAACGACAAGTATACCGTCCTGCCCATTACGGTGCCCGCGTCGTTAGACAAGCTGGGATACAATAAAGAGATGGTTACCGATCGTCTTTTTGAAGAGATTCGGAAAATAACCGACATTTCGATTACGGCATCCAGTCGCGAAGCTGTTTTGCTGAACCTGATCAGTTTTAACCAGAAATCCATTGTTTCGCTGGACGACCCTTATGAAAGCGGAACCGGAGACTGGCGTGGTTTCTTCAAGCAAGCGAAAAAACTCTTCAAGGAAAGCGACGGCTACGTGATTGGGCACATCGCGGAGGCAGAAGAGGGCCTAGACAGTCTGGAGACTTCACCACTGATCTCCTTTGTGAAAGTGAACAACCAGGCTATTCCAGAAATTCTGGTAACGGACATTTCTCAACTTGATTCCTTACTTGCGGCCACTGCAGAAAGCATTATTTTGCATACCAACCCCAAGTTTTTATTCCGTTACTACTTGTGGAAACGCGATGAGGCCAAGGCCAGGGAGTTGTTATTTTACATTGAAAAACATAAGGTGAAAGATGCCTATAGTAAAAAAACCATACAGGACTTTGTCAATGAGATCTATTTGAATTTGTACGATATGTCGGCAATGGAAAACAAGGAACGTTACCTGACCTTGTGCGATTCAGCCCTGGCGCTTTGTGGTTCACTAAAAGAGAATTGGGGAAGAGACATCGCCCCTTACGTACTGGAAATGGCCATTTGCAAGAGCAAAGCGTCGCACATCAAAAACTATTTTCCACAGGATGACCCAAAACAATTGCTGCGAAAAACGCTGTACGCCAGAGGCGCCCGTGCATTTAAGGAATATAACCGTATTTGGTTTCCTACCAGCAAGTATTTTGACAAGGAGCAAGCGCTTGGTTTGGCATACAGCACCAACGCCTACTTTTTATACAACCTCGACACCAATAAAGAAACCAACCCCGAAGCAGACGAATATTATAAAAAAGCAAACCAAAAGCTTCCTGTTAACGCCCATATATCAAATGACATCGCCTATTATCTTTTAGAAATAAAAGATTTTCGTGGGGCGGAAAGCACTTTAAGAAAAATAATGCCATTCTATCCTTCGGACAACAACCTTTGGGATTCCCTGGCAGAAATCAACTACGAGTGGAGCAAAAGCGAACCTGCCCGGCTGGACAGCTTTTATTTCTGCCTGCATAGAGCCGTAAGTCCGCCGGATACCATACTTGGATTCACTCCTGAGGCCTACATGCGGGATGTACGTTGGCCCGAACAAATTGACAACCCAACCTACCAGCAAGCAATTGGCATTTTCCCTGTCCAATAAACACAAAATCATGGCCGAGCAAAACACCCCCAGCGATACCAGCCTCATTGACCAACTCATTGGCGATGACAGACTGGAAGATGCACTGCACGTTTTTTTTCAATTCCTGAAAGAATGCGACAACACTCGCGACGAACTGCTCCTGACACAGAGTCAGTTTACGGGTACCGCCAGAGACGAAAACCGGGGCCTGGTCGAGCGGGGCTCCCCTGACATCAACCGAATTCGCTGGGCTTTCATCAGCCTGGTGCAGAAATTTCGCCGGGAAACGCTTGCCCGCTACTTCGACACCAAGGGTTTCGAACAACACATGATGGCCATGACCGACCGCGATGCCTTCCTGCAGCGGGTGCTTGCTGCCCGGTTGCGCGACAAACGGTATGTCATCAAAAGAAAACTACAGGGCGGCAACTCTTCCATCATCTACCATATTTTCAATGATGCGCTGCGCACCCACGCCATTGCGCAGATACTCAAGCAGGACGAACTGACCAGCGATCTGCGAAAAGCCATTCAAAAGCTGCCCGAACTCAAACACCGCAATGTTTCCAAGGTGTTCGACATCGAGTTGGACGCCTACCCGTATTTTATCATCAAGGACTACATCCACGGCAGTTCTTTGCGGGAAGCCGTTGAAAAAACCGGAAGACGACCCATGTCACAAGTCGCCGACTGGCTGTTTCAACTGGCCGATGCGCTGATGTACCTGCGGCAAAAAAAAGTAGCGCATTTCAACGTCAGACCGTCCAAAATATTTATAGACGAAGAATGGCACCTGGTGATCGCGCCCCTCGACTTGTCGGCCATCACCCTGAAAAACATAACGTATGAACGTTTCCTCGATATCTGCAAATACAGCAGCCCTGAATTGCTTCAAAAATACAATCCGCATGTTAGCCATGAGGAGCAGATGCGACTTAACCATTCAACCAACGATCAATCCGCTGAAAAACCCTGGCCGGAGACCGCCGACGAGCAATATTCGCTCGGCCTGATCGCCTACCTCAGCCTTACAGGCGAAGAACTGTTCGAGGGTACCTCCGTTTACGATATTCTTAAATGCCGGGAACGCTTTGATACCGATCCCGCCTTTCGGGATGAGAAGCTCAAGGTTTTGGAAAAAAAGCCCGTGCTCATCGTCAACAACAAAGAGCAAAGCATCATTCCCATTATCCGGCGATTGCTGAGCACGAATCCCGCAGACCGGTACGCCAACCTGCACAACCTGATTCGCGACCTGCACCCCTTGCTGCGTGCCGACAACTATGAAGGAAACCCGGTACAGGACAGCTACCGGCGCGCGTTGGCGAATAACCGCGAGCTGGTTGGCGATTTTTATCAAAAATTATTTCAAAAATCCGAGCAGGCGCGGCTTCGGTTTGAAGGGCTGGGTGAGCAGCGCGAGCTCAGCGAAAAAAGACAGCTGTCCATGCTGCAAATGGCGCTTGATGTCCTCTTCGACCTGGAGAGCCGCAAGGGCGAATTGCACAAAATGCTGTCCAACAATAGCCACTCAGGCATTACCAAGCAGGAGTATGCGCATTTCCTCGATGCCCTGGAAGAAGTGATAAAGGCCTGCGACCCTCAGCACGACGAGCAAGTGGAAATGGCGTGGGATAAACTCAAGAAGCAGTTTCTGGATTTGCCCTGAGCGCCTGTTTTTGCTTACACCTGCTCATCCAACAGTTTTTCCCTGAAAACAGCCGACGCCCGCTCCTCGACAAAATAGCTCAAATGGTCGGCAGCAATAATCCGCGCCTGTTGCTCCGCCACCATGCCTGCCGGCCCTTTTTGGCTGCTTACCTCCACCAGCATGTCGTGGGGCTCGTCGAACACGAACCAGTCAAGCGCCTTGCGCGTCACAAATCGCTTGAAACGCTTCCAGAACCGGCCCGATTCCTGGTTTTCGAGCTGATCGAGTAATGCGATGTCGCCGCCAAGCAGACTGTACCGAACATTCGCCGGTTTGCGCAGGGGGGCATTGAGTGCTTTCAGGAAGTCAGAGCCTGGCTCCTGTTGGTTCATCGTCACAAACAGCGCCTTACCCACTCCTTTGGCCAACAGCGACAACGGCAGAATGTACGGCTTCAGCAGCGGTATGCCATTGAGTGCGCGCCCCAGCAACCCGAACAGGCGTTTGCGCACGGTGGCCAGGTCGGAACCCAGGGATGGGGAACCCACCAGCATCAGGTGGGCGACATAGGGGGCGCCGTCCAGCTGTTCCACCAGCCAGCGGCACACCAGCCCGCCCATGGACGGGGCTACCATGGTGAGCCGAGCGCCTTTTTCCGGAATGCAGGCGCCTACGTCTTTCAGGCGGTCCAGGAGATCGGCAGCTGTTTTTTCAATAGGCGTATTCAGGCTTTCGTAGGTGTACAGCAGAAAGGCGTCGAAGTGCGCCGGAGCGCCAATGCGCGTCATGGCCTCGATCTTGTCTTCCGTATTGATGATGTTGCCATGCGTGATGAACAAAATGGATCGGGCTTCGGACACCACCTGGCGAACCTGTTCAGGATCCGTCACCGGCTCCTCTCCGTGCCGGATCAGGGCAAGCGTGTTGGGCAGCTTGCGGTGCTTCATTTTTTTGAAAAACAACTTCACGGCGGTGATGATGCCCCGCGATTGCATGTCTTCCGTGTGGCTGCCCAGCAGTCCGGGCGTGGGATCGGGCAGGGAAACGATTTCTATGTCGCCCGACGCATTGGTGTATCCCATGGGCAGGTACAGCTCCGTGTCGGCATCGTACCCAAAAGGGATGATGACCTCGTCGGGGCCGGCTTTTTCATCGAGTTCAAGGACCAGGGGTGTGGTCAGTTCGCCAAACACGTCGGTGAGCTGGAGAATGGACAGCGCCTCGTCGTGCTGTATCTCCATGGAACGGGTAAAAACAGCGCCCTCTATTTCAGCATCGCCCCAAAGAGAAGCCGGGGGCAACAGGGATCTTTCCAGATTTGGGTCTACGCTGCGGGTACCGGCGGCGGTCAGGCTGCGCTTCGCCTCGGCGGCACTGCACAGGGTGACTTTGGCATTGAAACCTGCAGGCGCCTGCATGATCCGTAAACCGGCGCCGGAGAGTTGAAGCAAGTCCACTGCGGCCGAGGGGCAGCTGATGTGCACGGGAATGGTAATCACGCACCAGTCCGGCTTGACACTGCCCCTCGTTTGTCCAAATCCCGGTCCGCGGCTGACGGACTCAAACTCGTCGACCGGCAGTGCGGCCTGTGCCAGGTTGTTCAGGTCAAAAAAGTCGGTCGAAATGAACAGCTTGAGATGCTCGGTGATCCGGCGGACGCCCCGGTTCAGGATTTGGGTTTTGATGAGCAGGGGTAAGGCGGTGTAGGTGGCGCCCTCGTGCTGAAAATCGAATGTGTAGGGTTTTCCGGGCGCTGTCTCTGTTGGGTTCAGGCTTAGGGTTACGCCGTGCTCGTTGTCGAGGTAAAGTCCGCCGACAAAAAAACCGGGCTTGTTGATGCGCACGGTGCAGCGCAAAGCAGGTACTTTTTCCGTAATTTCTCCGGCAGGATTTTCGGAATAGATGTACTGCAGTTCGACGGCATCCCTGGACACCGGGCGGCCGACGGCCATGTTGATGGTGTCCGGAGAAATATCCTCGAGGATCTCCAACTGTATGTCGATGTCTTCCGGCCGCAGCCCGGCAAACAGCGGTTTTTCCATTTCCTGCACGAATTGCCACTTACCAACCTTGTCACAAAGGGCAAGAAAGTCGCCGGCATTGGCCTGACGCATAAACACCGGGTAGTTGCCGTCCTTTTTGAGCAGCATGTACCGGCCCTGATCGTCGGTGCACGCCAGGTAATCGGCTTGGTCGGGTGTTGAGGCATAGACATGGCAATACAACAGCTCGGCTTCATCTGCAGCGGCGAGCAGGTTTTCGTGTAGCGCAGCGTCGTTGATGTCTACATAGATCTGAATCCGGGGCGCATTCATTTCCTGCACAACGCCGAGCAGTTTGCCGTTTCGGGCGTCGGATTTTTCATCGTCGGTAAAAAATCCGTCGGGCGCGTCCAGTACCGAAAATGTGGCCAGCACCTCCTGCACGTGGACGGTGCGTTCGCCGATGCGCACGAACAGCGGGCGATCGGGTGTTCCCGGCACCACACCTTGCAAGGCGCCGCCTTTGAGCACCCATTGTCTTTTTTCAAAAAAAACGGGGAATTCCATCGGATTGCCGCGGAAGCTGCCGTTGAGGAATCCCGCGTTCAGCTCCGCCGCTGCCCAGGCATCGGCTTGTGGTATCTGATCGGACACCCGGTTGCGCACCATGGCGCCTGTTCGGCGCGCGATGTCGGCGTAGGTCATGCCGGTGCCCCCGTCGTTCAGGACACGCAGGAGGCTGTGGGTGAATACCCCGCGTTGGGCGCCCTCGATCGCCATTTCCTTGGCCAGTTCTCCTTCGCGCGCAGCCGCCAGTTGGATGTGGCGGGCTTCGCGGGAGTAGAAGGCGCGGCCCTCGACGAGGTTAAACACCCATTCAGCAGGCGGGACGCCCCGAACGCCCAGCAGTTCAGCAAAAGGGGTTGGCGTGTACGAGGCGCGTTCGCGGCGCACACGCACGGCTTCACCGGGGCCTCGTGTGCCGTTTCCAGCGTGGCAGGAGTCCATGATGACCAGCAAATGGGCATTGGGCTGGTTGCGGTGCACGCGCGCGAGCAGGTAAGCGAGTTCTTTGTCGAGCAGGTCGCGGGACCCGTTTCGGCTGTCGAGGCACACCAGCGTCTCGTTCATGCCGTCGGCTTTGAGGTGGGCAAACTCCGGCGTGGCGGGTTCCTGGGAGCCGTGTCCGCTGTAGTAGAACAGGATGAGGTCGCCGGGCTGGACCGCTTCGCCCTGCAAGTGGTCAAAGGCATCGATCAGCCCTTGCCGGGTGGGAACGCCCCGCTCCCCTACCCCATCGAGCTCGGCTTCTGCGACGCGGAGGGCTTCGGCTTCGTGCGGATGCGGCGCCAGCAGGTAGCGCGGGCGCCAGTGGAGGTCGTTTTTCCGGCAGTGGTTTTGAAAAAATTCGCCGATGGCGAGCGCGTCGGGCACACAACCGCGAAGCGGGCTTTGGGGGTAGGCGTTGATGCCTACGAGGAGGGCGTGGAGGGTTTTCATTGGTTGATGGGTTTAAGGTTGATTTTTGACTGACTTGTGCAAATATAAGCTCGAAAATAAACAATCAGGAATACATTCCCATTTAATTTTTTAAATGCATAGAGGCAACCGGGCTACCCCATTGCTGAACAATGGGTAACCCGGTTGCCTCTATGCATCGCTCCAGAAGATTGTTACCGGCGCCTATTGGCCCACCACCACCACTTCCCGCATCACCCCTCCCCTGCCCACATAGGCCAGCACATAAACACCCTCCGGCAAATCGCCCAACAACCACTCCAACCGGGTACTGCCCGGTGGTACAGCGCGTTCCAGCACCCGTTGGCCGGCAGCACTGAACAACAGAAGGCGATCGCCCGGGGCAGACGGCGTTGACCATTGCACATGCACCAGTTCCCTGGCCGGGTTCGGGCGCAGAGAGAGCCGGTCATCGGTCCGATGGGGGCGGAAGGTCGCGATGAGCTGATCCACCACCTTCGTTATCGCGGTATTGGTGCGGATGGGCGGGTTGAAGTCGAAATAGATGTCTGCAAAATTCCGGAACTCATGGTCGCGCGGGAACACGCCGCGCGGCTGCACACTGAATTTGGCGAAACCCTGACTCTCCAGCGGACTCGTCGCAGAGTCCGGCAGGTTGATGCCCTGAAAGTCGATTTCCAGGATGCCGCCCGGCCATATCTGCCAGGTGCAGGGGTGGCTGGCAGCGAGGAAGGTGAACGTGCGCAGGTCGAGGTCGGCGCTCAAGGTGTCGCGCAGCACCACAAAATCAGCGGCAAGGGTACCGGTATTCTGAAAACGAATGGTGTATTCAATGGGTCGGTTAAACGCCAGGGAATCGTCCAGCGGTATTTTTTCCGGCACCACCTGCTTGTCGTTGGGGTCGTAGGCGCCCTGCACGGTGGTACTTATTGCGGAATAGTTGTTCAGGGGAAACAAGTCCGGCGAAAGGGGCAGTATCCAAGCCTGGATGTTCACCGGCGTACCAATCGGTTGGGTGGCAGGGGTGCGCACCGTCACTTTAAAGTTTTTAAAAGAAGATGCGCCCATGGGGCCGGTGTTCCAGCATACCGTGTCTCCATTGGTTTTAGTGGGCATCGGGTCGAAGGAAACCACCTCCAGCCAGTCAGGGAGGATGAGCTTCGCCTCGCCATCCGTGACCGGCGCCAACTGGTTCTGCACGGTAACACGAATATCGTTGACAAAGCCGGGTCTGGGTACCCCGAGCAGGGTGGCGATCACCCTTCGATCAATATCGGTGGCTGTAGGGGTCAAACCGAACAGGTAACCATTTGGTGTATAAAACGTTACGATTCTAAAATCGGGAATGCTGTACGAAGGTGGCCCTTGCGGCACGACCCGGATGGTATCGCCGAAGTTCAGTGCGGGAAAGGTGAATTCACCCAGCATACCGGTGGTCACCACGGCTCCGCTGCTCGTGTACACGGTCACACCCGGGGCGGGGCCCTCCACACCGTTCTGTACGCCGTTGGCGTCGAAATCCGAAAATACCCGACCGGTGACGGCGAATGGCGCGGGTTCCACGGCAAAGTTGTACCCGACTGACTGGCCGAAAACAACCGTATGCAGTGTCGGATTGGCCAGCGCGATGGGCTGGCCGGAATCCAGTTGTATGGTTTCGCCCACCGCCAGCGCGAAGGGCTGGTTGAACCCGTATGCGCCGGTCGCGTCGGTGACCACCACCCGGTTGCCCGAGCGCACAAAAATCCCTTTGGCAGGCAAGTCGTTGGCGGTAAAAGTATTGTCGCCGTCCACATCGATAAACACTACGCCGGAGGCTTCTATTTTGGCCGGTATGATCCGGAAATCATAACCGCCGGATTGACCGTATTTGAATACCTGGACGGGAGGATTTATGCCTTGTGCCGCGGCAGGCGGCATTATGGTGATGATATCGTCTACCCGAAGACTGTCGGCCGTGTACATCCCGGTGGCGTCGGTAACGGTTGCCGAATCACCATTCACCTGAATCACCATGCCGTTGGCCGGCAGATCGGTGGGATCAAACACGCCGTTGTTATCCAGGTCCCAGTACACCAGCCCGGAAGCGGGCGCCGGGGCAGGCGTCAGGGCGAAGTCGTAGTTGAGCACTTTGCCGGTTTGATAGACGTAAAACGTCGGTGTGGCGCTTGCTGCGTCGGCGGGCAGCACGACGGTCAGGGTGTCCCCGACCATAAGCCCCGAAAAGGCAAAGTTTCCGAAGGCGTCGGTCAGTTGGCCCACCGCACCCGTGGCGTTAACCTCTGCGCCGACGGCCGGCAGATCGGCGCCATTGAAGGTATTGTCGCCGTTCAGGTCGTAATACACCTTGCCGAACGCGGAGCCGGGGACGGGTGGTATGGCAAAATCGTAGCACGTGGTTTGCAGGGTGTCGTAGACGTAAAACGCCGGGATTGCACCGAGACTGTTCGGCGGGTTGACCACGAAAAGGGTGTCGCCCTGCGTCAGGGTGGCAAAAGCGTACAGACCGTTGGCGGCGCTGGTGGTTACCTGTCCGCCTGACGTGCGCACCTCAACGCCGGTCAGCAAGGGCTCGCCCGACTCGCGCACACCGTTGCTGTTCCAGTCGCGGAACACCAGGCCCCGTTCCGGCGGCGTTTGTTTTTGCAAGGTAAAGATCACGGTGCTGTCACAGCCCCTGAAGGAGGTGCATACGGCCGTCTGTGGGCCCGGGTCGCAAAAAGAAACGCCACAAACGTCGAAACAATCGCCGTCGCAAATCCGAACCACACCGAGGTTGGTAACGATGGGCGGCAGCACGATAACCGTTTGGCGGAGAACGCTGTCGCACCCCAGAAAAGAGGTCAGTATTTGCTGATAACTGCCGGAAATAACCACCGGATCGCCCCAGGGCAAAAAGTACGGCAACGCTTCGTTGCAAACCGTTACAGTTGGAAACACGGTTGGAGGAATGGGTTGAACCTGTAAGTTTTTACAGACCTGTTGCCCGCTGTTGCAGGAATTGACCGGCAGCACGCACACCTGTCCGGACGTTTGTCCTGCAGTAACCGATACAGTAAACCCATCCTGACTGAGAACCTCCACCGGCGCGGGTTGGCCGTTGACCAGCCAACCCGGCGGCGCGCTCCACACATAGGCGCCGGCGCCAGAAACCGGCGCAGGCAATTGGGTGGTAAAGGTGGCCCCGGGGCAGGTGATAAATGGAGATTGTATGTTGCCGGAAGGGCCTATTGGCGGCGGTGTTCCGCTCGAAGTCGGGATTACCTCAATGCTGAAGTCGCACTGGTCGCCGGCGTAACCGTCGATCATGAGGTAATACGTTTCGCCCGCAATCAAATTGCCTGAAATATAGAGCGGAATATCTGCCCCGCCATTAGAACCACCATTACAATCAATAGGCGGTTCATCGCAAGAAGGGTACAAGGCAATCTGTATGCCGTTTCCGATTTGGCAGTTGAAAGAGGTAACCTTAAAGGTAGTCGTGGCCGAACCCGCAACAAAAGCCACCCATTGTTCATTTTCGATGGTGCCGCAAAAACCGCCGGGCGGCGTCTGCCCCGTGTAACCGGTAGTGGTGCCCAGGAGGCCGCCTGAGAGGTCGCAATAGGTGCAGGCAAACGCGCAAAAATCGGCAGGCGGTTCCAGATTCGAAGGGCAAGGCGCAGGCAACTGCGCCAGGGCCGGCATCCAGCCGGACAAAAGGAGGGCAAAAAAGGCAATACGCCGTGCCGGGTTGTTCATGTCTTCTGAAGTTTTATGGTCTAAAGTTGGTGCAGTAAACATCGTGAATAATCGGGAATCGCCGGCAATTCGCCAAGTGGAATTGGCGCCTTGCTGGAAAATAATCAGTCGCGCCGCGGCGGCCCCTCGCGCAGCACCACCACCTTCTTCCGCAGCACCAGCCCGGGCCCTTCCAGCACCAGCAGATAGACGCCTTCGGGGATGTACGACACGTCGATGGCCGCGTTGGTTTGTCCGGCGTCGAGGTTAAGCTGAAAGAAGGGTAGCCCCCGCAGGTCGAGCAGGCGCAGGATGCTGCCTTCGGGCGCCGGGTTTTTCCAGGCGGCATAGAAAGTCCAGGAGGCGGGGTTGGGCCGCACGATCATGGCGCCGGTTTCGGGCGGCGCTCCGTCGCCGGGCAGGAAGTACACCACCTGGGTGGTGGCGGTGTTGGTGTGTATCGGGTCGTTGAAGTCGAAGTATATGCTCGCGGCGTTTTTCACCGTGTGCCCCAGGGGGAATGCCGCGCGCGGCCGGATGCTGAAGCGCACAAACCCGTGGCTTTCCGGTTCGTTGGAGAGCGAGTCCGGCAGGTTGATGTCGGTAAAATGCACCACCAGTATTTTTCCGGGCAGAATCTCCCAGGTGCAAGGGTGGCTGGCGCCGATGAATCGGAAGGAGGCCAGGTCCAGGTCGTCGCTCAGCGTATCACGGATGATGACGAAATCGGCCGGGTAGTTGCCGGTATTTTGGAAACGAACAGTGTACACGAGCGATGGGCGGAGCTCGGCTTCGTCGGGCAGCAGGTAGGCCGGGGTAACTTGTTTGTCGTTGGGGTCGAAAGAGCCTACGACCGTTCCTTGAAGCTTGTCGGTGTTGTCCTGCACGTCCAGATCGCCGGCCAGCGGATACACTGCGCTGTGGATGGATACTTGGGTGGCGAGGGGGGTGCCTATCTGGGTTTTGACGGTGATGATGACCTGCCGGCTTTGCGCTGGAGACAAGGCGCCCAAAAACCAGACTAAGGTATCGCCGTTCTGCTGGTCGGGTGCAATACTGGTCTGTTCAATGGTCAAAAAGGCGGGCAGCACCACCTCCAGCCGGGTGTCGGGCACATTGCCGAAGATGTTGGTGACGTTCACAATGACCTGGTTGCTGAAACCCGGCCGGAATGGCCCGCTGTTGACGACGCTGACCCGAAGGTTGTGCTGCCCGCCCGGTGGGGTGATGCCGAACGGATACGGGCCTGGGTTCCCGACCTTCACCACGTAAAAACCGGGAACGCTAAACGAGTTTGGGTCGGGTACCACCACCCGAATGGTGTCGCCGACAGGCTGGCTGGTGGAAAACAGGTATTGGCCATTGCTGTCTGTAACGGTCATGGCCCCACTACCGGCAAACACCTGCACGCCGGGAATGCGCGTTTCGCCGGCGTTTTGTGTGCCGTCGCCGTTCAGGTCCCAAAACACATAACCGTAAGGCTGGACAGGTTTAGGCGTCAAAACAAAATCGTAGCCGACAGACACCCCGGGATCATACAGGTAAAAAGCCGGCCAGACGGCGCTCGCCCCGGCAGGCAACACAGCGGCAATGGTGTCACCGGCGCTAACGTCCAGGTATGCGTATTCCCCGAGTTGATTGGTCAGGGTGCTGGATTTTCCCGCGATTCGTATGGTTGCCGATGCTTCGCGTGGATCGCCGGGGCTGACGACCCCGTTGGCGTCCAGATCGTAAAAAACAGTACCGGAAGCAGTAACCCCCAGCGGATAGGCTTTGAAATCGTAACACGTCGGCCGGCCCTGTTCATATACGTGAAAAGAGGGCAGGGATATGCCGGCAGGTGCGCCGAACGGCAGAAAAATGGTGTCTCCTGGGTTCAAGGATTGGATTGCATACAAACCGTTTGCGTTGGTGTGCGCCACCTGCCCGGTGGAAGTACGCACAATAGTATTGGGGAACACCTGTTCGCCGTTGTCGTATCCATTGTTGCTGTTGGCGTCGAAGTATAGCCTCCCGCGGAAGGGAAAAGGAGGCGTCGAGGATATTATGGAGAAAACTACGGTGCTGTCGCAGCCGTCTGCCCCGCTACACACTGCCGTGTACAAGCCGGGTGCGGTGTAGATTTCGCCACAGACTTCGACCAGCGTGTTGCCGCAATCCACGTTAAATGCCAATTGTGTTACTTTAAACGGCTTGACGATTATAGTTTGCCGAACGACACTGTCGCATCCGGCTGCCGCCACCAGCGTAGTGCTGTATGTGCCCGAAACCGACACCTGTGTGCCCCAGGGCAGCGTAAAGGGCGTCTCCTCAGCGCATAAAGTCAAAGGCGGCAGCACGGTGGGCGGAATAGGGGGCTGGCAGGGGTTCTGGGCAAAAGTTCCGCCGGCGAGCACGACAAAGCAAGTTGCCAAAATGGACTTAAGAGCGATTGTTGTCATTGCCGAAGTATTTTTCAACAAGAGGCTGGTGAAAAGCAATACGCTGCCTGCTTTTTACAAAAGATCACCCGCTACTTCCACATCAAACCAACAAACCGGGTCGCGCCCACCCCGGTCAGCACCTCCACCTGATAAGTGCCCGCCGGCAAATCCTGCAGGCCGGAGAGTTCGATTCGGCGCACGCGGTGGTGCGTCGTCGCGGTGCCGTGCCGCTCCCCTACCCTATTGCCCAGCGCATTGAACAATCTGACATCCAATATATTGTCAAGCGGTTCCAGGCTCCAGAACGTGAGGACGCCCGCTTCGGGGTCGGCAGCAAAAAAGCCGTTTCGGGCGTTGTTCACCCGGTCGCCGTCGCTGATCCACCCGGCCAGGTAGCCCCAGGCTTTGGTCAGATCGGGCAGGCCGAAACCGCGTTCGGGGTCGGGATTGGCGTACTGGTCGGCCGATGCGTACACCGCCGCCAGGATCTCGGCCGCCGTTTTTTCGGGGAAGGCGCTCCACAGGGCCGCTATGCCGCCGGTGAGCATGGGCGACGCCAGGGAAGTGCCGTTGGACAGGCCCAGCCCGAAGTCCGGGCCGCCGGCCACCACCACCTGTTCGCCCGGCGCCACGAGGTCGGGCTTGATGCGTCCGTCGGGCGTGGGGCCCATGGAGCTGAACGAGGCCCGGTTGCCGTTGTAGTCCACTGCACCCACCGCGACCACGCCCGGCGCGTCCGACGGCACGCCGATGTGCCGCCAGGGCTCGTCGCCCGAGTTACCGGCGCTGTTGCACACGATCATGCCCTTGCGGGCAGCCATCGCGGCCCCGCGCGAGCCGATGGCCGTGCGGCCGTTGAGCACCCCATAGGCATGGCTCAGGGTGGTGTCGTTGAAAGTGGTATAGCCCAGCGAGGCGTTGATGATGTCTATGCCCATGCTGTCGGCGCATTCGGCGGCAGCCACCCAGTTGCACTCCTCTATGGGAAACTCCCCGCCGGTGTCTTCGGTTTTGAACAAAAAATAGGCGGCGTCGGGCGCGCCGCCAACCAGCAGCCCCGGGATGTTGGCGGCCATGACGGACAGCACGGCGGTGCCGTGGCCGGCGGCCTCATACACGTGGTTGTCGCGCTCCACCACATCCCGCACCTGCGTGAGTCGGCCACCGAGGGCCACACTGTCGAAAAAGGGCAGCACATCGGCGTCGGTGAACCCGCCATCGAACACCGCCACGTGTATCCCTTGTCCACGGTGGCCGGCAAAGTGAAGCAGTGGCAGGTTCAGCAGGCTGTTTTGCAGGGCTGCGTAGCCGTACGGATTGTCGGAAACCGACGCCGGCGCAACGCGCACGGGACGCGCCCGGGCCGGGGGATACGGCTCGTGGCGGATGCGCAAATCCGGGCCCAGATATTGCACTGTATCCACAAAGGGGAGCGTTTTCAGGCGTTCGGCGGTGGCGGGGTCGGCAATCACGGCGGCAGCGTTCAGCCAGCGGGAGGCCAGGTGCACGGTGGCCCCCGCAGTGGTCAGCCGGGTCAGATAATCCGGGTTTACCGGCAGATCGGATTCGTCCAGCGGTATGCCCGCCCGGTGCCGCCGTTCAAGGGCGCGGGGGCCCAGCAACTCCGCCGGTCGGCACAGACAGTGCGGGGAATTGTTTTTGTCGGTGAAAACAACCCAGTATTTGAACAGACCCGGCGACTGTGCGATGGACAAGGCCGGCCAGACAACCAGCAGAAGCGAAATAATGCGATTCATGTAATGCAATTTAATACTTGGGAAGTCCCCTTCGCCTGAACCGGTGTTGAATGGCGCGCAGGATGATGAACAGATGTGCCGACAAGGCTGCCGCCCATCCGAAATGACGAACCATGACGTGGAAACGATCGAGCAGGGACTGTCGGTGCCTTTTCTTGGACAAACCACCGGCAAGATAGTTGCTGAGCACCCGTCCGGTGTGCACATTTTGCCGGCTTTTTTTCAGGATTTGTATGCACCAATCGTAATCGGCGCACAGGTTGTCCGTGGCGTAAGCGGGCGCCAGGGTTCGGCGGGCGACGAACGACTGGTGCACCACGCGCATGCCACCGAGGTAGTCGCGCCAGGTCAGTGGCTGGGGGAGGCTGCGGGTGCTCAGCTCGCTCATCAGGCCCAGGGGTTCTCGTTTTTCGTTCACCAGCAGGGTATCGCCGTACAGCACATCGGTTTCCGTACCTGTTTGCGCAGCCACGTGCGCCAGGGTATCCGGGGCGTGCAGATGGTCGCCGGCGTTGAGGAACCACACAAAGTCGCCCTCTGCCAGCTGGAGGCCTTTGTTCATGGCGTCGTACAGGCCCTTGTCGGGTTCCGAGAGCCAGCGCATGCGGCCGCCGAAACGATCTTCGTACGCAGCGATGAGCGCCCGGGTGCCGTCGCGGGAGGCGCCGTCGATGACCAGGTACTCGTAGTTATCGAACGACTGCGCCAGCACGCTGTCCAGCGTACCCGGCAGCAGTTGCTCGCCGTTGTACACGACCGTGATGATGGAGAACAGGGGGGGCTGGGGAGGGGCAGTGTGCGGCATGTTCTGTTGCGTTGGAAAAAGAAGCGGCAAAAATAGGATTTTGGCGGCGCCGGGCATCCGGTTGCGTCCATTCTCCGGTTTATCCCCCATCTTTACCGTCACCGACTGATTTTTCATGACCATTCTGATCGCCGGCATCTTCCTGAGTTTGATGGGCTCGCTGCCGCCCGGGCTCATCAGTTTGTCTGTTGCACAAACGGCGCTGAACCGGGGTTTCGCATCGGCCATGGTACTTGCGTTGGGCGCGGCCGGCGCCGAATTTTTCCAGGCCATCGCTGCGGTGTGGCTCATCGACTGGTTTTTGCAGCACCAGGCGTGGGCGCGCTGGTTCGAGCTGGGTGCAGCGCCGGTGTTCGTGGTGCTGGGTGTTCATTTGCTGTTTTTTGCCAAACCACCGCGCGAGCGGGCGGGCGACATGCCCCTGCACCCGGGGCGGCTGTTGTTCAGGGGCGTCCTCATCAGCGCATTCAACCTGTTGGCCATACCCTATTGGTTTGTGTACGTGGGCTGGCTGAGGGCCGTCGATTGGTGGAAAGCGGGCACGGGATACACAGTTGTGTTTGCCACAGGCGTTATGGCAGGCACCCTGCTCGCCCTGGCCCTGTATGCCTGGCTGTGCGACCGCCTGCTTCGGCGAAGCGCCGCGTTTTCGCGTTGGGCCAACAAGGTCATCGGGCTGATCTTTCTGGCCATGGCGGTTCAGTTGATCTTCCGTTGATTTTCCGTCGGCGTGTGCCGGAGGGGTCAACATCCGGTGCCGTGTTCCGTTGGTCGAAATACGCAGCGGATTAATAAAAGCATGCGTTTTTTTGTCTGAAAAAACCGCGACCATGCATAAATCATCCTTTCTAACGGTATTTTTTGCCCTCACCCTACACTTTCTTTTTGCGCAATCCGCTTTGAACACCGCCGGAATTGATTCCGTACTGAACGTTTTCCAGCAGCACGACAAAATCTGGGGAAGCCTGAGCATCCGCCAAAACGGACAAACCGTGTACAACAAGGCCACCGGATACGCCTGGGCAGGGCACCGCATGCCCGACGCCCAAACGCAATACCGCATCGGCTCCATCACCAAAGTGTTCACCGCCGTGATGATCATGCAACTGGTCGAAGAGGGCAAACTTGGGCTCGACGCCACCATAGACCAGTGGTTTTTGCACATCCCGAATGCCGGAAAGATCACCGTGCGCCATCTGCTATCGCACGCCAGCGGCCTGCACAATTTCACCGACGACGCCGACTATGAGGGCTACATGACCCAACCGCAAACATCGGACGAGATGCTGGAGCGTTTCGCGCAGTTGGCGCCCGACTTCGAACCGGGCACCAAAAACGAATACAGCAACACCAACTACGTCCTGCTCGGTTACCTGATCGAAAAGCTCGATCGCCGCGCCTACGGGGCTTCCCTGCAGGCCCGAATCGCCGTCCCCCTGGGATTGAAACGAACCGCCTTCGGTAAAAAAATCGACGTGGAAAACAACCAGGCGGAATCCTACCGGATGGTGGACAACCACTGGGCGCCGGAAAGCGAAACCGACATGAGCATTCCGCACGGTGCCGGCGCCATCGTGTCGACGCCCGGGGACTTGTGCATCTTTTTTGAAGCGCTGTTTGAAGGCAAACTCCTCAAACAAAGCTCGGTTCAGCAAATGTGCTACCTGAAAAACGGGTACGGGATGGGTATCTTTCAGGTACCGTTTCACGAGCGAAGGGGTTGGTTTCACAACGGCGGCATCGACGGATTCCAGTCCAACGCCGTCTATTTCCCGGATGACAAAACGGCGGTGGCATTCACCGGAAACGCCTTCAGCACCGACCTGAACGCGCTGATGATCGGCGTGCTGAGCAAGGTTTTCGGCAAACCGTACAAGATGCCCACGTTTCAGTCCCTTTCACTATCCGATGCCCAGTTGGGGCGCTGTGCCGGCAACTATGCCTCGGATCAATTGCCGCTCAAATTCAAAGTGTGGGCCGAAAACCAGAAACTGATGGCGCAAGCCACCGGGCAATCGGCGTTCCCCCTGGATGCCGACAGCGAGACCGAGTTCCGGTTTGACGTGGCCGGCATTAAAATTTTGTTCGGGGACCTTCGGGACGGACTTTTTCATACCCTGACCATCAAACAAGCCGGCCAATCCTTTACCTTTCAGCGCGAATAAACACCGCTTGCGCGTATGCGATGGCCATTTTTGTTGGGTGCATTCATTACCGGTATGGCCGCTTGCGGCCCCGATGAGCGGCATTTGTCCGGGGCCTGGCGCGCGGTAGCCTACCACGCCGCCGACACCGTCCGTCCCCTGCCGGCAGACACCCTGCGGATGATATTCAACGCCGATGGCACGTACCGGTACGCAGGAGCGGCTTATTACCTCGAAACCGGGCGCTACCGATGCTCCTGGCGGTATTTGTTCCTGGTTGATACGCTGCATGATCCGCCTCGGACGTATACCCTGCGGCTGGAGCGGCTGGAGGAGGATACTTTGGTGCTTTATATGGAAAGGGATTCGGTTGGGGAGCGGTTGATATTCGTCAGGGAGGAATGAACTCCGCGGGCCTCTGTGAGTCCTTTGAGTCCTCTGCGTTTTATTTTTTAAAATGAACCACAGAGGACTCAGAGGTTTCGCAGAGGTGCACAAAGGATACCAAAGAGATCACCTCCGCGGGCCTCTGTGAGTCCTTTGAGTCCTCTGCGGTTTATTTTTTAAAATGAACCACAGA
>JANRJH010000034.1:0-19540 GCA_033764075.1 Saprospiraceae bacterium | reverse complement strand
CAGTTTGTAATTACCAGGCACCAGTTCGTCGAACAGGTATTCGCCGTTGATGTCCGTAGTGGTCATTTCCATCACGTTGTTGCCCAGGCCGTCGGTGCCCGTCAGCGTGACTTTCACGCCCTGGATGCCCGGTTCGTTCGGGTCCTGCTCGCCGTCGGCGTCCTGATCCAGCCACACGTAGTTGCCGATCGAGGCGTAGAGGTAATAGCCGGCGTCGATGGTTGGAATGGTATCGCCGCTTTCTACTGTGTAGATATCGGTCATACCTGCCATAAACGGATACGCGTCGGAGTCATCTGCGTCGTTACCGCCTTGATCCGAGCCCGTCAGTTGATAACCACCTGTGGGCGTTTCAAACGTCAGTTTGTAATCACCCGGTTGCAGGTTACCGAACATATACATACCCGTGGCGTCCGTCGTCGTTGTCAGGTTCACGGGGTTGCCCGTGCCGTCGGTACCTGTCAGGATAACATTCACGTTGCCTAATCCGGGTTCACCCAGATCCTGGATGCCGTTAGCATTGATGTCTACCCATACCGTGTCGCCCAGTTTGGCCGGCACGTAGTAGCCCGCGTCAAACGTCGGGATCGTGTCGCCGCTTTCTACCGTGAACGGAGGCGTCATGCCCATATTCGCCGGATCCGCGTCGCTGTCTTTACCATCATCATTCCCTTCATTTGCCGGCGTAGTCGTGTAGTTATCGCTGGTCGGCGTGGTGAACGTGATCTTGTATTCACCCGGTACCAGGTCGCCGAACATGTACATGCCGTTGCCGGAGGTCACGACCGTGCGGTTCACCGCGTTGCCCTGATTATCCGTGCCGGTCAGCGTTACCGTGGCGCCGTTGATGCCAGGCTCGCCGTTGTCTTGCACGCCGTTGCCGTTTTTATCTTCCCACACAAAGTCGCCCACTTTGGCTTTCACAAAGAAGCCCGCGTCCAGCGTCAGGTCTTCCTCGCCGCTGTTCAGGAAGTCGGTCGGATCGCTCATCAGCATCGCCTGGTTGGCGTCGCTGTCCTGCGCGTCATCCGTACCCGCATCCTTGATCGTCAGCGTGTACTTCGATGGGTTCGGGTTGATGAACATTACTTTGTATACACCCGGTACGAGGTTGTTGAACAGGTAGTAACCATCAACCGTGGTGAATTTATTGCTGATGGCATTGCCGAAGGCATCCACCGTCACCGGGTTGCCGGCGCCGTTCAGCAGCTTGACTTCCACATTTTGAATGCCTGGCTCACCGGCATCTTGCACGCCGTTGGCATTCTCGTCCAGCCAGACATAATCACCCACGGCGACAGGCGCGTAATAGCCGGCATCGTAGGTGGGATTGTTTTCGCCGGAGATAAGCGTCTCGGTAGCCGTCATACCACCCATGGCAGGATTGGCATCGGAGTCTTGTGTGTCGTCGCCACCCGCCTGGTTTAGCGGTGTTGTAACCATGGCGTCGGGGGTGGTAAACGTCAGTTTATAGTCACCCGGCACCAGGTTGGTAAATCCGTATTCGCCATTCACATCGGTGAAGGTCATTTGCATGACAGAGGTTCCTTGTCCGGTTGTCCCTGTAAGTACAACTTTTACACCCTGGATGCCGGGTTCGCCGGGATCCTGCTCGCCATCGGCGTCGTTGTCTTCCCACACATAATTACCAATCGAAGCCGGGCGGTAATAACCGGCGTCATAGTTCGGGTTGTACTCACCGGCGACGAGGGTTTCCGTAGCCGTCATGCCGCCCAGGTTGGGCACGGCGTCTGAATCCAGGGCATCATTGGTATCCGAATCGTTGGGGTTGGTAGGGATGAAACCGGAGGGTGTTATAAAGGTCAATTTGTAATCTCCGGGCCACAGGTTGTCGAACAGGTAGTTGCCGTTTCCGTCTGTCGCAGTGGTCAGGTTGACGTCATTTCCGTTGACGTCTGTGCCTTCCAGAATAATGGCCACGTTGGGAATCGGGGGCTCGTTGCCCTCCTGGATACCGTTCCAGTTCAGATCTTCCCAGACATAGTTACCGATAGACGCCGGTTGAACGCAGGTAATGTTTGCGTTTGCGATCATTTGGCATCCGTTGGCATCGGTGACGGTCACGGAATAGGGGCCGGCGGCCAGGCCGGAAATGGTCGGGTTATCGTTGTCGGGGCTATCGGGGCCGTCGTTGCTCCAGTCGTAAGTGTAAGGACCGGTGCCGCCGGAGACGAATGCGGTCAGGGAGCCGCCATTGTCGCCACAGAGGCCTTCGTTCTCGATGGTCAGGGCTATGCGCAGGATCGTCGGTTGTTCCACGATGCCCATGGCCATGGCCTGACAGCCGTTGATGTCGGTCACGGTCACGGAATAGGTTCCGGCAGCAACGCCGATGAGGTCTTGTGCGTCGTTATCCGGACTTTCGGGGCCGTCGTTCGACCAGTCGTAGGTCAGCGGGGACGTGCCGCCGGTTACCGTGATGTCAATGGATCCGGTAGCGGCGCCGAAGCAATCGGCATCGACCACCACTACACTGGTGATTTCGGGGCCGGGCTCGTTGCCCACGGTGATAAATCCTTCCTGGGTACAGCCGTTGTTGTCGGTAACGGTTACGAAATAGAGTCCGGCGGGGATGTTGCTGAGGTCCTCGGAATCGTTGTCCGGGTCATCCGGGCCGTCGTTACTCCAGTCATAGGTGAACGGAGGGTTGCTGCCGGTGACGGTCAGGTTGATCGCGCCGTTGGAGCCTCCACAAGCAGCCTGTTGGGTAACCTTCAGGTCAAGAGTGAGTTGTATAGGCGGCTCGTCCACAAAGCGGCTGAGGGTTTCCGTACAACCGTTGGCATCGGTGATGGTCACGGTGTAGGTGCCTGTGGGTATGTTGACGAGGTCGGCGCCGTCGTCGTCCGGGTTTTCCGGGCCGTCGTTGTTCCAATCGTAGGTGTATGGCTGGGTACCGCCACTTGGCGTGAGGTTGATGGCGCCATTGGAAAGGCCCACGCAAGTCACGTCGGTTACCATAGCGGTAGCGGTCAGGTCGGCCGGTTGGGTGATGGTACGGCTGAGGACACCCGTACACCCGTTTGCGTCGGTCACCGTAACGGTGTACGTATTCGGCGAGAGATTGGAGCGGTTTTTAGAATTGTTGGTACCGGCAATATCGGCCCAGTCGTAGTTGAACGGTGCGGTACCGGTGTTCACCGTGAGCGCGATCGCGCCGTCATTGGCGCCAAAGCAGCTAATTTGGTTCACATCGGCAGCTATATCCAGCACCGGACAAGCCACTTTGATCAGGTAGTCTTCCACTTCACCGTCAAGCGCCGGGCCGACCGGCACGGAGGCGGCGAAGAACCCTGTGCTCAAACGGAAGCGCGCGCCGAGGTCCATGTTGGTCACGGCATTATTCGGTACGGGAACGTTCATTTGAACAATGCCGTTGGTACCGGCAGGGATGGTTACGCTGGCCGATTCAAGGGGGTCGTTGAAATCCCTGTCTTTATTCCAGTCAAAAAAGCCCACCAATATGGCATTTTCGGTGGTCATGTTCATTACGCTAATATTGATCACCGCCGTTTGGCCCAGGCTAAAGACCGGGAAGGTGGGGATACCGTCTTCATCGTCACCGTTGTTGTCGTCGCCATTTGCCATGGTGGAGGGCTGGCCGTCCAGTTCGGAGTCTACCGAAGGACCAATTTTCAGACCGGTGATGATCCGGTGACTCGGGCCCACGCCTTCGCCTGCACCATTGGTAGTGTTGGTTGGGTATGAACCCGCCATATCGTTGTCCGGAAGGTCACCAAAATCAATAGACAGCACCTCGGTGATGTAGTCTTCAACCTCACCGTCGGGCGCCGGTCCGGTAGGCGACATGGACGCCATGGCGTTGGTACTCAAACGGAAGCGCACGCCGATGGGCGTGTTGGTGGCCGCATTCGCCGGCACGGAGACATTCAGCGTTCCGGAGGTTCCGTTGTTATTTACGTTCACAGAGAACACTTCTCCGAGGTCGTTCAGGGTTCCGTTGTTGTTCCAGTCGAAGTAACCGGTGAGTTTGGCCGTGCTGCCTGTAGTGTTCATGACCTGAACGGTGATCATATACGACCTGTTCAGCACGAAAGTGGGCAAAGTCACGCCGTCCTCATCGTCCGGGGTTCCGGCGGTATCGTCGCCGTTGGCATTGGCGTTGGGTTGTCCGTCGTTTTCCGCGTCGACAACCGCACCGATCTTGAGCTTGGTGGTAATCTCGTGGCTTGCACCTACACCTTCACTGGCGCCGTCGTTCAGGTTGGTGGGGTAGCTTCCGGCCGCGTCGGTGTCGGGCAAATCGCCGAAGTCAACGGCGGGCACGAAACCGGCGTCAAAGGTGTTGTTATTTTGACCCAAGCTTCCGGTGGTCAGGCAGACGGCCGGCAAGCCGGCCACCGGGCCTACCCCAATGGAGGCGTCGGAGTCGTTCTGGTCTGTGTTGGGACCGAAGCCAGTGTTGGCCGATGTCAGTTTATAAATTTTACTGTTCACCGTCAACTGGCCATTGGCAAACTGCCCGTTTGTACCAAACACGATGCAATATTGCGTATTGGGCAACACGCCGTCGTTCTGGTCGAACTTGAACTGACCTGAGCCGTCGGTAAACACCGATTTCACGATGGAGTTGCCCTGGTAAAGGGTCACCCGCACGCCAACAAGCGGCGCTTCGTCGGGGTCCTGAATACCATCCTTGTCGGTGTCGACCCATACGAAGTTGCCGATTTCAACCGGCTGGTTGGAGCACAACAACTCCACATCGCCCAGGCCGGCGGCCTTGCCGAAGAGACCGGTGTTTCCACTGTTACCGGAGAAATACACCCGGTAGGCGTCGTTCTTGACACCGGTGGCGTTGTTGTACCAGGCCAGACCACCGGAGAAGGCCGAGGTGGCGTCCATCATGTTCAGCAACAACTCGTTGTTACTGGGGTGGATGGCAATACCGCCGTGCACGGCCTCCTGGTGGGCACTCAGGTAGGAATCCTGGCAGTAGAACTCGCCGCCGCAGGGGCCCTGGCCGTTGCCGTCGCCACAACCGGTATCGTATCCGGCCGTCCCGTTTCGTTCAATAAGCCATTCGCCGCCGTTGTTGATCACGCGCAACACGTCGCCACCCGAATTTCCTTTCCAGACTTTTGTGCTGGGGGGCGTGGTACCGTAGTTGTACCAACCGATCTGGTGACCGCCGCGGTCGTTAAATGCGATCATCATGTTGCCATATACATCGAACTCGATGTCGCTCAGCAGGGGCTGGGGGTAGCACAACTCAATGCCGCCGGCAGGGAAATCGTTGAAATCATCCGTCCACGGATTCCAATCCTCGCAGTGGCTCAGACCGTTGAGCACAATCCCTTTGGAATAGTCGATCGGGAATTCGAGAATGATCGTAAAGGTTTGGGTGACGAAGTCATATTCATAGATGACGGCGTGCAAATCGTCGGTGTTCTGGCTGCTTTGGGCAGAACAGACACCGCCGATGTACAATTTACCTTTGTAATACTTCAAGGCAAATGGACGCCAGTCGGAAGTGTTGGAACAGTTGGGGTTGGGAATAAGCACCTCCGAGACGTTGTTGGACGGCACAGGGAACACCGCCGGGTTGCCGATGGCGATGGTGACCAGCGATTTGTTGAACAGGTTAATTGCAAACAAACTGTCTTCGTCGCTGGAGATGTCGATATCACCCAGGCCCCATTTGCCTACCAGGTCGAACACATCCGTGTCATAGGACGGCTGGGACGGGTCACCGGAGAGGTCGCGGGTCAGGGAACCCTCGTTTCCGGTGATAATGCCATAATTGTCGAGGTTGATGTATAAAGAGGTCAGCCCGCTGGTAGGTGTGTTGACGGGGGGTAGGTTACTGACGTCCGTTACGTAAATGGCGCCGAGCCCACCCGGACCCCATCCGGCGTGTCTTTTCAATAAAGCTGAACTAAATACCTTTTTCGTTGAACGCTGGTGGGCGATACCCCAAACGGTACCTACCTCCCCGCCATTAGCGATGTACCGGTTCACAGGCGTGTTGCCGTTGTTGTCGCCGGTTTGCGCATTGGGGTCGTAACTGACGGCCACGAGCACCGGCGCTGTCGCAGCATCACCGGGTTTCAACGGGTCGCCCGTGATGTAACAGGGGGTGACGACTATCGGGTCGTTCTCGCAATATGTTTCGGGTGGCAACAAGCCGAAGTCCACCGTGCAATTGCTGCCCACGGTGGCAAACTGCACTACGCCACCGAAGTTATCGGGACCCAAACCACCGGGGTTGAGCCCAAACGGGTAACTGATGATCTCTACCCGCACCTTTTGGCCGGCGGTCAGACCCAGACAGGTCCAGCGACCGCGGAAGTCGGAGGTGGAGGTGCAAAGCAAATTTTCACTTGCATCGTAAACGTGGATCAAGGCGCCTTCAACGCCAAACTCGGACGCATCCTTGGTGCCGTCCGAGTCGAAGTCGCGGTAAACCGTACCGCCTACTGCGTTGGGGCCCGAGCAAGCCGGGTTGCCTAGGCAGGCTGCCGGCACATCGAAAAAGATCGGCGTGGCCACGCAACCACCGGAAGTAAATTCCGCCTGAACATCGCGCTGTACGCCGTCTGCGTCAACGATAAACTGTACGTATGGGGAACAACCGTCTACCGAGGGGTCGATGGTTTCGGTTTGGCCGTCTACCGTCACCTCAATGTCGGCGCCGGCAGGCGCCATGGTCCACTCCAAAAAAACAGCCACCAGCACCTTGGGTTGGTTGCCGGTGGTGGCGTCGTTGCGGCATTCGCCGACGCTGACATTGGTGATGGTAAGCGAACAGGCTGCTTTTTCTTTTTCCGGCCCGCCGTTCAAAACAGGCTTCGCGGGCCCGGCCATCAAAACGGTGGTGGAACACATCACCAAGATGGTCCACACCATGGCCAATGCAGGACTTCCGGTATCCGGAATGATGCGCAACATTTGCCGCCCCAAACGCCTGAATACCGGCTTCTGGCGGATCTTCAGGATCACCGGCCGGATCCGGTCGGCCATATTACCCCGGTCCGAAACAGGCTTTGCCGGTCTGGAGAACCGTTCCGCAAAAGCGCGAATGGCCGCCACACAAGCTGCAATGAATCGCAGCAGGCTGTGGGCAGCAACATGCAAAAATGTAGTAATTTTTTTCATGAGAATTAAAAATTATTGTGTTGTTTTTCAAAAAGTTGATGTGTTTTCTTCTGGTTTATCGGGAAATGCACTACCCACGAATCGATCGTCTGGTGCACCGGGTACCGTCCCGACGGTATGCGCATCCGAGGCCTGCCCCAGGCGCGCATCAGCCACCGGGGCACCGTAAACGGCTCGTCCACCAAAAAAAATCCGGCCTGGAAGCGTGCCTTGTCGGTCGGCAATTCCAGGCCGGATTTGGGGAAACGGAATATCAGGCGCTCGCCCTCCCAAAAAGAGACAAAGGCCAATACAAAAAGACAGGGTACCGACATGCGCTCCAGAACCGCAACCGACGATACCATACACACGCCCGAACCCGTGCAGCTCCTGCTGGGCGCGCCGAAAACAACACCGCACATAATCTCCACCGCACGCGACGATGGAAAATGGCGTACCTGAACACCTGCTGACATGGCCTTTGAGATAAAAACGGTTAGACCATGGTCGTGTCTACGATAATGCCCGAAGGACATTCAGCAGCACAGGGAGAGAGACGAAATGAGGCGGTAAAACTTTTCATGAGAAATTACATTTGAGATTATGTACTGATTGATCGCTCAAATGTCTACCCTTCCGTCAGGGCGCCCACAAACAGAAAACCACCCCTTGTGATGTGCATATTAAAATATCCGAATCATAAAATTTACACTTAAAATATTGATTTACAATTAATTTATAAGTTTCAGCAACCTGTACTTCCGTTACTAACCGACTACCGAATGCGGAATGCGGAATGCGGAATGCGGAATAAAAGGGCTCTTGGCTTAACGTTGGAACAGAGGGGGGCCATGTCGATACGAAGAACCCCTTTAATCACTGCTATCCTGAACAGCAGGACAAGATTGAGCTAATTGAAGAGAAAAACAGGCGCATGGTTGCACGTTGGACCAAGCGTAATTTTATTCCGCATTCCGCATTCCGCATTAAAAAAAAACGCTGCCCGACGGCGAACCGGGCAGCGCGAAAAGTCATTAAACACCGAAGGGTTAGATGGTGGTTGTGTCCACAATAATCCCTCCCCCGCAGTTAATGTACCAAAGGCGGATTGTCTTATGCTTTACCATGAGATGACAAGATTAAACGGGTTAATGACAAGATGATGCAAAGGAAAGCCTGTTCGAAGATAGAACAAGCATCAAAAATCATTCATTTGCACCCGGCCCATACTCAGATTTGTTCAAAAATGAACATTTAAATATTTGATTATCAATGTTGTTCATGATTGTGTTTTCCCTAAGTTGTTACCTCGCTCAGGTTGGGCGCCAACAGACTCCATGGCCATTTCCCACAATATTTCATAGGGGATGATCTCGATCTCGTGGGTTTGGTTGGCGATCTGAAGGGGCGTTTCTTCCAGTTTTTTCCGGTAGCGCTCGGTTCGCTTTTCAATAACGGCGCGGTCGAACTGCCCCATCGGAATTTGCAACAACATTTTTACAAAATTATAACTCCGCACCGTGTTCTTCCCGTTCAGGTACCGGTAGCCGTACTGCTCGGTGGATTCCACTTCGTCGAGCAGCTGGCTGTACTTTCTTTCCGACAGCAGGTAGAGCCACTTGATCACGATGATGGCGATGTTCATGCCGCTTTTGTCCTTCGCGAAAATGGGCGTTTCGTTGATGAATTTGCCCAGCTTGAACTTGCTTTTGGGAAATCCGCCGATCTTGCCCATGGCGCCCAGATAATACCCGTACGATTCGAAGATGCGCCAGATTTCCTTGGCATTATCGGGTAAAAACTGGAAACGCGGGTGTTGCAGCGCCTCTTGCAATACCTTGGCGCCCTGCTCGAATTGTTGGGTGTGCCAGGACAACTGCAGGTACAACTCCATGTATTTAAACCAGTTGAAAGTGCCTTCGCTCATGATGCCCAGGCAATACTGCGCGACATCCTGCCCCTCCTCGAAATGCCTGAGCTGGATGTGGCAGATCAGTTTCTGGTAGTAAAAGATTTGCAGGGGTACCTTCGATTCGTAGGGCTTGTTCCGGAAAAAAGCGATGGAATCGTCGCAGTACGGCAAAGCATTTTCGTAATCATTTACGGCGGTATACCGCATCAAACCGATCATCCGGCCGTACAGGTGCAGGCGGTAACTGTGGTATTCCCGGAGCAGGGGCTCAATTTTGTCGTAGTAGTCGCTCGCCAGCGCCGACACCTCTTCGCTCACCGTCCGGCTGTTCACGGTTTTGACCACCAGCAGGGTGT
Organism: Saprospiraceae bacterium; assembly: GCA_033764075.1. Lineage (GTDB taxonomy): Bacteria > Bacteroidota > Bacteroidia > Chitinophagales > Saprospiraceae > M3007. Next base: position 10,156 of record JANRJH010000034.1, on the reverse strand, counting down.
AGTGTTCTTCGGCCAGGCACTCGGCATCGTAGATTTTCCGGTTGACCTCAAACAGTTCGTTTACCTCCCGGAACTTCTTGTCGTTGCTCTCCCGCAAACCGTACTGTATGCGGAGGTACGAGGCGATATCCATGGCAAGCATGGTAAACTCGTACTTTTCCGACTGCTTCATCAGCTTGGTGGCGAGCCCCATGGCGGCGGTATTGGCGTTCTGGCCGGTCAGAATCTTCACCACCAGCCATTGTTTGTGGCATTCGTAGTAGGCTTTCTGGTAATCGGTGAACTCCGTGCCGTGGGCCGTAAACAGGGCGATGCTGTTGAGCAGGCGGTCGCGCAGCACCGATTTCAGTTTCCGGTACTTCGAGCCGCCCTGGTCGCCCGGGTACAGCTGCGCCTCCGCTTCTTCGTCTGTATGGAACTGGCCTTTGCCGATCCCCACAAAGAACTGCCATAGCAGCGAATCACGCTCCATGGGCTGCCCGTTGGGATTCAACGGGTTCAAATGATGCTGGTTCAGGATATAAACCAGCTCCTTGAGATCTTGCATGAGAAAATAACAGGAAATATGTTAACGGGCTAAAACGGGATTAGTGCCGCATCGTATAGACGCGGTGAAGCGAAATAAAAAATGGTATATTTAAACGGAATGATTATGGGCATATGCGGCATACCCGGAGCGGACAGCGCAAGTTATATTAAGGATTATGAAAATGAAAGGGGCAAACATAGATTTTTTTTGCCATAAAACAAATCTATTTTAACGGTTATGCAATAAATTAATATCCATCAGCACATAGCCGACAAAAAGTATCCCCGGAACAGTGCACAGTTCACTCCACTTTTACCCCACTGTTGGCCAACACCTCTTCGTAATACTGTTCGTACAAGGGAAGAATATTAGAAATGTCGAACCGCCGCGCCTGTTCCAGCGCGTTGTGGCGGAACCGTTGCAACATGTTGTCGTCGGACAACAACTGCACGGCATAGTCGGCCATTTCCTCTACCGCGCCGGCATCGCTCAGGAAACCGGTCACGCCATGTATGTTCACCTCCGGCAAACCGCCGCCGTTCGACGATACCACCGGCACCTCGCAGGCCATGGCCTCCAGGGCCGCCAGGCCGAAGCTTTCGGATTCGGAGGGCATGAGGAAGAGGTCGCAGATGGCGAGCAGTTCTTCGATGGCATCCTGTTTGCCGAGGAAGCGAATGTCGTCGCAAAGCCCCAACTCGCGGCACAGCCGTTCGGCATTCTGACGTTCGGGGCCGTCGCCGATCATCAGCAACTTCGATGGCAGGCGTTTGTGCACGTGTTGGAAGATGCGGATCACGTCGTCTACGCGCTTCACCCTTCTGAAGTTGGACGTATGCACCAGGATGCGCTCGCCTTCGGGCGCCAGGATTTTTTTGAAATGCCCCTTGTCCAGTTTTCTGAACCGGTCGAAGTCGATAAAATTGGGGATCACCCGAATGTCGCGTTGGATATCGAAGAGCCGCAGGGTTTCGTCTTTGAGGTTGGCAGAAACGGCCGTGACCCCGTCACTTTTGTTGATACTGAACTCCACCACCGGCTTGAAGGCGCCGTTATTGCCCACCAGGGTAATGTCGGTGCCGTGCAGGGTGGTCACCACCGGCACATAGCGGCCCTGGGAGATCAGAATTTTTTTGGCCATGTAGGCCACCGCTGCGTGGGGTATGGCGTAGTGCACGTGTAACAGGTCGAGGTTGGAATACTGCACCACATCGACAATTTTGGATGCCAGCGCTGTATCGTAGGGCGGGTATTCGAAGAGGGGGTAATCCTCATTGTCTACCTCGTGGTAAAAAACGTTTTCCTGGAAGTGCGCCAGCCGCACCGGCCGCCGGTAGGTGATGAAATGCACTTCGTGGCCGTGTCGCGCCAGGCCAAGGCCGAGTTCGGTGGCCACCACGCCCGAGCCGCCGTAGGTGGGGTAACAAACGATGCCGATTTTCATGGGTGAGGAGCTAAGGGTTTCAGGTCCGCTTCTTTTGAACGTTCAGGTAAACGAAGACTAAAACAACCTTGTGTTGATTGGGTTTAAAGACTGAAGCATCGCGCCCAAAAGCCAACGCTCATGCACACCAGTCAACCTTTGTCATTGAAAGCGACGACCCTCCGCCTGCTCCTGGGCGATCAGCTCAACAGCGGCCACTCCTGGTTCTCTACCGTGCAATCCGACGTAGTGTATACCCTCATGGAAATCCGTCCGGAGACCACCTACGTTCGGCACCACATCCAAAAAGTGGTCGCCTTTTTTGCTGCCATGCGCGCGTTTGCCACCGCGCTGGAACGGCAAGGACACCGTATAGTATACATACCTTTTGACGCTCCCCACAACCGGCATGATTTTGCAGCCAACTGCCGCGCGCTCCTGCAACAATTGGGGTGCAACACCTTTGCCTACCAGCTCCCCGACGAGTGGCGGCTCGACCAACAGCTGGCGGCTTTTGCCGCGTCCCTGCAGCCGGAAGGAATTGCCGTAGCGGTGGCCGATACCGAGCACTTCCTCAGCCGGCGCGACACCCTCGCCCACCTGTTTGCCGGCAAAAAAACCTACCTGATGGAGACATTTTACCGGAAAATGCGCGCCGAGCACGGCATCCTTATGGAACCCGACGGAAGCACACCCTACACCGGCCGCTGGAACTACGACGCCGAAAACCGCAAAAAAATGCCCGCCGCTGTCGCGATCCCTGCGGCATACCGACCCGTGCCCCCCCTGAATATGGCGGAACTGGTCGACCTGATCCATCAGGCCGGCATACCCACCGTCGGCAGCATCGATCCCGGGCGTTTTCACTGGCCACTTACCCGCGAGGAGAGCCTGGCGGCCCTGCGCGATTTCGTCGATCACCGCCTTTCCCATTTCGGCGCCTACCAGGATGCCATGAGCACGCGAGACTGGCTGCTTTTTCACTCGGGGCTCTCCTTCGCCTTGAATGCCAAAATGCTCCACCCGCTGGAGGTTGTAGCGGCCGCCGTAAACCACTGGCGCGCCCATCCGGAGGAAATACCCTATTCCGCCCTCGAAGGTTTTGTTCGCCAGATCGTCGGCTGGCGCGAATACATGCGCGGGGTGTACTGGGCGCAGATGCCGCAGTACGCGGAGCTCAACTTTTTCGATCACCGGGCGCCCCTGCCTGCGTGGTACTGGACGGGCCGCACCCGCATGCGCTGCCTCGCCCATGCCGTCGGTCAAAGCCTGGAACACGCTTACGCCCACCACATCCAGCGCCTGATGATTACCGGCAACTTCGCCCTGCTCCTGGGCGTACATCCCGACGCCGTAGACGAGTGGTACCTCGGCATTTATATCGACGCCGTTCAATGGGTGGAGATCACCAACACCCGCGGCATGAGCCAGTATGCCGACGGCGGCATTGTAGGCACCAAACCCTACGCCGGCAGCGCCAACTACATACACAAAATGGGCGACTACTGTGCGCAGTGCCCTTACGACAAAAATCAAAAATACGGCGAGCGCGCCTGCCCGTTCAACAGCCTCTACTGGGATTTTTACCACCGCCACCGCCACCACCTGGAACGCAACCCGCGCATCGGTATGGTGTATCCGGTATGGGACAAGATGGACGACACCGAACGCGGGCGCATTTTGGAACATGCCGCGTGGGTGAAGGCTTGGGTGGAAGGGTTGTGATTGGGGCGGTACAAGCATACCCAAAACGGGCGGTACGCCAGGCGTTATACATGACCCGCCCTGGTAAATACACGTATATTTGGGCGTAAAAAGCGTATTCCATGGCACTGCAAAAACTCCCCATCGGGTTACAGGATTTTAGAAAAATCCGGGAAAACGGTTTTAAGTACATCGACAAAACCAGGTACATCTACGAGCTTTGCCAAAACCCACGCGCCTACTTCCTCTCCCGCCCGCGTCGCTTCGGCAAGTCCATCACCATTGCCACCCTGCAGGAACTTTACTCCGGCAGCCGGGAACTGTTTGAAGGGCTGTGGATCGAAGATAAATGGGACTGGAGCCGCAAACATCCGGTAGTACAGATTTCATTTACTGCCATCGGGTATCAAAGCCTGGGTCTTAAGGCAGCGCTGGAACAAGAACTACATACCCTTGCCCAGGGCTTCGGACTGGAATTAAGCCAGGCAGGGATTAGCCCGATGTTTAAAGAACTTTTAGCGCACCTGGCTGAAAAAAGCGGCAAAGTGGTCGTCCTGATTGACGAATACGATGCCCCCATCATAAACTACCTGGGCAAAGATATTGAACTGGCCTACCAAAACCGGGAGATACTCAAGGAGTTTTACACGGTATTGAAGGACATGGACGCCGCACTCGAACTGGTGTTCCTTACCGGCGTCAGCAAGTTCTCTAAAGTGGGTATTTTCTCCGGCCTGAACAACCTGCAGGACATCAGCATGCACCCCGCATTCGCGACTATGCTGGGCTATACGCAAGAGGAACTGGAAGCGAACTTTGCCGGGGAAATCAGCGCCGTCGCCGAACAACGCCAGATGAACCGCGAAGCACTGCTGACCGAAATGCGCCGCTGGTACAACGGGTACCGCTTTCACCTCAACGCAGAAAGCGTGTATAACCCGGTTTCCGTCAACCTGTTCTTTTCGCAGGGAGATTTTGAAAATTTCTGGTTTGCCACCGGCACCCCAACCTTCCTCATCAACCTGCTCAAACAACAGGGACTGTACGACTTCAAACTCACCGATCAGGCCCAACTGGAATTCGACAGCTTTGAGCTTGAAGACCTGCGCCCCTACGGCCTGCTCTACCAAACCGGATACCTCACCATACACGGCCGCGACGAGTACGGTCTCTACCAACTCGGATACCCCAATTACGAGGTGGAAAATTCCATGATCGCCTACCTGCTCGAAGCTTTCGGCGGTATCCCCAAAGGGCAAGGATTGGTAGTAGCGGTGCGCCTGGAAAAAGCCTTTGAACGCGACGATCTGGAGCAGGTGATCAAAATCCTGACGAGTATGTTTGCCGGGCTGCCCTACCAACTTTACGAGAAAACGCCGGAGCGTTTTTACCACGCCGCCATTCACCTGCTGTTCAGCTACATGGGCCTGCGGGTACACAGTGAGGTATGCACCGCAGAAGGACGCGCCGATGTGGTGCTGGAAACCTCCCGCAAAGTGTATATTCTGGAGTTTAAACTCGACCAAAGCGCCGAAGCCGCCCTCGAACAAATCCGGCAAAAGCGCTACCACCAGGCTTTCTGGAACCTCGGCAAACCGGTGATCGGCGTGGGCGTGAATTTTTCAAGCACTACCCGGAATATCGCAGACTGGAAAATGGAGCCATTGGGTCAGTGACTGTTTGAATCGCCCAGCAAACCCTCCAAATAATGCGCCTCAACCCCAAAACCCTGCTTGAGCGCCGCCACCTGGGCCAGCGCGTTTTCCCTTTTGCCCACCGGCATCTTGTTGCGTTTTGTTGCCGTGATCATCACATTTTTGGCGGTATGCTCGGTCGACACGAATTCAAACACTTTGGTGGCATAGCCTTCCGATTCCAGGAGCAGGGCGCGTATACCGTCGGTAATCAACTCGGCTTGTCGTTCTTCCAGAATGCCATGCGCCATCAAAGGCGATAATTCGTTTCGGGTATGCATTGCCTTGCGCACTTGTTTGTGACAGCAGGGGGCCACCACCACCACGGAGGCGCCGGCGCGCACCCCCTGGGCAATGGCCAGGTCGGTCGCCGTGTCGCAAGCGTGCAAGGCGATGAGTATGTCGATGCGGGGCGCCTGGTACTTCGCGATATCCTGCGCAACAAAATGAAGTCCGTCGAACCCGCATTCGCGCGCAACCCGATTGCAGAATTCCACCAGTTGGGGCCGAAGCTCCACACCGGCGATCCGGGGCGCCCAGCCCAGGGTATGGCGCAGATAGTCGTACAGTGCAAAGGTCAGGTAGCCTTTTCCCGACCCCATATCGGCCACGTGCACGTCCGCCGGCAACGGATGCTGCCTGATCAGCCCCTCCATGATCTCGAGGTATTTGTTGATCTGCTTCCACTTGTCCTGAGCAGAGGGCAGCACTTCTCCTTTCTTGTTGGTGATGCCCAGGTGGAGTAACCAGAGAGAAGCCGGCGATATCAGCCGGTGTTTTTCGCGGTCATGGGCCGTTGAGGGAGGCTGAACCTGTGAGGGCGGCAGGCGCCGGAGTTTGGCGGAGCCGCCCGGCTGTATCAGCAGATGCAGGTCTCCATCGGTGGTCACCAGTTGAGCATTCAGGAACACGTCGCCCAACCACTCACGCAACAGGACTGTTGCCTCCTCGAGCGTCCGGTTTTTTACCTCGTCCCGGTTGGCGTACCGGTGATTGAAAGCGAGTCGGGGGCCGGCTTTGAGGGTCACCGGCCGGACGTACACATTGCGCAGCTCTTCCGGTGCTGCGGCGGTGGGTTTGCTGAGGGTCAGACGGACGAATGTGTTTCCGGAAACCGATTTCTGAAAATCGGCCAGCAATACCTGGAGAGGGTCGGTTGACATGTTGTGAGGCGATTACAGCGCATCGCGGGAGCGAAAAGGGGCGGTAGCGGCGCGTTTTCGCAATTCATCTTCTATCTGGCGAAGGGTAAAATCCAACTCGCCCCTGCTTTCAAACTGTTGCTTGAGTTTGAACAGCAAGTACACGTACCCGCCAAAGCACAGCACACAAGCACCATAAGCGATGACCGACAACCAGTCCATCTGGAAAAACCGGCCCAGAATAGCCAGCACGACCCACCCTGCTCCGGAGGCGCCGAGCATCATGGCCAGGTGGGAGCGCTTGTCGAACACCCTGATCCGTTGCCGCATTTCGTGACGCAATTGCATGAGGTGTTCACCGGAAAAAAAGGGGGGACCCACCTCTTTGAGCAGGTGGAGGTCGTCGTTGGCTTCTTTTTCAAGCCTGGCCCAGAAGTCTTGTTTGGACGCGCGCAGTTGCATAGGTTAAACCAGTGCAAACATAACGCGAAATTGTCGTAAACGTTGCCCCAGGGTAATGATAAAAGCAGATTTTTTTATTGCTTTGGCGACTCCTGTTCAAAGTTCAGTTTAAACCCGATGCGTTGGTTCGGGTCCGGCGCATCGTCGTCGTAATCCTCCCACTGGGTAATCTCCGTCACAAAGGTTTCCAGGTGGCGAAGCAGGTAGGGGTCTTTCAACTCTTCCGGGCGGTAGATGGCCACCGTTTTGGGGGGCTGCGGCTGCCCGTACTTTTCGATAAAAGGGTAGTTGATCAGCACCAGAATCTTGCCGTTGAACAACTGCTGGTACACCAGCGAACCGCCGTGTTTGATCAAATCCCGCTTCAGATCGCCAACCGGCTCACCCAGACCGCTTTCGGAGCTGCCGAGGGTCATAATGACCGCTTCGAGGTTGGTTATGTCGGCACGGTGTTCAATGCGCGCCTCAATACCTGTCCGGGTGGTCACATCGTTGAGGTTGTCTACGATTTGTTGGCGCAGCGACTCCTGCCAAATGCGTCTGTACTGAACGGTATTTTCCAGCACTTCTCGATATCGGTCTACCTTGCGTTGCAGGCCGGCGAGGTCCTGATCGGGAATGTTCATAGCCATATGGATCAGCGGATGAGCAACAATTCGCGGTATTTGACCAGAGGCCAGTATTGGTCGTCGACGAAACCCTCCATTTCATCCACTGCAGTGCGGATGTTCTCCATTTGGGGTTTCACCTTGTTGCAAAGGATATCGGCCTCTTCCCGCACCGATGCGGCATGGTGTGCTTTGTCCAGGGCCTTGTCCATTTTTTCCAGACCGGCCTGAATGGTTTCCACACCTTTAATCAGTCGTTTCAGCTTTTCCTTTTGGTAGTCGGCGGCGCCTTCCATGTCGATGGCGCGCAGGGAAGCGATGTTGTCGGCCAGCTCCGTCTGGTAACGCAGCACGGCGGGCATGACCATGGCGTGCACTGTTTCTTCCAGGGATTTGGCTTCGATGCTCAACTTGGTGCAATAGATGTGCAGTTGGACCGCATAGAAGGCTTCCAGTTCTTCGTCGCCCATAATGCCGGAGTCACCAAAAAAGCTTTTCCCAAGCGCACTTCCCAACACGTCAAGCGCTTCGGGGGTGTTGGCGAAATTGTTCAACCCGCGTTTGGCCGCTTCATTGCGCCATTCTTCGGAGTAGTTGTTGCCTTCGAAGAGAATCGGTTTCGATTCTGTGATGTATGCTTTCAGCAGGCTGAGGATGGCCTCTTCCTTGCCCATGCCTTCGGACATACGGGCGTCGACCGCTGTTTTGAACTCACGCAGTTGCAGCCCCATCATGGTGTTCATCACCGTCATCGGGCCTGCGCAGTTTTGGCTGGAACCTACAGCGCGTATTTCGAACTTGTTGCCGGTAAACGCGAAGGGCGAAGTCCGGTTTCTGTCGGTGTTGTCCAACTCCAGATTGGGCAGTTTGGCGATCAGGTCGATGGCACGCTTCACCTCGGCATCGCCGGATTCCTTGCCGTCGGCGATCTGATCCAGCAGGTTGGTCATGGCCTGTCCGATGAATACAGAGATGATGGCTGGCGGGGCTTCGTTGGCGCCCAGACGGTGGTCGTTCCCTGCATGCGCGATGGATGCGCGCAACACATCCGCGTATTTGTACACGGCGCGGATGGTGTTGACGAAGAAGGTCAGAAAGCGCAGGTTCCGGCTCGGGTTGTCGCCCGGTGACAGCAGGTTTACGCCCGTGTTGGCGCCCATGCTCCAGTTGTTGTGCTTACCCGACCCGTTGATGCCGGCAAACGGTTTTTCGTGCAGCAGCACGCGCAGCTTGTGCCTGCGTGCTACGCGTTCCATCACATCCATCAGCAACTGGTTGTGATCGACGGCCACGTTCACCTCCTCAAAAATGGGCGCTACTTCGTATTGTGCCGGGGCAACCTCGTTGTGGCGTGTGCGCACCGGGATGCCCAGCTTGTGGCTCTCCGTCTCCAGGTCGCGCATAAAGGCATAAACCCGCTCCGGGATGGAGCCGAAATAGTGGTCTTCCAGTTGCTGGTGCTTGGTGGCCGGACGCCCCAGCAGGGTTCTGCCGGTCATCACCAGATCCGGGCGTGCATTGTACAACGCGTCGTCCACAATGAAGTACTCCTGCTCCCAACCCAGCGTGGCGGTCACCTTGGTTACCTTTGAATCGAACAACTGACAAACCGGTACGGCCGTTTTATCCAAAAACGCCTGGGAGCGCAGCAGCGGCAGCTTGTAATCCTGGGCATGTCCGCCATACGTGACAAAAATGGTCGGGATACACAGCGTTTTGCCGTCGCCCACTTCCATGATAAACGCCGGACTGCTGGGATCCCACACCGTGTAACCCCGCGCTTCAAAGGTGCTGCGCAGGCCACCGCTGGGAAAGGAGGAGCCGTCGGGTTCCTGTTGCACCAGGGCACTGCCGGTAAATTCCTCGATCACCCGCCCGTCGTGGGTCATGGTGAAAAACGAGTCGTGTTTTTCGGCCGTCTTTCCCGTCAACGGCTGAAACCAGTGCGCAAAGTGGGTACAGCCCCTTTCTTCCGCCCATTCCTTCATGCCTTTGGAGACCATGTCGGCCACTTCCCGATTCAGTTTTTCGCCGCTCTGTATGGCGGCCTTGACCCCCAGATATGCTTTCTCCGGCAGGTGCTTCTGCATGGCGGCATCGTTAAACACGTTTTCACCAAAATAGGCCGCAATGTTGGTCGAAACCGACTCGGCAGCTTCAAACGAAAAAGTATCCAAACGGCTTTCCACCGTTTGCAAGGCATTGAATCGAGAGAGGGACATGCTCAAAGTTTTTAAACCGCAAAGATACAACTTTTTCGAATGTCGAATTTCGAATTTTGAGTGTCGAATACTTCGGCTCTTGGTTACCACTTTAAGCCAAGGCCTTTGTATTCGACACTCGAAATTCGACATTCGACACTCGAAAAAAAAGCCCCCCTCCAGCATGCGGAGAGAGGCCATCCCAAAAACCGATTTTAAAGTACAAAATCGCTTTTCGGTATCCGAGTAAGTGCTTACTTCGTCTGAATCATCGACTTGGTAGCGCTGTCTTTCGCCGTTTCGAGGCGGTAGTACAGCATACCCGTCGTGTTCAGCAGCGAGCGGTCGATCATCACCGTGTTGTAACCTTTGGCGTAGTCGGCCGTTTGCTGG
>JANRJH010000016.1:0-79799 GCA_033764075.1 Saprospiraceae bacterium | reverse complement strand
GCGGAAACGCTGGGCCTCAAACAGCCTGAGGACAGAAAACGGATTGTAAACCGGCTGGCCGGGCTCCCATTGATACCCGTTGTACCAGTGCTGCATCCTGGATTTTACTTCATCCACACCCAATTGGTTGGCTTCTGCCAGTGCCGGAATGTCTTCACCGAAGTAATGATCGAGCTCCTCGGGCGTATATCCGGTAAGGGTGGCATAGCGGGGATGCCGGGTGAGATCGTTCAGGTTGTTGAGGTCCGAAAAAAGGGAAACCTTGCTAAACTTTGATACCCCGGTGATAAGGATAAAACGAAGGAATGGATCCGCATCCTTCAATACAGAAAAAAAGGTTTTTAAGGTCTCCCGGTTGGCTTCAGCCTGAGGCAGATCCTCGAGGTAATCGGTTAACGGTTTGTCGTATTCATCTATCAGCAACACCACCTTTTGGGTTCCACTGCCAAGGGTGTGAATGAATTCCCTGAACCGGGCCGAAAGCCCCATGCTGGTGAGGGGAATATGGTACTCAGCGGCAGCCTGATCTACCAGCCGTAACAGGGCTTGCTCCAGTCCGATTTCCTTATAACCGGAACTGCTGAAAGACAAGTGGATCACCGGATGGCTGCCCCAGGCATATCCCGCTTCTTTATCTACCCACAAACCGTGAAACAGCTCTCTCCGGCCCAAAAACAGATATTTCAGCGTGCTGAGCAATAAGGATTTGCCAAACCGGCGGGGCCGGGACAGGAAATAATACTTACCCCGCTGTACCAGATCGAAAATCTGGCGGGTTTTGTCCACATAGACAAACCCGCCATTCCGCAGCTCAGAAAAGTCCTGTATACCGATGGGATACCGTTTCACGCTTCCAATTTAAGCAATAGCAGTGATATTGCCGGATGGAGCTGTTTTTTTCGCTAGCGCACCGGCTGATTCGTGCGCGCGGCATTGCCTGCGAGGGTGGGCCAGCCTGTAAGCTTGGGGTCACCCGTTTCAATACATACCAGTTCGCCCGAGAGGGTGGTCACAAACAGCCGCCCGTGCATCGCTACCGGCTGGTAACGGATACTGCCACCGGCCGGGTACCGCGAAAGGACTTCACCGGTTTGGGGGTTTTGCACCATGATTTCACCCTTCAGCAAGCCGGTTACCAGTTTGTTTCCCAGCAAAAACGGAGGTGCGCCCAGGCTGCCCCCCTCGCTGCGAACATCTCCCGGCAGGTGAGATTTCCATAGCACGTCTCCGGTCTGCAGGTCGGAGCACACGACTTCATCGCCCATGGTGGCGTATTGCCGCCCGTCCCGGGCAAATATCCGCGAACCCTGAAATGCCTGAAGGGAACTTACATTGGAGAGGCCAATGTTTTTGGCCGCGGCCTGCCAGTTGGCACTCTCGGGTGCACCCCCCGAAAAGCCATTGCCCGCATCCTGGCCCATGGCTTGCCCCTTGAGTTTGGTGGCATTTTGCACCTGTTCGTCGAGGTAGGCAGCCGGCTTCGAATAATAGGCCGTTGCGGATTGGCCCGAACCGTCTCTGGATGAGCGGGTGATGGACTCTTCGGCCAGGCTTTGTTCGCCTTCGCTGCGGCGGGCGTAAAACACTTCCTGCCCCACCAAGGTAGGAGCGGAGGTGGCACGCGTGGCAAGGGCCTGAGTCAGGTGGCCGGTTTTTGCTTCAAAACGATACAGGGTACCGGAAAAGGTGCTGGCTATCACTTCATCGCCCTCCACTACGGGAGCCGTCATAATGTCGCCATCCAGCCAGTGCTGCCAGCGCACCTCACCGGTGTGCAGGTCGAGGGCCACCAGCACGTGGGTGGGATTCCAGCGGGCATGGGTTGCCGGTGCGGCGGCGGGGAAATCGATATTGTTTTGTTGAACGGGGTAGGAATTGGCACCTTGCCCCTTGCCGGGCCGGGCCGGATAGGCGGTGTACACCACGCCATTGTGAATGGCGGGGGATGACATGAGCGGATCGCCCATCCACCACGACCAGAGAGGTTTTCCGCTGCGGGCTTCCACGGCGAAAATGGTGCAGGATTCGGTGTTAAACACCAGTATGCCTTCGGCTACGGCGCCATTGGACGGACCATCGTCATCGAGTCCGATGCCCCAGACGAGTTTGCCGGTGGCAGCCTCAAAGGCGAAATAATCTTTGCTGCCAAACCCGCCGCTCACGAGCACCAGGTCCTCCCAGAGGGTGGGCGTGGGGGTGAGGCCGTGGTGGGGTAACTGAATGCGGTAACCATTTTCGGCAGGGCGCAGGTAATCTGTCAGGGTTTTGGGGGTTACGTGGCCCTTGCGAAAATTGCTGCCGGGCTGGGGCAGCGAATCAGTAATCGACCTGACCAGCACCGTGATATCGGTGGAATCGGCAACGGCTGGCGGAAATGCCGCCTTCGGAGGAAGGGCAGGGGAGAAGGCGGCGAGGCCAAGCAGAAAAACCAGTGACCGGAACAGCATGGGATTTGGGTTGAGGGTGAAAAACAGCCTGACCAGCGAAGTGCCTCAGAATCAGGCTAAAACAGGGTAGTATTCATCCATACCATGCAAACGGTTTTGTGGAGGTGCATATTTTCACAGAGGCGATTCTTTGCATTTTCCATAAACATCAGGCCCACCATCGCAGAAAAAAGCGGATATTCGCCCATAACGAAACCTTCATGGTGACCAGACGCATCAAAGCCCTAGTTCCGGTTGCAGGCATCGGCGTGCAACTCAGGCCGCATACCCATACCCAGCCCAAACCGCTCATTCCGGTGGCGGGTAAGCCCATTTTAGGCCACATCATCGACAGCATGATCGGGGCCGGGGTGCAGGAAGTGGTGTTTGTGGTGGGATACCTGAGCGAAAAAATCATTCAATACGTTGAAAAACAGTACCATGGCCGCATTGAGTACCAGTTCGTGGTGCAGGAGCCGCGCCGGGGGGTAGCCCATGCAGTTTGGGTAGCGCGCCACGCCATAGCCAATGCCGATGAGGTCGTGATCAACCTCGGGGATGTGATTTTTGGCGATGAGGTAAACCGCATCCTTGCCCAACCTGGCAATGTGCTGGGCGTACACCCCGTGGAAGACCCCCGCAAATACGGCATCGCCCGATGTGATGTGGAGGGCAATATTCTTTCCCTTTCTGAAAAACCCCAGATCCCGACCTCCAATCAGGCCTTGGTGGGGCTGTACAAAATCCGGGACATAGGGGGCCTTACCCAGGCGCTTGATGAACTTGCGGCCCTGCCTTCAGACACCAATCCCAACCTGTCTCTCACGGATGCACTCATGAGAATGATTGCCAACGGTTTCGGTATTCAGGCCCTGCGGGTGGAAAACTGGTTTGATTGCGGCAGCAAAGACTCTCTCTTGTCGGCGCATCACATTTTGCTGGAGCGTGTGCAGGAACGGTCCGACTACCAATTCCCGGGCACGGTGATCATTCACCCGGTGCACATCGGCGAGGGGTGCCGCATTGAGCAGTCCATTATCGGGCCTTTTGTGGCCATTGCCGAGCATACCGAAGTCATCAACTCGGTGGTGTATCACTCCATTATCGGGGCATATTCGCGGCTCGAAACCATTATCCTCGGTGAGTCCGTGGTGGGTAACGATACCAGTCTGCGGGGCAAAGCCCATTCCATCAATATCGGTGACAATACCGAGATCGATTTCGACCAATGATCTATCATTTAGCCCTTACCAAAGACTGGGAGCGTGCCCTCGAAAAAGGGTGGTACCAGCCCGCTGCCGAACCGGCTGTACGGTGTTTTTCGGACCTTCAATCCCTCGACCTTCATACCAGCCAGTTGCCTGAGGCGCAACAAGAGGCCATTTTGCTGCACATTGTAGAGAAGCGGGTAAAGAAACAGGCCCTCATTACAGAAGGCATGCCCGAAGGGATGGTGCGTTTTGAAGACAAAATAGGCATTGAATCGGTGGACCGCACCGACATGCTGTTCAGAAAAGGAGACGGAACCTGGGTAATGGCCTAAAGCATGGCCGGATTATCCGATTTTACCTTGGAAATACCCTCCCAAAGCAGGTCGATTTGCTGATCGATCTGCGAATCGTCCCATTGCACCACCGGGTCGGCGGCAGGGGAGTTCACGGGAGCAATCACGGATATATCTTCCATAGGGGCGGGTACCTGACTGGCCATCTGGGGCGCGAGGGGTTGCACGGTGGTACCCGGTGTTACAAATGCGAGGCCCGAACCGATGAGCAGGGCGCATACCGCCATGACGAGGGTATTAGCCAGTGAAAAAGAAGGGCCCGGCTCGGGTTTTGATTCAGATTCAACGTGGGCAAACTCCGCCTCAACCGGTACGGTGCGGGCGAATGCCTCAATTTTCTGAATACTCTCTTCCGACGGCTCAAAGCGCAGGCCGGAAGTTTGCTCAGCTACTTCCTGAAACATTTCATAGCGCTCCCACAGGGCCTCATCGGTACAGAGGTCCGCAAGAAAAGCTGAACTTTCATCCTCACTCATCTCATCATAGAGAAAGCGGAGGATATCTTCATCGGTGTAGCTGTTCATAGCCTTGGATACTTCCGGGTTGACGGGCGAGTTTCCGGAGATTGAGTAAGGCATACCGCATCCGCCCGAGGGCTGTATTGATGCTTACATCGGTGATGTTGGCAATTTCCTTAAAGCTCAAGTCAGCGTAGCTGCGCATGATCAGCACCTCCCGTTGTTTTTCCGGCAGTTGCTGGATCAGTTCACGGATATAACGCGAGTTCTCGTCGTTTATTATCCGATCCTCGGAGCTTTCCTCCATCTTGGTGGCGGTGCTGAACACGTCGAACTCATCGGATTCGTGCTGAAGCGGGTTGCGCTGCACTTTACGGAAGTGGTCGATGGCCAGGTTGCGGGCGATGCGAACCACCCAGGGCAGAAATTTGCCCTCTTCATTGTATTTGCCTGAGCGGATCATGCGCACCACCTTGATCATCACGTCCTGAAACAGGTCTTCTGCCACAGACCGGTCTTTGACAATGAGGTAAATGGTGGTGAACACCTTGGACTTGTAACGGGCTAAGAGCACATCGAAGCATACGTCGCGGCCAGCCATGAACCCTTTGATGAGTTCATTGTCGGGGGAGTTTTTGAATTGAGCCTTCTCCATTGTTTGTGGGGTTTACGTCGCGTCGACTTGCTTCATGCTTCCGTTGAATGTTGGTTTAATCAGCTTCTGAACTTTTTCAATCGTTAGTGGTATAAATACCGCTAATTTTACCCTCTCGCAAACGGAATTGGACGAAAATAGGGACGGGCCCGCTTGTTTCCAAATCCATTTATCCCTCTCAGGAACATGAAATCTATCTACATAAAGAATGCCAGAGTTAACAATTTGAAAAATGTTTCTGTAGAAATTAACAGAAACAAACTTGTGGTCGTTACCGGCGTCTCTGGTTCGGGTAAGTCTTCCCTCGCTTTTGATACCCTTTACGCCGAGGGGCAACGCCGCTATGTAGAGAGCCTGAGCTCCTATGCACGCCAGTTTATGGAGCGCATGGAAAAGCCGGAAGTGGATTATATTCAGGGAATTGCGCCTGCAATGGCCATTCAGCAGAAGGTGAGCACCTCCAATCCGAGGTCCACGGTAGGTACCGTAACCGAGGTGTATGATTACCTGAAATTATTGTTTGCACGTGCCGGAAAAACGTATTCGCCGGTGTCCGGAAAACTGGTCACTTCTGACGACGTCACCCACGTGGTGGATGAAATCCTGTCCAATGGACCGGATACGAAAGTGGTCATCTATGCCCGCGTTCCCGTACGCAGCAAAGGACTAAAAACTGAACTCGCCCTTTCGCTCCAGAAAGGTTTTACCCGCTTCCTGCTCAACGGGCAGGTGAGCGACATTGAGGAGGTGCTCGAATCACCGGATTTGCCTGAATCAGAAACCCTTACCCTGCTCATCGACCGCACCGTGGTAAAGGACCCCTCCGACGAGGAAACCCGCACCCGGCTGGCAGATTCGGTGCAAACGGCCTATCAGGAAGGCCATGGGGTATGCATCATTCAGGTAAATGGCGGTGCCCTGCGCGAATACTCTGAGCGGTTCGAAGCCGACGGGATCGAGTTTGAGCGGCCATCGGTGAATTTTTTCAGTTTCAACAACCCCTACGGTGCCTGCCCCACCTGCGAAGGATACGGGCGCATCCTCGGCATTGACCCCGACAAGGTGGTGCCCAACCCGACCCTGAGCGTGTACGACGGCGCCATCGCCCCCTGGAAGGGGGAGAAATTCGGCGAGTATCTCGAACAGTTGTTGCGCATGGCCCACCATTTCGACTTCCCGGTGCACACGCCTTTCGAACAGCTCACGCGGGAAGAGAAAAAGTTGTTGTGGACGGGCAATGCCTGGTTCGAAGGCATCAACGCCTTTTTTCAGGAACTGGAAAGCAAAACCTACAAGATCCAGAACCGCGTGGTGCTGGCCCGGTATCGGGGTCGTACGACCTGCACCACCTGCGAGGGCGGACGCCTGCGCAGCGAGGCACTGTGCGTGCGCATCGGCGGCATGAACATCGCCGACCTGATCAGCCTGCCGCTCGACGAACTGCTGGGCTTCTTCCAAAACCTGTCCATCGGCGACCACGATCGCCAGGTGGCCAAACGCCTGCTCCTGGAGATCGAAAACCGGCTGGGCTTCATGGTGCGCCTCGGCCTGGGCTACCTCACCCTCGACCGCATCTCCAGTACCCTCAGCGGCGGCGAGACCCAGCGCATCCACCTCACGCGCACCCTGGGCAGCAACCTCACCGCCTCAATGTACCTGCTCGACGAGCCGTCGGTAGGCCTGCACCCGCGCGACACGCGCCGGCTGGTGGAGGTGCTCAAAAGCCTGCGCGACCTGGGCAACACCGTGGTGGTGGTGGAGCACGAGGAGGAGGTGATCCGCAGCGCCGACTATCTGGTGGACATGGGCCCCGAAGCGGGGCTTCATGGTGGCCATGTGGTGTTTGCCGGCAACTATGCCGACCTGCAAACCCAGGCGCCGCACAGCCTCACTGCCGAATACCTGAGCGGGGCAAAGCAGATTCAAGCGCCGGCACAGCGGCGAAAGGCCCAACAGTTTATTGTCGTCAGAGGCGCCCGCCAGCACAACCTCAAGAACATCGACGTACGCATACCCCTGCACAGCCTCACCGTGATCAGCGGCGTCAGCGGCTCGGGAAAGTCAACGCTCGTGCGCGACATCCTGCATCCGGCACTCACCCAGCACCTGCCCGACGGCGCCGGCAAAGCGCCTGGCCTGTTCGACGGCCTGGAAGGACAGTACAAGCGGATTACCGCCGTGGAATTCATCAACCAGAGCCCCATCGGCAAAAGCAGCCGATCCAACCCGGTCACCTACGTCAAGGCGTACGACTACATCCGCGACCTGTTCGCCGACCAGCAGTTGAGCAAGATCAGGGGCTTTCAGCCCAAACACTTTTCTTTCAACGTTGACGGCGGCCGCTGCGACACCTGCAAAGGCGAGGGCGAGCAGGTGATTGAAATGCAGTTTCTCGCCGACGTGCACCTGGAGTGCGAAGCCTGCAAAGGACGTCGCTTCAAACACGAGGTGCTGGAAGTCGAATACAAGGGAAAAAGTATTTTTGATGTGCTGGACATGAGCGTAGAGGAGAGCCTGGCATTTTTCAAAGGGAAAAAAGACATCCTCAACCGGCTCCAGCCGCTGTTCGACGTGGGCCTGGGGTACGTCAAGCTGGGCCAGTCGTCGTCAACCCTGTCCGGCGGCGAAGCGCAGCGTGTCAAACTGGCCTCCTTCCTCATCCGCGATAGCCATCAGGGGCACATCTTTTTCATTTTCGACGAGCCCACCACCGGTCTGCACTTTCACGATGTGCGCAAACTGCTCGACGCCATGCAGGCGCTGGTAGAGAAAGGCCACACCGTGCTGGTGGTGGAGCACAACCTGGATGTGATCAACTCGGCCGACTGGGTCGTGGACCTCGGACCGGAAGGCGGCAAAATGGGCGGACACCTGGTGTACGAAGGCCCGCCGGAAGGGCTGGTGGCGGTGGCGGAGAGTTTTACAGGGCAGTTTTTGGAACGGAAAACGGCGGGATAGTGCCGATCCCGTTTCGTACGCAGCTGTTTTTGGAAACGGCCTTTCCTCCAGACCACCGTTTTTTGAAAAACTACCCTACCTTTGCAGGCTCGTTTTAAAAACAAACCACCTAATTGCGCGTTAACCCGTATCACCAGAAGCAATAATCAGCACAAAAACGATGTCGCAGTACCAATCGGATGTATCGGCCCTGGATCAACTGGCCCAAACGTATAAAAATCTCACCCAGGAAATCGGCAAAGTCATCGTCGGTCAGGACGACGTCGTACGCGCCGTCATCATCTCCCTGTTTTCCAACGGCCACTCCCTGCTGGTGGGCGTACCCGGCCTCGCCAAAACGCTGCTGGTGAGCACCATCGCCGAAGTGCTTGACCTCGAATTCAAACGCATTCAGTTCACGCCCGACCTGATGCCGTCGGACATCATCGGCTCGGAAATCCTCGACGAAGACCGCCATTTCCGCTTCAACCGCGGTCCCGTGTTCGCCAACATCGTGCTGGCCGACGAGATCAACCGGACCCCGCCCAAAACACAGGCGGCGCTGCTCGAAGCCATGCAGGAACGCGCCGTGACCGTTGCCGGCACCCGCCATGTACTGCCCCTGCCCTTTTTTGTGCTGGCCACCCAGAACCCCATCGAACAGGAAGGCACCTACCCGCTGCCCGAAGCCCAGCTCGACCGCTTCATGCTCAACATCCCGCTCACCTACCCGAGTTTTGAACAGGAAGTGAACGTGGTCAAACAAACCACCACCACCCACAAGCCCGAACTGCGCCACATCCTTTCCGGCGACGATATTGTGAACTACCAGCAGCTCATCCGAAAAATACCGGTGGCCGACAACGTGCTGGAGTACGCCGTGCGTCTGGTACACAAAACGCGTCCCAACACCCCCGACGCCGCCAAAGAGGCCAACAGCTACCTCGGCTGGGGGGCAGGCCCGCGCGCCAGTCAGTTCCTCGTGCTCGGCGCCAAGTGCTACGGGGCCCTGCGCGGCAAATACTCGCCCGATATCGAAGACGTGCAGGCCATCGCCAATCTCGTGCTGCGCCACCGCATTGTGCGCAACTACAAAGCCGAAGCCGAAGGCGTAACGGAAGAAAACATCATCGAGGCCCTGCTGTAAAACACCCCGGCTTCCCCATTCACCACCCCATGCGCGGGTGGTGCAGCAAGATCGTTTCCCGCAGATACTCCGTATCCAGGTGCGTGTAGATTTCCGTGGTGGTGATGCTCTCGTGCCCCAACATGTCCTGCACAGCCTTCAGATCGGCCCCGCCCTCCACAAGGTGGGTGGCGAAGGAGTGCCGGAAGGTGTGGGGGCTGATCGTTTTGGTGATGCCGGCCTTTTCAGCCAACCCTTTTACGATGTAAAAAACCATCACCCGGGTGAGCGCCGCGCCGCGGCGGTTCAGGAAGACCACGTGCTCGGCATGGGCTTTGGGCTCCGGCCGAGCATGCTCCAGATAAAAGCGCACATGCCTGATCGCTTCGGGGCCAATGGGTACCAGCCTTTCCTTGTTGTTCTTACCGAGCACTTTGATGAACCCGGCGTCGAGGAACAGGTGACTGAAGTGCATGCCCACCAGCTCGCTGACCCGCAACCCACAGGCATACAACACCTCCACCATGGCCCGATTGCGCTGGCCCAGCGGATCGCTCAGGTCGATTTCGCGCATCATGCGTTGAATCTCGGACACCGACAACACCGACGGCACCTTTCGGTACAGGCGTGGCGCGTCGAGCAAGGCCGTGGGGTCCTCGTCGATGTGGTCGTCTACCAACAGAAACTTGTAAAAGGCGCGCAGACCCGAAACCAGCCGCGCCTGTGAACTTTGCTCGAGCCCGAGTTCGTTCATCCACCGGATGAAGCGGGCAAGTGTATCCGGCCGAACGGCTGTGGGCAACAACGCAGGCCCGCTGAGCTCCAGGTATTGCACCAGCTTCTGCACGTCGCGCAGGTACGCTTCGAGCGTATTTTTGCTCAAAGACCGCTCCAGGAGCAGGTAGGAATGGAACTGATCAAGGGCTTCGGGCCAGGTCATGCGCTGTCGATAAACTGCGAAGGTAAAAATATCATTTTCCCTACCTTTGACGTTTACATTCCTCCATGAACGCACAACGCATCCGCTGGATCATCGGACTGATGACGGCAGCCCTCATCGGGCTGATCGGCCTGCAATACTACTGGATCAGCTGGAGCATTCGCCTGAACGAGGAGCAGTTTAACAAAACGGTGTTTGCAGCCCTGAACAACGTCTCCAGCAAGCTCCAGCAATACGAGTTGTGGACGCTGTCGCAAAACCGCAGCGCCACCTCCCGCCGCACCGCCCGGATGGTGGAAAACGGGTTCAGCCGCAGCGCCGACACATCCGCTCTCCAGTCGTTCGAAGACGAGGTGACCATGTGGGAGGTGTTCAAAGTGAGCCAGTTGGTGGATAAAAAGCCGCTCACCGAACGGTTACCCCTCGATCTGCTGGCCCGCTCCCTGCGCGAGGAGCTGCAAAGCCGGGGCATCATCAGCCACTACCAGTATGGCGTGTACGCCAAAGCAAGGAATTCGTTCGTGATCGTCAACGACTACTACGTGGTCATCGACAACAGCCCGCAGGTAACCTCCGGCGGCGCCGTCAACCTGTACAACTCCCCTTACCGGGTGGCACTCTTTCAGCAGGACGTGGAGTCGCCCGGCTACCTCGCCCTGTATTTCCCCAACCGCACCTCTCAGGTGCTGGGCTCGGTGTGGCAGACGCTGGTGCTGTCCATCGTTTTTACGGGCATTATCCTGTTCTCGTTCTGGTACACCGTGAAGGTCATTTTTGAACAAAAGAAGTTGTCGGAGATGAAAAACGACTTCATCAACAACATGACCCACGAGTTTAAGACCCCCATCGCCACCATCTCGCTGGCCACCGACAGCATCGGCAGCCCACAGGTGCTCAAAGACCCGGACAGGATCGCCCGTTTTCTCGACATCATCCGGCAGGAAAACCGCCGCATGAACAGCCAGGTGGAGCGCGTGCTGCAAATGGCCCAGCTCGACCGGCGCGACCTGGAGTTGCGCATCCAGGAAATCAACCTCCACGACGTGATCCGGCAGGCGGTCGACAACTTCAGCCTGCAGGTGGAAAAACGCAACGGCGCCATCCGTACCGTATTCCAGGCCGAAAACCCCATCCTCGAAGCCGACCCCACCCACCTGGCCGGCATCATCCACAACCTGCTGGACAACGCCAACAAATACAGTCCCGACAAACCCGACATCACCCTTTTCACCCGGAACGTGCCCATGGGCGTGGAATTCAGCATCCAGGACAAGGGCATCGGCATCGGAAAGGAGGCCCGCAAACTCATCTTCGACAAATTCTACCGGGTGTCTACCGGCAACATACACGACGTCAAGGGCTTCGGCCTCGGCCTGAGCTACGTCAAGGCCATCGTTACCGCCCACAAGGGACTCATCGACCTGAAAAGCGAACCGGGAAAGGGCAGCACATTCATCGTTACCCTGCCGTCGCGCCAGTAAAATCGCCCGGGCTTGCCTTGGAAAGTTCGGGCATTCCAAAACCTTGCACCGTACCCATCTCTCCTTATTAGCCCCTATCTTTGCGCCATCTTCGAACCGCCCCGACCCCCATCGGGGCACCCGCCTGTTGTATGGGTGGGCTAAAATTGTTGCTTACCGATGATCAACATCACTTTCCCCGACGGCAACGTTCGTCAGTATGCCGCCGGAACCACTGCCCTCGACGTGGCCAGGTCCATCAGCGAGGGCCTCGCCCGCAACGTGCTCGCCGCCGGCGTCAACGGCGAGGTGCGCGACCTGCTCCGCCCCATCAACGAGGACGCGTCCATCGTTTTTTACAAATGGGAGGACAAAGAGGCCAAATCCACCTTCTGGCACTCCAGCGCCCACCTGCTCGCCGAAGCCCTCGAAGCCCTGTACCCGGGCATCAAGTTCGGCATCGGGCCCGCCATTGAAAACGGTTTTTACTACGACGTGGATACCGGCGACAAATCCATCACCGCCGCCGAGCTGCCCGCCATCGAACAAAAAATGCTCGAGCTGGCCCGCAACAAAAGCAGCTATGAACGCCGCGAAGTGAGCAAAACAGACGCCATCGCCTATTTCGCCGAAAAAGGTGACGAGTACAAACTTGAACTCCTCGACGGGCTTGCCGACGGCGAAATCACGTTCTACCAGCAAGGCAATTTTGTGGACCTGTGCCGGGGTCCGCACATCCCCAATACCGAGCCCATCAAGGCCGTCAAACTCCTCAACCTCGCCGGCGCTTACTGGCGGGGAGATGAAAAACGCAAACAACTCACCCGCATATACGGCATTACCTTCCCCAAACAGAAGGAACTCGACGAATACCTCACCCTGCTGGAAGAAGCCAAAAAGCGCGACCACCGCAAGCTCGGACAGGAACTCGAGTTGTTTATGTTTTCTGAAAAAGTCGGCCAGGGCCTGCCCATCTGGCTGCCCAAAGGCACCGCCCTGCGCAGTCGCCTGGAGGACTTCCTGAAAAAAGAACAGATCAAACGCGGCTATATGCCCGTGATTACCCCGCACATCGGCTCCAAAAAGCTGTACGTAACCTCGGGCCACTGGGAAAAATACGGCAAGGACTCCTTCCAGCCCATCCTCACCCCCGATGAGGGCGAAGAGTTCCTGCTCAAACCCATGAACTGCCCCCACCACTGCGAGATTTTCGGCCACCGTCCGCGCTCCTACAAAGAGTTGCCCGTGCGCATTGCCGAGTTCGGCACCGTGTACCGGTACGAACAGTCGGGCGAACTGCACGGCCTCACCCGCGTGCGCGGCTTCACCCAGGACGACGCCCACCTGTTCTGCACCGAAGACCAGATCAAGGAGGAGTTCCTCGGTGTGCTCGACCTCACCCGGTACGTGCTGGCCAAAATGGGCTTCGACCAGTTCACCGCCCAGATCAGCCTGCGCGACCCGGAAAACAAAACCAAGTACATCGGCAGCGAGGAAAACTGGCAAAAAGCCGAACAAGCCATCATCGAAGCGGCCGATGAGGTAGGGCTGCCCACCATCAAAGCGTACGGCGAAGCCGCATTCTACGGTCCCAAGCTCGACTTTATGGTGAAAGACGCCCTCGGACGCGCCTGGCAGCTTGGCACCATTCAGGTGGACTACAACCTGCCCGAGCGATTCAACCTCACCTACATCGGCGCAGACAACGCCGAGCACCGCCCGGTGATGATCCACCGCGCGCCTTTCGGCTCCATGGAGCGCTTCACGGCCGTGCTCATCGAACACTGCGCGGGCAAGTTCCCGCTCTGGCTCACCCCCGAGCAATTTGCTGTGCTGCCGGTGTCCGACAAATACGTGGAGTACGCCTACCGCGTCAAACAACAACTGGAGGGAGAAGAACTCCGGGGCGTCGTCGACGACCGCAACGAAACCATCGGCCGCAAGATCCGCGACAACGAGCTAAAACGCATTCCGTTCCTGCTCATCGTGGGCGAAAAAGAACAGGACAGCGGCGAAGTGGCCGTGCGCAGGCAGGGCGAGGGCGATCAGGGAGCGATGGGCGTGGGGGCGTTTGCGGAGATGGTGAAGGGGATGTTGTAGGGGGGGGGATTTCACTAACGAAACAACGCATCCTCCACCGCCTTCTTCCGTGCCCGCGCCACCGGTATCCGGGTCTCCCCCACCAGCAATACTTCTCCGTCGAAGTGGCGCACGTGGCGGCGACCAACGATGTACGACTTGTGCACCCGAAGGAACCCTTCGGCGGGCAATTCCTTTTCCAGTCTGGTCAGTCCGGCCAATGCGACGATTTTTTGTTCCGGTGTAATAATTTTCACATACTCCTTCCAGCCCTCGATGTACAGGATGTCGTCGTGCGGAATGCGGTACCACTGCCGGTCGGCCTTGATGTTCAGAAAACCGCCTGCTTCGGCGGGCCGGTCGCTCAACGCCCTTTTGGCCTTCGTGACCGCTTGCAGGAATCGCTCGTAGGAGAACGGCTTGAGCAGGTAATCTACTGCGTCGAGGTCGTAGGCGTCTACAGCGTACTGTGGGTAAGCGGTGGTAAAAATGGTGATGGGGCGGCGCGAGATGTTGCGCAACAGCCCCACACCGCTGAGCACCGGCATCTGTACGTCGAGGAACAGCAGATCCACCGGTTCGCGTTGCAGGTGCTCAATGGCATGAATGGGGCTACGGCAGGCGCCGGCCACCGCGAGTGTGCCTTCGCGGCCAATGTACTGTTCGAGCAGGGCCAGGGCCAGCGGCTCATCGTCAACCAACAGGCATCGCAGCAGTTGCATATTCGGCATCCAGGTTATGGTTGAGGGTAAGCGTGGCCAAAAACACCTGTTCGTGGGCCTGGGCGGAAAACGTGTGCGCGTTCGGGTACAGCAGGTGGAGTCGCTGCCGGATGTTTTCCAGACCTACGCCACCCTGGGCATCGCGTTGCCGGTCGGCCGGGTCAAACGAGTTCCGTACGCAGAAGTGCACCACGTCGGACGTCGTTTCGAGGCGGATATCCACAAAAGCGTCGTCGGCGAATTCCAGGTTGCTGTGCTTGAGTGCATTCTCCACCAGGGGCAACAGCAGCATGGGCGCCACAAACCAGGGTGTGCCCTCCCCGCGGTCGTACACGAGGTTCAGATTAATGCTGCCGCCGGCACGCATGCGGTACAGTTCTACATAACGCTCCAGGTGTGTCCACTCCAGGTCCAGCGGCAAGGCGTAGACCTGGGCGTCATAAGTAACATAACGAAGCAACTGGCTCAGCTTGAGGATCATATCGGCCGTCTGCGGCAATTGCAGGCTGGCAGCTGCGTAGATGTTGTGCAGCGTGTTGAACAGAAAATGCGGGTTAATGCGCGCCCTGAGGTAGCTCAACTGGGCTTCCGCGTGCCGGGCCTCCCAGGCATGTGCCTTCAACTCGGCATGGTGGCGGTTCTCCAGCAACTGGTACACCCCGCTGAGCAACACGACCAGCAGATACACCACGAATGAAGCGATTAACAGGCGTTGCGGTGTTTGCTGGGGCAGGAGCTGCCCTGCAACAAACTGCTCGATGGCATACCGGACCACACTCAGCACGGTCAGCAAACCCAGCACGCTGATCAGGTAGGCGCCCCAGTGCCCCTTTTCAAGCAGCCGGTTGACCAGTATCCGGGCATTGAAGTAGAAAATTCCGATGAGTACGGCAAAATTGAACGTCGTGCGGAACAAAGCCTCTTGCCAACCCCGCATTTCACTGATGAGCACAAAAATGATCAGGTAAAAGGCCATCCAGCCCACCGCGTGGGTCCAGCGCCGGCCACGGCCGGAAAGGAGGGCTGAAACCGGAGAACGATCAGGCATGGTGGGCGATTCGACTGTGCAGATCAGCGATCCGGTCGTCATTGTCTTGGCGAAAGGTACCCATCCAACGATCCCAAAAGGTAAAATACAGACCGTAATTCCCGTGAAAACGCTCGTGGTGAAGGTTGTGGTACACCGATGAATTGATCCACCGCCCCAGCGGATGGCGATACACCCAGGACGGGAAGAGTTCGTACCCCAAATGTCCGTAAATGTTGAACCAAAGCATGATGGTCACAAAGCTAAAAAAAGCGATTGGATGCACGGGCATGATCAACAACATCAGCGGAACGATGCCGGCCTCCAGAACGGCCTCCAGCGGGTGAAACGCGTACGCCGCCCAGGGTGACGGGTTTACCGAGCGGTGGTGCAGCAAGTGTACGCGGCGATAAAAGGCCGGGTGATGCATCAACCGGTGTATCCAGTAAAAATAGGTATCGTGCAGCAACACAATCAACACAATGCTCAACAACAGATAGCCGGTTCCGTATACAGACACATCGGTGTACCAAAGCGTATAGGCCCGAAACGGCGTTTTCAGACAAAGCAACCCTACAGATGCAAAAATGAAGGCGGTGAGGAACGAATACGCCACCTCGCGGCGATAGTCGTGGCTTTGGGGAAAGGACCGTTGAATCTTGCGGTGTATCCAGGCCCGTTTTCTCCAAATGTAAAAAAGCAGGAACGCAATGCCGCTTAATACGGCGTAGCGACCAAAAATGGCCAGGGGGGCAATCAGCCAGGCCCAGTCGGATGCAAGTGGATAAATCATAGCGGTGGTGATTTTTCTACAAAAAACAAGGCAATGAAAATACATTGAAATTGCTTTTCAACCACATGCCAATATAATTTAAACCAACCAGATTAAACCCATCAATGGTTGAAGAAACCCCGCCAATGGTTGAAAAACAGGAAGCCGGTCTCTGTACAACCTGCACTTTTGGGGTATCAGTTCACTAAATTATTTTTTTCCAATGAAAAACAAACTGCATTTATTGATCCTTCCCGCACTGATTCTCATCCTCATCGCCTGCTCCAAAGACGACGAAAACAGCACCGATCTGGTGACGGAAGAAGAGGCCGCCACCTTGGTCGAGGCGTCCATTTCCAGCCGGTCAGGGGGCGCCGCGGCCACCGTTACAGACCTGTCGGCGACCGCAGAAAGCGTTTCCGGCGGCCCCTGCAATCTACCCGGCGACACCACCATATCGGTCAACGGGGTGAACGCATTTGCCTCCTACACGTATTCGAACAATTTGAGCTGGCTGCTGGAATGCAACAACCTCGGTGCTCCCCTGCAACTGACGTTCAACACCACCGCAACCGCCGGCTTCGATGCTGAGCGTTGGGACGGCACCTCGGAAAGCATGGGTTCTCTTGTACTCACAGGACTGCAACCGCAACAAATGCAATACACCGCCAACGGTGTTATGGTCTTGGACGGAACGGTGACGGGCTCCCTTCGCCAACGTGACCCCTCCCTCCAATCTTCGCTCGACCTGGCATTGATCAACCTGACCATCCGAAAATCCGACCAGTACATCACCGGTGGCACGGGCAACTTCACCCTGACGGTGACCAACGGCGCCGGGCAATCGCAAATGATCAGCGGTTCGATCGTGTTTTACGGGGATGGAACCGCTACGATCAGCATCGGCAACCGCAGCTACACCATTACCCTTTAAAAAAAAAGAATTGTAAAAAATTACCCGTACGATGGCTTCAAGTCATCGTACAGGTAACCAAACAGACAAGCATTACCCTGACCGATGGACATTCCCATCGGTCATTTTGTTGCAAGCGCCCACATCAAACCTCATCGGCGGCCAGACTCCACTTGTCCGGCGAGCGCCACAGCGCAGAAAGCAAAATCTGACGCATAAACAGGAACTCCTTGGGCAGTTTGTCGTACATACGCTCGAAGAGCTCTTCGTGGGCGAGCATCTCCTGCTTCCACTCCTCGCTGTTCAGGTCCATGATGTCGTCAAACTCGCTTTTGGAGAACGACAGACCCGCCCAGTCCAGGTCTTCGTACCGGGGCATCCACCCGATGGGGCTTTCGACGGCGGAGCCCCGGCCGCGCACGCGGTCGATGATCCATTTGAGCACGCGCATGTTGTCGCCGAATCCGGGCCATAGGAAGTTGCCCTGTTCGTCTTTGCGGAACCAGTTCACGCCGAATATCCGCGGCGGGTTGTTGATCTCCCGTCCGAGCTGGAGCCAGTGGTTGAAGTAGTCGGCCATGTGATAGCCACAAAAGGGCAGCATGGCGAACGGGTCGCGGCGCACCTGACCGATGTTGCCAAAAGCGGCGGCGGTCATTTCGGAGCCCATGGTGGAAGCCATGTACACGCCGAAATTCCAGTTGAACGCCTGATACACCAGGGGAACGGTGGTGCTGCGCCGGCCGCCGAAGATGAACGCACGGACGCGTACGCCCTTGGGATCTTCCCAAGCCTCATCGATCACCGGGTTTTGGTGTGCGGGGGCGGTGAAACGGGCGTTGGGGTGTGCGGCGGGCTTGCCGCTGGTCTTGTCGTAGGGCTTCCCATGCCAGTCGGTCAGGCCGTCGGGCGCCTCTTTGGTCATACCCTCCCACCACACGTCGAGGTCTGGTGTAATGGCCACGTTGGTAAAGATGGTGTTGGACGCGATGGTGGCCATGGCGTTTGGGTTGGTTTTGGCATTGGTGCCGGGCGCCACGCCGAAGTAGCCGGCTTCAGGGTTGATGGCGTGCAGGCGCCCTTTGGCGTCGGGCTTGATCCAGGCGATGTCGTCGCCCACCGTGGTGATCTTCCAGCCCGACATCTCCTCGGGCGGGATGAGCATGGCGAAGTTCGTTTTGCCGCAGGCGCTGGGGAAAGCGGCAGCGATGTAGGTTTTTTCGCCTTCGGGGCTTTCAGCGCCCAGGATCAGCATGTGCTCAGCCAGCCAGCCCTCCTCCCGGGCCATGCTGGAGGCGATGCGCAGGGCAAAACACTTTTTACCCAACAGGGCATTGCCGCCGTAACCGGAGCCGTACGAAACGATGGCGCGTTCCTCGGGGTAATGCACAATGTACTTGGTGGTGGGGTTGCAGGGCCACTTGGCATCTTCCTGACCGGGCTGGAGCGGTGCTCCCACGGTGTGGATACACTTGACGAACTCGCCGTCCGTACCCAGCACATCGATCACCGGTTTCCCAATGCGGGTCATGATTTTCATATTGACGACTACGTACTCCGAGTCGGTAATTTCCACGCCGATCTGCGACAGGGGCGAACCCACAGGGCCCATGCTGAACGGGATCACGTACATGGTTCGACCTTTCATGCAGCCCTTGATGAGGCCCTGCAAGATGGTCTTCATCTCCCGCGGGTGCATCCAGTTGTTGGTGGGGCCTGCATCTTCCTTGCGCAAGCTGCAAATAAAAGTGCGGTCCTCTACGCGGGCCACGTCGGATGGATCGGAAAAACAGGCAAAGCTGTTGGGGCGTTTTTCCGTGTTGAGGCGGATGAAGGTGCCTTTTTCGACCAGCATATCGCACAGGGTGCTGTACTCCGCTTCGGAGCCGTCGCACCAGTACACACGGTCGGCTTGGCAGAAGTCTGCCGTTTCTTTTACCCAGCGTACCAGTTCCTGGTGTTTGACGGTGCCGGAATAATCAGCCTTTAGCATAATGTAAAAATGTAAGGTTAGGTTTCAAAAAGGACAGGACAGGTGGGCGGTTGGTTTTCGGCCGAAAGGTAAGCGAATGCGGAATGCGGAATGCGCAATAAATTTACGCTTGGCACAATGGTAAACCAGGCGTAAACTGATTCCGCATTCCGCATTCCGCATTCCGCATTCGATCACCTTGCGCGTTCGTCCAGGTGGTTGATCAGCATTTCCCAGAGGTCTTCGTAGGGAATGACCTCGATCTCGTGGGTTTGGCGGGCTATTTCGATGGAGGTGACGCTCAGTTTTTGGAGCATGGGTTTTGCTTTTTCAAGAAAAAACCGGCGCCGGAAGTTCACCTTGGGGAGTATGCCGAGTATTTTGATGAAGGTATTGGAGCGCAGCAGGTGGTCGTCGTTGCGCAAGTACCGGGAGCCGTACTTTTCCAGGGCGCCGGTGCGCTGCCGGATGTCGTCGTATTTGCCTTCGAGCAGTTGGATGAGGATGTGTGCGATGAGGATGGCTACGTTCAGGCCGCGTTTGTCCTGGGTGAAAGCAGGCACATCGTTCAGCAACTTGCTGGATCGAACGGCCGGCAGGCCGTAGGATTCGGGTTTTTTGCCGGCGTATCGCAGCGCGATGCAAAGATACGCACCCAACAGGCGCCACAGGGAAAGCAGGTGTTCGGGTTGGAGGCGCAGCCGACGGTTGGCTAGGCCGCGTTTGTAGATGTCGGCCGCCCTTTCGTATTCGCGGGTGTGCATGGCCAGATAGAAGTAGGCGATGAGCGTCTGGTACCAGTTGGGCAGGTTTTCGGGGGTATGCGCCAGTGCGTATTCGGCGGCCGCTCGTCCCTCCTCAAATTGGCGCAACATGATGCAGCAGGTGATCTTTTGCAGTTGCAGGGCGCTGACGACCGATTCCATCGGGTACGGCTTGGACATAAAATGCCGAATGCCGAATTCGGTAGCCTGCAGGGCGCCGACGTAATCGAGGTCGGCCATGTGTTTGTTGATGTGGGCCAGCAGGTAGTGCAATTCGAAATTGTTGGAACGAACGGCCCCGAAGTACGGCGTCATACTGCCCAGTTGCTCTCCGATGAGACCGGCCATTTCCGGACGCGCCTGTCGGGAGTGCAGATACGTCAGTTGGGTTTGCTGGAAATAGCCACGCATCCGCTGTTCGATGTCGATGGCCTGTTTCGCCGAAGTCCCCAGC
The DNA here is from genome assembly GCA_033764075.1 of Saprospiraceae bacterium. Classification (GTDB taxonomy): domain Bacteria; phylum Bacteroidota; class Bacteroidia; order Chitinophagales; family Saprospiraceae; genus M3007. The sequence goes on along the minus strand of JANRJH010000016.1, from coordinate 59,530 downwards.
TCGCGCCAGCGATGAAACCCCCTCTCGTCCCCCTGGGTATTGGCGGTTAAATCGCACAGGGCGTCGGCCGCAAAAAAGGTCAGGATCGGGTTCTCGTATTTTTCGCCGGCCCGCAACAGGTCTCTGGCCACATCTTCTGCGTTGAAACGCGCACCCAACAGCCGCATCACCTTGAGCATCCCGATCTTTTGATACCCGTCGATAAAGGCGGCCATAAAGGGGTCGCTTTCATCGTCCGGAAACACAACCAGGCTGATCATTTTGCGCAAGGCCTGCAACAACTGCCGCTCCGCCTTTTTGTATTGCACCTCAGACAAATTCGACTGGACAGCCAGTTGCTGCGGGTTCTTCACCTGTTGTTCCCAGGCCAGGTCGTAAAGGGCTAAAGGCTCTGTGCGACCGTTGACCAGCAAACGGAGCCACTCCCGGTCGTTCGGCACATAACGCCTGACGAGCGGCACAAGCTCGAGAATTTTAGCGGTCATGATGTGTTAATTTAGCGTACATGATGTCATTGACAAACAACAAATGGCTGTTTATCAATAAGTAAATTCCATTACGGATTAAAAAAAAGTGTGGCCTGAAAGGGAAGTTTTTTGAAGTCTGTCGTTGAAAACCAACTAAAAATGCATTTTCTTTGTTTCCCAATCCAATTTCTTCATCATTCCAACACGACTTTAAGATGAAAAACGCTTCTGCTCCCTCCGCATCCGTTCGTTCTTCCCGGCACCCTTACCCGCTCTCGGTCATCATTATTCTGGACACCAACGTCGCCGGCTAACCCCATTCCCGTGCCCGCCGTTTGTCGGCATCCCGTTGGCCAACATTGGTTGGAATCCCGTTTCGCAGGGATTCTCCGGCCTCGTTGTGCATACCTCAAAAGTAAAAGCTATTTCGGATAATACAATATATATTTAGGTGTAATCGCACCAATGCCCAATCAAGCAGATGTATACGGCTTCAATCCAACGAATTTAAGGCATTTAAAATCAGCTTTTTGTTATAAATAAACAGCTTTTTACAGGCATAAAAAGGAACGTTTCGGGGCGCAATTTCGTCGGCATCCGAGCCTGAATAGTCCGGTACATTTGTCTGAAAAACACCTTCATGACGCACCTTCAAACAACACAACCCGTTTGGGCGGGAACGGGCATTGCCGGCGAGCGTGCCCCGGCGCAGTTGGTCTCCATTGAAATGGGCGACCCACGCACCCCGGACTGCAGCAATTTCGGCATCTGCCGTGTGAATTTATGGTCGGCCGAAGACCCGCCGCCCGGCTGTGGCTGCCGCGTCTCCTCATGGATCAACCTGGAAGCCGGTTCGCTGGTGCGCCTGGGTTTTGTTCGACTGACGATCCCGCCGCGAACCTATGCGATTCATTTTAAACGAAACCTCCTGGTATTACCCGCAGACTGTACCGTATCGGCCGGGGTAAGCGAGCGACTGCTGGGAGGGCCCGGCGTGCTGACGCTCCAGGCAGGTGTGTACCCTGTTTACCGATGTCCGGGAATTCTGGAAGTGTACATCCCGTACGTTCTGGAGTAGCTTCTTTACCGCGCTCAGATGCCGCCCGGGAAACGCTGGGCAAAGTCTTTGGCGAAATAGGTAAGGATCACATCCGCGCCGGCCCGGCGTATGCTCAGCAAGGTTTCGGGCAGGGCCTTTTCGTAGTCGAGCCAGCCATTGCGGCAGGCGGCGAGCAGCATGGCGCATTCTCCACTCACGTGATAGGCGGCGATGGGTTGCTCAAAATGATCCTTCAGCAAACGGATCACATCCAGATAATGCAGCGCCGGTTTCACCATAAGCATGTCGGCGCCTTCGGCCGCGTCGAGCCGGGCCTCAATAAGGGCTTCGCGGCGGTTGGCCGGATTCATCTGGTAGGTCTTCTTGTCGCCACTTTTGGGTGCAGAGTCTAGCGCGTCGCGAAAAGGGCCGTAGAACGCGCTGGCGTATTTGGCGGTGTAGGAGAGGATACCGGTCTGGGTGAGCCCTTGCCTGTCGAGCGCTTCGCGCAGGTAGCCTACGCGGCCGTCCATCATGTCGGAAGGCCCCAGCATGTCAAAGCCGGCCTGGGCTTGGGCAACGGCCATGCGGGCGAGGATGGGCAGGGTATCGTCGTTTACAATGTCGCCGTGGCGCACCAGCCCGTCGTGCCCGTCGCTGCTGTACGGATCCATGGCCACGTCGCTGATCAGCGTACATTCCGGGAACCGGCGCTTGATCTCGCGGGCCGTTTGCAGGTAAAAGTTGTCGGGATGATGGCTGTAAGTGGCCTCCTTGTCCTTGAGCGCGTCAGCCACCGCCGGAAAGAGGATAAAGTTCCGCAGTCCGAGCGCTATACACGCGTCCAGTTCATGCATCAGCGTATCGGGAGAAAACCGGAAGATACCGGGCAGGGAAGCGATCTCCGATCGCGTGCGGGCGCCGTCAACCACAAAAAGCGGGAAGATCAGATGGGCAGGAGAAAGGTGGGTTTCAGTGGCCATTTCCCGGATGGCGGCGGTGCGGCGGTTTCGACGCGGACGTTGGAGCATAGTGCTTGTTTGTGCCGCAAAAATAGGGGTTGCCGCAACAGGGAAAGGCCCCAACCGTTTATTTTACACTATCCTGAAAAAAAAACAGGGATGCCACCTTAACGGCAGCACCCTGTATAACCCCAAAAAACCAAATGAAAACAATCTTAAATTGACGCCCTAGGGCGAGAATCGGCACTTTAGCATCGCAGGACAGCTACATTTCGAAACTTCATTCTGAAATGGTGATCTGCTGATGACAACACAAAGGTAAAGGTATTTTTGGATTCGTCAATACCTTGCGCAAAAAAAATTTTAAGATTTTTTAAAGTTGCTATTTTTTTACATAAACACTGGATTCATGGAAAAAATACAGCCATTGAACCGTTGCGCGACCAGGCGCCGCGCGGCGGTGTGGTTCGTTTGCTGTTGCGTTTGCATGTGGTGTGGCTGCGGACCCGACCGCGATGCGCTGATCATGGCTTACGTGTCGGAGCGCGTGACCGATTTTGAGCGCAAGGAGCAGAAAAAATGCCGGGACGGGTTGCTTGAGCAGGCTTCCGGCATCGTCGATTCCATACTTCTGGCGGAGGTGACTGCCGTGGCCCAAGATTCGTTGCGCAGCCGCAAACCCTGGCGACCGGTGGTTCCACCCCCGATTGAACCGTTGGACAGCGGCGACGTTCGGCCCATATTCGATTCTCCAGGCGGCCGTTAGGCAACGCGCCGGCTGCCAAGGTCGTCAATGCAGGGCATACATTCCGCCGCCTGGGAGGGGGTAAATTTCTGACTGTTTTGGAGTCTTTCCGGTTCAGGGTAGGGTCCGGTGCGTTTTACCGGCTTTTTTTAGTCCTCGCGTTGGCGCCGGGCGCAACCCTGCTGTGCGCGCAAGATGCCCTCTCCAACCTGCGCCTTCGATACTTGCCTGCAAGTGTCGGGCGCGCCGATCTGGACACCCTGAGCATCGCCGCAGGCACCCTCCGGCTGCGCGACTCCGTGTCGGGTGTGTTCATTCCGCCGGACTGCTTCCGCCTGGAGGGACAGTCTCTTTATTTGGACACCGCCTGCCTGCGCCTTGCTCATCCGGCATGCCAAACCGTGCAGGTGCAGTATCGCGTGTTGCCGTTCTGTTTGGAAACGCCGTATTTTCGACTCGACAGCGCCATTTTGCGCCGTGTGGCCCAGGCCGACGCCATTGAATACGACTACACGCCCTACAAGCCCGGCATACAGCCCTGGCAGACCTCCAGCCTGCAAACCAACGGCGCGTACGTGCGCGGGCTGTCTGCCGGCAACAACCAAAACCTGGTTTTCAACTCCAACCTCAACCTCCAGCTCAACGGGAAACTGGGAGACGACCTGGAGATCCAGGCAGCCTTGTCCGACAACTCCATACCACTCCAGCCCGACGGCACCACCCGCCAGCTTCAAGAGTTCGACCGCATCTACATCCAGTTGCGCCGCAGGGAGGCACAAATGACGGCCGGCGATTTCGACCTCCGGCATCCGCAAGGCTACTTTTCGCGGTATTTCAAACGCCTGCAGGGCGTGGGTGGCGGGTGGTCGGGTGCGGTCACGGCGACCGACTCGGTGTCTGCCTACGCCGCCGCAGCTGTCTCTCAAGGCAAGTTTGCCCGGCAAACCATTCAGGGGCAGGAAGGCAACCAGGGGCCTTACCGGCTGGTGGGCGCCGACGGTGAGCAGTTCATCATTGTGTTGGCCGGAACGGAGCGCGTGTACGCCGACGGGCAGTTGCTCCGCCGGGGGCTGGAAGACGATTACATCATCGACTACAACCTGGGAGAGCTCACGTTCACCGCCCGGCGGCTCATCACCAAAGATATCCGCATCATTGTGGAGTTCGAGTACGCCGTTCAGGCTTACCTGCGCTCCACCACCGCCGCCAACGTTGCCTGGGCGAAACCCAAAAGCCGGGTTTACCTGAACCTGTATTCCGAACAGGACAGCCGCAATGCAGGACCGGCCCAGGACCTCACCCCCAATGAGCGACAGGAACTGGCCCTCGCCGGCGACAACCTGAATAACGCCTTCACCTCAGGCATAGACACCCTTACCGACGGGTTCGACCCCTCCCGCGTACTCTATAAAAGCGTGGATACCGTGTACTGCGGTGTGCCGGTCTCCATTCTGGTGTATTCCACCAGCCCGGACAGCGCCCGGTATGCAGCCCGTTTCTCCCAAGTGCCCCAGGGCGCCGGTAATTATGTGCTGGCGCCGGCCGCCGTCAACGGACGTCTGTACCAATGGGTGGCGCCCGATCCGGTTACCTGCCGGCCCCAGGGAAACTACGAGCCCGTGGTGCCCCTCCTGGCCCCTGAAACCCGGCAGATGTTCGCGGCCGGCGCCGACGTCCAGCCCCTGCGCAATGCCCGCCTGCAAACCGAAGTCGCCCTCAGCGGACGCGACCTGAACCGGTATTCGCCCCTCGATGATGATGACAACTACGGCCTGGCTTTCAATGGCCAGTACCGCCAGACCTTGTTGAATCCGACGCAATCCCGCGGGTGGGGCCTCGAAACAGAAGGAAAATACGAGTTCGCCGCGCGTCATTTTTTGCCGCTGAACCCCTACAGACCGCAAGAGTTTCTGCGGGACTGGAACATCGCCAACACCGACTCTCTGGCCGATGAACATTGGGTGCGGGGCGGCGTTCGGCTACAAAACAAGGACTGGGCCAACGTACAATATGAACTGGGCAGTTTTTCCCGGCAGTCCTACTATAAAGGTGTCCGGCATTTTGCTGAAGGCCGGATCGGGCACTCCGGCTGGGAAGCCCGCGTCACCATCAACCGGCTGGAGACCGACGCACAACAGGAGCAAACGCTTTTTTCGAGGCCAAAGGCAGAGGTGTCTAAAACATTCTTTAAAGACAAGGGGGTGCCGGCATGGCGCGTTGGCGTGTACGGCGAACGGGAGCGCAACAGCCGGCGCATGGCCGGCACCGACACCCTGCTGGCCAGCAGTTTCTGGTACGATCTGTGGCGACTTTTTCTGGAAACGCCGTCGCAGGATGGTCGCTGGCAGTGGAATGCTTTTGTTGGCCGACGCACAGACTGGGCGCCCGAAGGCGCTGATTTCGCCGTCAGCACAGAAGCAGACGAACTGCGGGTCGGGGGCGCCTGGCGCAGCACACCGGCCAACCCCGCCCGGCAGACGCTGCAATGGAACTTGCACTACCGAACCCTGAACGTTGTCAGGAGCGAGCTCACGCCGCTGGACGAACAGGAAACCTACCTGGGCAGAATCGACTACACGCTGGCAGCCTTGAAAAATGCCCTGAGCGCCACTACCGGATACGAGTTGAGCTCAGGGCAAACACCGAAGGTGGAGTTCAATTACATCCAGGTCAATCCCGGCGAAGGACAATACACCTGGGTGGACCGCAACCGCGACAGCATCCTGCAGATCGACGAGATGGAAATCGCTGTTTTCCAGGATCAGGCCAGCTACATAAGGGTGGCGGTGACCACCACCGAATACCAGCGCACCAACAACCTGGCGTTCAACCAAAACCTGCGCTTTGAGCCGCGCCTGCTCCTGAAAAACAAGAAAGGTTGGCGCAATTGGGTCGGCAGGTTGTCGGCACAAAGCATCTTCCAGATCAACCGGCGCGTGCTGTCGGACGCGGAAAATGTGCAGCCCTGGAATCCGTTTCAATCGGATATTCCCGACAGCGCCCTGGTTTCCAACGGCACCATTTTACGCAACGCCCTTTTCCTCAACCGGGCACAACCGGCCTGGGATGTGTCGCTGACCAACGACGCAACGCGCAGTCAGGTCGCGCTGACCACCGGTTTCGAAATCCGCAGCACAGAAACCTGGAACCTGCACGGCCGGGTAAACGCGGGCCGGCAATGGAGTGTGGAGGCCGACCTCAGCGACTCGCGGAGAGCGAGCGACAACCAGGCTTTCAACGCGCGCGATTACCTAATCCGGGGCAGACAGGCGGGGCCCAGGCTCAGTTGGCTGCCCAATCGCTACCTTCGCACCTCGGTGGCGTACACCCGGGAGACCAGCCGCAACCAGTCGGGAGAAATGGAGCAGTCGGCACAGGACAACCTGCAGTGGACACTGAACTGGAACCCCGTCGGCCAGAAAAAAAATTCCGGATTCGCGCCCTCAACGGCCATCAGCGTACAACTGACCTACGCCGACGTGCGTTTTAACGGCGACCCCAACACACCCGTCGGCTTTGCTATGCTCGACGGGCTGCAGAACGGGCGCAATAGCCTGTGGGCGCTCAACATTGAAAGGCAACTATCGAGGAGCATTCAGCTCAGTGTCGGTTACGAAGGCCGGCAAACCGGCGAAAGCAAAACCGTACACGTAGGCCGCGCTCAGGTGAGGGCCATTTTTTAACGTCATGAAAGAAACGCAATTCATACGGCAAAACCAGGAAAAATGGGCGGCATACGAAGAAATACTGCGCCATAAACAGCGCAATCCGGAACGCCTGAACGAACTGTTCATCCAGATCACCGACGACCTTTCTTATGCGCGTACTTTTTACCCGAACCGGTCCGTGCGCATGTACCTGAACGGCCTGGCCCAACGGATCTTCCACAACGTCTACCGCGGAAAACGCCTCCCCTCCGGAATGCTGCTGCGTTTCTGGACACACGAGGTGCCGCGGCTGTACCGGGAGGAGCGCCGGGCCGTGTGGCTGGCTTTTGGCGTTTTTGTGCTGTCGTTTGGCATCGGCGTGGTGTCCAGCATCATTGATCCGGACTTTGCCCGAACGATCCTGGGCGACAGCTATGTGGACATGACGGAGGCGAACATCGAAAAGGGCGACCCCATGGCGGTGTACAAAGAGCACGACCCGTTGGGCATGTCGGTCGGCATCGCCCTCAACAACCTGTTTGTGGCCCTGCGCACCGCCGTTTTCGGCGTACTGGCGTCGATCGGCACGTTGTTTATCCTGATGTACAACGGCATCATGGTCGGCGCATTCCAGTATTTTTTTGTCGAAAAGGGCGTTTTCCTGGAATCTTTCCTGACCATCTGGATACACGGTACGCTCGAGATCGGCGCCATTGTGCTGGCCGGCGCTTCCGGGCTGGTCATGGGGCGCGGATTGTTGTTCCCGGGGTCGTACACCCGCATGCAGGCATTCCAGATCAGTATGCGCCGCGGACTGAAAATGTTCATTGCGCTGATCCCGATTTTTATCCTCGCCGCGTTTTTTGAAGGGTTTCTCACCCGCTTCACCGAAACGCCGGCGCCCGTGCGCGCCCTCTTCATCCTGGTGTCCTTCGTGTTCATGGTCGGTTATTTCGTTTGGCTGCCGTGGTACAAATACCGGCGCGGCGCTTTTCCGACGGGTGCAGACGATCTGGAGTTGCCGCCCGATCGCCGGGATGGGTTTCGGTTTTCAGAGATTAAAGGCCCGGGCGAAGTTTTTTCCGACGCCTTTTCCCTGTTGCGCCGGCACGGGCAGCGGTTGTGGGCGCTGATCGGGGTGTCGGCCCTGGTAACCGGGCTTGCCGGGGTGTGGCTCATGTCTCCCGATGGTGAGCCGCCGTTTGTGTTCCACACGTTTTACCTGGGCGCCTTGCATGGTGCGCGTGACTTTTTCGGTTTCCGCGAGCACCATGTTTTGCTGGGCGTTCAAACCGCGATCACCCTGGCGCTGGCACTGTTGTCTTTTGGCGCCGTTCGCGCACAATTACCTGAAGATGAAAAAGAAAAATACGATGGCTGGGCGCCATTGCTGTCCGGCGGCTGGCTGATCCTGCCCATGCCCGCGCTGTTTTTCCTGGTGCAGATTCAATACAATGTTTTGGGATGGTTGCTGGCCATTGGAGTGGCGCCGGTGTTGGGCTTATGGTGTGCCGTGCTGTTTTTTGAGCGTTCCAATCCGTTTGCGGCCATCGGCCGCACCCTTCAGATTGCCCGTTGGTGGGACCTGCTGACACTTGGGTTCCTGCTCGTCAATTTTCTCCTGCTGCTCATGCTCTTTCTGGATACCGGCATTTGGCGGGTGATCCAGGAGTTTTTCTCTTGGATGGTGCCCCCGGGCAGCCGGGTTCTGGCCGCGTATTCGTTGTTCACCACGACTTTCGCGGCGGCCTTCATACTTTACTTTATATTTGTCCTGCTTTTCCTGAGCGCCGGTTTTCTGTATTTCTCCTTGCGCGAACTGGCCGACGCGCGCCACCTGCAGCGCGGTATTCCGGCAGTCGGTACTCAACGACAGATACGGGGATTGGCCAGGGAGTAGCGCCCACGGATCTGCTTCAGGCAAATTTGCCTGTAGCGACAAACAAACGACGCCGGTCTCGACTGCATGGTGATGAAGCCAAACAACATATTGATGCTGCTCCTTTTCCTGCTTCCGACCATCCCGGGACGGACCCAGGATGACCTGCCCGACGAGGTGCTTGTACCCGAACAGGAGTATGTTTTGGAGGACTCCGTTTACCTGACCGAGGAGGCAGAGGAGACACCGGAACCGGAACCTGCCCCGCCATACGTGAGCGAACGGCCGGAACAGGGAAGCCGGAGCGTGGACTGGGCCGCTGCCACGCGTGATCTGGACTACAGCCGGGACCGAAAAAAAATTAGAGACCGGAAAACGCAAGAGGCAACGCCCTACGAACCGGGCGCCGGCAAAAACTGGAACTGGCTCAGCGACGTCTTCGCCGGTCTGGGCAACATCGTACAAACCCTCACCATTCTCCTGGCCGTTGCCGGCATGGCCTACGGCTTGTATTTCCTCTATAAACAACCGCGGAACCGGCAAATCAGCAGGAGCGGTGTGGAGATCAACTGGGAAAACCTTGACCAATTTCTCGACGAAACCGAGCTGGAAGGGTTCCTGAAAGAGGCCATACAAAACAAAGCGTGGTCGCAAGCCATACGCGTGTACTTCCTCATGGTCATTCAGTCCCTTTCCCAAAAAAAGGCCATCGCCTGGGCGCGGCACAAAACCAACCGGAGCTACCTCATGGAAATGCGCACCCATACCCTGGCTGAACCTTTCCGCGAAGCCACCGGAATTTACGAAAAGGTGTGGTACGGAAACCTGATGGTGGATGAACGCACGTTCCGCACCCTGGAGCCGGCCTTCCAACACCTGCTCCGGCATAGCCCTTAGCCTCCGTGTGCCTCCGCGTAACCTCCGCGCACGCTGTGGTTTATTAAAAAAAACCGCAGAGGACGCAGAGGAAGGCACAGAGGAATACTACTCCGTGTGCCTCCGTGTAGCCTCCGCGCACTCTGTGGTTTATTAAAAAAAACCGCAGAGGACGCAGAGGAAGGCACAGAGAAATACTACTCCGTGTGCCTCCGCGTAACCTCCGCGCACTCTGTGGTTTATTAAAAAAAACCGCAGAGGACGCAGAGGAAGGCACAGAGGAATACTACTCCGTGTGCCTCCGCGTAACCTCCGCGCACTCTGTGGTTTATTAAAAAAAAACCGCAGAGGACTCAGAGGAAGGCACAGAGAAATACTACTCCGTGTGCCTCCGCGTAACCTCCGCGCACTCTGTGGTTTATTAAAAAAAACCGCAGAGGACTCAGAGGACGCAGAGGAAGGCACAGCGAAATACTACTCCGTGTGCCTCCGCGTAACCTCCGCGCACTCTGTGGTTTATTTAAAAAAAAACGCAGAGGAAGGCACAGAGAAATACTACTCCGTGTGCCTCCGCGTAACCTCCGCGCACTCTGTGGTTTATTAAAAAAAAACGCAGAGGAAGGCACAGAGGAATACTACTCCGTGTGCCTCCGCGTAACCTCCGCGCACTCTGTGGTTTATTAAAAAAAACCGCAGAGGACTCAGAGGACGCAGAGGAAGGCACAGAGAAATACTACTCCGTGTGCCTCCGCGTAACCTCCGCGCACTCTGTGGTTTATTTAAAAAAAAAACGCAGAGGACGCAGAGGAAGGCACAGAGGAATACTACTCCGTGTGCCTCCGTGTAACCTCCGCGCACGCTGTGGTTTATTAAAAAAAACCGAATCCCTTTCCATGCCCGGCCTCTACCTCCACATCCCGTTCTGCAAAAAAGCCTGCCACTACTGCAATTTTCATTTTTCGACTTCGCTCCAGTCGAAAGACGAGTTGTTGGCGGCCTTGCACCGAGAGTTGGCGCTGCAGCGCGATTACCTGGGGGGACAACGCCTGGACACCGTTTACCTCGGGGGGGGCACGCCGTCGTTGCTCAGCACCGCCGAGCTGGTGGCCCTGTTCGACGCCATTGAACGCATATATACGGTGTCGGAAGGCGCTGAGATCACGCTGGAAGCCAATCCCGACGACCTGGACGCGGAAAAAGTGAATGACTTGCGAGCCTATACACCGGTTAACCGGCTGAGCATCGGCATTCAATCGTTCCGCGACGAGGACCTGCGGTGGATGAACCGGGCGCACCAGGCCAGGGAGTCGCATGCCTGCCTCGAACGCGTGGCCGGCGCCGGTTTCGACAACTGGACGGCGGACCTGATCTACGGGCTGCCCGGAGGATCCGATCGCGACTGGGCCGACAACATCCGCACCCTGCTCGATTACGGCGTCCCACACATCTCCGCTTATTGCCTGACCATAGAGGAAGGCACGGCGCTGCACCATTTCGTGAAAAAAGGAAAGGAAAAGCCCGTTGACGAGGAGACGGCGCTGCGGCAATTTGAATACCTGATGCAGGCGTTGGAAGCGGAAGGATTTCAACATTACGAGATATCCAACTTTGCCCGTCCGGGGCGCCTGTCGCGGCACAACAGCAATTACTGGCTCGGTGAGCCTTATCTGGGCATTGGCCCCTCCGCCCACTCCTACGACATCGGGAGCCGGCAATGGAACGTCGGCAACAACGCCCGGTATATCCGTTCGCTTCAGGAAAACACCGTGCCGTTCGAACGCGAGCAGATCACCCCGGTTATGCGCTACAATGAGTACGTCATGACGCGTCTGCGCACCCACTGGGGATGTTTGCCGGACGACATTCGCGCTTTTGGCGCCTCTTTTTACGAGCATTTCGAGCGGGAGGCGACCCAGTTTGCCGCCCAAAATCTCCTCCAACGCGATGCACAGGGCGCCTGGCAACTTACCCGCTCAGGAAAATTTCGCGCCGATGGCCTCGCCGCATCCTTATTCATGACGGAATGACGCCATGCTTTAGGAATTAAATTCTGTATTTATATTGTTTTTTATTAAATTTATACCAATTTATCATTTTAATAAAAATCTACCCAGTTGTTAAAAATTAAATTCTGCGAAAACTTAACAATTACGCAATACACCAATGAATATTTCGTTTTACCTTTGTGCCATCAACAAGCGAGAAAGATCGCAGGTGGCTGATAGACCCGTATAACACCCTTGAGTACCCGCAGCCGCAAACCAACGGCGCAAATAAACACAATCAACAGGTTGAGCACATAGAGCATTTCTTTTAACCCGCCGATGCAATGATCGGGCGGGTTTTTTTATTTTTGGCACAAATTATCGACATGTTACCCACTTTCCCACGCGCTTTTTTACTCATCCTCGACGGCTGGGGGCTCGGCCCCAAGCCTGAAGCCGACGCCATCCGCCAGGCGAACACCCCTTACATGGACAGCCTGATGCAAAACTATCCCTGGAGCACCCTGGTGACCCATGGCGAGGACGTGGGGCTGCCCGACGGCCAAATGGGAAACTCCGAAGTGGGCCACCTCAACATCGGCGCAGGTCGTATCGTGTGGCAGGAGCTGGCGCGCATCAACAAGGCCATCCGCGACAAGGAATTGCACACCAACCCCGTACTGCTCGAAGCCCTGCGGCACGCGCGCGAAAACAACAAAACAGTGCATTTTCTCGGCCTGGTGTCCGACGGCGGCGTGCACTCCCACATCGAACACCTCAAAGCGCTGTGCGACATCGCCGTGGCCGAGGGCAACACCCGCGTGGCCATACACGCCTTCACCGACGGGCGCGACTGCGACCCCCAGAGCGGCGCCGGCTTCATCCAGGAACTGCTCGACCACATCCACAACACACCCGTGCAACTGGCCTCCGTGATCGGCCGCTACTACGCCATGGACCGCGACAAACGCTGGGAACGGGTCAAACTCGCCTACGACCTGCTGGTGAACGGCGAAGGACAGGCCGTGGACAAGTTTCCCGATGCCATCCGCCAAAGCTATGCCGATGGGGTGACCGACGAATTCCTGAAGCCCCTTTCGAATGCGGAATGCGGAATGCGGAATGCGGAATGTCGCGTAGCGGCGGGGGATGTTGTTGTTTGTTTTAACTTCCGGACGGATCGCTTGCGCGAACTCACACAAGTACTCAGCCAGCAAGACCTGCCCGAGCACGGCATGGCGGCAGTGCCCGACCTGCACTACGTGACCATGACCCGCTACGACGACGCCTTTCAAAACGTGCGTGTCATGTACGAAAAAGACGACGTGCAGATGACGCTGGGCGAAGCGCTGTCGGTGGCCGGAAAAACACAACTGCGCATCGCCGAAACGGAAAAGTACCCGCACGTGACCTTCTTTTTCTCCGGTGGGCGCGAGGCCGAATTCCCCGGTGAACGCCGCATTTTGTGCCCCTCGCCCAAGGTGGCCACCTACGACCTGCAGCCGGAGATGAGCGCCTTCGACATCCGCGACGCCGTACTCGCCGACATCCGCCAAAACGAGCCCGACTTCATCTGCCTGAACTTCGCCAACACCGACATGGTGGGCCATACCGGCGTGTTCGCCGCCGCCATGAAAGCCGCCGAAACGGTCGACCAGTGCCTGAGCGCCATCGTCCCCCTGGCGCTGGAGCACCAATACGCCTGCGTGCTCATCGCCGACCACGGCAACTCCGACTACATGATCAACGACGACGGCTCGCCCAATACCGCCCACACCAAAAACCCGGTGCCGTGCATTGTGGTGACCTCCGCCGGAAAGGCATTGACGGTGCGCAATGGCCGACTGGCGGACGTAGCCCCGACCCTGATGGCCCTGATGGGCATGCAAAAGCCGGGGGTGATGGCCGGGGAGTGCCTGGTGGATTGAGCAGCTAGCCTTAATATACCTTCTGTTCACACCCACATTCCGACAGTATCCGCCCCACCCCTATTTCATACGAATCCAGCGCTAAACCTTCTCTTTCAAAAGCGTATTGTACAAACCCGCCCGGCATTTCGTCGATCCGGGCAAAGGGATACATATGTATGATGCGTTGTCCCTGGTGTTTTTGCGGAAAAAAAGTCTGGCAGACCACTTGTCGCTGCACGACGTGGAACGAATCGAGCCCGATGGCGCTCCGGTTGGCGTTCACCTCCTGCATGAGGCTGTCGGAATAGTACACAAAGGGCCGGTAGACACGGCCGCGAATGGTATTAATGGTGGTGTTCAGGTAGTTGAACGCCGGGTTTGGCGGCAGATAGTGGTCGCGATTCGCATTGGCGTAGTCCATCAGGGATGCGTAAACGGAGGGGTGCAGGGCGCCGTCGTGCAGGGCACTGTCGAGCAGGGGCAGGAGTGTTTTCCGGTGTTGTCGGTTGCGCCCGCTCAAAAATTCCTGCAGCAAATGGGGCAGTACGAATTGCCAGTCTTTTTCGTCGTCATACACGATCCCGGTCATTTCCTCGGTGGGGAAGCCATACTGCCTGCATAGTTGCACAAAACGAATGATGTGCAGGTTGTCGAGGCTATCCTTCGTGCGGACATAATTGTTGGTATAGGCATCCGAACGAAGCACAAACTGGCTGGTTTCGTACATTTCGCGCAGGGCATCGGCCCAGGGATGGGGTTTGGCATTTTTTTCGAGCGCTGCGGGTTCCAGACGAGCTACCCGGCCGCGGTTTTGTTCATCGAGCAGTTCGATGGGCATGAAGCGGTACAGCGCGGCGGAATGGAGCCGCTTGTCCAGCATCAGTTTTTCCAACAGGAGATCGTTTTGTCGGTGCCGCCCCGTTTTGCTGTTCACCAGCAGGGCATTTTGCAGGTCGACGAAAAAGGGATGGGTGCGATGCCGGAAAGCACTGTCGTACTGTGCAGCGGCAACCGCAAATTCATTGCGGTAAATGGCCCGCGCAGCCAGATTGATGTGCCGGAAATAGGCGCTATTTCCTTCAGAAAGGCGCAAAGCATCTGGAGGGGTTTGGGCTGTGCCGGCGACGGCAATCAGGTTGGCGCAAAGCCACCAGATGAACCCGGTGCAGCGCAAGAACAGGCGAATGGGCATAGCGTTGTTTTTTTACCGGCAGTATCTACGTTGGCAAATCGCCTTTGAATAGTTTCAAAGGCAATGCAAACCCCGCCGCACATGGACAAAAAACCGGCTCCCCAAACATGCGTCATGTTTCCGCTCACCGACCCACCATATCCTCCGGCTTCACCCACGCATCAAACTCCTCCGAGGTCAGGTACCCCAGCGCCAGCGCCGATTCCTTGAGCGTGAGCCCTTCCTTATGCGCTTTCTGGGCGATCTCGGCCGCTTTGTAGTATCCGATTTTGGTGTTGAGCGCGGTGACCAGCATCAGGGAGTTGTTCACGTGCCTGGCGATGTTGTCGTGCAGGGGTTCTATGCCGGCGGCGCACTTGTCGGTAAACGACACGCAGGCCTCGCCGATGAGTCGGGCCGAGTGCAGGAAGTTGTAGATCATCACCGGCTTGAACACGTTGAGTTCGAAGTGGCCGTTGGCGCCGCCGATGTTGATGGCCACGTCGTTGCCCATCACCTGGGCAGCCACCATGGTGAGCGCCTCGCACTGGGTGGGGTTCACTTTGCCGGGCATGATGGAGGAGCCGGGTTCGTTGTCGGGGATAAAAATCTCGCCGATGCCCGAGCGCGGGCCGGAGGACAACATGCGGATGTCGTTGGCGATTTTCATGAGGCTCACCGCGCAGGTTTTGAGGGCGCCGTGGGACTCCACGATGCCGTCGTGGGCGGCCAGGGCCTCAAATTTGTTGGGCGCCGTGACGAAGGGCAACCCGGTAAGGGCGGCTATGTGGCGCGCCACGTTTTCCGAATAGCCTTTGGGGGTGTTGATGCCCGTGCCCACCGCCGTGCCGCCGAGTGCCAGCTCGCTCAGGTGGGGCAGGCTGTTGCGAATGGCGCGCAGGGCGTGGTCGAGCTGGGCGACGTACCCGGAGAACTCCTGACCAAGCGTCAGCGGCGTGGCGTCCATGAAGTGGGTGCGGCCGATCTTGACCACGTCCATAAACGCTTCCGATTTGGCTTTGAGCGTGTCGCGCAACTGCTCGATGCCCGGCAGGGTGACCTCCACGAGCATCTTGTACGCGGCGATGTGCATGGCGGTGGGGAAGGTATCGTTGGACGACTGGGACTTGTTCACGTCGTCGTTCGGGTGCACAATCTTCTGCTCGTCGGTCAGCGCCCCCCCGTTCAGCACGTGGGCGCGGTAGGCCACCACTTCGTTTACGTTCATGTTGCTCTGGGTGCCGGAGCCGGTTTGCCACACCACCAGCGGAAACTGGTCGTCGAGCTTGCCTTCCAGGATCTCGTCGCATACACGGCCAATCAGGTCGCACTTTTCCTGGGGCAGCACACCCGCCTCCAGGTTGGTGAGCGCCGCCGCCTTTTTCAGGTAGGCAAACGCCCGGATGATCTCGATGGGCATCCTGTTTGTCTCACGCGCGATCTTGAAGTTTTCAATCGAGCGCTGGGTCTGGGCGCCCCAGTATACGTGTGCAGGAACCTGCACTTTGCCCATGGTGTCTTTTTCGGTGCGGAAATCCATGTAAAAAGGTGGTGTTGTATGAACGACGCTGCAAAAAAACGACGCAGGCTGCAAGGCGCCAATATTTTTGAACAACAATTTGAGGAAGGTGTTGAACGGGTAGCGAAACGGCTCCTTATCTTGTGCGTCGAATCGCCGATTTAGTCACCCAACCACCATTTAAAAAAAACAACCATGTCCTTTACCTTGCCCACCTTACCCTATGCTTTTGGCGCGCTCGAGCCGCATGTGGACGCCCGCACCATGGAAATCCACCACGGCAAGCACCACGCAGCCTACGTGAACAACCTGAATGCCGCCATCCAGGGAACGGAACACGAAGGAAAAAGCCTGGAAGAACTGCTGGCGAACATCTCCAAACTGTCCATGGCCGTGCGCAACAACGGCGGCGGCCACTGGAACCACAGCATGTTCTGGGAGATCATGGGCCCCAACCAGGGCGGCGAGCCCATGGGCGACCTGGCGGCAGCCATCAACAGCACCTTCGGCTCCTTCGCCAACTTTAAGGAAGAATTCGCCAAAGCAGCCACCACGCGCTTCGGCTCCGGCTGGGCCTGGCTGAACGTGGGCCCGGATAAAAAACTGTTCGTGTCCAGCACCCCCAACCAGGATAACCCCCTGATGGACGTGGCCGAGCAGAAGGGAACGCCCGTTCTCGGCCTCGACGTGTGGGAACACGCCTATTACCTCCACTACCAAAACCGCCGTCCGGATTATATCGCCGCCTGGTGGAACGTGGTGAACTGGGGCGAAGTGGCGAAGCGGTTTGCGGCAGCCCAAGGCTAGGCGACCGGTTCTGTACCTGAAATACGGGGCGATGGCAGAAAGCCATCGCCCCGTTTAGCGTTTAAATCAGCATATTCATTCAAAAAAAGGATTCTTATCCGACCGTAGCCTCCCCTTATTTGTACATCAACACGTCCTTGCCACCGGCAGTCAGGTACAGGCTGTTGCCCGAATAGCGGTAGCCGTCAACCGAGCCGAGGGTTTTCAGATACTCGTCTTCCTTGGCCTGGTTGGGGCACATCATTTTGGTGGTGGCACCGGGGCCAAAGGTGAGTTTCGACTTTTCCATCGTGTACGTACCGCGGTAGCTGTTGCAGGCTTTGCCTGAATAACCCTTGTTTGCCGCGTCGAAATTCAGGGTAAAAGCGTTGTCGCCGGACATTTTCTGGCCGTTCATGATGGCCATGGTCCAGGCGCGATCCATCGGGAAGGCACTTTTTTCAGAGCAGGCGCTCATGGCGAACATCAGGACGCCGGCGAAGAGAAGCAATCGCATGGTTTAACAGAATTTTAAATGAAATTGTGGGTAGGAAGAAAAGATGTGGCGCAAATTTAGCGTTCTTTGCAGCGATAAATACACTTTTGCTTGCCGAAAATGTCCCTGAAATATTCCTCCACAGCCGTACTGCTGCTGTTGCTTTTTGTGCTTGCCGGCGTATTGTCGGTTTGCAAGAACGAACCCTCGCAGGATAAACCTTCCGTACCATCCGCACCTGCCGTGACTCCCGTGGCCGTTCCCGCCTTTCAGGCCGATTCCGCTTTCCTGTACGTCAAAAAACAGGTTGATTTTGGGCCGCGCGTGCCCAATACCGACGCACATCGGCGCTGCGGGGAGTGGCTGGCTGCCGAACTGCGCCGGCACGGCATGGCAGTCATCGAGCAAGAATTCACCGCTCAGCATTACAAGGGAACCACGTTCCAATGCGTCAATGTCATCGGCCAGTACAAGCCCGAATTGCAGCGCCGTATCCTGCTGGCCGCGCACTGGGACTCGCGCTTCATCGCCGACCAGGACACCAAGGATAAAAACAAAGCCATCCCGGGCGCCGACGACGGGGGCAGTGGCGTAGGCGTGCTCCTGGAGCTGGCCCGTACCCTGAACGCCAACCCGGTCGATATTGGCGTGGACATCGTTTTCTTCGATGCGGAAGACCAGGGGAACGACTCCGACGACGGGCAGGACCACAGCCGCACCTGGTGCCTGGGATCCCAGCACTGGGCCCAAAACCTGCACAAACCGGGCTACTACCCCATGTACGGCATCCTGCTGGATATGGTCGGCGCCGCCAACCCTCGCTTTGCCAAGGAAGGCATCTCGCGTCAGGCTGCACCCCAAATCGTTGACCGTGTCTGGAACCAGGCCGATCGGCTCGGCTACGCACATGTTTTCGTCAATGAGAACGGCGCCGCCATCACCGACGACCACCTGTTCGTGATCCAGCTCGCTCGCATACCGATGATCGACATCATCAACCGGCCCGGCCAGACCACCTCAGGCTTCGTACCGCACTGGCACACCCACAACGACAACATGAGTGCCATCGACAAAAACACGCTGGGCATGGTGGGCAATGTCGTCACACACTGCGTATACAACACTTACAACGAGACCTTTTAGGGGCGTTTTACAGCGCGTCAATCGCGAGGTAGGCCTTCAGATAGGTCCACTTCCCGTTGCCGGAGAAAATGGATTCCAGTTCGCTCGCCGAACGGAAGGGTCCCTGCTGCACCCGCCAGGCCGCTATTTTGCCGGCCTCTTTCGGGGAAATGTACGGGTGTGCCTTCAGTTCGTCCATTGTCGCCGTATTGACGTTCACTTTTTTCAAAACACCCCCGCCGGTCAGGTAGGGCAAGATGTTTTGGAAAACACTGTCCGGCAGCCCAAAGGTTTCCCCAACCTGGCCTGGCGCCACGAACCCACCGAGCCTGTCGCGGAAGCCCACGATCCGCACCGCCCGCCAGGCGCCGATACCGGGCAAGGACTGCCAGTCGGTTGTATCGGCCATGTTGATGTCGATGGGCTGAGGCGACTTCCGGCGATACTGCGCGTTGTAAGGATTATCCGGCCAACTGTCGCGCCGGAGGTTATTCCCGGGTCGGGCTATCGGAAATGCAGACGGGTCCTTGCGCATCGAAGCAATGCGGACGAACGGCAGCAACCGTTCGTAATCGCCTTGCGGCAGCGTATAAATTTTGCCGAAGTCCTCCGGTTTTCGAAAACGGCCGCCCTTATTCCGGTAATTCAGGATGGAGCGGGTCGTTTTCACCGTCAGGCCCAGCCGCCGGAGTTCCTCTTCCGTGGCGGTATTCGGATCAAAAGGGAATGGCGCTTCCGTTTGTGCCGCCGTCAGGGCCGCAGCCACCGGCCATGTGCCGGGAAGCGCGGGCGGCGGCACGTCACCTCGGTCCATTCGTTCCTGCAACTCCGGGATCGCCAGGGAGACCAGCACAAAAAGGCAAAGCGCCACCGCGCCGTTTCGCTCACGACGCGTGAAATAAAGCGTGTTCAGAAAAATCCGTTTCATAAATCAACAATTTGAATGTCCATTAATTAGCCCACGGCTTCAAATTAGCCCACGGCTTCAGCCGTGGGTCCCTGGATACATACGTCAATAAGCGCCCCCCCCATCCCCCATCCCGCCCCACCCGATGGCAACCAACCCCCGCCTGCATTGCCGCCGCCTCCCAAACATCCGCATCCTTGCGCTGCACCCCGCCGCCAATGATGAGCACGTGCGGTTGCTGACGGGCGAAAACCACCTCCGGAGAAAAACCCGGCGCCTCCAGAAGCCACCAGTACACCGAGTCGGGCGGCGCAACACCTTCCGGCGTCGAGGTACTGTCCGGACGCACAACACCTGGCAGGAGGGCGTCGGTAGCGTCGGCATCAATGAGAACCAATTGCCTGCCGGGGAGCCGCAGCACAGGAGGCATCCACACGAGGTCGCGACTGCTGAACGGGGCGTCCGTTGGCAGGGTAGTTGCCCGGCGCAGCCCGAGCGCCCAGCGGTTGGCCTGGGCAGCGAAATTCTCCTGCCGGGCGGAGATGGAATCGCTCCAGGTGAAACGTTCGCGGCCACAAACGACATCGAGCAGGTTTGCCCGCCCCGACTGGTACACAAAGAGCGCCGTTTGTTGCAAGCGTTTCTCTTCGCGGCCAAAACGGAAGACGCAAAGTATTGCCAGCAGGAGCAGTGCCTGCACCATCCGTCGCCCCTTGCCGGCAACCACTGCCGCGCCGGCGAGCGCCAGCACCCCGTACAGCACCCAGGCGGCCCAGGCGGGCAGCCAGATGCCGTCCACCACGCTGCCCGGTAAATGTTGAATGGCGCTTACGGAGGCGTTCATGACCCAAACCACTCCGTACAGCAATTTACCGGTCATCAGGGCGGCCCAGGGCCAGAGCGTGTCCAGCAACACCAGCACGACGCCCCCCCACAGGAAGACCGCACCGCCCAGCACCACCACCCAGCCCGCCAGCCAGAAGTACACCGGGAACTGGTGAAAATAAAACAGGCTCAGCGGCAGGGTGCCCAGTTGGGCGGCTACCCCCACCAGCAACACCTGCACGGCGAGGTCGATGAGGCGGGGAAGGGGCGGAATCCGCTTGTACAGCAACGGATAAAAAAACACCATGCCCGCCACCGCAGCGTAGGAGAGTTGAAAGCCGGCGTCGAACAGGTAGTCAGGGTCAATCCACAACAGCACAAAGGCCGAACACGCGAGCGTATTCCAAACCGAACTGCTGCGAAACAACGCCCGGCCCAGAATGTACAGCGAGAACATCCACGCCGCCCGCAGTACCGACGCCGACGCGCCGGTGAGCAAGGTGAACGCCCAGACGCCGGCGAGCACACCAAAGGTTTCCACCAGCCGCCGCCACCGTCCGTTGAGCCGCAGCTGTCGGAAAAGCAGGAACAAACCGGCGTAAACAAATCCCACATGCGTGCCCGATACCGCCAGTGCGTGCATGGAGCCAGTGTTGATGTACGCCTGCTCCAACTCGTCGGGCAGGTCTTCTTTATACCCCACCAGCAAGGCAGCGGCGACGGCGTGGGAGGCGTTGTCGGGGAAGTACCGCGTCAGCAGATTCAGCAATTTGCTGCGTTGGTCAAACGCGATGCGCCAAAGCCCGGCCCCATCGTTTCGACCAAGTACCACCACGGAATCGGCGTGCACATAGGCCATGTGGTGAATGTCCTTGTGATACAGGTAACGGGCATAGTCGAACGCATGCGGATTGCCGGGGCGGCTGGCCGGCAGCAGGGTGGTGCGCAGCAGGAGGGTGTCGCCGTACCGCAGGCTATCTATGGTCTCGTTTCGGGAAATGAACACCATCGCGCGGCCACCGACGACTGTTCCCGGTCCGGCGCCCGGCGCCGGCGCGTTCGACAGCACGCGCACGGGTGTTTTCAGCCGTTTGGCGGGAACAGGGGCGTCGGCGACCACCGCGATCCAGCAGGGACCCGGATTCCGCAGGTGCGCAAAATGATCCGGACGCCGCAGATCATCGTCAAAATGGCCCCGCAACCAGCCAACGAACCCCAGCAAAACAACCAGAGCAATGCCAGGCAGCCACCTGTAACGGTACCGGTAAGCCGGCGCAAAGGACGCCGCCAACAACAAGATGACGATCAGGCACAGGCACAACCACAAGGGCTCCCAGGCGGGTTTTAGGTGCCCGGCAGCCACCACGCCCAGGGAAAAGGGCAGCAGCAACCGGATAAACGGGTTGGCGCGTAAAAAATACATGAAGCGTTGGCATTTTGACGGGATAAAAATACCGGAAGGTCAGCCGTAAGCCAAGCGTTTCAAGACATTTATTGCAATTGAATAAATTTTTATTAAATTTGAAATATACTTTTTTTCAATAAAATAGCAATTTTTTTTATGTGCTTAGTCGGGGTTATTTTTCATTTTTTCGGCAGTAAATTCAAAGAACCCGCCACCCTCGACGCGGCAGGGCAGAAACCGGGCGAACAGTTCTTCCCGGTACCAGCCCAGTTCCCGTGTTTTTCGGATCACTTCCGCGTGTTTTTCCCGGCGATAGGCATAGTCGAGCATTTGGCGGCCACTGTCCCAGAGGCTGAAAGTGGCTTGTTGGATCAGCGGCACCTCGCCGATACCCACGGCGAAGCGCAGGCCTGGCCGCTGTGCGGTGTCGGCACTTACCGGACCGACAAATTGCCAGAAACGCCAAAGATGGCGGAGGCGAATCGTTGCGCGGGTGAGCACGGCCACCGGCGCCTGCGGGTCGAACCCGGCCGTCGGCACAAACGGATTTTGCCCGTCCCACAGCCCGTGCGCCATCACCGGTTTCAGAAAAACGGTTTGGCTGCGGTCGGATCGCTCCCGGTAGGCGACGGCAACCGGATGGTGCTCCTGGAAATGGCGGAAAGCGGCTTCGTCTTCCCAAACCCCCAGAAAGCCGTAGACGCTGAAGTTGGGCTTGAGGCCGAATCCGTTGGCAGCGCCGCTACCCAGGAATTTGAAAAATTGCAATCCCGGCGTGCCGGCCACGCGGCGCGGCGCCAGCCCCATTTGCGACAGTGCCCAAAAACGATTCCGCCGCGAGGAAAAGTAAAAAAATGAAACGGTAGTCATCTGCAAGATAACAAATCGGCCTGCATGCAGTTTAGAGGTTGTTCAAATCAAACATCCGGTGATCAAACACATTCTTTTCGACAACGACGGCACGCTGGTAGACTCCGAGATCATTGCCGTGCGAGCCATGCTCAAACACCTGGCGGCACACGGCCTGGTGATCGACGAAAAAACGTACAGTCTGCGGTATCCCGGGTTGCGCGAACGCGATATCCTGGCGGCGCTGCGCGTCGAGTTTGACCTTCACCTGCCCGATGACTTGCTGAAAGCCGTAAAAGCAGAATCCGCACAGACATTCCGGGAAAGCCTCCGCAGCATCCGGGGCATGCCCACCATCTTCCGGAAAGTCACGGTGCCCCGCAGCGTAGTTTCCAATGGAAGCGTCCGGCACGTGGAGATCAGCTTGCGCAAAGTGCGCCTGCGCAAAGCACTGGACGGGCATATTTTTTCAGCCGAACACGTGGAAAATCCCAAACCGGCGCCCGATCTGTACCGGCTGGCCCTGGACACCCTGCGGCTGGAACCGGAACAGGTGCTGGTCATTGAAGACAGCCCGACAGGCGTGCAGGCTGCCAAAACTGCGGGGCTGACAGTTGTTGGATTTCTCGGCGCAGCGCACATCCACGAAGGGCACGACGACCGCTTGCGGCAACTGGGCGTAGACTATCTGGCCACAGACGCCAAAGAATTGTCTGCTTTATTGGAAAAATGGCGTGTTTTATGAGGAAGCGGACGCCAATTGCTGCATATGACACAAATATGACAGTAAAAAGCGCAACTTTCCCTCAAAACACCCGTTTTTTGTACAGTTTTCATTTGGTTTTTTGGGGTTTATTGGCCGCCGGTAAGCGTAAGCTTCGCCGGTGGCTTTTTTTTGGGCATATAGGGACCTCGCTAATTTTCCATCTGCATCCACCTCTATAAGTGGATTGGCCGGTTTTCCGTGGCAGCCAAAGCGGCTTCTTTGAATGCCTCGGTATAGGTGGGATGGGCGTGGCTCATGCGGGCGGCATCTTCGGCCGATGCGCGGAACTCCATGAGCGCGACTCCTTCGGCGATCATATCGGCTGCACGGGCGCCCACGATGTGCACACCAAGGATCTCGTCGGTTTCTTTGTGGGCCAGCACCTTTACCATGCCCTCCACGTCCATACTGGCACGCGCCCGGCCAAGGGCCCGGTAGGGAAATTTACCGGTTTTATAGGGTATGCCGGCCGTTTTGAGTTCGTCTTCCGTATGGCCGACACCGGCTACCTCGGGCCAGGTGTACACGACGTTGGGGATGAGTTTGTAGTGGATATGCGGTTTTTGGCCGACGATGGTTTCGGCGACGAACACGCCTTCTTCTTCGGCTTTATGAGCGAGCATGGCGCCCTGAATCACATCGCCGATGGCGTATACGCCCGGGACGGCGGTCTCCAGGCGTTCATTCACCGGGATGCGGCCCTTTTCATCGGTTTGTATGCCGATGTTTTCCAGGCCCAGCTTAACGGTGTACGGTTGCCGGCCAATGGCCACGAGGCAATAGTCCACCTCCCAGTTTAAGGTTTTGGACTCGTCATCGCGGCTTTTGGCGGTTATTTTTACTTTTGTTTTGGTGGGGTTCACTTCGGTAACGGCGTGGCGGAGGTGGAACTGCATGCCGATGTTTTTGAGCGCCTTCATGAGCTCCCGGCTGCAGTCGATGTCCATGCCCGCGATGATCCGGTCCAGGTATTCCACCACATGCACTTCCGTACCGAGCCGGGCGTACACGCTGCCGAGTTCGAGGCCGATAACACCGCCGCCGATGATCAGCATGCTGCCTGGCAATTTTTCGATGTTGAGGGCTTCGGTGCTGGTGATCACCCGTTTGAGGTCGATGTTGAAGTTCGGCGGCATGATGGGGCGGCTACCGGTGGCGATGATTACCTTGTCGGTCTCAATTTCCTGGTGGGTGCCGTCTACGCCGGTGATCCGGATGAGGTTTTTGGTGGAGAAAGCGCCGTGTCCGTGATACACGTCGATTTTGTTTTTTTTCATCAGAAACTCGACGCCTTTGTTATTCTCCAGCACCACCTCGTTTTTGCGCTTGATCATCTGGGGCAGGTTGACTTTGAGCCCTGAGAGGTCGATGCCATGCGTTTTAAACTTTTCTTTGGCGTTGTGGTAGTGCTCAGAGGAGTCGAGCAGGGCCTTGGAGGGTATGCAACCCACGTTCAGGCAGGTGCCCCCCAGCACGGGGTCGCGTTCGATGATGGCGGTGTTGAGGCCCAATTGGGCGCAACGAATGGCGGCCACATAGCCTCCGGGGCCGGAACCGATGACGGTAACGTCGTATTTCATGCGAGTTGTATTTGGATGAAGCGCCTTGGCAGGCACGCAAAGGTACGCGTGCCATGTCAGAACGCCAATACAATCACATGGTTACTCTTGCTTATCCGGTGGTCTGTTTGAGCCGGGTTTCTTCCGGCGTTTATCCCTGCGGCGATTATTGTTTTTGGGTGATCCGCCGCCGGCCTGTACGTCTTTAGGCGGAGCAGCATCCAGCGGCGGGCGTTGCTGGCCCGCGTCTTTGGCTTGGGGCTTATCACCCGGCTGTGGTCGAGGAGGTCTGGGGCGCTGCCCCTGGTCTTTAGGCTTGCCTTGCCCGTCGGAGCGGCGTTGTTGATCCGGTTGCCGGTTCCGTTGATCGTTCCGGGACGGTTTGTCTGCTGCGTTTTCAACGGCTTGCGCTGCGGTGGCGCCGCTGCGGTTTTTCTTTTTCTTTTTGCGGCGTTTGGTCCGCTTCTCGAACGGCAGTTCGATCACGTTGTCCACGCTCTCGTAATCCGGCTCCACCTCCTCCGGCTCTTCAGATGGCGGGGCCATGGCTTGTATGTCCTCCAGGCTTGTCGGCAGTTGTCCTTTTTTAATAAGGTCGAGCACCTCCCAGACCTGGTCCACGTGCAGGGTGAAGAGTTTGCCCCGGTTGTCGACGTAGGTGTAGTACATCAGGCGCTTGAACACGTCGGTTTTGACCAGTATGGCGAGCCCCTGTGTTGTGCGGAGCTTTTCGGCCTTGTCCGGAAATTCTTCCAGCGCTTCCACGTAGGTGTCCAGTTCGTAATTGAGGCAGCATTTCAGACGGCCGCACATGCCGGACAGCTTGGTCTGGTTTATGGCCAGGTTTTGATACCGCGCTGCCGCCGTGTTCACGCTTTTGAATTCGGTCAGCCAGGTGGAGCAACAGAGTTCGCGGCCGCAATTGCCCAGACCACCGATACGGGCCGATTCCTGACGGGCGCCGATCTGCCGCATTTCAATTTTCACCTTGAACTCGCGGGCGTAATGCCGGATGAGTTCCCGGAAGTCCACGCGTCCGTCGGCGGTGTAATAAAAGGTGCACTTGCGTCCGTCGCCCTGGAATTCGACGTCCCCGATTTTCATATTCAGCCCCAAAGAGCGGGCTACGGCGCGGGCGCGGATCATGATATCGCGTTCCTGTCGACGCACCTCATCCAGCCGTTCCAGGTCGCGCTCGTGCGCTTTTCGGATGACGGTGAGCAGGCGGGCGTCGGACCGGACTTTTTTGCGCTTCATCTGCAAGCGCACCAGTTCCCCGCTGAGGCTCACCTGGCCGATGTCGAAACCGCCATTTCCGCACTCCACCAGCACCTGATCGCCCGTGACTACGCGGGTGTGGGGCGGGTTATTGTAAAACTCCTTGTGCGATCCGTTTTTAAAACTGACCTCTACCACGTCGAACGTGTGGGCATCGCCAATACCCAGCGCAGAGATCCAGTCGTATGTATTGTGGCGATTGCAACCGCCGCTGCCGCAACCACCGTTCGAACGGCAGCCGGGGGCGTTGTCTTTATCGGTGGAGCAGGAACATCCTAAGCAGCCCATATTTGTTAAAAATTCACTATGCGGTTAAAAGAGATTTTGACTCATCAGCCCACGGCTTCAGCCGTGGGACACCATCAACCCACGGCTTCAGCCGTGGGACGCAACCCACGACGTCAACCGTGGGACACCATAATCCCATGCAGCCGGATACCGGCGTCCAGGAACAATATTTTCGGATTGGCATTTCGTTCAACGTGGTAAATTTTATCGTTCAGCAAACGGCTCATGGCGTCTACACGTCGCCAGTCGAGCACTTTTGACATATTCCCGGCGGTGGTCAACTCATCGGGTTGGAGGCGCAACCGGGTGTGGCCGGCGGCGGACAGGGCCAGCAGTTCGCGCAGGAAATGGAGGGCGTAAAGCAGGAATTGTTTTTGGTTTTCCCGCCCGAGCCGGGAGATTTGGTCGGCAGACTGGACCAGGTCCACACCGTTTCCGCGCCAGCATTTGCGGAGCCAGTCGAGGAATAATGCGGCGTCATTACGTATTTCGTTACCGGCCATTTGGGTTGCGCGCGTGTAATCGCCATCGGCCAGATGTGCCAGGGCACGGGCTTGCTCCGGATCGACCCCTTCCCTGTCGACCAGCGCCCGGGCGATAAGCTCATCGTCCAGCAAATCGGTTTTGACCAACTGACAACGGGAGAGAATGGTGGGCAGAATCAGATCGGTTTGCTCGGCGACCAGTATGAATACCGTATTCTCCGGCGGCTCTTCAATGAGTTTGAGCAGCCGGTTGCCTTCTTTGCCCAGGTATTCGGGCAGCCACAGGAGCAGGATTTTATACCGCCCTTCGAAAATCTGCAGACTGAGTTTATGAACAATGGCCCCGCACTCTTCGCGGGTGATGTTTCCCTGTTTGTTTTCGGCGCCGATGCGTTGCAGCCAGGAGTAGGCGTCGAAATAGGGGTTTTCAGCCACCGCCTCCCGCCAGGCAGGCAAAAAATCGGTACTGACCGCGCCGGCGCCGATGGTCGGGTAGGAAAAGTGGATGTCGGGATGGATGTTTTTGACTGCCTTATGGCAAGCCGGGCATTGGCCACAGGCGTCGTCCGGCGCCGGGTTCAGGCATTGCAGCATTTGGGCCATGGCCAGCCCCAGCGCGAGACTGCCGCTGCCGGTGGGGCCGAGCAACATCAACGCGTGTGGCGTACGGCCTTCGTACGCCATTTGCGCCAGCCGGCGTTTACTCCTTTCCTGACCGATCACTTGTTCAAAACGCATACCTGTGGTCGCTTAAGCGTCCACCAGATCGAGCAGGGCCGGATGGAAGGGATCGGTCGCAGGCGGCAGGGCAATGAGCAACTCACCGCGCTCATCCAGGAGATATTTATGAAAATTCCAGGTAACCTCGCTGTCGAACTTGCCGTTGAGTGCAGATCGCGTCAGCCATTGGTACACCGCGTGCGTCAGCGGTGGCTTGATCGCTATCTTTTCTGCCAAAGGGAAAGTAACCCCGTATTGGGTTTGGCAAAATGCAGCAATCTCCTCCGCTGTACCCGGTTCCTGGTCTCCAAAGTCGTTACACGGGAAACCGACGATAACCAATCGGTCCTGCATATACGAATACAATTCCTGAAGCTGTTGATATTGAACAGTGTAGCCGCATGCGCTGGCTACATTCACGACCAATATCTTCCTGCCTGCAAATGTTGCAAAATCGATCACCCCCCCCAATAACCCTGCTACACGAAACTGGTGAATGGACGGCATAATAAAGTTTTTTTACACGCCGAGGCAAATGTAGAAAAAAATACAATGAAATGCGCGCCAAACGGATTTACTCCGGCCGGCCGGCAAACTTTTGAGGCGCCTTTCCGGTTTTATACCCATGAAAGTCGCTGTTATTCGAAAAGCCCACTTTAACGCCGCCCACCGGCTTCACAACCCGGCGTGGAGCGACGAGCAGAACAAATCTGTATTCGGCCTGTGCAACAACCCCCATTACCACGGACACAACTACGAACTGGAGGTAAAGGTATCCGGCTCAATAGACCCCGAATCGGGCATGGTTGTAGACCTTGGATGGCTGGCGAAACTGATCCGGGAGCAGGTGGAAGACCGGTTCGATCACAAAAACCTGAACGTCGAAACGGCCGAGTTCAAACACCTTAACCCCACGGCGGAGAACATCTGCGTGGTAATCTGGAACATCCTGCGCAGCCACCTGCCCGACCGGTACGACTTGCAGGTACGGCTCTACGAAACACCCCGGAATTTTGTGGACTACCCCGCCTGAGCCTAGCGCTGCTTGACGACCTCCATGGCCTGGATCAGGCGACCTTCCGCATTCTCGAGCCCTAGCACATAGGTGCCCGGCTGAAGAGCGCTGATGTCGTACCGATGATCAGGCGTGGCGACGCGGTAGGCGGCCAGCCGGCCCTCCATGGTATACAGGCGCAATGCAGCCACCTGACCGGCATTGGTCAACTGAACAAAATCGCTGGCCGGGTTGGGGAAAAAGGTCACGCCGGCATTGCCCAGCGGACTGCCGATACCCGACGTGATGCTGAAAGTGTAAACAATCGTCAGCGAATCTGCAGGCGCATTTTCATTGTTTACCTTGAGGTGAATGATGGCATCCGCCGCAACCTCGTTGGGGTTGAGCAGGTGCATGATCATTTGGAAGGTCTCGTTGCCGGCGAGCGGAAAGGTTTTGCTGCTCACGCTCGGCAGGTAGCACTGGATGTTGTCGCAAACCTGCGATTGCAAAGACGGATCAGACAGGTAAATCACCGTGCGCGTCCAGCGCATGGTCTTGGCGAACGGCACGTTGTTGGTCAGGGTGACGTAGTTTTCCACGTCCTCTTCATTGCTGGGCGCCGTCACGGATGAAGGGTTCGGCGTGACGGAGAACGATTGGGCCTGCAAACTGTACATGCCGATCGACAATATGCAAAAAAGGGTAAAAAGCTGTTTCATCATCATTCGTATTGAATGGTTAAGCAATAAAAAACAAAGGTAATCTACATCAGGTAATACGCAACAGATTTAACATTCATTTGGATTATTTTAGCGGAACTGATTGCAACCTCACAGCGTTTGGAGTGACTATACGTTCATACCCCTGAATCCCGAAACCGATACCATCATGAACACCGAACGCTTGTCTGCCGAAATCCAGTTCCGCACCGCCCGCTCCGGCGGCGCCGGTGGCCAGCATGTGAACAAAGTGGAAACCAAGGTGGAAGCCCGTTTTCAGGTGGTGGACTCCCTGGCGCTGAGCACCTCGGAAAAAGCGCGCCTGCTGGACCGCCTGAAAAATCGCCTGAACGCTGCGGGCGAGTTGGTCGTGATGAGCCAGACCGAACGGTCGCAGCTGGCCAACAAACGCAAAGCCATCGCCCGCCTTCACCAGTTGCTGCGCGAAGCCCTGCGCCCTGTCAAAATCCGCAGGCCCACGGGCATCCCCGAATCGGTGCGCCAGGCGCGCCGCGCGGCCAAAGCGCGCCGCAGCGAAGTCAAGGAGGGGCGTAAGAAAATAGGGATCGGGTAAAAGCGGCTACCGGTCTCCGCCCACCATGGCCGCTACCTTCCGCGCCACATTTTGCCCGTCCATCGCTGCCGAGAGAATGCCGCCGGCGTATCCGGCTCCTTCGCCACAGGGGAAAAGGCCGGGCGCATCCGGATGCTGGAGCGTTGAAACATCGCGCGGGATGCGCACCGGCGCGCTGGTGCGGCTTTCCGTTCCCACCACCACCGCCTCTTCGGTCAGGAAACCCGGCATTTGCTTGCCGAACTGACGCAGGCCGTCGCGCAACCTTGTGGCAATGAAAGCAGGCAGCAAATCGTACAATGGCGCCGGGAACAAGCCCGGGATGTAGGAAGAGTCGGGCAGCGAAGCAGACAACCGGCCCTGAATGAAATCGGGAAGCCGGAGCGCCGGCCCTTTCTGGCTGCCGTCGCCGGCGTCGAACATGCGCTGTTCCACCGCCGCCTGAAAAGCCATGGCGGCAAACACGCCGTGCTTTTCCCAAGGCTTCAGGTCGACCGTTTCAACGGCCGTCACCATGCCTGAATTGGCGAACGGCGAATCGCGCCGGCTCATGCTCATACCATTGACCACGATCTCGCCGGGCGCCGTGGCCGCCGGCACGATAAGTCCTCCGGGACACATGCAAAAGGAGAACACACCCCGCTCGCGCACCTGGCATACCAGGCTGTAACTCGCCGCCGGCAAGTGTTCGTCTCTGGTGTCGCTGTGGTATTGGAGGCGGTCGATGAGCGGTTGCGGGTGCTCCACGCGCACCCCAAGGGCAAAAGGCTTGGCTTCTATGCGCATTCCTTTGTGGTCCAGAAGTCGGTACACATCGCGCGCAGAGTGCCCGGTCGCCAGGATCACCGCGTCGCCCAGCCACTCTTCGGACACCGATACCTGGGGGGGCGCCTCGGCATGGGGCGAGGGAGCAGGCTCGGTGCGTACGCCCACGACGTGCCCGTCGCGCAGCACCAGATCGGTCACGTGCCGGCCAAAAAGCACGCAGCCCCCATATCGTTCAATGGTGGCCCGCATGTTTTGCACCACCGCCGGCAGCTTGTTGGAGCCGATGTGCGGATGAGCCTCCTCCAGGATGTCGGATGACGCACCGTGCTCCACCAGCAACCGAAGCACTTTGATCATGTTGCCCCGCTTAACCGAACGGGTGTACAACTTGCCGTCGGAATACGTACCGGCGCCACCCTCACCAAAACAGTAATTGGAGTGCGGATTTACCACGCCGTACTGTTGGATCGCGCGCAAGTCGCGTCGGCGCGTGCGGGCGTCTTGCCCCCTGTCCAATACAATGGGTCGGATCCCCAGCTCGATCAGTTCCAGCGCGGCAAAATACCCGGCCGGACCTGCACCAACGATCACTGCGGAGCGTTTGTCGGAGACAGCGTGAAATCCGGACAACACCGGCGCTTCAGGCACATAGACCTCCTCCGGGCCATACACTTCGGCGCGCAACCGGTACACGGGCCGTCGGCTGCGCGCGTCGAGCGAAGCCTTGAGCACCTCTACGTGCGCGATCGCCTCCGGCGCCAAACCGCTTTGTTGCGCCGCCTTGTGGCGAATCAACCCGGCATCGCGACGCTCCCCGGGCAGCAACACGAGTTCAACGAGTCGGGGCATGGTCAGTTCTCTTTCAGCATCAGTTCCTTGACCGCCTGCCCCTCCGGCCACTGGTAAAAATCGGGAATGAACAGCTTGAGCAACACCACTTCATCGCACCATACACCGTTCCGGTTCTTCAGGGTCTTTCGCTCCTTGTCTTTCGACACGAGCGTCAGGTTGTCTCCTTCCCGGACAGGCTCAAGGGCATAACGGCCTTTTTCGATCAGATAATCCAGAATTTCCGGGGAGGCGTTCCAAATCTGGATGTGCGTTTCAGCCAGCACATTGTCGGCAGCCCAGGGGACCAACTCGTAGCTCCCCGCAATATCCAACAAAATGGCCTTTGCAGAGTCGGCGGGAAAGATCTGGTAAACGGTGCGTTCCATTTGTGCCCGGGCCGTCAGGGAGCAAAAGAGCAGTGCGAGAGAAAAGAGAATACGACAATGCATGGCGTTGACGGATAAAACAGGTTTATTGCCGGGGATTGGAAATGGGAGCCGAAGTTACCGGAATATTTTTTCACAGAAAAAAAAATTGCATGTCACCAGCCAAACGGAAAAACGACCATACCCTCACAAGAGTAGCCGCACCCAAAATTGGCCCGGTTTTTGGCTTTAAATGGCAGACATTCGCCGCTTGAATGCTCATTTTTTGCCTGCCCCTACTAATCTTTTGTGATTGTGAAAAGAGTTTACCTATCCGAACATAATGCCGACAGGGCCTGCCAGGCTACCGCCATCCTGGCGCTGCCGTCGGCCACCGAAAGCCTTAGCGGTCTGTTAACGGACCCTGAAATGCAATTCCTGACGAGCGCTCTGGCCCGTCAGGTGCGGCAGTTCTTTTTTCCAAGACCCGACCAGACCCTTTTTGTGCGCATCCTGGAGCAGGGAACCGACGAAGCCGACACCCTGGAGATCACCCGCCGGGCCGGCGCCGCTTTTTTAGCCGACATGCGAACAAACCAACTCAGCGAGGTGGTGATTCGCACGACCCACCCGGAAGTTCCCGTGCTGGCATTTGCCGAAGGGCTTGCGCTTGGCAGTTATTCGTTCAAAAAGTATCGCACCAAGTGCGAAAAAGAGTCGCCCGAACTCGACTACATCGGCATTGACGTACCGGGTGTTGCGCCGGAGGCGATCCGGGAGCTGGATAGCCTGATAGAGGCCGTGTTCATTACACGCGACCTGGTGAATGAGCCGCACATGCACTTCAACGCCATTGCGCTGGCAGATGCCGCCCGGGAGGTTGCTGGCAACTACGGACTGAACATCGAGGTGCTGGGCAAAGAAGAGATCGAAGCGCTGGGCATGGGCGGATTGCTGGCGGTTAACCGCGCCAGCAGCGTGCCGCCCTTTTTCTGCATACTGGAGTGGAAGCCGGAAACGGCCGTGAACCCCAAGCCGATGGTGCTGGTTGGAAAAGGCGTGGTATACGACACCGGCGGGCTGAGCCTCAAAACGGCCGAGGGAATGGAAACCATGAAATGTGACATGGCCGGCGCAGGCGCCGTGCTGGGCGCGATGGCCGCAGCGGCCAGAAACCGGCTGCCCGTACACGTCATTGGCCTGATTCCAGCCACCGACAACATGATCGGCGAAAAGGCTCTGGCGCCCGGAGACATCATCCAGATGTATTCCGGCGACACTGTTGAGGTGGTCAACACAGACGCTGAAGGGCGCATTATTCTCGCCGACGCCCTCCATTACGCCAAGCGGTACGATCCGGAACTGGTGCTCGACGTAGCCACACTTACCGGGGCCGCGGTGCGCGCGCTCGGCAACCAGGCCATCTGCTACATGGGTAATGCCTCCCGGCACATCAAGTCCATGCTGGAAGACAGCGGATGGAATACCTATGAGCGTTGCGTGGAACTTCCGCTCTGGAAAGAGTACGGCGAGGAGCTGAAAAGTTCTATGGCCGACCTGAAAAATGTGGGAAATGGCCCGGCAGGCATGATTACCGCGGGTAAATTTCTCGAATATTTCGCCAATTTCCCGTGGTTACACCTCGACATCGCCGGCCCTGCTTATCTTCGCAGCGCCAACGCATACCGGCCAAAGGACGGTACGGGCGTAGGCGTTCGTTTGCTTTACAACTTTTTGAAGCAACGGGCGAAAGATTAACCGTTTTTCACCCCCCACTCAGTACATGGATAATCTGGTTATAGGCGTCAGTTGCGGCGACGTCAATGGCATTGGCCTGGAAGTCATCTTGAAAGCCCTTGCCCTCAAACAGGCCGCGCCCAGGCACAAAATCGTGCTATACGCCGGTACAAAAGTAGTTGCATACCACAAGAACATCATTTCCCAGGAAAATATCCAGTTTCACACCGTGACCTCACCCGCCGAAGCGCAGGCGGGCCGCATCAACATCCTGAATTGCTGGCAGGATAATATAAACATCAACCTGGGGAAAATCAGCGATGTCGGCGGTAAATGCGCCTTCCAGTCTTTGGAGCGCGCTGCCCAGGACCTCAAAGACGGCGCCATTGACGCGCTGGTAACCGCGCCCATTCACAAAAAAGCGATGCAACTGGCGGACTTTCCGTACGCCGGGCACACGGAGTACCTGATCAACGTCTTTCAGACCAAGGACGCGCTGATGCTCATGGTGTCCGACGCCCTCCGCATCGGCCTGGTCACCAACCATTTGCCCCTTCGTGCCGTGGCCGACAGCATTACCAAAGAGGCGGTTCTGCGCAAGATCCGTATGCTGCACGAGACATTGCGCGTCGATTTCTCCATTGAAAAACCAACAATCGCCGTGTTGGGGCTGAACCCGCACGCGGGCGACGAAGGCGCCATCGGCTCTGAAGAGGAAACCTTGATTCGTCCGGCCATAGAAGCCGCCAAGGAAAAAGATATTTTCGCCTTCGGCCCCTTTCCGGCCGACGGCTTTTTCGGTTCAGGCGCTTTTCGCAAGTACGACGGCATACTGGCCATGTACCATGATCAGGGTCTTGTACCGTTTAAAGCCCTGGCATTCGGCGGTGGCGTGAATTATACCGCCGGGCTGCCCGGCATTCGCACGTCGCCCGACCACGGCACGGCTTTCGACATCGCCGGCAAAGGAGAAGCCGACGAGACGTCGTTCATCAAAGCCCTTTACCTGGCCATCGACATCGTGCATAACCGCAATGAATTCGTCGATATGCGCGCCAACTCCCTCGAACGGCGCAAACAGAAATCACTTCCGGTGGAGAATGGCGCCGACGAGGAAATTGTTGATCAAATCCCCGAAGAATAACCCTGTACCGTATGTTAGGAATAGATGTTGGCGCCAGCGGCATTAAAGGCGCGTTGGTAGATCTTGAAAATGGGAAAATACACGGCGAGCGATTCCGGATTCCCACCCCCAAACCCGCCACTCCGGAGGCCATGGCCGAGTCATTTGCAGAAATGGTGCGTTTTTTTCAATATGAAGGTCCGGTAGGCATCGGATTCCCGGCCATTATCAAGAACGACGTGGCCCTTTCCGCCGCCAATATCGACGACTCCTGGATCGGCCACTCCGTAGCGAAAGTCTTCGACCCTGCCGGCCGACACCCGGTCTTCGTGACCAATGACGCCGACGCCGCCGGCATCGCCGAGATGCGCTATGGCGAAGGAAAAGGGGAAAACGGCCTGGTCCTCCTGCTGACCGTTGGCACCGGCATCGGCTCGGCACTCTTTTACCGGGGCCAATTGGTACCCAACACAGAACTCGGGCACCTAATGTGGAAAAACGGTCGCCCGGTCGAGCAATATTGTTCCTCCGGTGCGCGCGAGCGACTCAAGATCAGCCGTATGGAATGGGCCGAGCGGTTCAACAACTACCTGCATCACCTGGAACGGCTGTTCTCCCCCGATCTGTTCATTCTGGGCGGGGGCGAGAGCAAACGTTTCGAAGAATATAAATCGGTGTTGCACCCGTTGCGGGCCCGGGTGGTGCCGGCCCGACTGTTGAACAACGCCGGCATTATCGGTGCGGCAGTGTACGCAACCGATCAGGTCAGGACCTGACTTTTTTCTTCAAGCGCCTTCAATTGCTGCTTCCGGACCCTGTCGGCAACCAAAATACTGAACTCGTACAGGCCGTACAACGGGATAAAAACCAGGATTTGCGATACCATATCCGGTGGCGTAATGATGGCCGCTACAATCAGGATGACCACGGCCGCGTAGCGGCGGGAGGAACGCATGAACTTAGGCCCAATCACCCCCACCCGGGCCAGGAAGTACACGACAATCGGCATCTCGAAAACCAACCCCATCGGAATGGTGAACATGGTCATGTACGTCACGTACGACGACAGGGTAGGCGCCGTCACCGCCCCGTCGAGCGAGTACCCCGCCAAAAAGTTGATGGAAAACGGCGCAATGATGAAATAACCGAAACACACACCCAATAAAAACAGGACGGTGCATTTGAACACCACCCCGCGGACAGCATGGCGCTCTCCCTCCAGCAATCCCGGACGGATAAAGCGCCAAAACTCCCAGAACACAAAAGGGAACGCGCAGATGAGCCCCAGCCAGAACGACACGTACAGGTGCTGCATGAGTACCTCGCCCAACTGACGGGTGATGATGTCGAACTTGACCGGTTTGAAGCACATTTTTTCACCCCACCCCAAGGCATGGGATGCCGAACACATCAGCCGGTACGTCGGAAAGTTTTCGTTTCGTGGCCCGAAAATCAGCGTGTCAAAGACGAAATGTTTATTGGTCAGAAAAATGCCGCCAAAAACGGCGACGGCCAGAAAGGCGCGTAAAATGTGGGTACGCAACTCGGCTATGTGTTCAAAAAAGGTCATTTCCTTTTCTGCCGGCGCGTTTTCCCGCACGTATTGCTGATCCAAAGGCATGTTTGCTGGTTGCTTGATTGATTAGACCCTACAAATGTAAAATGTTACATCGGGTAAAAGTTCTTTTTATTGTGAACCCGGGGGTAAAAACCACGTTCTTTGCCCGATGGCAATTTCTATGAATCGAAAGACACAATTGCTGCTGCTGGTTGAACTGATCGGCTGGATCGCTACCGGCCTCATCATTGCAGCGGTCCTTTACCCCATTCACAAAAGCATGCGCGTTTGGCCATTCGAATCGTGGAACATCCTCTACATCGTTGTGCTGGTCACCCTGTCGCGTTATCTGTTTCTATTGCCGCATACCTTTCTGGCCAGCCGTCAGGTGCTCAAATTCATCATCATCATCTTGCTTATACCGGCCACCTTTGCGCTGGTACAAGGGCTGAACGGCTTCATGACCTACGTGGAAGAGCAGACCTGGTCGGCGATCACCGGACACCTGCCGCCAGTGGAACGCCGGGCGATGGAGGAGTACCTGTGGAACGAAATGATCTTTTTCGCAGCCGGCAGCATCATCTCAGCCCCCGTACTGGCCGGCAGACTGCTGATCAGTATCTGGCGAACGCACAATGAAGATCGCGCTTAGTTTTTTCAATCGCGCAGCGCCCGCCGCAGGATTTTACCCACGTTGGTCTTGGGCAACTCACTTCTGAACTCCACTTGTCTGGGCACTTTGTACCCGGTCAGGTTGGCCTTGCAATGCTCAATGACTTCCTTTTCGGTGAGCGACGGATCTTTTTTCACGATAAATACCTTGACGGCTTCCCCGGATTTTTCGTCCGGCACACCCAAAGCAGCCACCTCCAGCACTTTGGGGTGGGTGATGACCACATCTTCAATTTCATTGGGGTATACGTTGAAACCGGACACCAGGATCATATCTTTTTTACGGTCAACGATCTGGAAGTAACCATCGGGGTGCATCAACCCAACGTCACCCGTGCTCAGCCATCCCTCCGGGTTGATCACTTCGGCTGTTGCCTCCGGCCGGTTCCAGTACCCTTTCATGACCTGTGGACCCTTGCACTGGATTTCACCCGTTTCGCCCTGCGGAAGCGGTTGTCCCTGGTCGTTTACAATCCGCACATCGGTGGAGGGCACCGGCATGCCGATGGTGCCGATGCGCATGCCGGCGTCGAAGGGGTTGCAGGAAATGACCGGACTGGACTCCGTCATGCCGTAACCTTCCGCCAGCCGGCATCCGGTTGCCTGTTGCCAGCGCTCGGCCACGGCGCGCTGGAGGGCCATGCCGCCGGCTACGCAAATTTTCAGGGAGGAAAAATCCAGCGTTTTGAAATCGCTGTTGTTCAGTAAACCGTTGAACAGTGTATTGACGCCGGTTACCAGGCTGGGGCGGTACTTGCGCCAATCCTTTATGAGCGCCTTGAGGTCGCGGGCATTCACGATGAGGATGTTTCGCCCGCCGATGCTCATAATGGCCAGGCAGTTGACCGTGAAAGCAAAGATGTGGTAGAGGGGCAGCGGGCAAAGGGCCGTTTCTTCGGCCTCCTTCAGGTGCGGCATCATGATGGCCCTGATCTGGAGCATATTGGCCACCAGATTCCGGTTGGTCAGCATCGCCCCTTTGGCTACGCCGGTGGTGCCGCCGGTGTACTGGAGGATGATGACGTCGTCGGGCCGGGTTTCCACCGGCTGCAACTTGAGTGTTTTCCCCTTGGCCACGGCCTGGCTGAACGGCACAGCGCCCGGCAGCACGAATTTGGGCACCATGCCTTTCCACCGCACCACGAGGTTGACAATCCAACCTTTCAGCCCCAGCATCTCACCGATGGAGGTGGTGATCACCGTTTGGATGTTGGTGTCGGGAAGCACCTGCTGCAGGTTGGCTGCAAAATTTTCGGCGATCACGATGGCTTTGGCGCCCGAGTCGATGAACTGATGGCGCATTTCGCGCGGGGTGTACAAAGGATTGGTGTTGACAACCACCAATCCGGCGTGCAGGGCGCCCAGCAGCGCAACCGGATACTGCAGCAAATTGGGCATCATCAGGGCAATGCGATCCCCCGGCGCCAGTCCGCTCGATTGCAGAAACGCGCCGAAAGCCCGGCTTTGCCGATCCAACTCTGCAAATGTCATGCTTTTGCCCATGCTGATAAAAGCCGGCAAATTGGAATAACGGGTGGTGCTGCGCGCCACCATGGAAAGTACGGTCGGGAAGTCGTCGGGGTTGATGTGTGCCGGTACACCGGGCGGATAGTGTTGAAGCCAGGGCTTGTCCATCATGAAACAAGGTTGATTTGTTGTTCAAGGCATAGCATCCACGAGGCTGACTACCCGAAAGTCGGGTTTCGTCGGGCCGGGTTGATCCGGTCGAAAAAGCACCTGATGGGCTACACCGGGCAGGAGGTCAAAGTAGTTGTCGCTAAATGAGCCGCCTACACTACTGCGAAGGTATACTTTTCGGGCCAATTGTTTGCTGCGCACCGTGATGAGCCATCCCTCGTCGGTTTTTTCATGCTCCAGGGCAACGACCGTTTCCGGCAAATCCTGTTTTTGGGCAGGCAGGAAATACGCCAGGCGCTGGTGCAGGACTTTCCCGTCCAGGCTTTCCAGTATGCACTGGGCGAGCAGGTTGGATCGTTTTTTTCCCGCCCATGTGTCCAGTGGTCTTTCGATCAGCAAGCGGGCAGAATCTGGGGTCAGGCGTATGCTGTCTATCCGGATCTCGTCCCGCACGTCACCGTCGAAGGTCATGAGGCGCACGGTCAGCCGGGCGGCTACGGTATCCGTCCTGTCGGAAACAGCGTACACGGCGAAGCGGTTTTCTTCTGCCAGCGGCAACACCGCCACCGGGCTGAACGCGTCGCGCACCGCATAGTGGAGCGCTTTCCACCGACCCGTACAGTCGATGCTCGACCAGGAAGCGGCAGGCCACACGTCGTTCAATTGCCAGTACAGAGTACCCATGCAGTAGGGCTTGTTCCGGCGATGGGCTTCCAGGCCGAGGCGCATGCCGTCGGCCTGAAGCACCTGGCTGAGGTAGACAAAAGATTCGAAGTCCGCCGGCACGTTCAGATCGCGTTTCATGTATCGGGCGATGAGGGCATTGCCGCGCGGGTGTTTTTGGTGGTTGAGCATCACCGGGCTGTCGAGGCGCCGGTCTTCAGGCAAGGTGAACGACTCAATGGTTTCCCAGGACGGGAAGGACTGAAACCCGAACTCACTCATGAAACGAGGCACCTTGTGGTTGAGCACCTCGAAGGGTTCTTCATCGTGCCACACCCCCCAGTAGTGGGCGTCGCCTTCCCGCATGGATTTGGGGTTCATGCGGCCGTAAAGGGGTGAGCTTTCCCAGTAAGGTACGCCGAGCGCGTGGTTGCCTACGTAGGTGGGCAGCAGTTCCTGGAAAAGGGTCTGGTAATCCCGCCACATGGTTTGCCGCTGCGCTTCGGTGAGCGCCATTTGCCATCCCCAGTTGTGCCAGGCTTCGTTGTTTTCGTTGTTTCCGCACCACAGCGCGATGCACGGGTGTTTGCGGAGGCGTTCCACTTGTTCGTATGCTTCTGCGGCTGCATTTTTAAGAAAAGTACCATTTCCGGGGTACATGGCGCAGGCGAACATAAAATCCTGCCAGACGAGGATTCCTTTGGCGTCGCACAGCTGATAAAAGAGTTCGTCCTCGTAAATGCCGCCGCCCCAAACGCGCAACATGTTCATGTTGGCCCCCAGGGTAGCGTCGATGATCTGCCGGTACCGGGCAGGGGTCACCCGATCCTGAAAGATGTCCAGCGGAATGAGGTTGGCGCCTTTGGCAAAAACGGGTTTTCCATTGAGGCGAAAGTAGAAGGTGGTTCCATCGCCATCGGGCTCTGTAACCAACTCAATGGTACGGATGCCAAAACGCACATCGGTACTCTCTATGGTTTTTACGCCCCTTTTTACTTCAAAGTTGACGTCGTACAGATAAGGCTCACCCATCCCGTTGCACCACCAGAGGCGGGGATCCGGAATGTCAAAGGTCATGGAGTCTTCGTGCACACCGGGGTAGAAGTACCGGTCTTCAATGGTTTTGCGTTTGTTTTCGCGGGAGATGAGGGACACCTTTCCTTCAAAATCGGCCTGATACCGAAAGCGAATCACCATGCGGGCACGGTTGTTTTCCAGGGTGCGAAGGTCCACATGCACGTCTTCGAGCAGCAGGTCGTCCCACGCCAGCAATTCAGGCGCTTTGAGTATTCCACTGCCAACGAAACGGGGCCCCCAATCCCAACCGTAATGAAACTGCGCTTTGCGCGTCAGGGTTCGGATGCCGCCGGGGAGCTCGTAGCCCATGGCGTCCCAGGTCGGCTGCATTTTTTTGATCGGACTTTCGAAGTAGATGTGCAGGTGGTTTGTTCCTTCGCGCAAAAAAGGTTTCACATCGGCCTTCCAGGTCCGGAACATGTTGTCGGTTTCCAGGATCAGGCTGTCGTTCAAAAAAATCTGCGCATAGGTATCCAGTCCCTTGAATACCATTTCCAGATGGCGGTGTTGCAGGTCGGGCCCCGACACTTCGAAGGTGCACTGATACTCCCAGTCCTGTTGCTCAATCCACTGCAGCTTCATCTCGTTGTCGCGGTAAAAGGGGTCTTCAATCAGACCGTGCTGAAGCAGGGCGGTGTGTGTGCTGACGGGCAATGTAACCGGAAGCCAGGCGCCTTCATGGGCTTGCCGGAACGACCAATTGCCGGTGAGCGCGGTGTAGCGCGGCGCCTGCATGGTTTGGGTGTGAATGGGCATAACTATCAGCACAAGTGCTAAGCAAATAAAATTCCGGAGCATGTCGGGTACACAATGATTGGCCCAAAGGTAAAGCAGTCTTCCCCCCGTATTTCATTACTTGGCACAAATTCAACTCATTTGCAATAAAATTGTTACTTTTTCCCAGTTAGATTTGGAAATAGGCTAAATTTGAGCGAAAATTTGCAAATCAGAAATCAGGTGTACTTCGTATACCGGTTTATGAGCCCGATGAAGCCGAATTCTGTCGCCTTATGTCTGACCAAACCATTCGTCTCCCGCAAGTCGGCGATCTCGCCCCGACCTTTAGCATCTCCAGCTCTAAAGGCCGGATTGACTTTCCGCAATATTGCCGGAATTGCTGGTGTGTGTTGTTTGCCCACCCGGCTAATTTCACCTCTGCCTGGGAGATGTATTCGGCTTTCCTGGCCTTAAAGGAACGCTGGCTGGACGAGCGCAACACCAAATTCATCGCCCTGAGCAATGAACCGCTCAAGCACAACAGCGCATGGTCGGATAAAGCACGCCGGTACCTGGGCATCTACCTGAAGACGCCGGTGATCGAAGACCTCGACTTCCGGATTGCCAACCTGTATGGCATCGCCTCCGGCCGCCGCCCCGTCAAATCCTTCGATCGTCTCGCGTTCATCATCGACCCCATGGGGGTCATCCGAATGATCATCAACCGTCCCCTGCCCAACATCGAAACCGCGATCCTGACCATTCAACAGGCGTTTGACCAACTGCGGAGCAACGACATGGCCCATAAGATAGATGCCAACCTGAACGACCTGAGCCGGCAACCCATTCCGGAAGTGTCGGATATTCCCGAAGGCAACCCCCAATCCTGGCGCATGAAGCCGGCCTACTTCCGGCGATCCAGCCTGATCTGGAACTAACCGGGTTGCTTGCATCCAACAAGAAAAGGGACCGGCGTTTCGCGCCGGTCCCTTTTTGTTGGTCCACAAGGATTCGAACCCTGACAAACAGAACCAAAATCTGCTGTGCTACCGTTACACCATGGACCAATACCCCCTTTCCGGGAAAAGCGGGGCAAAGATACACCGCTTATTTTTTTCGTGCAAGCACCCGATTAAAAAAGTCCGCTGTTATGCGGACTTTTTGACACCTGCGGCTTGCCGCTTGGCGGCGCGCAGTTTGCCGTTTTTGGGGCGGCTGTTGCCGTGGGAACCGCGGCGGATCTTGCCGCGTTTGCTCCTGAAATCTCCTTTACCCATTGGTTTGTAGTTTGTTATTGGCTACCGGAGGTATGCCTGCCGGTGCGATTAGTGATTTTGAGGCGCAAAGATAGCGCCTTTCAATCAATTTGCACAGCCAATTACCCTTTATCGAAGCGCAACTCTTGAATGTTGACCTCGTCTCCGCTGTTTTTCAGGTAAATATAGACCCGGTAGGTGCCGTTTTCGGTCGTCAGGTTTCCTATGCAATATTGGTCGCTGCTCTCACGACTGGCACCCTGGTGCACCTGTTTGAAGCCGGAAGGCTTGTTGGTGTTGAAAAAACCACGAACCACTTCTCCGGCTTTGGCCTTTGGATACAGACGTTCGGACCCGGCAATGGAAATCTCAACGTTGTCGGCGAAATAACTGCTCAGGGCAGGCACATCACCCGCGCCAATCGCCCTTTTTATGGACTCCAGTCCGGGATTGCCCTGGTCGGTCCAAGCCATCAACGGGGCAAATAACAATATCAACAGTACGTTTTTCATCGTGTTCAGGTTGTACAGCAACAAATGTAAGGTTTCATTGCTTTGTGTTTGACGAGCGTGTGTCAAACAGTAACTGAAAAACGACACAGTTTAGTGTTAAGCAGGTGTTAAAACCCAAAAGATCAGGCAGCGTAACCGATTAATGAAGCGTCCGGGCGGGCACGCTAACGGTCCAACTCGTCGAGACCGTATTGTTCTATGACCGCTTGCATCGTATGAGCGGCGGTCGGTCCGCTGTTCCGCTCCAGCGCTTTCACCCAGCCCCTCCAATCCTTGCCGGATTGCCTGCGCACCGCTCCATACCATTCCTGGCTGCTCATGAACACGCTGAAATCGCGAAAACTCTCCCACGCCGTTTCATAGCGTCGGAAACAGACCCCTTCCTGTTCAAAGGTATCTCCCTCCCAATCGGACGTACACGGCAGCGAAAAATAGTTGTTTGCCTGTTGTGCCGGCATTTTTTGACCCGCATGGCTGTTGCTAAAGGCGTACGCCAGGGTGACGGCTGCCGGTACGCCGTATTTTTTTCGCTCCGACACGGCAACCGGCGCAAACCGTCGAAAAAATGCCCGGGCGGCATCCTCACCAATGGGGGGCATGGCTTTGGCCGGTTGCTCCGGGGTAACCAACACACCCAGCAAAGAGGCGTCGCCGGATGCCGGCTCTTCCGTAAACCTCGGCGACCGTGAAGCCGCCGCAGGCCAACTGCCTAAATGCCTTAGCAGTGCAAGCAAAATAATGATCGTCAAGGCCATATAAAACCAGTACCTTTTACAAAAAAACCAAATGGAAGAGAGCGTCATCGCCTGAGATTTTGCACATCAATGATCATGCAAATATAAAACAATTCGTTTTTGTTATGCAACTTTTTGTTGAAAATATTTTTCATTTAAATTGCTATAATTTGTTTTATATTTGCGTTGCGGCAATTGCCGTCCTCCGCTGACCATGACGCTTGACCACGCGCAACAGGCATTGAAGAAATACTTTGGCTATGAGGCCTTCAGACCCATGCAGGCCGAGGTCATCCGCGCCGTGTATGCAGGCGCCGACGCGCTGGTGCTGATGCCCACCGGCGGGGGAAAAAGCATGTGCTTTCAGATTCCGGCCGTAACCCTTCCCGGCACGGCGCTGGTCATTAGTCCATTGATCGCCCTAATGAAAGATCAGGTGGAAGGGCTTCGCGGCAACGGCATTCCGGCGGCCTTCATCAACAGCAGCCTGCCGCCGGAAAAACTCCGGGAAGTGGAGGATGCCGCCCTGAAAGGCGACATTCGACTCCTGTACGTCAGCCCCGAAAAGGTCGCCTCCCAGGGCTTCCAGCCCCTGCTGCGCCGCATGCAGGTCAGCCTGATTGCCATAGACGAAGCCCATTGCATTTCCGCCTGGGGCCACGATTTCCGGCCGGAGTACACCCAACTGCGCTTCCTCAAAACCCTTTTCCCGAATGTACCCCTTATTGCCCTGACGGCGACCGCCGACAGGCTCACGCGTAAAGACATAGCTGATCAGCTCCAACTGCGCGAACCCCGGCTGTTCGTCGATTCGTTCGACCGGCCCAACCTGAACCTGCAGGTCCGACCCGGCCAAAATCGCTACGGCCAACTCCTTGACTTTCTTGGCGTCCGAAAAAAACAATCGGGCATCATCTATTGCCTGTCGCGCCGCTCCTGCGAAGAACTGGCCACCAAATTGTGTCGCGACGGGCACCGGGCCGCCCCGTATCACGCTGACATGAGCGCCCGGCAACGCAATTCGGTGCAGGACGACTTTATTTACGACCGCACACCCATCGTTTGTGCCACCATCGCATTCGGCATGGGCATAGACAAAAGCAACGTGCGGTTTGTCATCCACTACAACCTGCCCAGAAATCTGGAGGGATACTACCAGGAAATTGGCCGTGCCGGACGGGACGGGCTGCCGGCCGATGCCCTTTTGTTTTTCAGTTATGGCGACGTGACCACCTACCGGCGGATGTT
Source organism: Saprospiraceae bacterium (assembly GCA_033764075.1). Lineage (GTDB taxonomy): Bacteria > Bacteroidota > Bacteroidia > Chitinophagales > Saprospiraceae > M3007. The sequence continues at coordinate 14,655 of JANRJH010000016.1, read as the reverse complement.
CGAGGACGGCGACGCGCCTCCCGAGCAGACAGCCCTCAAGGTGAGTAAGCTCCAGCGCATGTACGAGTTCGCCGAGTCGCCCGTTTGCCGGCGCAAAACCGTACTTCATTATTTTGGTGAACCCCACGACGGCAACTGCGGCAATTGCGATGTTTGCCGCAACCCGCCCCAGTCTTTTGACGGCGCCGTGCCCGTGCAAAAAGCCCTCTCTGCCCTGCAGCGGTGCGGCGAACAGATCGGCATGCTCCTGCTGGTCGATGTGCTGCGGGGCAGTGCAAAACGCGAGGTGCTGGAAAGGGGATTCCACCAGATCAAAACCTACGGTGCGGGAAAGGAATTTTCCGCTGAGCAATGGATGTTCCTCCTCTCCCAAATGCTGCACCACGGGTTGATTGAAATGGTGTACGACGAGCACAACCGCCTGCGGGTGACCGATGAAGGGCGGGAAGTGCTCTTCGGCCGCAAGTCCATACGGTTGGCAGTGCCTCCCAGGCCTGAACCATACGCGCCGGCAGGTAAGGAGCAACCAGTGCCCCATCCCGGCACCAACGAACTCTTCAGGCAACTGGTCGAACTCCGTCGGCGCCTGGGCCAGGAGCGTGGCATACCGCCCTATCTGATTTTCAGCGACGTCACCCTCGAACTCATGTCCGCCAGAAGACCCAGGACCGACGCCGATCTGCTGCGGATTAGCGGCGTGGGCGAGCGCAAACTCCACCTGTACGGCGATGCTTTCCTGAATGCCATCCGCCGATTTGCCCCATAAAAAAAATCGCAGTGCGCTTTCGCACCGCGACTTAATGAGTCCGTATCATCTCATAAGTTGTTCGTCACCTTGTCCGCCAGGAAAAGGGGGAAAAAAGGATTGTATTATGTCTCCAAGGATTAAGGTTGCTCTTGCAAACGGGCTTGGTTAGTTCCCGATAATGATGCAACAAAGGTAAAGTCATCGTTGCGCGCCATTCCAAACAGATAAACCCGTCCTGTGAGGTCGCAGAACGGGTGCAACTAACCTGTTTACAGGACACAAAACTTTGATATCCATAAATATGCAACTGACAAAAAAAATCCCGCCACGCACTTCAGCGCAGCGGGATGCCAAAATATAATCTCATGAAAATGTGCGAATGAAGGGTTGGTCGGTCGGGGATTAGGTCCAGGAATTTCCGCGGCGCTCGTTTGCGCCGCGGTGTTCCTGTATGTAATCTCATGAAAAGTCGTCCAATCGAATTCTCTGAAGCGTTTTGTTGATGAAGTTTCCCAAGTAACCCGGGAGAAAACCGCAGTGCTCATTTGCACTGCGGCGGTTTCCCGATATAATCTCATGAAAAGATGTCCAGTGAAGTTTTCTGTAGCGCTTTTGATGACACAAAGATCAGGGCGCCCGGGGCCTCCTCCCAGCCCGGTTTGCAGGGTTTAATCACCCGCTTAAAAATGGTTGAATGAGCGGCAAATTATGCTTATCATTTTGATTATAAGCACCTTAATCCGCAATAAAATAGTGTCTTCTTTTCCTTTTGCACCTGTTTTTGTTCCCTTGAGGCGCTACCGAACCAGGCGGTATGGGCAAAAAAAAACCGCGGCACTCGTTTGTGCCGCGGCGGTTTCCCGTATATAATCTCATGAAAAGTCCAAATCGGTGGTCATCAACAATCAACCTGCTTTTGTGATTCGCTCCGTTGTTCGTTATTGACAGTACAAAAGTGCGGCGGTGTTGCTGGAACAAAAAGAACAAAAAAATGCGTTTGTTGAGTAAAAAACACACCAAAAAACATCATTATCAATACAATTATTTAATTATCAATATTTTACTTGATTATGTTTTTTGTTTTTGTTGAAAAAAAATAAAATTTTAGTCCATTTTTTTTTCAAAATACGATCAAAATACTGCTGAAGTTTTGTTCCCGGGGTCATTTTTGACGGATTTGCGGTTGCATCTGTTGAGGAAACGTCGCTTCGAAAGCAAATTTTGTGCTTGTTCGGGTATGGACAAAAAAAAACCGCGGCACTCGTTTGTGCCGCGGCGGTTTCCCGTATATAATCTCATGAAAAGTTCCTAATCAGGTTGTCGGCGTTGTGTCGGTTGCTTTTCCCTGCACATCATTGACAGTACAAAAGTGCAGCAGGTCTGCACAAGTGGAAAGAACAAAAAAATGCGTTTGTTTAACGAAAAATCGAGTTTTTTTTTATTAAAAACTTGATAAACAATTTTTTAAAGTAAAAAAAAAAGTTGTTTTGTTAAAAAAAAGCAGAAAAAAATTTTTCATTTTTCTGCTTTTTTTTGTCGGACAGGTGGCAAACGGGGATGCAAAGCCACCCGGTGGGGTATGAAAGGGGGCAAAGAGCGCGACGATGCCGGGCTCAGCGCATTACGGCAACCGGCATCATAGGATCGAATGTTCCCTTGATGACCGGGCTTTGTCGGTTACCGGTATAGGCACGCACCTGATCGTATACGTAGGTGTAGAGTTCGTAGATACCAACCACTTTGTCGTTGTTTTTGTCGGCTTCGCCTTTGAGTCCCCGGATGAGGAAGTGGCTGAACACGCCTTGCCGCAACCCGGAGGATTCCAGGGAGGTTTCTTCGGCTTTGGAGGACATGATGATGGCTGTTCCGGAAACCGACTTGCTCAGGGTGGCGTAGTAGGTATTCAGCAGGGTTTCCTCCTCTGTGGAGCGCATGGCAAACAGGCTGCCGGAGTGGCAGGCGTCGGCCACGCAGAGTTTGTACTTGGCCCGGCTGTTGTTGAAGATCAGGGATATTTCCTCGTGGGCGATTTTGTTGTTGAATCCGTCGAAGTCGATGGGCAGGAATGAACCGTTCAATCCGTGTCCCGAGAAGTAGAAAAGCACAAGGTCGTTGGGGGCGGCCTTGCTGAAGAGGGATTTCATGGATTCAAGCACGTTTTCGCGGGTAGCGTCTTCGTCAATGAGGATGCGCACCTGATCGTCGGGCAGGGCGCCGCCCTCAGGACTCTTCAGGAAGGCAAATACCCGGTAGGCGTCGTCGTCGGTGTACCGAAGCGCAGGCATATGGTCGTAGGAGGCCACGCCGACCACTACAGCCCATACTTTGGGCATATCCACGGGCTTGGTCGCCGGGTCGGGGGCCGGCTCCTGGCCGGCCACGGGATCCGGATTTTCCTTGCCGAGGTATTCGCCATTTTGCCAGTAGCCGCGTATGCTGGTACCGTCGTGCAGCACCAGGGTGCCCAGGCCCCCAAATGCGCCGTTTTGCCACTCGCCCTGGTACACGTCACCGTTGGCATAGGTGCATTCGCCGCGTCCGTGGGGTTGGCCGTCCCGGAATTCACCAATGTACCTGGCAGATCCGGCCTTATATATATAGGTGCCTTTGCCGTTTTCGCAGTCGCCATCTATGCAGCCGGTTTTTCCACCCAAAGCCAGGGAGCCCCCCGCGAACTCACCGTTGCGCCATTCGCCGCTTTCCACTTCGCCGGTGGGTTTGTACAGGGTACCGGGACCGTGTGGGTAGTTTTGGTGAAATTTGCCTTCATACCGTTCGCCATTGGCGAAGTAAAATTTGCCCTGCCCCTCAAATTTTCCGTTGCGGAACAACCCGTCGTACTTACTGCCGTCGGCATAGGCGAATACACCCTGTCCGTTCTGGCAGTCGCCGCTGAGGCAGCCGACCTGTATGTTGGTGCCGTCGTCCTGTTGTTCTTCCTCCTTTTTGGCGATGTACTCCTCAAGCACCTTGCCGCCGGCGTCCACCGGCTTGCCTTTTTTCCACAACCCGGTGCGGGTGGTGCCGTCGGTGTACGTTTTGGTGCCTTTACCATCCGGGTAGCGGTGGGCCCATTCACCCTGATATTTGCTGCCGTCTGTGTAATAACATACGCCGACGCCGTGGATCTCGCCGTTTTTAAAATGGCCGATGTATTTGGCGCCGGAGGGGTAAACGAAGGTACCCTGGCCATTTTGGCAATCGCCCTGGATGCACTGGGCCGGGGCGGAACAGACCACTGCCCACAAGAGCGCAGCGGTGAGGCGGACATGTAACATGATGGGGATTTGTTTTTTGAACACTGCGGTAAATAACCGGTAACCATACGGGTTTATTGTTCAGAAAAAGCGGCCCCCTGTCGTAACTTTGCGTTGTTTTTCGCGTTCACCGGTTTATTCGTTCGAGGTATGGCCCGTACACGGCGTGCACAATCCCTGTTGCAGTTTGCTCTTTTTTGCGGTGTGGTGTTATTCGCCAACATCATTGCCGGCGCTTTTTATGCCCACATCGACCTTACAGAGGAGCGGCGCTATACACTGACGCGCCCGACCAAGGCGCTGCTGCGGGAGGTAAAAGACCGGGTGTATGTACAAGTGTTGCTGGAAGGCGACTTTCCGGCCGGGTTCAAGCGCTTGCAAGATGCCACGCGCGACATGCTGGCCGATTTCCGGTCGGTCAACCCACAGATTGACTACCAATTCGAAGATCCGGGCATCGGCACCGTGGAGGAGATCAACAGCCGGCGCAAGGCCCTGGCCCAGGACGGTATCGTGCCCGTCAACCTCCGTGTGAGCGACCAGGGGGAGACCTCCCAAAAACTCGTCTACCCGGTGGCCGTATTCCATTATGGCAGTCGCCGCCTGCCGGTCAAGTTGCTCGAAAACGAATCGCCCACCCTCAGCCCGGAGGAAGTGATCAACAACTCGGTGAGTCTGCTGGAATACAAGTTTGCCAACGCAGTCAAAAAACTGATGTCGCCCCAGCGCCCGGTAATCCTGCTCACCGAAGGGCACGGCGAGCTGGATGAGCTGCAAACAGCCGACCTGGAGCGGAGCCTGCGCCAGTTTTACGATGTGGACCGGGTTAACCTCGACTCGGTCGTGCACCTCAAACCGGAAGTCTGCGCCCTGCTGGTGATCGCTAAACCCCGCTTCCCATTCTCGGAGAAAGACAAGTTCAAGATTGATCAGTACGCCATGCACGGCGGCAAAATCATGTGGCTCATCGACCGCCTGGGGGCCGATCTGGACAGCATGCGGATCAGCAGCCGCTTCGTGCCGGCCGACTACCCGCTCAATCTCGAAGACCAGCTCTTCAAATACGGCGTGCGCATCCAGCCCGACCTGGTGCTCGATATGGAGTGCACGCGCATCCCCCTGCAGGTGGGCCAGGTGGGCAACGCACCCCAGTTCGACCTGTTCAAATGGTACTACCACCCCGCAGTGATCCCCGACGGGCAGCACCCCGTCGTCAAAAATCTGGATCGCGTCGAACTGCGCTTCTGCTCCAGCATTGACACGATACGCACCAAAACAGACATCAAAAAAACACCGGTGCTCACCACCAGCCGCTACAGCCGCCTCCAGTTCAGCCCGATTGACCTGAACTTCGAAATCCTGAAATACGACCCCATCCCGGAAAAATTCGACAAGGGCAAACAAATCGTGGGCGTGCTGCTCGAAGGCGTGTTCCCGTCCAATTTTGAAAACAGGGTGTCGGATGAGATGATGGCCGGCCTCATGCGCCTGGGCGTCACCTACCGGTCGCACAGCGAGCCGACGCGCATGCTGGTGGTCAGCGACGGCGATGTGGCCGCCAACTTTGTTCGCAACCGCGAAGCCAAGGAGTGGTTACCCCTGGGCCTGAACCGCTTTGAAGGCCACACCTACGCCAACAAGGACTTGCTGCTCAACGCCGTAGAATACCTGCTGGACGCGAACGGCATCATCGAAGCGCGTTCGCGGGAGGTGAAACTCCGCCTGCTCGACACGGTGCGGGCCAAAAAGGAAAAAACTCTGTGGCAAGCGCTGAACATCGGCCTGCCCCTGGCCTTCCTCGGAATATTCGGCTGGCTGTTCCTCTATTTCCGCAAACGCCGCTACGCCCAACCCGAACAACCATGATCAAACGCATCGTCAAAATGAGGTTCCGGCCGGAGGCGGTGGACACTTTCCTGAACGACGTGTTCGAGCCCAGCAAAAGCCGCATTCGCGCTTTTCCGGGATGTGGACACATGGAACTTCTGCGCGCCGAAGACCAACCCAATGTGCTGTTTACCCTGAGTATCTGGGAAAGCCCGGCTGCGCTGGAGGCCTACCGGCAATCGGAATTGTTTCAGTCAACCTGGGCTAAAACAAAGGTGCTGTTTGCGGAAAAAGCGGAGGCCTGGTCGGTCGAGGGGGTGGACGGGGTGCGGTGGTGAATGCGGCCCGCCAACACCAGAAAACACGGGATGACCCGTTCTGAAAAAATACTCGACTCCATTCATGGCTACTTCTTGTATGCACATCCACCTAACATACCGTAGATATACTTTAGCCGGCATGAAAACTGTCCTCTTTCCCCTCCTCCTGGTGCTTTGCCCGCTGGCCATCCCGGCACAACAACCCGGCACGCCCCTGCTGACCGACAGCGCGCGCATCAGCCTGCTCACCGGGTCGGCTGGCAAAGACCTGTACAGCATCTTCGGTCACAGCGCCATACGGGTGACCGACCCGGCCCTTCAGCTCGACCGCTGCTACAACTACGGCACCTTCGACCTGGAGCAACCCAACTTTTACCTGCTTTTCCTGCGCGGCAAACTGCTGTACTTCCTCAACCCCGAACGCTACCGCGACCTGGTGTACAGCTACAGCATCGAAGAGCGCAACATCCAGGAACAGGTGCTCAACCTCAACGACAGCATGCGACAAAGGCTGTTCGAGCTCCTCCAGGAAAACCTGAAAAAGGAAAATCGATACTACCTCTACGACTTTTTTTATGATAACTGCTCCACGCGCATTCGAGACCTGTTCGAAACGTTGTACAGCGATCAACTGCAGTATAACCACGATGGCCTGCCCCTCGGCATGACCATGCGCGAACTCCTGCACAGCAAGCTGCATCCCATTCCCTGGACGCGATTCGGCATGGACCTCCTGCTCGGCCTGCCGGCAGACAGGGTCGCTGCGCCAGACGATTTTATGTTCCTGCCCGATTACCTCCACGACGTGGTGGGCAGAACCCGACTGCCCGACGGCCAGCCACTGGTGGCCTTCGAACGCCTGACCCCGGACACCCCGTACCCGCCGCCCAGCTTCCGGCCGCCGTTCTACGCCCAACCCTGGTTCGCCACCACGCTGTTTGCGTTGCTGGGATTCTGGCTGTTCTGCTTCCCCAAAACCGCCGTCTTTCTGGAGCGGACGCTCGCCTGGGTACTGGGCCTTTCCGGCCTGCTGATGTTGTTCATGTGGGTGGGCACAGACCACATTACAACCAAAAACAACTGGAACCTGCTGTGGGCCCTGCCTACCCACCTGATTTTTGCATACACCCCCTGGCGTCGGTACCACTGGATGGCGGCCGGTGCACTGGCCTTACTGGTGTTGTTGGGGTGGTTTTTCATTCCGCAACAACTGCCGGTGGAGATGGTGCCGGTGTTGGGGTTGATTTTGGGGGTGGGGTGGCGTTATTTTTTTCGGGGGATGAGAGGGCCCACGGCTGAAGCCGTGGGCTAAAGCCGTGGGCTAATGGGCTTTGAAGGCCTCGACCAGGGTTTTGAAGTTGATTTTTCCTTGGTTTGCCTTCAGATGGTCTATAAAAACCAGGGCGCGGTGGATGCGTTTGTCGCTGTCTTTTACAGCGCCGACATAATACAATATGTTGCGCTGCTTGCCGGGGGTGAGTGCGTGGAAAAGTCGATTTCCCGCTTCGTCCGACGCCAGCACGGCCTCCAGTTCTTCGGGCATGGGCAGCCCGTAGGTGCTTTGATCGCTGACGATCGAAGCCGTCAGCAAGCTGCCGATTTGCAACTTCAGGGCATCCCGCCGTTTTTTGTTGATGTTGATAAACCATGCACCATCGCCCCGGGGCATCAGGGCACACTGGAATGTTTCGGTGCCCTGAAGGGTACAGATCACCCGCTTGGTATTGGCCGCCAGGAACACTTCCGCCACCGCAAGGGGCACCACGATGTGGAAGCCCCAGAGGTTGGAGTCGAACTTTTCCAGACGGGTTTCGAACGAATGCGGTTCGTGAATGGGCATACGCAACTTGATTAGAACATTTCTGCCAGCAGGCCTTCCTTCAAGGCGTAGGCGGAGGTTATGATGGTTTTCACATCGGCGTTGCGCAACACGGCATCGATCAGCAGCACGGCCAGCACGATCATGTCGACCCGTTCCGGCGGCAAGCCCGGCATGGTCAGCCGTTCGGCGCGTGTGCTGTGCAGGAAGGTATTGGCCAGGCCGCGGTACTCGTCTGTGGTCACGCAGCCAAACGTGGCGGGTTTGGTTGCCGGGTCGAGCAGAAACTGGTCGATCACATCAAACGTGCCGGAGGCACCGATCAGCGTGTCGGTCGGATTTTGGGCCAATGCTTGCCACAGCGGCGTCAACTCGTTTTTCAAAAACCCGGAGATGGCGTCAATCTGGGCTTCGGTGATGGGGTCGTCGGGTTGAAAACGGTTGAGCAACACCCCGGCGCCCAGCGGGAAACTGTGCTTCCAGCGTACTTGTTGGGCATCCGCCAAAATAAATTCGGTGCTGCCGCCACCGATATCCATGATGAGCGCCGTGCCCGGAGGCCACGGAACGGCCTGGCGCACACCTTTATAAATGAGTTCGGCCTCACGCCGTCCATCGATCACCTCGGCCCGTATACCGTACGTCTGGTGGATGGCATCCAGCAGGTCGGGCGCATTTTGGGCGGTGCGCATGGCGGCGGTGCCGGCGGCACGCACTTGTTCGGGCGCCACCCCCATCATGTCCAGTTGTTCGCGAAAATGCCGCATGGCGTCCATCGCACGGGAAAAGGGGGCCTCTCCGATGCGTTCAATGCCGTTTTCGGCCAGCTTGACGTACCGGCGTTCCCGATACAGGGTATGCCAGGCGCCCGCTCCGTTTTTTTCGGCGACCAACAGATGAAATGTGTTGGTGCCTAAGTCAATGACTGCAGATTTCATGTTTGGATCATGCGTTCAGGGTAGCGATTTGGTCGGAACGACTCACGCGCGCAAGCGTCTTAGAAAACGTACAAAGCCGAAAAGTACAGGCTGTGCGGCCTCCAGGCTTCGGAGGCAGGCGGAACATCCCAATCGGCAGGCTCATAAATCGGCGCCAGCGAGCGCACCCAGCGGAAGTTGAACCCCAGATGCCTGTTGGCGAAAAAGGTGGCGCCCAGCAAAATGCTGAAGTCGTTCTTGTTCAGGTAATCAGGTACGACGGTGGATATCGCCGAAAGATCGTCCTCCACCGTTGTACCCATCAGACGCGCATAGGAAAATCCTGCGTTGAAGTACATACGGTAAAATGCGTTGTTGTCGGCATCTTCGGCCAGCCAGTCTTTAAAATGGATTTGTATCGGCACCTCGATGTAGTTCAGGGTTGCAGAATAATACGCCTGGTCCGGGTTGTTCTGCACCAATTCGTTTTGCGCCCCGCGCTGCACAAAGAGCAGCTCCAGGCTGGACTCCCAACGCTCCGACAGCAGGATACCCGCCCGGCCGCCACCCATGAGGCCGAGCTTGTTGTATCCGGCCGATTCGTCGCCATCGATCTGTGAAGCGGTGAGGCCGACAACCAACCCGCCTGTAAAACGCTGCTGGGCCAGTGAGGCGGCCGACAGACCAAAACAAAACGTACAAGTGATGTAAAAGGATAGTGCTCTCATGTTCAATTCGTTTGTGGCAAAATTCCGGATGTTTGGGCAAAAATTGCGGTGTAATGTGTGGCTTCACCTCATTTTTGTGCGGGCATGGCATAAGAATGCGCCGGACGTGCCATCATTTCCTTTTTTCAGATACCTTTGCTGTGTCCGGGCCAAGATAAAACACCCATGCGCTATTCCACTACAACGTTAAAAAAACTGGAAGAGTTGTTCCGAGAACTGGACTACTCCGTCCGGTATGAAAAAGGGAGTTTCCAAAGCGGCTACTGCATTGTGGAACACCGCCGCATTGCGGTGATCAACAAGTTTTTCGATACGGAAGCCCGCATCAACTGTTTGCTCGACATCCTCTCGGGCATCGAATTCAATCTGGATCAACTGTCGCCCAAATCCCGCGAACTCATTGAAAAGTGGAAAAAGGAACAGGCGGACGCAAACTAACCCTGCTCGGCACCGGCACGTCTCAGGGAGTTCCGGTCATCGGATGCGCCTGCGACGTTTGTCGCTCCATAGACCCGCGCGACAAGCGCCTTCGGTCGTCGGCTTTGTACACGGAGGGCCCCTTGCACATCCTGATTGACTCAGGCCCCGATTTCCGGCAGCAGATGCTGCGCGAAGAGGTGCAACACCTGGACGCCATACTGCTTACCCACGAACACAACGACCACATCATCGGGCTGGATGACATCCGGCCGTTCAACTTCCGCTCCGGCCGGCCCATGGCCGTGTACGCCTTGCCCAGGGTGCTTCAGGACGTACGCAAGCGTTTTGAATACGTATTCACGGACCAGGTGCCGGGACTCCCCCGGATTCAACTGCTGCCCATTGACCCCGAACACTTGCTGGTGTTTGATTTTCTGACGGTTCAACCCGTGCGCATCCTGCACGGCACCCTGCCCATTGTGGGTTTTCGAATTGGCGAGCTGGCTTACCTCACCGACGTCAAGTATCTGCCCGCCGATGAATGGTACAAGTTGGACGGCATCCGTTATCTGGTCGTCAGCGCCTTACACCACCACGAACACCCCAGCCACATGAACCTCGCGGAAGCATTGGCATTCATCGACCGGGTGCGCCCCGAACAGGCCTGGCTTACCCACATCAGCCACCACATGGGCCTAGCCGCCGAGGTGGAGGAGGTCTTGCCCGGCGGGGTTCAATTGGCATACGACGGACTCGAGATATCGTATTAATTTTGCCGTTCTGATCTATTCACGTTGCAAAGCGTATCACCATCTTACTTACACCTGGACTGGGCCGACCGGTTGCGCAACTGGGCAACGTTCCTGGTCCTGGCATTGCATGTGGCGGCGCCCGTCGCCCAGGAAAACACCAACTACAGCAGCAGTGAATGGTGGGCGGGCAACTTTTGGGACTCCCTGGGGCGACCGGCGGTGCCGCTGTTCGTTATGCTCAGCGGGTATTTGCTGCTGAGAAAAGATTATCCGCTGTCCGACTTTCTCCAGCGGCGTTTTGTCCGGGTAGTGATTCCTTCTGTGTTCTGGATGCTGGTATACAGCTTTTACAACCACGTGGCCGACGGGCAGCCGGCCACCTGGTCGGAGGCCTTGCGCGGGCTGGTGAGCGGCCCGGTGCACTATCACCTGTGGTTTGTTTACCTGATTCTGGGTCTGTACATCACCTACCCGTTGCTGGTGCCCTGGGTACGCACCGCTTCAGAAAAGGATTACCTGTATTTTTTTGTGGTTTGCCTGCTGGGCACCTGGGTATATAAAACGCTGGTGTGGTTTTTTAACCTGGAGATCGGGATCTACTTCGAATTGTTCACCAATCAGGTCGGTTATTTTGTGCTGGGTTATTATCTGGGGCACAAACTACCCAAGGGTTCGCCCCAGCTGACCCCCGGTATCCGCAACTGGAACTGGTCGCCGGGCGCCCTGATTGCCGTAGCCTGGGTGCTGATCGTGCTTGGCACGGCCGTGGTCGCCATTGGCACCTGGTGGGCCAGCCGGGCTTACGGCAATGTTTTTCACGGCTTTTTTTACGATTATCTGACGCCCGGGGTGACGATCAGCGCCGTGGGCTGGTTCCTGCTGGCCCGGCACGCGTGGAACGGCCCGGCCCTCCGTTCGATCGAATCGGAACTGGCGGCCACCAGCTTCGGCATTTACCTGATCCATGTGCTGGTGATGGACTGGTGGAGTGAGGCGGGATACTGGCAGAGCAAGTGCCACCCCATGATGTGCATCCCGATCGTTGCCGTATTGGTGTATTCGATGAGCTTCCTGATGGTGGCCCTGATCCGGGCGTTCGCCTGGGGACGCCGGATCGCGTGAGACAAAAAAAATGAGCCATCCCGCTTGCCGGGATGACTCATTTTGGGCAGTCAGACTGCTATTCGATTGGGTATTATCGTTGTACCGCAAACTTCACAGCGCGGGCGCCGCCATCGGAAACCAGTTCAAGCTGGTAGAAACCGGCGGGCAGGGTACTCACGTCGAGGCGCTGGCTGAAGGCGCCGGCGTTCACCGTACCAAAGTCTCCTTCCTGGATCAGTCGGCCCGCAACATCGCGTACGCCGTAGCGCAGGTCTTCCGCTTCGGTGAGGGAGAAGTTCAGCATCAGTTCGTCCGTTGCCGGATTGGGTGCGAGTTGTACGTATTCGATCTTGCTGTCCAGCTCATTGGTGCTCACCACCACCGGCAGCGGGAAGGTCGTACCGTCGGTCAGCGCCACCCAAACCTCAAAGCCGGGGGTGCCGGGGCCGAAGAAGCCGGAAGCGAAAGCCGTAGCCGCCTGACCGCCCAGCGCAGAGATGTCGGCGCGGTACGTCACCAGCACGTTGCTGTTGTCGTTGGCCGGCGTGAGGTCGAGCAGGTAGGTGGCGGGCGGCACATCCAGATAGGCGGTGAATTCGCCGAAGTCAACGTTGTCGAAGATCACCGGGCCGGCGCCGGGCAGCTTGACGTCTACGCCGGGCGCGTCGGGCGATCCGTGGAACAGGTTCAGGGATACCACACCGGCGTTGGGTGCGCGGAAACGTCCGTTTTCATTTATGTAAAGCTGGAACGGCGTCGTCGGGTTGCCCACCACACCGGCAGCCATGACCGTGTAGGTGCGGCCGGTTTCCAGGCCGGAGATCGGCAGGGTGTAGATGGCCTGACCCACCGAGGTGCTGTTTCCGGGCGCCACGGCCAGGTTGAACGCCAGGTCCGAGGGCAGGAAGTCTACGCCGGAAGCCGTGCGGAAGGCGAAATTATCCAGGATTCGGATGTTGTTAAAATATACGTCAACGACAGGCGCGGGCGAGTTGTGGATCACCTGCACACGCGACCAGGGTTGCAGTTCGAGGATCAGACCGTTCGGCGCCACGATCAGCAGGCCGAAGTCGTCGCCAACCAGCCCACCGGCGATGACCAACCCGGCAAATCCCTCCAGTCCGGCGAAGTCACCACCCCAGGTGCCCACCGTATTTTTGCCCGCAGTGGTCTCCAGGTCGAAGAGGTAAAAGTCCGGCGTAAGCGACACATAGTCGGCAAATTCACCATATTGGAAATCGGTGAGTACGGTCAGTTCGTTTTCCAGTTCAATCACGTCCACCGCCGGGGCGTTGGGCGATCCGTGGTGGATGGCGAGTTGCATGGTGTTGGGATCGGTCGACACCTCACGTGCGTTGTCGTACACCTGGAAGGTGAACGGCGTGGTCGGATTGCCGACGATGCCGCTGGCCAGCACATAGTACGTCTTGTTGGGCTCGAAAATCACGGGAATGTTCACCAGGGTATCGGCAGCAGAGGTGCTGGCGCCGGGCGCCACGCCGAAGTTGTAGGTCACGCCTGCCTGGATATCGAAGAATCCGGTGGCTGTGCGGTATTCGAAGTCGTTGATCGCCAGGCCGCCGTCGATGTACACGTCTACGGTCGGCGAGGGGCTGTTGTGGATGATCTGCACGCGCGCAAACTCGGGCAGCGCCGTCAGCGGGAACTCAACCACCGTGCCGTCGGGCAAGGCAGCAAACAGACCAAAGCCGGGAGTTCCGGTCAACAGGCCGCTGGCAAACACGCGGGCAGCACCGCCTTGCAAACCACTCAGGTCGGCCGTAAATGCAGCCAATGCGTCGGGCTGACCGGCCTGGCGAACCACCAGCAGGTAGCTCGATGCCGGCACGCTAAAGAAAGGTGTGAATTCACCGTAAGCCAGGTTGCTGATGATGTTGCCGGCGCCGAACACGTCCACATCAACGGCAGGAGCGTCTGTGGCGCCGTGGTGCACAGCGAATTCAACAGCATTCGGGTCGATGGCTGCTTCGCGGGAGTCATCCACAAACAAGGTAAAGGGCGTAGTCGGGTTGCCCGCGACACCGCCGGCAAACACGGCAAAGGTACCACCTGCCGGGAAGTTGACCGGGAAAGAAGCAATCACGTCATCAACAGAGGTACTGTTGTCAAAAGCCACACCTACCTCAAAATCGCGGTCGGCAGGCACATCCACATACGGTGTGGCGGTGCGGTAGGCAAAATTGTCGATCAACAACACTGAACCGGCGTACACGTCCACCAGCGGCGAGGGCGAGTTGTGGATCACCTGAACGCGGGCGGTCGGGGTCGCCGGGAGTTCCAGAACGGTTCCGTCGGGCAGCGCAGCGAACAGACCAAATGCAGGGGCGTCGCCCAGCAAGCCTGAGGCGAAAACGTAAGCCGCACCACCGGCCAGGCTGCTCAGGTCGGCGCGGAAGGCAGCCAGAATGGGGTTGTTGCCCGCTGCGCTCACACCAAGGTCATATACACCGGGGTCGAGACTCAGGTAGCCGGTAAGCTCTCCGTAAGCAAGGTTGGAGATCACATTGCCGGTGAGGAGTTCGTCTACGTCCACAGCCGGAGCATTGGTGGAGCCGTGCAGGACGTTTACATCCACTTTCGCCGGATCCGAAGCCGCTTCGCGGCCCTGGTCGTCGACGATGAGTGTAAACGGTGTTGCCGGGTCGCCTACGATACCGGAGGCGGTGACCACGTACGTTTTGCCTTCTTCAAAAGTTACCGGGAAGTTTACCAGCGTATCGGCTACCGAGGTGCTGTTGTCCA
>JANRJH010000015.1:0-65651 GCA_033764075.1 Saprospiraceae bacterium | reverse complement strand
TGTGGTTTGTCTATGTTTTTTTCCGTTTGGTTCCCGCGATTAAAACTGTTAAAATTAAATCCGACCCTCGACACTCGACATTCGACACTCGTCAGGGTGCTGCGGGCGTAGGGGCGGACGGGGGAGCGTTCCAGACCAGGCGTTGCTCGAACATTTCGCGATTGCCGGGAAAGACGTTGAGGTCGACGTGTCCGGGTATGCCCTCCACATTGCCTTCGTTGCTGTACTGCCAGCAATCCCATCGGCGGCCTGTGCTCAGCACGGGTTGTTCCCAGGAGTAGCGCGCCACCCAGAGCGGGTAGTGGTCGAACAGCCCGGCCAGGTACCGGTCGTAGAAGTTCTGGTTGGAGTAGATGATGGGGCGTACGTTCAGCGCGCGCTCGACGGTGAGCAGCCAGATGCGCATTTCCTCGAGCAGGATGTGCGGCGGCACATTGTCGGTCACTTCCACATCCAGCACAGGGCGCAGGTCGCCGTCCTGAAAGTCAACAGTGGCGAGGTAGTGCAGGGCCTGGAGGTATCCGCTGCTGCGGGGACGGAAAAAGTGGTAAGCGCCGCGTCGGATGGGCGTTTGGGCGACCGACTGCCAGTTGTGGCAAAAGAGGCTGTCGGTGAAGTCGGCCCCCTCGGTGGCCTTTATAAAGGCAAAGTGAATGGTGTTGCGGCGGGTCACCCTATCCCAATCAATGCGTTTCTGGTGGTGCGAAACGTCTATGCCGGTCATCTGTTCCTGCACGCGCTCGGCAATACCAAATGTGTGCCCGCCCAATAAAGGCAGGTGTATAAACAGGTACACCGTGAGCAGACGTAGAAACATAGAGCGCAAAAGAGTAGGCGAATTAACGATCAGATTCTTTCACGGTTCAAATTTTTTTGTTAAAATGGCTGTAACGCGACAAAATACATTTGGGTTACGGTGCGGGCGATTAAAAATAAACCGCAGAGGACACAAAGGCATCGCAGCGGTGCGCGAAGTAAAATCCTCCGAGCACCTCTGTGCAACCTCCGCGTCCTCTGCGGTTTATTTAAATTGTCGACGACCCGTTACCGGTTCATCGACTCCAGAAACTCCTCATTGGCGCTGGTGTGCATCATGTGTTTTTTCATGAACTCCATGGCCTCGTCGGGGCGCATATCAGCCAGGTGGTTGCGCAGGATGAACATGCGCTGCAGGGTATCCTTGTCGAGCAGCAGGTCTTCGCGGCGGGTGCTCGACTTGGTGAGGTCGATGCTCGGGTAAAGACGGCGGTTGGCCAGGCTGCGGTCGAGCTGTAGCTCCATGTTGCCGGTACCTTTGAATTCTTCGAAGATGACCTGGTCCATTTTGGAGCCGGTGTCGATGAGGGCGGTGGCCAGGATGGTCAGCGAGCCGCCGTTTTCGATGGCACGGGCGGCGCCGAAGAATTTTTTGGGTTTTTGCAGGGCAGTGGCTTCCACACCGCCGGAGAGCACCTTTCCGGAGGCCGGCGCCACGGTGTTGTAGGCGCGGGCCATACGGGTGATGGAGTCGAGCAGAATCACGACGTGGTGGCCGCATTCGACGAGGCGTTTGGATTTTTCCAGCACCACATTGGCCAGCCGCACGTGGTTCTCCGCCGGTTCGTCAAAAGTCGACGAAACCACTTCGGCGCGCACGCTGCGTCGCATGTCGGTTACCTCCTCCGGTCGTTCGTCGATCAGCAGGATGATCACGTAGCACTCGGGGTGGTTTTTGGTGATCGCGTTGGCTATGTCCTTAAGCAGGAATGTTTTACCTGTTTTGGGTTGGGCCACGATGAGGCCACGTTGCCCTTTGCCGATGGGCGTAAACAGCTCAATGATGCGGTTGCCAAAATCGCGCCCGGTTGGGCTGACCAGCAGGTTGAATTTCTGGGTGGGAAACAGCGGGGTGAGGTAGTCAAAAGGAACGCGGTCGCGCACGTCTTTCGGATCCAACCCGTTTATTTTGCTGACTTTAAGCAGGGCAAAGTACTTTTCGCCGTCTTTGGGGGGGCGAATGGCGCCGCGCACCGTGTCGCCCGTACGCAGGCCAAACAGTTTGACCTGTGAGGGCGATACATATATATCGTCGGGGCTCGAAGCATAGTTGTAGTCGGCCGAGCGCAGGAAACCGTACCCGTCGGGCATCATTTCCAGGGTGCCTTCGCCTTCGACGACACCGTCGAGTTCGGCGTCGAATTTTTCGCGATGGGCGACGTGCATGACCTCCTGAGGCTCCGGTTCGGTGTTGCGCGGCTGCTGGAACATTTGCTGTTGCGTGTCGGCCGCTGGCGGCGCCTGCACCGGGGGTGGCGCGACGGCCTTAATGGGTACGAAGAGCAGATCGTCGTCGTCGTCGTCGTTTGCAGCGCCCCCGTTATTGACGTAGTCCTCTTCGGCGCTGTTGAGTTTGTTGGCTTCCGGGTCTACAAGATTGGGATTGCCCACACGAGGATTGCGACTGTACTTATCTTTCACAGGCGATTGGCCCTGGCCCTGGCCTTGGGCCGGCCGGTCGGGTCGGTCGCGCAGGATACGGGGGTCGCGCTGGTATTTATCGCGTTGCTGCGGGCGCCCGGGCTCTCTCGGCTCTCTGGGCTCCTGCTTGGGCTGCTCCTGCCGGGGCGCCCGTTGTTCCTGTTTTTTAGGTTCCTCGCGTTTGGGTTGAGGGCCTTTCGCGGGTTCGTTTCTCCGCTGGCCACCCTGTTGTTCGGGCCGGCGGGGGCGTTGGGCTTCGGGTGCATCGGATTCCTGCCGGGGCGGGTTGGGCTGGCGGTGTTTGGCCAGCGAGCCGGTCGATGGTTCGTCTACCACGGGAACATCGCGGTCCTGGTTCTTTTTTTCGGCCAAGGCCTGCTCGTCCAGGATTTTATAAATCAGGTCTTGTTTGTTCAGTTTGGTGTAATTCTTCAAACCCAGTTGGTGTGCCACTTCTTTGAGTTCGGGCACCAGCATTTCATTAAGCTGCAAAATGTCGTACATACAATAAGGGAAAGGTGAGTAAATGCGGCGGTTTAACCGCAGATGACGCAATGAAGCAAACTGTTGGCGCACCGGCCATCAGTGGAAAGAACATGTTTGGAGAAGTGAATGGTAAAATCGATCCGAATTCGCGGGCCAAGATGGAAAATCGATCCCTCGGATTCCGGTTCTTTTATGCCAAGTAGAGGGGTGTGAATGGTGGTAGTTGCGTTGAGGGCAAGACGTCTGTCTACCAAAACAAGCGCCACAAAGGTAATGCTTTTTTCATTTTCATCCTATCTTGCGGCACTTTTTTTGTTTAAAAATTCCGTATGCTACAACTTAAAGTTATTCGCGAAGAAAAAAGACGGGTCCTGAATGGCCTGCGCAAACGCAATTGGCCGGCCGCACAGCTCCGGGTGATCGATCAGATCATCAAACTGGACGACCAGCGCAAAACGACTCAGAAAAATTTGGACGATACCCTGGCGGAAAGCAACCGCGCTGCCAAGACGATCGGCCAGTTGATGGCTCAGGGTAAAAGCGCCGAAGCGGAAGCTGCCAAAGCGGATGTCGCCGAGCTCAAAATGCGCAGCAAATCCCTCGAAGAAGCCCTCAGCACCCTGGAGGCAGAACTGGAGGAACTCCTGCTCGGCGTGCCCAACATACCCCACAAAAGCGTGCCCAAGGGCAAAACCCCCGAAGACAATCTGGTGTACAAAGACTGGACCGGTCCCTTTCCGGCGCTGGCATCCGACGCACAGCCCCACTGGGAACTCGGAAAAAAATACAACCTCTTTGACTTTGAACTGGGCGTTAAAATCACCGGCGCAGGCTTTCCCGTGTACCGCGGCCAGGGGGCCCGCCTCCAGCGCGCCCTCATCGCTTTTTTCCTCGACGAAGCGGTGAAAGCCGGATACGAAGAGATTTTGCCCCCCCACCTGGTCAACAAAGACACCGCACGCGGTACCGGACAACTGCCCGACAAGGAGGGCCAGATGTACTATTGCGAACGCGACGAGCTGTACCTCATCCCCACCGCAGAGGTGCCGGTCACCAACGTCCTGCGCGACGAGATCGTGCCCGCCCAGCAACTGCCCGTTTGCATGACCGCATACACCCCCTGCTTTCGCCGCGAAGCCGGCGCCTGGGGCGCACACGTGCGCGGCCTGAATCGCGTACACCAGTTCGACAAAGTGGAAATCGTGCGCGTGGAAAAACCCGAAGATTCCTACAAGGCGCTGCTGGGCATGGTGCGCCATGTGTCCAGGCTCATGGCCAAACTCGAACTGCCCTACCGCATCCTGCGCCTTTGCGGCGGCGACATGGGTTTCGCCTCCGCCCTCACCTACGACTTCGAGGTGTGGTCGGGCGCCCAGCAACGCTGGCTGGAGGTGAGCTCGGTCTCCAACTTCGAGACCTTTCAGTCCAACCGCCTTAAACTCCGCTTCCGCAACGACGAGGGCAAAACCGAACTGCTGCACACCCTGAACGGATCGGCGCTCGCCCTGGCGCGCATCGTGGCGGCCATCCTGGAAAACAACCAGACCCCGGACGGCATCCGAATACCAAAAGTCCTGCACCGGTATACCGGATTCAAGGTAATCCAGTGAACACATGATCTCACTGGTGGTCATCGCATTCAATGAGGAGGACAACATCGGGCGGTGTCTGGAAAGCGCGCGGGGTGTGGTGGATGACATGGTGGTGGTAGACTCCTTCTCGACCGATAAAACCGTGGACATCGCCACCCGCCTGGGCGCCCGGGTGCTCACCAGGGCTTTTGGCGGTTATGTGGACCAGAAAAGCTGGGCCGTGGCCCAGGCATTGCACGATCATGTGTTGTTGCTGGACGCCGATGAAGCCCTGTCCCCCGAACTCCAGAAAGCCGTCCGGCAGATTCGGTCCGAATGGACCCACGACGGGTACGCCCTCAACCGGCTCAGCAGCCTCAGCGGACGGTGGATACGCCACGGCGCCTGGTACCCCGACCGGAAGATTCGCCTGTTCGACCGCCGCCTGTACCGCATGGTGGGCAACGATCCGCACGACCGCATCGAGATGGACAAAGGGGCCCGCATCCGCCGCATCAACGCCGATATACTGCACTACACCAACGACAGCCTCGACAGCCGCGTAGCCTCCATAAACCGCCTCAGCCGGGCCGCTGCCAACGCCGCCTTCAACAACGGCAAACGCACCTCCCTGCCGGCCATCCTGCTCAAACCGGCGCTGCGCTTTTTCAAGGAATTCTGGTGGCAACGAGGGTTTCTGGACGGCTATTTCGGCTATTTCATCGCCAAAACGTCGGCCCAATACGTCTTTTTCCGGGAAATGAAATTGTGGGAATTGTGGCAGGTACGGACGAAGACCCGGACGTGACGTTTTTAAAGCGCTGCAATTGAACATTTTGCCCCCGTTTTGTGTCTTTATCCATAAGTTTGCGTCTTAAGAAACTAAAAAACTCGACTACCCATGATCTTCGGAATAATGATCATCAGCGGCATCTTTACCGTGATCGGTATGATCCTGAGCGGCCGCCTCAAGTCCAAATTCGCACACTACAGCCAGGTGCCGCTCGACAGCGGCATGAACGGCGCCCAGGTGGCCCAGGCCATGCTGGAGGAGAACGGTCTGCACGATGTACGCATCACCCAGGTGGACGGCCAGTTGACCGACCACTACAACCCGCAGGACAGAACCGTTAACCTGAGCTACGACGTGTACCACGGCCGCAGCGTGGCCGCCGCCGCTGTAGCGGCCCACGAGTGCGGCCACGCGGTGCAGCACGCCACCGGATACAGCATGCTGCAAATGCGCTCGGCCCTCGTGCCGGTGGTCAACATTGCTGCCACCATGCAACAATACGTGTTCATGTTCGGCCTCGGCGGCATGTACCTGACCAACAACCCCACCATCATGGTCATCGTGCTCGGCATTTTTGCCGTGACGACCCTCTTTAGCCTCGTGACCCTGCCCGTCGAATTCGACGCCAGCAACCGAGCCCTGGCCTGGCTCGACCGCAGCGGTGTAGCCGCGCGCGGCGCCGGTCACGAAGGCGCCAAAGATGCCCTTTGGTGGGCCGCCATGACCTATGTGGCCGCCGCCATGGCCGCACTGGTGCAGTTCCTTTATCTGCTGATGATGTTCATGGGCAGGAGAGAGTGATTCGAATGCGGAATGTCGAATGCGGAATATGGTAACGCCTGGTTTTTGGGGATGATATTGGGTGGCGTTCACCAGAGGCCCAGTTCCGCCGTTCGCTTTTGCAAAAAAGGCACCACTTCCGACACAAACCAGGGATTTTTTCGCATCCACAACCGGTTGCGGGGCGAAGGGTGGGGGAGTGGTAAAAATTCGGGAAGATATTCATGAAAGGCAGCCACGGTTTGCGCGAGGCTGCCTTTTTTTCGTTTGCCCAGGTAGTAATCCTGCGCGTAGCGGCCGATCAGGAGGGTCAGTTCGATGTGTGGCATGCAAGCCCGCACCCGGGTGTGCCACAGGGGTGCGCACTCGGGGCGCGGCGGCAGGTCGCCGCTGGCCCCTTTGCCGGGATAGCAAAAGCCCATGGGCATGATCGCAATGGTTTTGTCGGTATAAAACCGGTGGCGGTCCACCTTCAGCCAGGCGCGCAGGGTGTCTCCGCTGGGGTCGTTCCAGGGTATGCCCGTTTGGTGCACCCGTGTGCCCGGCGCCTGGCCGATGATCAGGAGCCGTCCCTCCGGGTGCACGGAGAGCACCGGCCGGGGCGTTATCCAGGCTTCACACGTGCGGCAAGAGCGGATGTCGGTGAGCAATTGATCCATGAAAATCGAAGAACGGTTGTCAGGATGGAAAGATACCGTATTTTTACATCCGGCGCCGGTGTTCATTTCGCATCCGACCATTTATAGACATGGCCAAAGCCAAAACCATTTTTTTCTGCTCCAACTGCGGCGCTTCCTCCCCTAAATGGCTGGGTAAATGCCCCCATTGCAACGAGTGGAACACCTACCAGGAGGAGATTATACAAAAAGAGACCGCCACAGAGGAAAAACGACGCTCCTGGGCCGGTACCGGGAAAAGCGCGGAAGGCCCCAGGGCCATCGCGCTACCCGACATCCAGACTGGCGCCACCCGACGCCTGCGCACGCCGGACGAAGAGTTGAACCGCGTGCTGGGCGGCGGCATTGTACCCGGCTCGCTGGTACTCATTGGCGGCCAGCCGGGCATCGGCAAAAGCACCTTACTGCTCCAGATTGCCGTCCAGCTGCCGGGAAAAATACTGTACGTGAGCGGCGAAGAAAGCGAAGAGCAGATCAAAATGCGCGCCGACCGCATCGGAAAAAGCGGGTCGGCGTGCTATGTGCTCACCGAAACCAATACTGCCAAACTGTTGCGCCAGGCCCAGGAACTGCAACCGACCCTGCTCATCGTGGACTCCATCCAGACCATGAGCACCCCACATCTCGACTCGGCGCCCGGCGGCATCGCCCAGGTGCGGGAGTGTGCGGCCGAGTTTCTGCGTTTCGCCAAGGAAACCAACATCCCTGTTTTCCTCATCGGTCACATCAACAAAGAGGGTGAAATTGCCGGGCCCAAGCTGCTCGAACACATCGTTGACTGCGTGCTCCAGTTTGAAGGCGACCGCCAGAATGCGTACCGAATCCTGCGCACCCTCAAAAACCGTTTTGGCAGCACCGACGAAATGGGCATTTACGAAATGCGGGCCGCCGGCCTGCGCGAGGTGAACAACCCCTCCGAGTTGCTGCTCAGCCAGAAGGACGAGGAGCTCAGCGGCTGCGCGGTAGCCGCCACCATGGAAGGTATGCGGCCCATGCTCATCGAAACCCAGGCTCTGGTGAGCAAGTCGGTCTACGGAACCCCCCAGCGCACCGCCACCGGCTTCGACCTCCGCCGCCTGCAAATGCTGCTGGCCGTGCTCGAAAAACGCTGCGGGTTTTACTTCAGCATGAACGACGTTTTTCTCAACATGGCCGGCGGATTGCGCGTGGAAGATCCCGCCATCGACCTGGCGGTGGTGGTCGCGCTGATCTCTTCTCTCCTAGACGTGAGTATACCTGCCAACGTCTGTTTCGCCGGTGAGGTGGGCCTCAGCGGCGAAATCCGCTCCGTGAGCCGCATCGAACAGCGCATAGCAGAGGCCGACCGCCTGGGCTTCCGGGACATGTACATTTCCAAATACAACGCCAAAGGACTCAACCTCGGCAAGTTCAACCTGAAGGTGTACACCCTGGGCAAAGTGGATGAATTGCGGGGCGCCCTTTTTACCTGATTACCTTTCGCTCACACAAATATCTTTTCCTATGCAATTGAAAAACCTATCCTGCGCAGCCGCCTGCACTGTAATCCTTGCCTTGCTGGCCGGGTGCGCCTCAGAAGCCAACAAACAACACGAAGCGGCAGCACCTGCCCCCACCGCCCTGGCGCCCGCCAACCAGACACCCGCACCCGCCGAACCTAATTTCAAAGGCATTGGTACGGAACCCTTCTGGAACATTGAGATCGACTTTGAAAAGGCCATGCGCTTCAAAACCATGGAAGGACAAGAGATCAGCACGCCTGTGCCTACCCCCAACGGGAAAAGCGACGGCACCCTGGTGTACAACGCCCAAACCGAATCCGGCACACTCAAAGTGACCCTGAAAAAACAAAAATGCAGCGACGGCATGAGCGATGAGGTGTACGACTACACCGTTGAAGTGGACGCCCTGGGCAAAACCTGGAAAGGTTGCGGAACCTACCTGTCCGGTTCGCTGGCGTCGGTTTGGACGCTGAAAACCCTGAATGGCAAAGCGCCCGCCGCAGGCGCCTTTATGAAAGGCAAGCTGCCCACACTCTCCGTAAACGCCACCGAGGGCAGCTACAGCGGTTCCGACGGCTGTAATGTGGGTGGCGGAAAGGTAAAGGTCGGCGCCGGCGAAATCAAGTTCGAGCCGGGCATCTCTACCATGATGGCTTGCCCAGGCGACGGCCCCAAAACGTACCAGCAGGCGCTGTACAGCGCGACGACGTACACACTGGACGGCACAACACTCACCCTGAAAGCCGGCGACAAAGAAGTGCTGGTCTTCGGATTGTAGGGATAAACCCAAAAAAAGAGCCATCCCCGGGCAGGGGATGGCTCTTCTACTTCATTGCAGACAAAAAACTATTGCTCTTTTTTAGCGCAGCATGCCTTGCCTTCGGCTTTGCCAGACGAGCAGCAGGCCTTTGTGCCGGTGGCCGACGATGTGCCGCAGCTTTTCTTGACCATGCCTTCCGTTGCGGCATCCCCTTTGGGGGCAACGTTCACGAAAGCGTTGCTGGCCTCGTCGTACTGAACGCTTACCAGGCGTACGTTGCCGGTCTGGTCTGTTTCTTTGCGCATGTAGTTTACCGCGCCAGTGGCGTCTACGGTCGACTCAATGGTCGGGTCGGACTTGGCAGCAGCAGCAGCTTTGGATGCGCAGCAGGATTTGCCGGTCGTGGCGGAGGCAGCTTTTGCGGAACCGCAGCTTTGGGCGTTGGCGGTGGCGATGCCAAGCGCGAAAAAGAACGAAAGAAGAAAAACGACTTTTTTCATGGGAGTGTTGAATGGTTGTTTGAATGAAAGTTTGGCAAATGCCGTTCAAAAGTAGGTTGCTTTGGGAAAGCAAACCCGTTTTTTTTGGACTTTAACAATGCATTTGCACTGTTTTAACGCTCACCGCTTGATTTGGTGAACGTGGCCAACAGGGTGTCGCCCTGGCGAAGAAGGAGTTTTTCGTCGTCCAATTTGTAATTGTCGGCCGAGGCAAGCGCACTGTTGAACTGCTGTTCGAGCTTCATGAGGGGCTCCGGACAGGCCATGAGGGTAGAGGGGCCCGGTTTGAGCGACAGTTTGCCGCTTTCAATCGTCCAAGCGCCCGAAACAGTGTTGCAACCCGCCGAGGCGCTGAAACGTCCGCTGTTATCGAATCGGAGAAAGCCCGTGCGCTGACGCATATCGGCGGGTACGTTTTCCAGTCCGGGCATATCGGAAAGGGTCCAGTTGGTTCCGTTCAGATCGGCAGTTTTCATTGGAAGGTTTTGTTTGGTGCAGGAGAAAAAGGCGAGGAGGCCCAATACAAAGAGAATGCGCATGGCAAAAGCAATTTTGGTGTGCTCTAAAGATGCAATGGGGTGTGTTTTTGCATAAAGCAGGTGTTCAATACGGCAGGCGTTCCAGCAAAAACAGGTATTGTTCCGGGAGGTGGTGCCGGAAAATGTTTTCCGACTTCGGGTCGTTGGGGTACTTCTTCAGGTAGGTCTCATCGGGTACCAGCACCACCGGACTGCCCGCCCGCATGTAATTGTTGCTGTTGACGTATTCTGGTTCCTGGAAGTCCGGGAGCGTTTTTTCCACGTATTTGTTTGCCTTCTTGCCGAAATATTTTTGGTATCGTTTGTTGGCTTTCAGCGCAGGGTTGCTCAGTTGCTTGTACACGTGTTTCAACACGGTTTTTTTGGGAAATTTCTGCTTCTTGATCGTTTGCCGGATGTTGCTCAGCGGACTGATTTGGTTAAAATCATTGACCGTCTGCACGGTCAGGGGCGACTCAGGCACCCAGTCCAGCGGGTTCACCACCGTGAAGGCCCACCCTCCGGCGGTGACCTGCTCGTAGTCGTAAGCGTAATACAGGTTTCCGGGCTTGGGCGCCGCGCTGCAATAGGTTTTGATGCGCCATCCATTGGGTATTTTCCCCGATTTTTTCAGGTAGTGCAGGTGGGAGGTAAGCAGGTAGGCGATGGCACCGCCCTGGCTGTGGCCGATGATGAGTAGTTCGCGGGCGCCACTCTGGTGTTTTTTGTTCAGTACCGGCTCCATATCGCGCCACAAAAAGGCCATGCCGGTGAGCCAACCGGTGTGTACGGCGGCGGCGGGGTTATCGGCCAGGTGGTACTCGAACCTGAATTTATCGCTAAACACCATGCTGCCCTGGGCGGGCGACATGGCGGCGTACACATTGGCCAGCCAGCTCACCGCGTCGTTGGTGGTGCCGCGGATGCTCACCACGATGGGGTCGCCGGGGCGATTGCTTTCCCACAGATCCCAGCGGTTTTTCAGCCCCACCACAGGTGAGCGGTAGGTCATCCGGTACCGTTGGGGCGTGAGTGCAGGGTCGAGGGTGTCCCAACCCAGGGTGTCGCTCTGGCGATTGCTCACGCGGAGCAGTTCGGCGTACTCAGACTTGTCGAAGCCCGGCTGAAGGTTCTGTTGAGCCGACAGGACAATGGAGCAGCTCAGGAATAATGCACAGCAGATTGTTTTCATAACGTGTGTGTTGGCTCATTGCCTGGACCGCGCCAGGTGCTCATCGCCTTTGGGCTTATTGCCGACGGCGTAATACGACTTGGCGAGGTTTTCGTGGTAGAGTTTGTTGTCTGGCGCCAGCACAACGGCTTTTTCAAACCACGGCAGTGCTTCGCCCGCCCGCCCCCGGATGCCGTTGATCACCCCCAGTGAGTGGGCTGTTTCAGCGTCTTTGTCGTTGAGCTGCCACGACTCCTGCAGGAGTTTTTCGGCTGTTTCGAGATCGCCTTTTTGCTGGCCGTAATACTTGCCGCCGTCGCGCAGGCTCAGGGTGAGGCCGAGGCGAGCCTTTGGGTCGTCGGGGGCGATCTGTGCCGCGCGCCGGTAGTCGGCGATGGCGCCGTCGAACAATTGCAGGTAAAATCGGCAACCGCCGCGTGAAATGAGGGCGTCTTTGTAATTGGGGTATATGTCCACCGCCTTGCTCAGGTGTTGGAGTGATTTTTCAAGCAGGGGTTTGCGTGCATCTTCGGTTTTTTCCCGGATGGCTTTTTCCAGCAACATGCTGCCCACCGCGTTTTGCACCTTGGCGCTGTTGGGCGAGGTGTGCACATCGGTGAAAAAGAGTTTTTCATTGCTGGCCCAAACGGGGTTGCGCGCCAGGGTGAGGGCGGAAAAGAGCAGGGCGAACGCCATCCATCCGCCGACGATGACGTTCAGGCGTTGCGGCGCACACCACCAGGCCGTCGCGCCGGCTACGGCTATGGCAAAACCAACTGAAGGCATAAAGGCGAAGCGTTCGCCCATGTTGGTGCCGATGGGAAAAACGAGGTTGGATACGATGCTCATGGTCAACCCGTAAAACAGGATTCCGAAGCGAACGGGGTCTTTTCTGGACAACCCTGAAAAGACGAACCAAGTCAGCGCCGCGTGTAGCAGCAGGCTCAGCAGCGCCACCGGGTTGCTCCAGCCGATGATGCCGATGTGTCGCGGATAGTAGTCGTGCGTCAGCGGCCAGGGCGCAAACAACAACTTCAGGTAAACGGCCAGTGTGTAAAAAATTGTCGCCAGCTTTTCCGAAAAGGAGAAAGGTACCCAGCGGTTGCCTTCAATCTTCAAAAAGGGATTGTTCATGAGCTCCATGGGTTCGCCCCCAAAACGCCAGTCCAAAATGCCCCCGCGCACCACAAAAAACACTGCAAACGCCACCCAAACCGGAACCCCCACACGCCATAAGCCCACGGCTTCAGCCGTGGGATTCCCGGCGCCCCCGGCGCCCCCGGCGCCCGTGGAATTCGCGGCCCCCACCCGAAAAAACCAAATCGCCACCGGGATCACCACCGTAAACGTAGCCGCATTTTCTTTTGACAGGCATGCGCCCAAAAAAGCAATCGCCGCCCACAGGGCGTACGCCATTTTACCGGTGTCCACCAGCCGCAGGGTGAAGTACAGGGCGCCCAGGCTGCCGAGCAGGGTGACGATCTCGTCGCAGCCCTTGATGTTGGCCACCACCTCGGTGTGGATGGGATGCACGGTGAACAGCAGGGTGGCGCCCCAGGCGATAAACGGACCCTGTGGCGCCCCCGGTCTGTCGCGGAAGAGCAGCAACAGCGTCCGGTACAGCACAACGCAAGTGAAAGCGTAGAGGAAAACGGTGAGCAGGTGAAACATAAACGGATTGCTGCCGACCGCCTGGAACAACATGGCGAACAGTACCAGGGTCATAGGCCGGTAGCGACCGCCGCTGACCAGCGTTTCTTTGCCCTCTACTTTGAAAAAACCAAAAAAGGTGTCCTTGCTCAGAATCCCCGGGATGCCCTCGATGCCTTTGGTGGTGAACATATTGTCGGTGATCACAATGGCGTCGTCCTGCACGAACCCGTGCGTGAGCGTATTGGCGTAGAGCAATACGGCCAGGGCGAAGAACGCCAGGCTGTTCAGGCGGGTTTTGAGCATCCAATCGGGCAGGTTCCACGCAGGGGCGGGCGCCCGTTCAGGTATATTTCTGGCGGCTGCTTTTTGGGCGGGTTGTTTTTTAGCCATGACGGGAGGCGCTTTTGCCCCGCGAAAAAACGAAAAAAATGGTAGTTGGGTCGAAAAACATTTGCACAGGAGCGTGATGTCGCCAAAACGATCCCGTTTTGGTTTTTTCGCAGGCTTTTTTGGGGTATATTTGCCGTGCATACCGGACAGGAACGACTTATGACAGCCTTAAGCACAACCAAAGACAGGGGTTCATTTATCTTTCATCACCTCGATGTAGCCCTTACACCTGAGTATATAGCCCAATTGAGTGAGCACAACCCCGGCTGGCGTATTGAGCGTACGGCGGATCTAAAACTGGTCGTTATGCCCCCTACCAATTCGGAAACCGGAAACAAAAACTTCAACCTGGCTACCAAACTGGGTGTGTGGAACGAAATCCGTAAACTCGGCTATGGATTCGACTCTTCCACCGGCTTCACTTTGCCCAACGGCGCCATTTACGCTTCCGGTTTAGCTTGGGTTGGCAAGGAACGCTGGGACGCTTTGGCACAGGAAGATCGAAATACATTTGCGCCCCTTGCGCCGGATTTCGTTTTGGAATTGCGTTCACCTGATCAGTCTCTCTCCCGCCTGACGGCAAAAATGACGGAGTACATGGAAAACGGTGTTCGTCTGGCCTGGCTGATTGACCCGCAATCGCGCCAAACATACGTTTATCAGGAGAACGGAGTCGTAGCGGTTGTGCATTTCGACCAGCCATTGACCGGAGGCGAGGTGCTGCCCGGGTTCGAACTCGTATTGGATAGCGTCCTGTAAGAAAACCGAAAAACGCCTTCGTCACGCCAGCACCGGCCGCTTCCACGCCCGGTAGACCCCTTTTCCGAACTGCGTACCGTTGAACCGCTTCTGTGGCCCCTCCGCTTTGCGTACATCCTCCGGCAACTGCATGAAATCCCGGCAATCGGCCGAGCAGCAGCCTGCGTACGACTCGCGGCAATCGGGGCACTGGATGAACAGGATGTGGCAGTAGTCGTTTCGGCAGTTGGTATGGTCGTCACAAACGGCCCCGCACTGGTGGCATTGGGCGATGATGTGCGGACTGATGCGTTCGCCCAGGCGCTCGTCGAACACAAAATTTTTTCCCAGGAACCGATTTTCCAGGCCTTTTTCGCGCACCTGCCGGGCGTACTCGATGATGCCGCCTTCGAGTTGAAAAACATGTTCGAAACCCCTGTACTTCATGTATGCGCTGGCCTTTTCGCACCGAATGCCGCCGGTGCAATACATGAGGATGTTTTTGTCCTTAAGCCCGGCCAGGTGGTCGGCGACCCAGGGCAACTCTTCGCGGAAAGTAGCCACTTCGGGAGTGATGGCGTGTTCAAAATGGCCCACTTCGCTCTCGTAGTGGTTGCGCATATCGACCACAATGGTATCCGGATTCCGGCTGAGGGCGTTCCAGGCCTCGGCATTGAGGTGGATGCCGGTATTGGAGGGGTTGAAATCCGGGTCGTCTATGCCGTCGGCCACGATTTTATCCTTTACCTTAATGGTGAGCGCAAAAAATGACTTGCCGTCGGCCTCCACAGCGATGTTCAGGCGCAGGCCCCTGAAAAACGGCCAATGGTCCATGGCAGTTTTGAACGCTTCCCAGTTATTTTCCGGAACGGAAATTTGCGCGTTTACCCCTTCGCGGGCCACGTAAATACGGCCCAGCACACCCAACGGGTTGTAGGCCGCATACAGCTCGTCGCGAAACACTTCCGGGTCGGGCAGTTGAACGTACTTATAGTAGGAGAGGGTGATGCGTTGTTCGTTGCTCTGCAGCATACGCATCTTCAGTTCGCGCCGGTTGACGCGATTAACGAGGTATTTTTTCATGGTACTGCGCCGGTGTCCGTTTGTAATGCGGATAGGCTGGACAAAGATAAGGCGAAATTGCATTCCGGGCGAAGCGAAGAATTCACCCTGAGCGACCGTGAGGGGTCAAATCCTGAACAGCCCCGCAGGGTGGCTAGGCGCGATCACACCGGATGATGGGGGAGACCAGGTCGAGGAGAATATTCCCTTTGTAGCGAAACATAACACCCGGGCCGAAGTACGCTTCAAAAGTGATGCAACGCACTTCCTGGTCGGGGATAAACTCAAACGTGTACTCCCGCCAGTCGGGATGATGGATCAG
This sequence comes from Saprospiraceae bacterium, assembly GCA_033764075.1. Lineage (GTDB taxonomy): Bacteria > Bacteroidota > Bacteroidia > Chitinophagales > Saprospiraceae > M3007. The sequence continues at coordinate 50,292 of JANRJH010000015.1, read as the reverse complement.
GGGGGACCCGGCGAGCAATTCGGTTCGGCGCCCCTCCGTTCCGCCCCAGATGCGCAGGCGCACCGCCTGGTTGTAGCCGACGTATTGCGGCAGGTGGGCCAGGCGAATCGAAAATTTGTAGCAGACACCCGCCTGCAGCGGCTGTTGGAGGTTTTGCGACACATCTTCCGTCGAGCCATCGGTGCGGGTAACCAGCCCCAGGCAGGTTTTGCCGTCGGCGGCCGGCGCCTGTAAGCCCCAGGCGCCGGGGAATATGTCCGGGGTGCTGCCGGGGGTATAAGAAGTCCATCCCGCCGGAGAGGCGGAAGCGCGGGGTTCGTCTTCAAACGACGGGTTGAAAAAAGGAATGGGCGAGGGTTGTTGCGCCCACAACCATCCGGCGATCAGTAACAGGTGTGGCATATTGGCTTAACGCATTAGCGGGAATGGGTATTGCGCGCAAATTTACAGTGGAAATAAGTGACTTTTAAGGGTCTGATGGCCTATCTTTGCCGGCGATATGCCCAAAAGAAAACCGCATTACCTATCGGCGATTCTGAGTATCACCCTGGTGCTGTTCATGCTGGGTTTTTTTGCCCTGCTCACTCTGCACGCCCGCCAGTTGACCCGGCTGTTCAAGGAAAGGGTGGACATCTGGCTGGAGCTGAAGCCCGATTTGCCCCAGGAAGACGTGACGCGCATTGTGCAGGCGGTTCGCAAACAGCCTTTTGTGTTGCCCGAAACCGTTACGTTTATCTCCAGTGAACAGGCTGTCAACCTCATGCGACAGGACCTGGGCGAGGAGAGCATGCTCGAGCAGTTGCCGGAAATGATGCGCGATGTGGTGCGGTTCAATGTGAAGGCGGAACAATTCCGGGAGGACAGTCTGCGAGCGTGGCGAGAGCAGTTTCGGCAGGACTCCCTGGTGGAAGAGCTGTTTGTGGAGGCCGCCAATGTGGGTAATGTCGGCAAAAACCTGGAAAAACTGGGCTGGATGTCCCTCGGATTGGGATTGTTGCTCATCTTTGCCGCCGTAGCGCTGATCCACAACACCATCCGCCTCGATCTGTACGCCAATCGTTTCCTGATCAGGAATCAGGAGTTGGTGGGCGCCAGTTGGGGTTTCATCACCCGGCCCTACCTGCTGCGCGGCGTCATCAACGGCCTGCTCAGCGCGTTCCTCGCCATTGCAGCCCTGATCGGCCTGCTTTGGATAGGTCGGAAAAATATCCCGGAACTCGTCGATCTGGAAGATATGAACGGTATGCTGATGATCTTTACCGGTTTGGTGCTGCTCGGTCTGACCATTTCTTACTGGAGTACCCGGTGGGTGGTGGGCAAATTTTTACGCATGCGCATCGACGATTTGTACTAAACGCTTGAACAGAACAGTCCAATTTTATTAATATGGCAAAAAAACAACCGCCCAAACGACGCCCTAATCCGCCGGCCACCCGACAGGAAGCCCGTCCCGCCACTCCGCCTGCCGCCCCGCGCGCAGCGGTCGGCCCGCGAACGGAAAAACGCCCCAACGTTTTTACCCTGGGCAGCCGTGATATGCTTTTTGGCCGCCGCAACTTCATCCTCATGGGCGCCGGCCTGGCGCTGGTGCTGATCGGCCTGGCGCTGATGGCAGGGGGCGCACAGCCGGACCCCAACGTCTGGAAAGACGAGATTCCGTACAGCTTCACGCGCATTACACTGGCGCCGCTGTGCATGGTGGCGGGTTTTGTGGTAGCCGTTTGGGGAATTTTTGCCAAAGACAATTCCGGCAAGGTTTTGGAGAATGACTCCAGCCTGTAAGGCTGAGTTTTTTTCATCTAACCACCCACCCACGCTGCATGTCCCTCTGGCAAGCCATTTTACTCGCCATCATCGAAGGCATTACTGAATTTTTGCCGGTTTCGTCTACCGGACACATGATCATCGGCTCTTCGCTGATGGGCATAGCCTCCAACCCGTTTGTCAAGGTGTTCACGGTGGCCATCCAGTTTGGCGCCATCCTGTCCGTGATCGTTCTGTACTGGCGACATTTTTTTAAAGATGTTCGCTTTTACCTGAAACTGCTGGCCGGGTTTATACCGGCGGTGGTATTCGGCTTGTTGCTCAAAGACGTGATCGACGCGATGCTGGAGAACATCGTGGTCGTTGCCGTGGCCCTGATCGCGGGCGGAATCGCCTTTTTGTTTCTGGACAACTATTTTGTACAAAAAAGCCGGCGCGAAACGTCTGTTGAGGCCGACGTGACGCTATCCAGGGCTTTCCGTATCGGCTTTTTTCAGGTGCTGGCCATGGTGCCCGGGGTAAGCCGCTCCGCAGCTACCATTATTGGCGGATTGGTGCAAGGGCTTTCTCCTACCACAGCAGCCGAGTTTTCGTTTTTCCTGGCAGTGCCCACCATGTTTGCCGCCACGGTGAAATCCCTGTACGATTACATCAAGGACGACGGCGGTGCGTTCACCACCCACGAAATGATGTTACTGGCGGTGGGCAACGTGGTCGCTTTTGTGGTAGCCTTCCTGGCGATCCGGTCGTTCATCCAGTTCCTGACCCGCAATGGTTTCAAAGTATTCGGCTATTACCGGATCGCGGTGGGTGTGCTGATCCTGATTTTGTGGGCCTCAGGAATGTTCAGCAACGTCGAATTGTCCAATTTTTAGTGTCAACACCAGCCAGGTTGCAAAAAAAATGTGCGTTCCGGGGGGGCTTTGCATGAACAATGTTGCGTTGTGTTTATTTAATAGTAAAACTTCGTCGTATGGATAACAAAGGAAAGATATTAACACTTTTGCTCGCGACCGTATTGTCTCTGATATGTATTGTGGTCGGCCTGCCGCTGCTGTTTTTTTCTTGTGGATCCACCCAAACGGAGGTGCTAACGGTTACGGGCATCGAACTGAGTGCCGAAGGGCCGCTCTTTTCCGGCAGCAACACGGCACAGGGCATTTGTCGTGCCGAACTGGATGCCTGGCTGAAGTCCAGGGGCAAAACCTCGGCCGAAGTCAGGGAAGTGCGGTTGACCCGCGCGCAAGTGTATGTGCCCGACACGACCAACCTCGATGGTCTGGCTTCGGTTACGCTGATGTTTGCCTCCGATAACATTGACATGCAAACCATGGGGGCGCTCAACCCCATTCCTGCCGGCCAACACCGGATCGACATACCGGTGGCACAGGCCCAGCAGCAAATCAAGTGGTTTGTTGTCCAACCGGCTTTTTCCGTGGTCCTGGACGCCGACCTGAAGGCCGACTCCGACGCCGGTTTGGGCATGAAGGCCGACCTTGAGTTCTCTGTTTCGATTCACCAATAAAAAAAGTAGAATTCTGTTATGCGAACCCTGCTCCTCCTGTTCTGTTGTTTTTTCAGCATTGCTCTCCATGCTCAAGCCGAGGCCGACAAGCTCATTGGCGTTTGGGAACCCAGCAATGGTAAAGCGCGCGTCAAGGTAGAAAAAATCGGCGCCAAGTATTTCGGCAAGATTGTATGGCTGCGCGAGCCCAACGACCCGCAAACCAACCAACCCAAGGTGGACAAGAACAACCCCGATGAATCGCTTCGCAACACGCCGCTGAAAGGCTACCGCATCCTGAAAGATTTTGTATACACCGGTAAAGGCGAATGGACAGAGGGCGTCATTTACGACCCGGAAAACGGCAGCACCTACAGTTGCGTCATCAAAATGAAGGATGACAACACCCTGGACATCCGCGGCTACATCGGGGTAAAGGCCCTCGGCAGAACCGATGTGTGGAAGCGCATGCAAGTCACCGGCAAATGAACAGGGTTATACTGCCGTTGATCTGGGTCGCTGCCTGGCTGCCGGCCCCGGCGCTCAGCGCCCAAACACCGGATACGCTGCCGCCGGCAGCGTCTGACGAGGATTACAGCCAGTACGAGCATGTCCAGTTTGCCGACGACGGTGCGCGTAGTTATTGCCATCCGAAAATCCTGGACCTCGCGCCCCAGCGCTTTGTGTCGATCGGCTGGGATGCCCAGGCGTCGTATCGCATGCAATCATCGGCTTTGGGTGAATACCAGGGAGACGACGATCCGGCGGTCGCCGAGGAGTCGGATGTTCGCTACACCGGAGGCCTTCGCCTCACGGCTAATGTGCCTGTGGTCTCGCGCAACAGCGTCGTTTGGCAGGTGGGCGCCAACTACTGGGACGTACGCTACGACCTCAACCCGGTCTTTGCGCTCAGCGAAAGCGCCGGGTTGCACGCCCGCCTGGCCGACCGCGGCTTGCGAACCCTGGGGCTCAACACCACGGTGTTCAAACCGCTGGATGCAAAACAATTCCTGTACGTGCAGGCGGGCGCCGACCTGAACGGCGATTACACCTTTTCAGACTTCCAACCGCTGCGCTACCTGCGTTACAGCGCCGCCGTGGTGTGGGGCAAGCGTCCCAGCGACTACAAGCAGTGGGGGATAGGGCTGTCGCGCACCTACCGGGTGGGTGAGCTGAATTACCTGCCCGTGCTCCTGTTCAACTGGACCTCCCCCAACCGAAAGTGGGGTGTGGAAACGTTGTTGCCCGCACGCGCACACGTGCGGCGCACGTTTAGCCCCCGGAGCCTCATGTTGGCCGGTTTTGAACTCGAAGGGCAGAGCTACCGGATCGAAGCCTTGTCGGACGGCGACAACAGCTTCGAAATCAGGCGCAGCGAATTGCGCATCCGGCTGGAATACCAACGTCAGATCGCCGGGTTTTTCTGGGTCAGCGCCCAAACAGGCCTCCGCAACGACTGGCGTTTCCACGGGGATGAACTGGAGGGGGGACGGGATTTTTTCCGCGGGTTCTTCGGCGACCAACCGTACGCCATGCTCAATAACCTTGGCAACGCCCTGTACCTGAATATCGGGGTGCACCTGGTCAGCCCCTGAGCGGAATTGCTTGAGGGTGGTTCATGAGTACAAATAACCGGCATTCACTGTCGGCGTATTACGCCTGGTCGCTCGCTCCGCTTATTAATAAACAATTTGTTTTTAAAAATGTAACTCTGTACCTTTGCCTGCTCAACTCCGGTTGATCATGGCAAAATCAAAACCCAAAGGTTCGCGCAAAAAAGACAAGCCCCACGATGCGGTGTTCAAAACCTTTTTCGGGGACGTGGGCATCGTCCGTAACTACCTCGCGCATTACACCAGCCCGGAGGTATACGGGCACATTGACCTGGCTGCGTTGCGCAAGTGCGACACGGCGTTTGTCGGCGGGCGCTTCGGGGTGTCATTCAGCGACGTGGTGTACGAAACCCGGCTGGATACCGGCGCGCCAGTTCGGCTGTTGTTTTTGTTTGAGCACAAGAGCTATCAGCCTGAACACCCAGTGCAATTGCAACTGTTGGACTACATGTTGCAGCTCTGGGAGGACAACCTGCGGAACGGGCGTTCGCTCTCGTTCATCATTCCGGCGGTGGTGTACCACGGCGAAAAAGGCTGGACGCAGGATTCGTTTTTCGACTACTATTCAGGCATACCCGAACATTGGCGGGCCTTTCTGCCCGATTTTCGGTACTGGCTCACCGATTTGAGCGCTGTAAGCGTTGAGGACATCCATGCCAAAATAGAAAGAGTACCTGCGCAACCTGTTTTTGGCGCTCAAACTGTCGCGCAATGCGGAATTAGCGCGAAAAAATTGGAAAAAAATCTTTACTTTTGGGTTCAGTTTGGAAAACGAAGTGCGTGCGCAGATGTTTTTTCAAACCTTAACCCTTTACATCTACATCGTAAGTGGTATGTCACAAGGAGAAATCAAAACGCTGAGCACCCAGCTCTCCGAGACGGAGAACAGTTGGGTGGACGCCATTCCCGAAATCTTCGGCGAAAAGTGGAAACGGGCGGGTTTGCGCAAAGGGCGCAGACAAGGGTTTAAAAAAGGTATCGAGAAAGGGCGCGAAGAGGGCCTTTCTGAGGGACTTGAAAAAGGTATCGAAAAAGGGCGAGAAGAAGCGTTTGAAGAGATCGTCAAAAAAATTATGCTCAAGTTCCCGCAGTGGAGCGACGCCGAGGTGGCGGCGTTTTTGGATGCGGAGGAAGGGGATGTCAAGCAGTTGCGGCGGATTTTGGAAGAGGGCATATCATAAGTCGAAAAACCGGCACTTCTCCAATTAAAGTTTTTAAAATCGACGCTAAACAATAGGATGACTTGAGGCCATCCTGTTGGCAGTGTCTTCAACCCAAACTCGATGTTCGCTCAAACCCGGTTTTTACGCCTGCTGCTGACACTGCTTGCCCCTGCCTTTGCGTGTGCCCAAAACGTTCCACTGACGTTCAGGGTCGATATGCGGCAACAAAACATATCGCCCCTGGGTGTTCACATTGCCGGCGATTTTCAGTCGCCCGCCGGTCTGGGCAGCAACTGGAACCCCGGCTCCACGCCCATGACCGACGGGAACGGCGACGGCATCTATGAGCTCACGGTTCAGGTGCCGCAAGGAGCCTATTTTTACAAATTCGTCAACGGCAATGCCTGGGGTATGGACGAAAACCCGCCATCAACCTGCAGCGTGGGCAGCACCAACAACCGGGTGGTGACCGCAGGCCCTGCCGGCGCCGACCTGCCGCCGGTGCTGTTCAACGGATGCAACGCAACAGCACCCCCAGACACCAACTACGCCCTCTACTGGTGGAACGACGCCGTTTTTTACGAGATATTCGTCCGCAGCTTTTACGACAGCAACGGCGACGGCATTGGCGACTTCCGGGGCATCATCGAAAAACTCGATTACCTCAACGACGGAAATCCCAACACCAACACCGACCTGGGCGTTACCGGTATCTGGCTCATGCCCATGATGACCTCGCCCAGCTACCACGGGTACGACGTGACCAATTACTACCAGGTGGAGCCTGACTACGGCTCCATGGCCGATTTCGAAGCTTTTCTCGACGCCGCCCACGACCGGGGCATCAAGGTGATCATCGATTTTGTGATGAACCACACCTCAAGCCAGCACCCGTGGTTCACCCAGTCGGCCAACAACCAGAACGGGTACCGCGACTGGTACGTATGGTCCAACACCAACCCGGGATTTCCGGGGCCCTGGGGCCAGCAGGTTTGGCACAGCAACAACAACCAATACTACTACGGTATTTTCTGGGGCGGTATGCCCGACCTGAACTACAGCCACCCGCCGGTAAAAGCCGAGATGTTTAATATCACTAATTTCTGGCTGGATAAAGGCGTGGACGGGTTTCGGCTCGATGCCATCAAATACCTGGACGAGGACGGCGCCGTGCTGGAAAATACTCCCGAGACGTTTGCACTGCTGGAGGCATTCAACGATGTGTACAAGTCGAACAACCCGGATGCCTTTACCGTCGGTGAAGTGTGGTCGAACACCGCCTCTATACTCCCATACGTGTACAACGACCGCCTGGATGTCTGCTTCGATTTCGACCTCGCCTATGCCATCATCGGGGCTGTAAACAACAACAACCCGGCGTCCATACGTCAACAACTCCAGGTCGCCGAACAGGGATACCCGCGCCTGCAATACGCAACCTTTTTGACCAACCACGACATCGACCGCATTTTCAGTCAGTTCGGCTCCAACACCGACAAGATGAAGCAGGCCGCCGCCATGTACCTGACCATGCCGGGTATTCCGTTTGTCTATTACGGCGAAGAAATTGGCCTCATCGGCACGGGGGTCGATGAAAACAAACGCCGCCCTATGCACTGGACAGGCGGCCAATACGCAGGATTCAGCACGACCACTCCCTGGGCGTCGCCGGCGGGTAACCTGCTCACCAACAATGTGGCCACCATGACGGGCAACCCCAACTCATTGTTGTCGTACTACCGCGATCTCATTCACCTCCGCAACGACCATGCCCCCCTGCGGCGTGGATACCTGCTGCCGGTGGAAAGCAGCGACCCGAACGTGCTGATGTACGCCCGCATTTACGGCAACGAGGCCGTAATCGTACAGACTAACTTCGGCGTTGCATCGGCCAGCCCAACGGCTCAGCTGTCGAGTTCTACCCTGGCAGACGGTGTGTACGTGGTTACCGATCTTTTCACTAAAACAGTGCTGGGAACGCTTACCATCAGCAGCGGCGGTTTCTCCGTCTGGCCCTCGGGTGGGGCGCCCATTGCTTCCAGGGAAACGCGTCTGTATGGTCTCTCCCCGGTGACCTCCGCTTTATTTAACCCGATGGATGCGCGGGGTATACCGGTGTATGTTTACCCCAATCCTGCCGGACAGGAAGTATTTGTGCAACTGGAAGACGACGGACTGGCGGGCGAAAAGACAATCCTGGTGAGCGACGCTACCGGTAAGGTTGTTTACCAGGGACGGTTTGCCGGAAACCAGGTTCGCCTGGACACCGGCACCTGGCTGCCGGGCGTATACGCCGTGCAGATATCGGGCGCCCAACATTCGGGTATGGCCAGGTTCATCAAATGGTGATGCCCGGCCATACCCGGTTGGTTTTTTAAATCAGCGCATCATTTTGCGCACCCTTGTGCCGAAGGGCGTTACCAGTTCGCAGTACAGCAGGCCGCGTGTACCCACGCCGGTGAGGTCGAGTTCAACGGTGTTTTTATACTGTCGGAACAATCCGCTGGTTTCCCAAATAACGCGTCCGGCAACATCGTACACCCGCAGGGTCGCTTCGCTGTCGGCGGGCAGCTCGAAAGCAATTTGCGTTTTGTCGCCAAATGGGTTCGGCACATTCTGTGCCAGGTAGAAGTTTTGTTCCGTCGGAACGCCTGTCGGCGCTGAAACAGACGATTGACTGAATACAAGATCAAGGGTTGACTCCGCCATTTGGGCGCTGTAGGCGAGGGCCTGCAGGTCGTTGTGGATGTCCAGTCCCAGTACTTCGCTCAGTCGTTTGCCGCCTTCCAGCACTTCGAAGGTGAGGGTAAATACAGGTGCAGCTTCCGGCACGTCGTAGCCTTCAAGTTGAGCCCAGACAGCGCGCAATTCACCGGCTTTTTCCGGATGCAGGGCAAACATGTCGTCGCTCACCGGCAGGACATCGCCTGTGCGGACGTTGCGCAGGGCGAGTACCTCCGGATCAAAACGAAGGGCAAATTGCCAGGCGGCCAGGTTTTTGGTCTGGTCGGCCACGAAAGGAACGGTGATGACAGCCCCGGCCTCCAGCACCTGATCGGGCGTCCGCAGGGTGAACACCGGCTGGCCGCCGAAGTTGGCCGGATCGGTGAAAATAGAAGCAACGTCGCCAATTTTAATGCCGTAAAAATCAAGTCCGGTTTGATCCGAGTTGACGTTGTTCACCTGGATGGTCTCCGGGAAGCCCCAGGGGGGTGTGGGCAGGCTGTACGATTGCGGTACAAAGCGCCAGGACTTGGCAAAAAGGGCCAGGGCTGTGGGGTTTCCGAGGAGCGCCTGGGTGATGATGCCGGCATCCTGAGTGCTCACGAGGTTGTTGCCGTTTACGTCGCCGGCAACAAGATCAAAGGGGCTGTTGAACGGAGCGATGCCGGCGACGTGTCGTTGAATGGCCATTACATCGCCCGTGGTCACGCCGTCGAGCTTGTTGATGTTTTTCACCGGCGTGAGGGTGTAGCTGCCCAGACCGGAGAGGTTGTCCAGCACAAATTCGCCGTTTGTGTTGGTCATGTCGCTGCCGTTGTTGCTGCCGGTCAGGTTTACAGTGGCATTGTTTACGCCCTGTGTATTGTTGCGCGACCACTCGATGATGCCGCTCAGGCTGTAGAAAGTGCCCGCACCAAGGAGTATTTGCTCGCTGCGGAACTTTTGGAAGTTGATGTCGGTGAGGTCTTTGGAAATGACCCCGTCGTTGTACCAGATGGCGTCACCGTTGTCTACGAGTACCTCAATGGTACTGTTTTCATCCAGGTTGTCGGGGACCGTCACGATGGATTCGAAGCTGCCGTTGGCCTGCAACGCGGTGAGGTCTGCCAGGCGTTCTTCCGGCTGGTCTGCTGCATTTCCCGTCCAGGTGAAAAATTTGAAGTCGTTTCCCGGACCTGTAGGGCCTGCAATGATCAGGTATTCGCCCGTGCTGTTACGCTCGATGCTGCGGATGCCGCGGCCGCCGAGGTCGAGCAGTATGGGCGCTCCGAAGGTTGCTGAGCCGGTGCCGGCGCTGTTGTTTACGATGGTGGTGAAGTTGGTCACCGGCACGATGAGCGCCTTTGTTCGGTTTGTGGTGGGCTCCAGCGGGGCGCGGAACGCCACGTAGGCGATGGTGTTGCTGCCCGGGGCAAAGGTAAGCCCCTCGATGTTGAAGCCGGTGTTTTGCTCCGGGAGTACGCCGTTGGCAGACGAGGCAGCCAGCCCCAGGTAGTTGGCGCCGAGGCCGTGTCCGTTGTCGATGTCCCAAAGGCGAAGGTCGTCCTCCAGAAAGGGATAATAACCGACGAAGGAGAGCGAGGCGCCGGCGCCCGTGCCGGACAGGTCGGTGGAGAAAATGCGCTCGCGGTTTGGGCGGTCGTTCCCGGAGGAGTTGTTGCCGTGTGACCCCATCCAGTAAATGCGGTTGCCCACCCGGGTGGAGGCTTCGATGTCCACCTCGCTGGAGCCGCTGAGGTTCAGCGAGCTGGTGAAGTCGAACTGGGCGACGGGCAGCCCCGAGTTGTTGCGGTCGTAAATGCGAATGACCTGGTCTTCGTCGTCGGCCACCAGCATGTAATCGGCGTCGATGGCCAGTGCGGTGGACGCGTCGCTGGCGCCCGTGTGGAAGCGGGTGGTGCTCGTGTTCACCGAGGCGGCAGAGGCCGCGTAAAAGATCGTGTAAGTGCCTGAACCCATGCCGTCGCTGACGGTCACGGTGATGGTCGCGTAGCCAATCCCGGCTGGTGTGATCTTGAGGTTGCGGGCGGCGCCGGCGCCGGTGAGGTTGAGGTTGGCGTTGGGTACTACCGACTGGTTGTTGCTGGACGCCGTTACGGTTAGGTTGCCCAGCGGGGTGTCCAGGTCGTCAATGGAAAAGTCGATGCCCAGGGTTTGGGCCGGGTCGGTGGGGTCGCTAAGCACGCCGCTCACCGATCCGGTGCCGGTGGCGGGGAGGTTCACAAACGGCGAAGCGGTATTTTCCGATATGGTGGGGGCAGGGCCCATGCGGATGCCGCTGAGGTCCTGGCCGGGGTTGGGTTCGCCCGGGGTGGCGTTGGCGTTCGGTATGTCGTCGTATTTGGTCCAGTTGGCGGCCAGGTCGTTTCCGGCGGCGGTATTACCGGTGTAAAAGGCGTTATCGGCCACGGAGGTCAGGTTCAGGTCGGTCAGGCCGGCGGGTGCGTCGCCGCCGTCGGACTCGTAGGACACAAAGTCCAGGTAGATGTTGTCGGTACCGCTGCTGTTGCCGTTGGGGCCGGGCAGGTACAGGTAAAGCGCTTCGCCACCGTTGGAGAGGCCGGTGTTCAGGGTTCCGCCCAGTCCGTCGACGGAAGCTGTCACGCCGGTACCGGGGGCCAGCACCATTTTCCAGTCGGCCATGGCCGGGTTGGTGGTGATGTCCGTGGTGACGCCGGCAGTGGTGGTCCACACGGCGATGATGGTTCCCTTGGGTACGTTGTTCAGGTAAGCGTTGTTTCCGAAAATGAAAACAGACTCGTTGTTGTTCAACGCGCCGCTCACCAGTTCGTTGTCGCTGACGCGCAGGCCGCGCAGGTCGGCGTTGTCCTTGAGTACGAGCAGCTCAAAGAAATCGTTGTCGTTGGCGTTATTGTCTGAGGCGTACTCATTGAAGATAATATCGCCGGGAAAAAGCGTTTGGGGCGGCGGGCACGGGTTAAATGCCACCGAGGCACGCGTGCTTTTGCCGGGGCTGCCGATGTCGTTGCCGGTGGAAGCGTAGGAGTCTTCGGTGTCGCCTACGGTGGAAAGCGTCCATTGGGTGGCGAGGTTCAGTCCGAGTGCGGCGGCCTGAACCCAGGCGCTGGCGTTTTGCGTCCGGGGGCCGTTGGAAATCTGGTCATCGTAGGTCAGGCGGTCGATCAGGTTATTGGAGGCATCGTACAGGTTGATCTCGTCGGCACGGCCCAGATTGTTCGTGTTTCCACCAATCACTTTCACGTCGTTACAAAGGTCCCAGGCGGCTCGAAACGCAGCTGCTGAAGCCTCGGTCAGGATCACCGACTCTCCGGGTTGGACCATTCCATACGCGCTCAGGCTGGTTGATCCAGGTGTCCTGGAGTTGTCGTCAAAGCTCCAGCCGGTCATGTCTACGGCGGTGGCGCCGACATTGGTGAACTCAACGAACTCGCCGTCGGTACCGCTGTACATCCATTCCGTGATGCGCATCTGAGGTAACCCCGTGCCGGTGACGGTCACGTTGTCGAAGCGCCAGGTGCCGCCCGTAGCAACCGAATTCACGTTGTTGGCCTGGCGAAACTGCCCGGTATTGCTGTAATGCGCCGCTACGATGCGCACGCCGAAGTTCGGGTTGTTGTTGGCGCCTGTAATGGCGGAAAAATCGACGGTCACCTGTGTCCAGCGGTCGCCCGCGTTGTTGCCCACGGGGTTCGAGGCGTCGATCCGGCCCAGGTCTACTCCGCCCTGGTTAGGACAGCCACGGGTATAGTTGGTGCCTTCCACCAGATCGAGGTTGTTCCAGGTGGTACCGTTCAGGGTGTACTGAATCCGGCGCGTCCGGGTGGCGGAATTGGACAGCCGGTGGTCAAACGACAGCTTGATGCCTTGAAAGCCGGCGGTGGATACCAGAAACTGAACCCCTGAAGATTCGTTGGTGGTCCCCGGGCTGGCCGTGCCGATCTGCCAGCCTATACCCGCTGTGTTGCTGGAGGCGTTACAGTTCCCGAAACCGGCGTTTCCGGTGGCGCCACCGCTCATGCTGCCGACAATGGATGCGCTACCCGTTCCGGTGGTCGGCTCCGGCGTGGCGGCGGTGAAGGTGTTTTCAAAAGTCCACTGCGTAATGGTGGTCTGCGTGTGCGAAACAGTGTAGGTCAGCAGCAATACCCCCGGCAAAAGGGCAAAAAGACGCATAACCTTGGGCGAGAAATGGGTAAATATTTGTTTCATGAGCAATAGGACTGTTTGAACGTTAAAAGATTAGTGTAGACCCTGAAATTGGAACAAAGGTGTGTATAACCCGGTTTTTTACAAAGGATTAGCGCCGGCGCGAAAAAACTTAATATTGGGGTAAAATGGAATTGAGGCTGTCGCATGTGTCATTGAAAATTGAGCATTGGACATTGGGCATTGAACATTTTAATTTAATAGTTTATAAATTTAAATTTTTAAATATTTAAATGTATAATGTACAATGCCCAATTTTCAATTTTCAATTTTTAATGACTTACGAGACAGTCTCTACCTACTTTTGCCCCATGACCCGCCAACATTTGATCGCCGAAATCTTTCGCAAGCGCTCCTTCCTCTGTGTAGGCCTGGATCCCGAACCGGAGCGCATCCCGGCACACCTGCACCACTTCCCCGACCCGGTATTGGAGTTCAACAAACGCATTATAGACGCCACACGCGACCTGTGTGTGGCCTACAAACCCAACACGGCGTTCTACGAAGCACTCGGCCCCAGAGGCTGGGTTACACTCGCCGAAACAGCAGCCTACATAGGAGAGGGGCACTTCCGCATCGCCGACGCCAAGCGCGGCGACATCGGCAACACCAGCCGTAAGTATGCGCAGGCGTTTTTTGAACAGATGCCTTTCGACGCCGTCACGGTCGCACCATACATGGGAGAGGACAGCGTGACCCCTTTTCTGGATTTCCCCGGCAAATGGGTGATCCTGCTCGCTTTGACCTCCAACACCGGCAGCGCCGATTTTCAGTTCACCCAACAGTCTGACACCCGGGAAAAGTTCTTCGAAAAAGTCCTCCTGCGCGCCGGCCGATGGGGCTCTCCCGCCAACCTGATGTTCGTGGTGGGGGCCACCCATCCCGATGCTTTCCGACAGGTGCGTTCCATCGTACCCGATCACTTCCTGCTCGTGCCCGGCGTGGGCGCCCAGGGCGGCGAACTGGCCGATGTGTGCCGCTATGGGCTTACCCCCGACTGCGGGCTGTTGGTCAACAGCTCCAGAGGTATTCTCTACGCTTCAGACGGCGAAGATTTTGCAGAAAAAGCCCGTGCAGCTGCCCTAACCCTCCAACAACAAATGGATAAACTCCTGCCCTGAAACCACCAACCACCAACCACCGACAGCCGACTACCGACTACCGACGGCCGACTGCCGACTACCGACGGCCGACTACCGACGGCCGATGGCCGACAGCCCTCAAACCCGCCACAACCGCAAAAACAACCCCTCCAACGCCAAAAAGAGCAAGGCAAACACCAGGCACCAGCGCCACAGCACAATGCCCTGGTTTTGCTCGTCGACCACCCGGGCAAAGTTGGTGCGTGCGTTGCCTTCGAGGACTGACCATCCCGGCCGGTCGATGGCGCCAAGCGTTTCGGTATCCAGAAAGGTCAGCACGCTCTCTTTACGGTCGTAGTTGAATGCGTATTCGGCCAGGGTAGTGTCGGGTGTATGGGCAAGCCCGTACCAGCCAGCATCGCGTACCTGGGTTCCCGGGCTGAGCAGCACGCGGGTGCCCAGTATACGTTGTTCCGGGATGAATTCGGCGCCTTCCGGATTTTTATCATCTTTCAACCGGCGGAGTTGGTACACCATTTCGCCGGCAGCCGAAGGGCGATGCGGCGCCTCGAGCACCTCGTCAGCGCCGATGGTCTGGGCCGGTTTTTGTGCTTTAAGGCCGGAAACAGCCATGCGTACCAGCATGGGCACAAATACCTCCCCGTTGCGCACCAGGTCGCTCACTTGCTCATCGAGCGGGGAGGCGTACAGGAATAACTCACCGTCGCCAAGTGCAAAGGCTGCGAGCTGCGCAGATCCGTCGCGATAGGTGATCAGATATTCGCCTCGATTGGGTGCTATGCGGAAATTGCCTTGTGTGCCCGGCAGGCGCAGGTTGGCACTTTTATTCAGGTAAACATCTTTGAATACAAACCCTTCCGTGTTCAGCTGCGCGCCCTGTCGTGGGGTTCCTTCAAACGCGCCGAGCGGCGCGGCGCCGAACGGTTGCAGGAAGGCGTCGTAAGCCGTCAGATCTGCTCCACGCGCCGGAAACACCAGCACATTGCCGCCGTTGCGGGCGTATTGTTCGAGTTCCTGCGCCAGGCCGGTGGAAATGCCCGGCAACTCGTTCAGCATGATGAGCTGATACCGGTTAAATTGCGAATAGTCCAGATTGCGCACGTCCGCATTGTCCAGCCGAAAATACCCGGCGCCGGAAAATGCGCGGTTGAGGTACGGATTGGGCGCCGAACCGTTGATGCTCAGCACCTCCACGCGCTCGGCCACGCGGAAGGACAGATAATAGTCGTCGTCGAACTGCACCGGATAGTCGGTGATCCCGATGCGCGCCCGATGCCAGCCACTGTGCAGGATGTTGAAGTTGATGGTATCAACCTTGCTGGCGCCGGCGGGAAGCGACAGGGTGCCGGCGGGCTTGAGCTGCCCGTCGTGCCAGAACGACAGGCGCACCTCCTCTGCCGGTTCCATACCGCGGTTGCTGACCTGAACCAGCAGACTGGCCGGCTGGTTGAGTACCTGAACGGGACTTTCGAACCACACGCTGTCAATAGACACATTGCTCGTTTGAACGGCCCGCATGGGAATCAGGTTGACCGCCAAAAGGGTGTCCTGAAAGCTTTCCAGATCACTGATGTTCTCCTGAAAGTCGGTGATCAGGTACGCCGTCCGGTTGTCGGACGACCCGGTGGCCAGCGCCTGTTGCTGGCGGGTGAGCACTTTGGAGAGCGGGCGGGTGGCCGGTCCGGAGCGGATTTCCTCGATCCGCCCAATGGCCTCGTCGCGCCCGATGAGGCGCTGGTCTCTGCCTTCGAATTCGTTGGTAAGGATTTGAAAGCGGTCGGCAGGCCCGTAGGCGCTCACAATGTCGCGTGCGCGCTGCTTGGCCAGTTCGATCAGGGGCGACTCCTCGCTCAGCGAGCCCATGCTGTATGAATTGTCGACGTAAATGCTGACGGCCTGCTCGCCCCGCTTCACGGCGTCGGATTTAGGCAGAAAGGGCTGGGCAAAAGCCAGCACCAAAAAGGCCAATGCCAGACACCGCATGGCCAGCACCAGCAGGTTGCGCAGGCGACGGCGGTTGTTGGTTTCCTCCTTGACTTCCTTCAAAAAGCGCACATTGGTGAAGTACACCTTCTTGTAGCGCCTGAAGTAGAACAGGTGGATCAGGATGGGAATGGCCAGCGTGAGGGCGGCGGTTAGAAAAACAGGAAAGACAAATTGCATAGTGAGAAGTACGGCAAAGTAACGACAACATCCGGGTGCCTGTTGGTTTCAGGGTGCTTTTTTTTCAGGTGGACTCCTCTTTCAGGGGCTCGCTGTCCCAGGCACTGTCCTGACGAATGTTAAGGAACTTATTGTCTTCCGCCAGCACTTTTTCCTGCTGGGCAATTTCTTCGCGCACCATCAGAATATATCGTTCCTTGTTGTGGCGTTCTTTACCCAGTTTTTTGAGTGCTTCTTCATCGTGACGGATGAACTCCTGGGCCTTTCGCAGCGCCGTATAGCTGCGCCCACCCAGGGACTTTAACACATCTACGCCTACCTGAATCGAGGTGTGCAGGTGTTCACGATACACATGTTCCAGGCCCAGATCGTACATTTCATAGGCATGCAGGCGGTTGTGGGCGCGCATGAATATCTGAAGGTGCGGGAAGTGTTTGTGGACGGTGTCAACGAGCCGGAGGACGGCCTCCCGATCGTCGATGGCGCAAACGAGCAGCTTTGCATTTTCCGCTCCGGCGGCTTTCAACAGGTCGAGCCGGGTGGCGTCGCCATAGTACACCTCAAACCCCATTTTGCGCAGCAGGTCTACCCGGTCGCTGTCGCTGTCCAGTACAGTGGCATCCACGCCGTTGGCGCGTAAAAAGCGTCCTACCATACTTCCAAAGTGCCCGAAACCGGCAATAATGACGGGGTGTTGGTGCGGCATTTCCTCCTGGGCGGTTTCTTCAGGTGTTTCA
Source organism: Saprospiraceae bacterium (assembly GCA_033764075.1). Taxonomy (GTDB): domain Bacteria; phylum Bacteroidota; class Bacteroidia; order Chitinophagales; family Saprospiraceae; genus M3007. The sequence continues at coordinate 33,333 of JANRJH010000015.1, read as the reverse complement.
GCAGATAGTTTGACACCAAATACCGGGTCTATGAATCGCTCGTTGATGAACAAGAGCATGGGCGACAAGGCCATGCTGATGGTCGTCACGGCAGTCAGCATGGCGTAAGGCGTTTGTTCCAACAGTTGATACTGTTTGGCGGTATTCAAAACAACATAGGCAAATTCGCCTACCTGTGCAAGCAGGAGCGCGAAAAGGATGTTCTGGTCGAGGCGCAAATGCGCAAAACGACCGATTACCGCCAGTACCCCCGCCTTCAGGCAAATAATGCAGGTCACCAGGGATAGAATTTTCCAGGGGTGTTCTGCCAACAGGTTAAAATCGATGGTGGCGCCCACAGCCGTAAAAAAGATGCCCAACAGCATCCCTTTGAACGGCTCAATATCGCTTTCCAATTCGTGCCGGTAGGCACTGTTGGCCAGCATGACGCCGGCCATAAACGTTCCCAGGGCCGCACTCATCCCGATGCTTTCCATCAAATACGCAACGCCGATTACTATAAACAACGCTGCTGCCGTAAATAACTCGCGCATGCGCACCCGCCCGATAAAACGCAGAAAAGGATTGATCAAAAATCTTCCTGCCAGATATATGCCTGCCAAAACAGCCAGAATGGTCAGCGTCGACGCCCATGTTGTTCGAGGGCTGTTTGCAGTTTCGTCGTTTGCCAACTCTCCGTAAGCCAACAACGGTATCAGCGCGAGTATGGGGATCACGGCTATGTCTTGCAGCAACAGTACGGAAAAGGCACTGTGGCCGGCTGCGGTGTTATTCAACCCCTTTTCCTTAAGGGTTTGCAGTACGATTGCGGTTGAGGACATGGCAAAGGCCAATCCCACCACAACGGCCTGTGAGAGACCAAATTGAGCCCCCCAGAGCATCGCCACTCCGACGGGTACCGCCGTCAGCAACATTTGCGACAAGCCCAGACCCAAAATGCTGTTTCGCATCTTCCACAAAGACTGCGGATTGAGTTCAAGGCCTATGAGGAACAACATCATCACTACGCCAAACTCTGCGGCATGCATTATTTCCTCCTCTCCCTCATGCAGAAATCCCAACACATACGGGCCGATGATAACGCCCCCCAACAAATAGCCCAATACGCTGCCGATGCCCAGCCGCTTGGCTATTGGCACAAAAACAAGGGCCGCACCCAAAAAAATGACGCCTAGACTTAAAAATTCATTGGGCATGCGTTAGGGATTTAGTTGATGAGATCGTTCAGATAAGGGCTAGATGCAGCCATGAGCGGGTCGAATTGTGCATCCGACACGCGCTGCAACACTTTCCGGTACTGATTTGCTGCCGCTTCCAGTTCAGCATTCGAAGCTCGGTTGGCGTTATGGACAACGAAGGGGGGCAGGTAGGTCATGCCGCAAAGCCGGCAGGTTTGTTTCATGGCAAACAGGAACTCGCCCACTGTATGGCTATTTCGGCCTTCGTGGCTGTAGGCCTCCCTGGCCCCGCCCGTAGTGACGGCATTAAATACCCATTTATGATTCAGTTGGTTGCCGGAACGCCCATAAGCCCATCCGTGTTCGAGCACGAGGTCTATCCATTGCTTCATCAGCGGCGGAAAATTGTACCAATAAAAAGGATGCTGGAAGATGACAAGTTCGTGCTCCAACAACAACGCCTGCTCGCGCTTCACCGCTACGTTGAAGTCGGGATAATGCTCGTAAACATCGTGTATGCGCACGTTCGGCATGTCCGACACCGCATTTAACAGGTACTTGTTCACCACCGATGTTTCAAATCGGGGATGAAACAGCAACAACAGGACGCGTTTGTTCATGGGCGGAAACTAAATCGTACCAGGGTTGTCCAATTGCGCCAACAGGCGCTCGGCCATCCCCTCATGCGTTGTTTGAGAAACACGCGCTCGCCGCATTTGGTTGTCGACAACGCAAGCCGCCCAGGCGTGGTAATGGCCGTTGGCGTCGCGCTCGCAAAAGGCGCCGAGGGGCAACTGGCATCCGCCATCCAGCAAACGCAGCAGGCTGCGTTCCACATTGGTGCATGCGGCCACCAGCGGATGGTGCAAGCGACTGAACAGCCGCCGCGTCGCCATGTCGTCGCGGTGTGTTTGCCAGGCCAGTACGCCCTGCGCCGGCGCAGGTACAAACTCGCGCGGCTGGAGGTGCAGCACCTGCAGGTCGCTCACGTCGAGTTGCAGCCGTTCCAGACCCGCACCGGCGAGGAATATGGCATCGTAATCGCCCGCCCGCAGCTTGTCAACCCGCGTAGGTACATTGCCTCGCAGGTCTTTCACCCTGACGTCGGGCCGAAAGTCCAGTATCTGCGCTTTGCGCCGGGCTGCCGAAGTGCCAACCACTGCCCCGGTGCAGAGACGGAAGGGCTGAGACGGATCGTACGCTTCCGGTCGCACTAAAAGCCGGTCTGAGGGGTCTTCACGGTACGATACTGCTGCCACCACCAATCCCTCGGGCTGCTGTGTCGACAGATCCTTCATCGAATGCACCGCCACATGCACCTCGCCCAGCAGGAGCGCCTCTTCGATCTCTTTGGTAAAAAATCCTTTGCCCTCCATCTTGTCGAAGCCCAGGTGCTGGATCTGATCCCCTTTCGTAGAAATGATGACCAACTCCGAAGCAACGTCAATTTTTTGCAGTTCGGCCTGGGTATGCTGCGCCTGCCACAGCGCCAGTGCGCTGCCACGCGTGCCGATTCGTAGTTTCATGGCGCAAAGATACCGGATGGCAGTTGGGATATTCACCTCCACATTTCAATATCTTTACCCCGCAATTTCTTTCCAAACAACAACCACCACCACATGCGCGATATCGTCTTCGACCTCATCGACAAAGAACTCCAACGCCAGCAGCGCGGCCTGGAGCTGATCGCTTCCGAGAATTTTACCTCGGCAAACGTTTTACAGGCTATGGGCACCTGCCTGACCAACAAATACGCGGAGGGCCTCCCCGGCCGACGCTATTATGGCGGTTGTGAGGTGGTCGACCAGGTCGAGCAACTCGCCATCGATCGCCTGTGCCAGCTCTTCGGCGCTGCCTGGGCCAACGTGCAGCCCCACTCCGGCGCCCAGGCCAATGCCGCCGTGTTCCTGGCCTGCCTCCAACCCGGCGATAAAATCCTGGGCTTCAACCTCGCTCATGGTGGCCACCTCAGCCATGGCTCGCCCGTCAACTACTCCGGAAAGGTCTACTCGGCGTCTTTTTATGGTGTGGAAGAAGACACCGGCCGTATTGACATGGACAAAGTGGAGGAGATCGCCCAACGCGAGAAACCCAAACTGCTCATCTGCGGCGCCTCCGCTTATGCCCGCGACTGGGACTATGCACGCTTTCGGCGCATCGCCGACAGCGTGGGCGCCCTGCTGCTCGCCGACATCGCCCACCCGGCAGGGCTCATCGCCGCCAAACTGTTGAACGACCCGATGCCCCATTGCCACATCGTGACCAGCACTACCCACAAAACCCTGCGCGGCCCGCGGGGCGGTATCGTGATGATGGGGAAAGATTTCGATAACCCCTGGGGGCGCACCAACAAAAAAGGAGAGCCGGTTCAAATGTCGAGCGTGCTCGACAGTGGCGTGTTCCCCGGCATGCAGGGTGGCCCGCTCGAGCACGTCATCGCCGCCAAAGCCGTCGCCTTCGGGGAAGCACTCCAGCCTGCTTTCACTGACTACGGTCGGCAAGTGATCAAAAATGCCCGGGCCATGGCCGAAGAGTTCATGTCCAGAGGATACAACATCATCTCCGGCGGTACCGACAACCACCTCATGCTCATCGACCTGCGCTCCAAAAATGTGACCGGAAAGGTGGCGGAAAAAGCGTTGGGCGAAGCCGACATTACCATCAACAAAAACATGATCCCCTTCGATCCCCAACCGCCTATGACCACCTCCGGCATGCGGGTGGGGTCGGCTGCGATTACGTCACGGGGATTTGGCGAACAGGAATGCCGGCAGGTGGTAGCCTGGATCGATGAGGTGTTGATGCATCCGGACGATGCCGCCACCCACAGCCGTGTCCGCCAGGCAGTAAACACCATGATGGAAAAATACCCGCTGTATTGATCGCGGCTACAGGATAGATTAAATAAAAAAACCGCCGACGTTTCCGCCGACGGTTTTTTTTATTGCTTCATTTGATACTTCCGTTCTTATTTCATGTCCGTGCGGCTGCTTGCCGAGGTGGAACTGCGAAGGTCGCTGCTTTTGCCGGCGGCAAAGCCCAGTTCGTTCGGGTTGCCGGGTGCGGCCAGTTGAATGGTTTGGGTGCCGGCAGGAGCGGCTGTTTCACCTTTGGCAACCGCCATCGAAAAGCTGTTTACGGTGGCGATGAGGTCGGTGCTGATCGAGAAAGCGTTCATCTGCTTGTTCGTGATGCCACCGATGTAGTGCGTGCCCAGATGGGTGCCTTCCTTGTCGAATACCGAGATGGTATAGAATTTGGAGCCTTTGCTGGCGCCACGGGCCAGGTTGTACAACACTGCGTGGTACTTGTCGGTCTCAAAACGAGCCACCGGTTCCGGGTAAACCGGCATGCGGCAGAACTGTGCGTTGTTTTCCAGTTCGGGCAGGAACTCGAAGTATGCCCAGTCAAGACGTGCAACTTTGGATGGTTCGTTATTCGACAGGTCGGCCTGGAGTGCGTCGGCGTCGATGCTGTACGGCAGGGTGGCTGCCGGGAATTGCTGGAGAAACTGGTCGAAGCTGACCGTTTGAGCAGGGGCCGGAGCGGCCAGGAAAGTCATGGCGGCGATGGCGAAGAGCAGGATTACGATTGATTGTTTCATGGCGAAGATTATCGGTTGGATGAGAGGTGGTGAAAGATGGCCGGTTGAACCGGGTTGGATTATTTTTTTTGGTTGTTGAAGGGTATAGTTCAAATTGCTTGCCAATGGAACATGCCAATGCGTTAAAACCGGGTTTTACCCACCCGGATGACGCATACGCGACAAAACTTTGTCACACTTAGATAAATTGTGGTACAAAAATCTTTTAACATAAAATAGGTAAGCCGCTGACATTCATTCGAATGCAGCGGCTTACAAGTGTGCCATGCGTTTTTTGCTTGGCCTCAAAGGTCGGTCTGGACGCCTGCCTGTACCCTGAAGCTGTTATTATAAACCGGTTCAGGGCCTAATTCGACGGCATTGAGGCCAATCTGGGCGGCCGGCTGGAGAAATAACCGACTCCTTTTTCCCAATGGGTACTCGAGCTGAATACCCAGATCGAGTGATGCCCAGGTGTTTTCGCCCAGGCTGCCGCCTTCCAGGATGCCGTTGCCCGGAACAAGTCGTTTGGGTTGCCCGCTGGGCTTGGGCAGGTTGCCTCCTGACGTCTGGGGTGGCTCGAAGTATACGGCGTCGAAATCGTATTCCTTGTACAGTGCAAAATGCCCGGTAGCACCCGTGAGGGCCAGCAACCGCAGTCCACCCCATTGGCCGACCTTCCGCATGATGCGAACGGGTACCTGAAGAACGTCGGCCTCCACCCCGCTAATCTCCAGGCCGGTATAACCGGTGGTTTGATTGCCGGACAGGATTTCCGTCTCCGATTTTGGGGTAAACTGCTTGCGTACATAACCGGCTCCGCCTTCCACCGTCCATTTGGGCCCACGGCGGCCGACTGCGGCCGAGGCGCCGACTGCGGGCGCATAGTCTGAGCCGGAAGACCAGCGGTACTGGTTCCATTCGCCTAAAAAAGAAGCGGCAAAATATACCGTCGGCGAGCGCGGCACTTTTGGCTCGCTAGCGTAGCGGCCCAGGTCGGGATGGAAATTTTTATTGACAAGTTCCGGCTCCGGCGTCGCCAGCGGCTGCACCCGTTGGTCGCTTCGCAGCGCGATGCCATCGGCGGCGTAAGGCAATTCCGGAAGGACGGTTTTCGCCTGCAGGAGCGCCGGCAATACCGGGAGCGATTGCACCACACCCGGTAAGGTGCGGTCATTGGTGCTTGCGTTTCGGTAGGAACCGGAATGCCCCGGTCCTGTATTGCCTGTCCGGTTTCGGGCGGCCATGCCGTTTTCTGCACCTAAGGTTGCCTTTGTCGCAGGTTGTTTGCCGTTGGCGCCGGCGTTTTCCGCCTTCTCGACCGAGGCTGCAGCGCTGGCAATTTTTTCAGCCGACGGTACACCGGCAGGTTTTTGGGTGCCTTTCTCCAACCAGTCGGGTGCAAAGCGCAACAAGAGCAGGACGATGGCGGCCGCTTCCAGCACTTTGCCGAAACGCACCACCAGGGTACGTCGGCGTTGCACATCAAGCCGATGGGCCATTCGGTTCCAACTCGCGGGGTCGTAGGGCGTTTCCAGCCGGCCGATTTTACGGTAGACCAGCTTGTCCACGGCATCCACAACGGGTGGATCCTGCAACGCATCCAGCTTTTGCGAGAGCGCTTCCCACGTTTCCGGCGCGTACGGAACCTCCAGTTTGCCTAATATGTCTTTTAGTTGACGTTCAGTCATGATCGCAATTATTCAAATTCCATGCGCTTGAGCGCGAAATACTCTTTTAGTTTGATCCGCGCTTTTACCAGGTTGCTGCGTGAGGTACTTTCCGTAATCTGAAGGGCGTCGGCAATTTCCTTGTGAGAGTAACCTTCCACCACAAACAGGTTAAACACTGCGCGGTAGGCGGGGGAGAGGCCGTGAATGGCTTCCAGAATCTCGTATTCGGTTAGCTGGCTGGTCGCGTCGGGCTCTTCGGAGGACAAGTGGTACACATCGTCCAGGTCATCGGTGCGCCGGCGAAGGGCGCGGCGATAATAATCGATGCACGTGTTGACCATCACCGTCCGCATCCAGGCGCCCAGTGAACTGCCGGGCTGGTACCGGCCGATATGCTGGTAAATCTTGATAAAACCCTCATGCAACAAATCCAGCGCTTCATCGCGCGAGCCGGCATAACGCAGGCAAACGCCCATCAAACTGCCAAAATGCTGCTCGTACAGGTATTGCTGTGCGCGCCTGTCCTGACGTTTCAGGGCGTCAATCAGATGATCTTCCGTATGGTCAAGTGGTAAGGAGATGTGCATACCGGGAATGTCGAATGATTCTGTAGGAACATGGTCGGTCAAAAAATACCGCCAGGCCGCGCGCAGTTGGTTAAACAACGCCCGACACGGTGATTTCGCTGCTCTTATTGGCGAAAAAAACAGGCGCCGGGATGCCTGGGATCAAAATCAATAAAATAATACAAATTGTGTTGCAAATAAAAACAAAGTGTTTTATATTTGCAGTCTGTATTTAAAAGTTAACGATCAGGAAGATGGGATACACAAAAAGGCATACCGAATATGCGTCGTCTTCCGGCACCGACCGGCGCAAACGCAGTACCCGAACCAACAACAAACCTGGAAAATATGCTCCCGGTAACCACGAAGAGCTTTCCTTCCGCGACCTTGTGGGCCAGTTTCGGATGCAATGGCAGAGATGGCGGGCCGCGCTTCGGTTTCGCATTGTCGCCTGGTTCAACGCGACCTTCAGCCGCGGGAACCTGCTGAAAGTCGGTATTCTGGTTGGCCTGGCCTATTGGTGTTTCGGCGACCAAATGGGCGGCTTTACCGTGTTCAGCCGCGAGGAAGTCGTTCGGCCGGTTAACCTGAACTACGATATGGCGGAAGAATCCGGAACCGCGCCGGTCGAAGAAAGTGAATTTCTAAAACCACCCACACGCCGCTTTGCCAAACCCCGTACAGAAACAGCTCCCATCAGTGCCGACGACATTGCCAACCCCGAAGTGCGCGCGTATGTAAAACGGTACTACCAAACGGCCATCGACGAGATGCGGCGCTACGGCATTCCCGCCAGCATAAGCCTGGGACAGGGCATTATCGAAAGCAGGGCAGGCACCAGCAAACTGGCAAAGCTGAACAACAACCACTTTGGCATCAAATGCTTTTCCAAAAAATGCAGAAAGGGGCACTGTTCCAATCATTTTGACGACCACCACAAGGATTTTTTCCGGATTTTCAAATCCCCCTGGGAAAGTTGGCGCGCCCACTCCGTCATGATTTCCAGCGGCCGGTACGCATCGCTCAAAAAAAACGGAATCGACTATCGGAAGTGGGCTGTCGGCCTGAAGAAAAAAGGGTACGCCACCGACGCACATTACGACCAAAAACTGATCGATATGATTGAACGCTACAAACTGTACCGGTACGATAAATAGATCGGATGCATGCCCTGTCGCATCAGACTTGCACGTAAACGACCCATTTTTCTTCAAAATAGGGCTCCTTGAAAAATTTGGCGATGGGGATAAGCTCTGTATAGTTCCTTCCTTTCCCTGGGAGGGCATGAATCTCCTCGTCCAACTGGCCGCCTTTCAGGGCCCATATCCCGTTGGGGTAGGCGTTTTGGTGTTTTCTGCTGATCAGGCGCCTGCTCCACAGCAGTAGCTTATCCAGCGGCGCCACGGCCCTCGATACCACGAAATCAAAAGCGCCGGGCATGGGGAGTTCTTCGGCGCGGGTATGGCGGGCGGTGGCATTCGGCAGGGCCAGGGTCGTCAGGATGTCTTGCACCGCTGCAATCTTTTTTCCGGTGCCGTCGACGAGCAGGAATTCGACTTCCGGAAAAAGAATGGCCAGTGGAACACCCGGAAAGCCACCGCCTGTTCCGAGGTCCAGTATACGGGTGCCCGGCCGGAAGTTTATGGCTTTCGCAATCGCCAATGCATGCAGGATGTGCCGCTCAACCAGGTTGTCCACATCCAGCCGTGAGATCAGGTTGATCCGCTCGTTCCAGTTCCGGTACAGTTCCGGCAAAGCTTCAAAGCTATTTTTCTGGTCCGCCGTCAAATTGGGAAAGTAGTGATATACCTGTTCCATACCTATTCGCCCAAGTCCTGGAGCATTTTCTCCGCTTTATTGCGTCTTTCCTCATCCCGGGTGGTATCCAGGAAACGGAGGATGGCCCTGCGTGCCTTTTCAGAATGGATTTTATTCTGTCCGGCCATTTGCACGAAGGCCAGTGCCTGATACCAGTAAATGTCTTCACCAAAATACTCAAGGTCCTGAATCTTGGCCAGGCATTGCAGTGCAGTGGCAGGGTCTTTTTCGTCCAGACTGATGACGGCGAGGTAAAACCAGGCGTCGGAGTTGCAAACCGATTCAGCATCCAGCGCAATCAACAGCAGGGCGTCTTTTGCCGCTTCCAGTCTGTTGCGGCCGTAGTCAAGGTCGGCTTGTTGCAGCAGCTGGTCGCAAGCCGCCGGCCGCGCGCCCGTGCTGTCGTTGCCACGGGCCGGGCCATATCGGTCTTTCAGGTCGGTCATGATGCTCTTGGGCGGTTGAAAATTCGCTTCAAAGTTTCGATTGGCGTCGAAGTTCATCAATAACCGGCTGCCGATGTATGTCAGTACAGCCAGGGTGAACAGGATTAGCGCTATCCAGAAGTAGGCATTTTGCGACCGGGCCGGTGTGTGCGCCTTGTTTTGCGCCCGAAATTTCTCCAGGGCATGCGTAGTCGCAAAGCCCTCCCAGCCCGCCTGATCGCGCAGGGAATCCACTGCCCAGCCGGGCATCACTGCGCCCCGGTTTAACAGGCCAACGTAGGTCGAACGACACGGATCCGGCGTATCAGTCTCTTCCGAATGTGCAAGCAACCGCTCGCGGCAATCGTCCGGCGTCTCGGCCAGTTTTTGCCAGGCGTACATTTTTTTGCGAAATGAGGACAAACCGGTGTCATCCGGAAGGGGAATGTCGGCCTCGAATGGCGATTGGCCTTCCAGGGCGTCCTGTTTTTCGGCTGACCAGGAACGGTAGTGGCTTTTCGCCAGGCATTTCAGCCAAAACCCGAACGGGGCCTGCAAAGGGCGATCGCCCTGGCCGGTCAGCTCCGCCGCATGCAACAATGCCGTGCGGAAAAACACTTTCGCCGTACTGGGCGCGCAACCATCGGCTTCCAGTGCCCGCACTACCGGCTGCTCCCATTGATCGTACAAGGCGGAATAATCTTCGAATCCACCCGCTACGAGGCGTTCAATATCCCTTTCCTCCGACAACTCATTCGTAGTTTGTTCGTGCGCCATGCTTGTTGAAATGATGAACAAAAGTATGGATTCCGAAGGACGTGCCCAAAAAAAGAGCCAGGACATTACTGCCCCGGCTCTATGAAAACACCTAAAACCCTATTAACTAACCTTATGAATGCAACCCAGTTCCCGTTTTCGGCACAACCGGATTGCCTCTAATCAACACTGATAAAAAAAAAAGGTTTACTGCGCATCACTTCGATTTGCATCGTGGGAAAATTAAAAGCCGTTCCGGTGTTCACCGGAACGGCCTGATATCCTTGCTGCAGACTGGGTTTTGTTGATGCCCGCCGGGTTAGTTCACCGCGATGGACTTCACCGGGTTAACCGCAGGCGCTTTTTTGGTCAGTTCAAGGTGAAGCACCCCATTTTGGTAGGTGGCTTTTACACTGTCCTGATCCAGTGTTTCGGGCAGGTTAAAACTGCGTTCAAAAGAACTGAACTGGTACTCCCGGCGCCGGTATTTTTCGGTTGTTTCCTCGTTTTCGCTTTCCTTTTTTGCCGAAACGGTCAACACGTTTTTATCCAGCGCGATCTGAAAATCGCCCTTTTCAAAACCCGGGGCAACCAATTCGAGGCGAAACCCTTTGTCTGTTTCCACAACGTTTACGGCAGGAACACGGCTGGAAGGCAGAAATTCATCCATCGAAGTGTTAAAGAACTCGTTGAACAGCGAACGAAACGGGCTGGGAGCTGGTTGAAATTTTACTAGCGTCATGGCTTGGTGGTTTTATGTGTGAAATGGTTGTTTATGCTTAACAACACTTTCCCCTGTTCAATTCGCATACCATCGCCGTAAATGCGTTATTTTGTCCGGTGAGGGGTGTTTTTAGCATGTCATATTGGCAAAATCAAAACAATATACGACAAAATGTCATACGGTCTTTTTCATTGCTGCCTGCATTGGGCAATCCTGGCACTGGTATGGTGCTGTTTGGGTGGCGTAGTGCCACAGGTATTGCCGGCTCAGGAGGCAACGGACTCCTTTTCCATTGCGTTGGCACTTCCGGGTGGAACCTATTTTGCCACCGCCGACAACCTGGGAAACGTGTACCGCATTACGGCGTCCAACAGCTTAGAAAAATATGCCCCCGATGGCCGGCTGCTTTCCGGGTATTCGAACAACCGTTTGGGTAAAGCGACCGTTCTGGACGTTACCAACCCGCTAAAAACGCTTGCCTGGTATTCGGAATTCAGGACGGTATTGTTTCTGGACCGCAGTTTGACCGTCCTGGGGGAGTTGAACCTCCTGCAGGCCGGGTACCCCGAGGTGCGTACGGTAGCCTCTTCGCGCGACGGCAACTTGTGGATATACGATGAGGTGGCGTTCCGCCTGCGCAAAATCACGCCGGAGGGAACGCAATTGTACGAAAGCCAGCACCTGGGGCAGCTCTTCCTCGACAAAATAAACATGCTGGGCATGAAGGAAAGCGATAACCGGCTGTATGCGTCGGTTGCCGGCATGGGTATATTTGTCTTTGATGCCTTTGCCCAATTTCAGGAACAATACTTGCCGGAGCACCCGGGCGAGTCTTTTGAGGTGCGTCAGGATGTATTGTATTATACCGACAGTACGAATCTGTATGCAGAGAACATGCCATTGCACCAGGTACAGCGCACAACCCTCCCGGCGGTTGCTGCATCGGGGAATCGCCTGAATTTTGCTGAAAACAGGTTGCTGGTGTGGAATCCGGAGGTTCTATATGTACTGGTAAAATAGTCGTTTGTTTCGTTATGGCGCGATGCGGCCGGTATGCCAACCGGCGTCTGTTCGCGTGTAAACGATCCTGTCGTGCAGCCTGTTTTCGCGTCCCTGCCAAAATTCAAACACCGCGGGCACGAGCCGGAACCCTCCCCAGTTGGGCGGCAGGGGCAGGGCCTCCTGATCGGCAAAGCGCGATTCGAGTTCGGCCATGTTTTGCTCAATGACCTCACGGGCGGCGATGGGCCGGCTTTGGGGGCTGGCCCAGGCGCCCAATTGGCTTTCTCTGGGGCGCGACTGAAAGTACGCCAGCGATTCTTCGGGGTCGACTCGGGAAATCCGGCCTTCGATGCGCACCTGTCGCTCCAGCTCGGCCCACCAGAACAACAGCGCGGCCTGCGGGTTTTCGTCCAGCTCACCGCCTTTGCGACTTTCGTAATTGGTATAGAAGACCATCCCCGACTCATCGAACCCTTTGAGCAAAACCATCCGTACCGAGGGCGCCCCCTGGGCGTTGGCAGTGGCCAAAGCCATGGCGTTGGGCTCATACAGGTGCGCCCGCAACGCTTCTTCGAACCAGTGGGTGAACTGTTGGAACGGGTTGTCGGGAACATTGTGCTCCGAAAGGGTTTCCAGCGAATAACTCCTTCTCAAATCGGCTATATTCATTGTTGTAGTTTGATGGATAAAATGCGTGTGGTCATTCCTCTTTGCCCAAAAGGATAACGTTTTCCAGTGCCGTCAGATGTTGCTGAAAAGCATGTTTGCCCGCATCCGTGGTCGTGTAGGTGGTGCGCGTTTTCCGACCGACGAACTCCTTTCGCACAAGAATGTATTCGGCCTGTTCGAGCAAACGCAAATGGCTGGCCAGGTTGCCGTCGGTCAGCGACAACAAATCTTTCATCGTATTGTATTCCACCCATTCATTTGCGATCAAAATGACCATAATGCCCAGGCGATTGCGATGATCGAATGCAGAATTGAGTTGGCTGAGGATCTCGCGCATGAACGGCTGACTTCTGTCCTTTGAACGTTTGGCCGTGCGAAGTTACAGATGGATATGCGTTAATTTGCTTGCTTTGCCCGTCGTATACCCCATTTTTCGAGTTCCAGCGCCAGGTAGACCACCAGCGCGCCACCCATACACACGGCCAGTTCGTAAGCGGTAAGCGCCTCTGTTCGAAAAACACCCTGTAAAATCGGGGCGTAAACGATGGCCAGCTGCAGACCCATCACCAGCAGAATCGACCACACCAAACCCGGATTGCTGAAAACCCCGATCTGCCAAAGGTGAAAGCGTGGGCTGCGGATGGCTAAAACACCGAAAAGCTGGCAAAAAGCGAGGGTTGTGAAGACCATCGTCTGGCCGTGACCACCGGTCCGCAGCGCCCAGGCCTGGATGCCGAGACAAACAAAAGCGATGAACAGACCTGACCACAACACTTTATAGCCCAGCCCGTCGGCAAACAACCCGTGTCCGGGTGGCCGTGGCGGTCGTTGCATGACGTCCGGGTCGGCCGGCTCGGCAGCCAGCGCCAGGGCCGGCAGACCGTCGGTCACCAGGTTGATCCATAAAATGTGAATGGGCAGCAACGGGATGGGCATGCCGATCAGCGGCGCCAGAAATATCGTCCATATTTCACCGGCATTTCCGGTGAGGATGTACCGGATGAACTTGAGGATGTTGTCGTAAATACGCCGCCCTTCGTGGATGGCGGCAACGATGGTGGCGAAGTTGTCGTCGAGCAACACCATATCAGATGCATCCTTCGACACGTCGGTGCCGGAAATGCCCATGGCGATGCCGACATGGGCTTTTTGAAGCGCGGGTGCGTCGTTTACGCCGTCGCCTGTCATGGCGACAAACTGCCCGTTTTCCTGGAGGGCCCTGACGATGTCCAGTTTTTGCTCCGGAGAAACACGCGCATACACGCGGATGTCCGGCGCCTCTGCTGCCAGCGCGGCGTCGTCCATCCGGCTGAGCATTTGTCCGCTCAGGATGCGGTCGCTGTCCGTCAACAACCCGATTTCCTTGCCGATGGCCGCCGCCGTTACCGGGTGATCGCCGGTGATCATGACCACCTGCACCCCCGCATTTCGGCAGGTAGCCACCGACGATGCTGCTTCCGGGCGCGGAGGGTCGGCCATGCCGACCAGCCCTACCAGGGTCAGTTCCTGTTCCAGCAAGTGCATTTGATCGGTGGGCGGCAACAAGTCCACCACCCGGGTAGCAAAAGCCAGCACCCGCAGGCTGCGCGAGGCCCACTGCTCCGCCACTTCTTTCTCTTCCGTATAGTCTTTCGCCGGATTGCAGCGTTCCAGAATCGCCTCCAGTCCGCCCTTCGCCCATATCCGGTACCGGCCGCCTTCGGCGTGTACGGTGGTCATGCGTTTGCGCCCGGAATCGAAAGGAATCTCGGTCAGCCGGGGCGCAGTGCGTTGGAGGGCCAGGGGGTCCAGTTGCTTGTCTCGCAGGTATTGGAGCAGGGCGATCTCGGTGGGGTCGCCAAACGGCGGCTTGTCCGCCTCCATACGGGCATCGTTGTTCAGCGCCATACAGGTTTGCAGCCGGGTGGGCGCCAGCGCGCCGTCTTCCGGTTCGTAAGCGTACACCTCCAGCACGGTCATCCGGTTTTGGGTGAGCGTACCTGTTTTATCGGTGCAGATATACGTAACCGAACCCAACGACTCCACCGCGGGCAATTTTCGAATGAGGGCATTCCGACCCACCATGAGTCCGGCGCCACGGGCCAGTGCGATGGTGACCACAGCCGGGAGTGCTTCGGGAATGGCGGCGACAGCCAGTGAAATCACGGTCAGCAGCAAGGTCATTGGGGCCTCGCCGCGCAGGTACCCAACAGCAAACAGGATGGTGCAGATGCCCAACACCACCCAGGACAGCTTTTTTCCGAAATCATTGAGCCGGATTTGCAGTGGGGTAGGGGTGTAGCTCTCCTGCAAGAGTTGCGCAATGGCGCCCAACTCGGTGTTCAACCCCGTGGCCACCACCACCGCCCGGGCCTTTCCGGCCACCACCTGTGTGCCCTTGTACAGCATGTTGTTCCGCTCAGCCAACGGCAGGTCAGGAATGTCCAGCGGTACGGCCGATTTGGAGACAGGGCGCGATTCGCCGGTAAGGGTGCTTTCATCGACAAGTAGTGCTACCTCTTCCACCAGCCGAAGGTCGGCAGGCACAATATTGCCCGCCTCGAGCAGCACCACGTCCCCCGGCGCCAACTTCTCGGCATCCAGCAGTAAATGCTGACCGTCGCGCAACACGGTGGCGTATAGCGCAGCCAGCTTTTTCAGAGATGCCAGCGCTTTTTCCGCGTTGTATTCCTGGTAAAAGCCGATGATGCCGTTGACCACAATGATGAGCAGGATGACTATGGCATCCTTCCACTCCTGTAAAGCCATGGAAACGACTGCGGCCCCCAGCAGGATGAGGATCATGAAGTCGGTGAATTGCCGCAACAACAGTCGAAATACGCTCGGTCCCTTGCGCTCCGGCAGTGCATTGGGCCCGTGTACTTCCAGACGGCGCTGCGCCTCCCCGCCCGACAGACCCACCGGGCTGCTGTCCAGCGCGCTGAATACTGATTCGATGGTTTGCCAATGCCATTCCATGAGGGCAAAGATGTGAAGATAAAATCGTTTGATACGCCGTCATTTGCCCAAAATATATGTTCTTTGCCGTTATTTTTTTGTAAACCCAACCGTTCATGCCTGCCCACGAACGCCGAAAGGCGCCGCCCATTCATCGCATCATGCCCGCGCCGTTGCCCGAGGTTCGGCAAATGACCCTGCGCAACGGCATCGAGGTGTATGCCGTGCCCCATCCCTCCCAACAGGCGTTGAAGGTCGACTGGATATTCCGAGCCGGCAGGCCGCACGAGGAAAAACGGCTCGCCTCCCGCGCATCTGCCAGGTTGCTGCGCGAAGGCACCTTGCAACACCGGGGCGCCGAACTGGCCGACCTGTTCGATTTTTACGGTAGCTCGGTACAAACCCCGGCATCGCTGGACAACGCCAGTATCGTACTGTACGGCCTGGGTAAATACGCCCGGGATATTCTTCCACTGTTTGCCGAGCTCATTCAGCACCCCGTTTTCCCGGAAGAAGAACTCGGCATTTTTAAGGAAAACAATATCCAGGAACTGCTGGTAGACCTCGAAAAGGTGGAGATCGTGGCCTATCGGGAGCTGACGGAAGCCCTCTTCGGCGCCGGCCATCCCTATGGCTACAACTCCACGCCGGAAATGTATCGGGCGCTCAAACGCGATGACCTGCTGCAACACCATGCCCGGTGGCACACACCGTCGCGCAGCGCCGTAATCCTCAGTGGGGGCGTCAGCGACCAGGTGCTGCAACTGATGGAATCCCTGTTCGGTGATGCACCGGAAAAGGTAAGCGACACACCCAATGCGGCATTGCCGCCCCCGCCCCTTCAGCCCGTACACCGCTCATTGCGCCATCCGGGCTCCTTGCAGACGGCCATCAAAATCGGGAGACGGCTTTTCAGTCGTCATCATCCCGATTACAACGCGATGATGATCCTCAATACCGTACTGGGCGGGTATTTCGGCTCCCGGCTGAGCATGAACGTCCGCGAAAAACTCGGGTACACCTACAACATCTACTCCAGCATAGACGCCATGGTGTACGACGGGTTTCTGTACATCGACACGGAGGTTGACCACAAAAACGCCGCCGCCGCCCAGCGGGAAATTTTTGGCGAAATGCGTCGCCTGCAGGATGAACTGATTTCGGAGGCCGAACTCGATATGGTGCGGAACTACCTCCTGGGTATGCTGCTCAACGGACTCGACGGGCCCCTGAACGCTTCCATCCTCCTGCGCAGCTACGTGGTAGACCAGCTCCCACTCGAAGCCTATGAAGAATTGACAGACACCGTGCGGCACGTGACCCCGGCAACGCTCCGGGACATGGCCCAACGGTATCTGAATGCAGAAGCGTTTTCGGTTGTAACCGTAGGCCCTTAAAACAAGGGTCAGGGCATCCGGCCTGTCGGCTGTTTATCGCACCAACGTGACGTTTCCGGCCAATAGCTCCCGATAACCGTCGGTAAAAAACACCTCGGCTTGCCAGGCATAGACGCCCGGCGCCAGGTCGAACCCATTGATCCGCCCATCCCAACCGTCCGGTTCGTTGCCGGGCTCCAAATGAACGCCGGCCCATACCAGGCTACCCCAGCGGTCAAAAATCTGAAGGCTGTTAATGGACGAAATACCCGCTCCAAAAAGGGTAAAGCGATCGTTCTCCCCGTCGTCATTGGGTGAAAATACGTTGGGCGCGTACACCTTTCTGTTGGGTTGTAGCGCCACGAGCGTAGACGCCGTGTCCGTACAACCGCTGGCTGTGTCCGTTACGGTCAGGAGGTAAGTGCCCGGTTGAGTGACCAGCGGGCGGGGCGAGTTGGCGCCGGCAACCACCAGGCCGTCGGGTGTGCTCCACTGAAAGGCAACATCTCCATGGGTGCTCATTCCGCTGCCGTTCAGCGACACCGTATCGCCTGTGGCGGGCAGGTAAACCAACGCTTCGGCTTGTGCATCCACCGCCACCGGGATCACGCGAACCGTATCCTGAACAGAACAGATCGGCCAGAGCGCGATGTCGTCGAGCCCAAAGTCGTTGTAATCCGCGGCTACAATCAGGTTGTCAATGGCGAGCTCCACCAGCGTTTGGTCGTCGTTGTACCAATCGACCGTAAAGTGTCTCCAGGCGCAGTTTTGATCGGCCTGCGCCACCGTGCCCAACAACAGGCCATTAACAGACGCTTGAAAAACGGCGAACGGCGGAAATTCGTGAAAAGAGACCACCCAAAAGGACAGCCGGTAGAAAGTCTGGGGGGTAACCGGTACGGTTTGCTGCCACACACGCAGACCGGGCACATCGGCGCCGTCTACGATCATGTACTGCCCTGCGCCCGAGGTATGGTCGGGGCAAAGCGGAAAAGTCTGGGAGGGTAAAGCGGCAATTTCATACGTGCCGAAGCGCGGGTTGACGGTAAACCCGGGGTTGTAGGCGTAATCGGTCTCGAAACCGGTGTTTCCCAACTCAAAATGGCCGTTGAACACCAGATTCACGGTTGTATCGGTCGTTTTGGCCTGAAGTATGTACACCGCAGGCTGGGTAACCGTGGCGGTGGGTGTCAATACATCCGGACTGGAGAGTCCGCCATCCGGTGTCCAGAAAAAATGCTCAAACGGCCCCGTTACGGTACCCGTTAACAGGGTGGAGAATGGAACGGAACAGCCCGACTGGTCAGGCCCTGCCTCCACGGTCAGGGGGCATTGGGCGTTCAGGTGGCAGGCGAAGAGAGAAAACAGCGATATCGATCCGACACAGAAGAGGTCGGGGCGGATCAGACGGTTCTCGGATGGGTAACGGTGCATGAACGTGTTCGCTGGCGTCCTGCAAACTTCGGGGTTATTCCGGAGAATGGGGGTTTTCCGGAAATTGAATTTATCCTTTCAGGTTGGGCAATCCGCAAAGGTCACGCACTTCCCGCATCGTTTGCTGGGCGCGCCGGCGAATAACGGCGCTGCTTTCCTGAATTTGTGCTTTGAACGCTTTTTTATCGGCCTGTATTTCGGCGAAGCGCTCGCGGAAGGGCGTGGTGAGTTCCACCAGGGCTTCGGCCACTGTTTCTTTGAGATCGCTGTAGCGCAGCGTGCCCGCCTGGTAGTCGTCCATGAGCGCGTTGTACGCTTCTGTTTGATTACAGGCGCGCAGGAGCCCGAACAGATTCTGGACGCCCGCACTCATTTCGCCGGCCGGCGTGTCGCCGGTGTCGGTTACGGCGGACTTGACCTGTTTGCGAATGCGGTCGGCCTCGCCAAACAGGTTGATGTAATGCTTCTCGCCCAGGCTTTTGCTCATTTTTCGGTTGGGGTCGGCGGTCGAGAGGATCTTGGGCGTTTCGGTAAACAGCGGCTCGGGAGCCCGGAAGTACTCCTTGCCGAACTGGTTGTTGAAGCGCTGGGCAATGTTGCGCGACAGCTCAAGGTGTTGTTCCTGATCCTTGCCCACCGGCACGTAGTCGGCGTGGTAGATGAGGATATCCGCCGCCTGCAGCACAGGGTATGCAAAAAGGCCGTGGCTGACAAAGGCATCCTTGTCTTTTTCCTGCAGTTGTACGGTCTTGTCCTTGAACTGGGTCATGCGCGTCAACTCTCCATAAGAGGTCACGCTGCTGAGTACCCATGACAACTCGACGTGCTCGGGTACCAGGCTCTGGATGAACAGGTATTCGGCTTTCACGCCACAAGCCAGCAGGTAAAAGGCCATTTTCCAGGTGTTCTCCCGCAACTGGTCGGGCTTATACGGCATGGTGATGGAGTGGTAGTCCACCACCCCGTAAGTGCAGTGGTACTGCGCCTGGAGGTCTACCCAGTTTTTGACTGCGCCGAAATAATTGCCGAGGTGAAGGTCGCCGGTAGGCTGGATGGCAGAAAGAATGTTCTTCATGGGGACAGTAAAGGGATTATTACACGGTGGCGATGACGGAAATTTCGATGTTGACGAATTTGGGCAACTCCGACACCTGCACCAGTTCTCGCGCCGGCGCGGTGGATTCGGAGAAGTATTCGGCGTACACCGCGTTGATGCGGCTGAACTGATTCATGTCTTTGACGAACACCGACGACTTGACCACCCGGTCGAGCCCGGAGCCGGCGGCCTCCAGTACGGCACGCACATTTTGGAGCACCCGGTGCGTTTCGGCCTCGATGCTATCCAGCACCAGTTGGCCGGTAGCGGGGTCGATAGCAATTTGTCCGGAGACAAACACCAGCCCATTGGAGGATACCGCCTGGTTGTAGGGGCCAATGGGCAGGGGGGCCTGATCCGTTGTGATGATTGTTTTCATAACAGGGGAATGAAAAATCCGAAAGCCTTTTAATCATCGGCAGACAAGGCGTCTTCCCGACCATTAAAAGGCTGTGCGGAAAAAAACAAAATAGCGCTTGTCCCGGTCGGATCCGGAGACGGCGGCAGATTATCCTACTTCATCGGCATCGACCGGGGTGCCGGGAACCAGCACCTGGCCGCGATAGTACAGATCGCCTTCCACCATGTAAGCGCGGTGGAAAAGGTGGCGCTCTCCGGTAGTCGGGCAGGTGGCTACCTGGGGCACATCGGTTGTGTAGTGCGTGCGGCGTGCGCGTTTGCGGCGCTTGGAGTGCCGCCATTTAGGATTGGGCATGGCTCAATTGTGTTGCAGTTGCAGGCTGTTGGCCTACGGTTTTTCTTTAAAATCTTTCAATGCGTCCCAGGCCGGATAATCCGCTTCCCGGGCAATGTTTTGTAAATGTTCGAGCACCTCCATATTACAGGGGCGTGGATCGTCATTTTCACAGTCGTATGCCCGGATGTAGGGCATGGCCAGTACCGTAAATTCATACAGGTACTTGGCTACGTTGAAGTCGTGCGTTTCGCGCTGAATGAACACTACCTCGTCTTCGGCCTCCCCGTTGGCATCCCCGTACTTGACCACCAATTGGCGCTGGTCATTGACCGGCAGCCGGATCGGCGCCGTACAACGATCACATTCCGTCCGGACGGTTCCCTGCAGCGCAAAATCAAGCAACAACATGTCCGACCGCTTATCCAACGCCAAATCGACGTGCACTTCCGCCTCTTCTAAGGGTGAACCTTCGAAGTGGGCGAAAAACGCCTTGTCGACGTCATATGCGAAACGATGCACTCCATACTTTAACCCTTGAATGGGAATGGAGTACGCGACAAAGGCATCCATAACCGCATCGATTTAAAAAATGGGCTGCAAAGGTACAATGATGATTCGGAAAAGGCAAATCTTGTTTGGGAAAAAAATCGCGCACCCCCGGACCCGATCCTGCAGTCCGGAAGGGGCCGAAAAAAGGTTCGTCGATTGAAATACTATGTTTGTCCAGTAAATTCGAATGTTCAAATACTATGTATTGCATAGTAACTGGTTTTACCTGTATATTTGCATCAACAATCATTCAACCGCAAAAACGCAGCGCCATGGATTTGGAAAATGCTAAGCAACAAATGCGCAAGGGGGTGCTGGAACTCTGTATCCTGGCCATTATTGCCGAGGAAGAAGTGTACACAGGCGACATACTGGATCGCCTCAAGGCGAACAACCTCATCGTTGTGGAGGGCACCCTTTACCCTTTGTTGGCGCGCCTCAAAAAGGAAGAACTGGTGGAGTACGCCTGGCGGGACAACAACAGTGGGCACCCGCGCAAGTACTTCACCATTACGGATAAGGGCCAGATGGTGCTCGGCGCCCTGTCACACAGCTGGCAGGAACTGGTGCAGTCGGTCGGTCAGACGCTGGCCCGTTCCTGAATTCCCATGCACACTTCACCAACATCAAACCCAACCTGAAACAATTAACAACCATGAATAAGGTTCTGAATATCAACCTCGGTGGTTATCCGATTGCCATTGACGACGACGCTTACGAGTATCTGAAAGGGTACCTGGACAATATTCGCGTGCGCTTTCACGAGAGTGAAGGTCGTGAGGAGATTATGCGCGACATAGAGATGCGCCTGGGCGAGTTATTGAGCGCCGAGCTTGGTTCGCGTCGCATCATCATGCTGCCCGATGTGGAAGAGGTGGTGCGCGTCATGGGCAAACCTGAAGACTATGGTGGCGAACCCGATACCCACCGCACCGGCGCGGGTGCGGGCCCCAAGGCCGGTCCCAAAAGCACGACGGCCAAGGACGGTATGTTTGGCATCAAGCCCGGACGCCGTTTGTTCCGCGACCCGGAGGACAAGGTAGCGGCCGGCGTTTGCTCCGGTGTCGCAGCTTACCTGGGTGTGGAAGATCCTGTTTGGGTACGACTGGCATTTGTGGTGCTCACCTTTGCCTCTGCCGGGTTCTGGGTACCCGCCTACCTGATTGCGTGGGCGCTGATCCCCGAGGCCAAAACCGCAGCCGACCGGCTGTCGATGCGCGGAGAGCCCATCAATGTGGACAATATTGCCCGCGAAATCGAAACCGGATTCGGAAAACTGGAGTCCCAAATGGACGCCGTGGGCAAAGAGGCCAAGCAGCAGGGGCGCGAAACTGCCGGACAGTTGAACGAAGCCCTGGCCATTTTTGTAGGCGCCATCGGAAAGGCATTCGCCTGGGTAGTACGGTTTTTCGGCAGGTTCGGCATCGTATTGCTGGTACTGGTCCTTATCGCCCTGGGCTTCAGCCTAATCACCACCTGGATTGCCGGCATTTTTACTTTTTTCGCCGCCCTGCCCTTTCTCGCATTTGTCAGCCCACACAGCGCAAGCCTGAACATACTGGGCGCCTTGAACCTGTTCATGCTGGTTACCCTGCCCATCATCGGAATGTTTATGGGCATTTCCGGAATCCTGTTCAAACGCAAGGCGCCCGGTTGGATAGGCATTTCCATGACCGTACTTTGGTTCATCAACCTCTTCTCCCTGGTGTCCATCGGCGGCGCCGCCCTGAACAGCTACAGCCAGGAAGGGTCGTTCACGAAGACCTTCGAACTGGACGCCCTGACGTCGGATACCCTGAACGTGGTGAGCGAAAATGCCGATTTCAACATCGAGTTCAATAAGCGCCGTATCCATTGGAGCGGCAATACAGACGAAACCAAAGACGTCATTCGTTTTCCCAACCAACTGGAAATCCGGGTACGGAAAAGCAAAGACGGGGTGTTCCGCGTATTGCAAACGGTTACCGCCCGCGGCGCAACTTACGCCAACGCTATGGAAAACGCAGAAAACGCCGCATTCCCCCTCGATTTGCAAGGGAACGTTTTGTTCGTGCCCCAAAGCCTGGACCTGAAAAAAGGCCAGGTCTGGCGAAACCAGCGCTTCAAACTGATCATCGAAATGCCCGAAGGGAAAAGCATCGTCTTCGACGAACACATCTACCGGGAGGCCGCCGCAGAGATGAGCGATTACGCACCCAACAACAGCCAGTACATTTCGAACAACCCGGGCAAGCGCTTCACCATGACCACCGAAGGCCTTGTCTGCATCGATTGTCCGCAGTGGGGCGACCGCGACTATTCAAACTATGAGAACTATGAGCACTTTATCATTCAGGGCAACCTCGAAGCTGAAATCCGGAAAGGAGAGCGGTTCTCATACGAAATCGATCCCCGATTCAAGCAGGATGTAAAAATCATCCATACCGGCCAAAGGGTTACTTTCGATGCCGGTGACCGGCCCAAACCCGTTTCAGTCACCATCCACACCCCAATGTTCACCTCCCTGCTTGCTGAAGGCAACGGTCGCATCGTGCTGCGCGGATTCGACGAGGGCCGCGCATCCATCACCGCCAAAGGAGAGCCGGTCATAAAAGCCTATATGGATTGCGCTAACCTGGATATCAACCTGCAGGGGCCATGCCGACTGGAACTCAACGGCAAGGGAGAAAGCCTAAATGCAAACCTCGGCGGCGGCGCGCTGCTGGATGCCTTCGGGTGGAAAGTCGGCGGAGCAGAGGTAAGCCTGAGTGGCAGCAGCACCGCCAACCTGTTTGTCGATCAGGAACACGCCAACATCAAAAAAGATGAGTCCAGCGCTGTCCATCTGCAAGGTAGGTAAAGGCATCGCCCTGCAGCTCAAAGAGAACTTTAACGTATTCTTAAATTTTGTCTTGCAACGCATTGTCGCAAGACAAAATTTTGTTTGATTGTTTTTTTAAATTTACGGTAAAATTATATTCTGATTTTTTATTTTTTTGTATTTTTATGTTAATTTGATTTGCTGCTCCGGGAAGTTGGTTATTTTTGCGCCGTGACCTTTTTCCTTTAAAAACGTTTTATTTGTAGCCAATAAAAAGTGAGTATGTTGCGCAAATCCATTTTGATGTTCGTATGCGTTGTGGCGGTAAGTACTGCCGCGCTGTCGCACGACCCTCCGGCGGATATTTCCGGGGCATCTACCGACGGTCCACACGTATTTTACGAAGGGGGTGGGATTATTGTCCGTTCGATTGCGCTACAGGGCGAAGAATACTGTGTGCAGGCAGAACGCCACATGGACAAGTCCACCGTGCGTTTGACCTGTACGGTCGAGGAGACGGGCGATGTTTTTTCTTTCCCGTTGAAAAAGAACCTTTCCCCTGAAACGACCAATACCTGGAGCTTGCCGGAAAAGATGCTGGTCATTTCCGATGTGGAAGGCAATTTTGAAGCGATGAAGCGCATGTTGCTGACCGGTGGCGCCATCGATGCCGAATTTAACTGGATTTACGGGAAGGGACACGTGGTTATGGTGGGCGATTTTTTTGACCGGGGCCTCAGCGTGACCGAGTGCTTGTGGCTGGCCTACAAGCTGGAAGCCGAGGCTGCGGAAGCGGGTGGCAAGGTGCATTTTATTCTGGGCAACCACGAGATCATGAACCTTTCCGGCCATACCGATTATGTCCGCAGTAAGTATTTTGAAAATGCGCGGCTGATGGACAAGGCGTATACCGAACTATTTAATGCGGATACGGAATTGGGTCGTTGGTTGCGCACCAAAAATGCCGTGGAGCGCATTGGTTCTTACTTGTTTTGCCATGGGGGGGTTAGCACCGAGTTGTTGAATGCGGATCTGGGTATTGGGGAAATCAACCAGATCGTCCGCGAAAACCTGGGTTTGAAAGCAAGCGAAATGCAAACCTACGAGGCACAACTGATCTTCAACGCGCGACTGGGTATATTCTGGTACCGCGGGCTGGTGCGCAAGGAAGTGCCCAAGGCCGACGTGGACCGCATCCTGCAATATTATGGCGCACGTCACATGGTCGTAGGCCACACCTTGGTGTCGGACATCGCCGTGCTGTACGACGGAAGTATCATTGCCATTGACCTGTTGCACGAAGAGCGGATTCGCACCGGTAAAATGAGCACCCTGACGATTGAAAAAGGGGACATGTACGTTTTGGACCACCATGGTCGCAAGGAGCCGCTGGATCAGTCGGTACTGGCAAACGCAAAGAAATAAAGATCAGGCTTTTAACGTGCATTGGTATACCAGTTTTTCAGGATAGACTCTGCCAGTTTGCCCTGCGGCGTGTAGTCTCTTTCCGGGTATCCTTCGTGACCCCGTCCATTTGGGAACCATTTCCAGGCAAAACCGCCGGCCCACCAAGGCTCTTTCAGGCAGGCGCGAAAAAGAGCCTCATAACAGTGTGCCTGTGCCTGTTCGTTGACTGCTCTGTTTTGGATGTTCTTTTCCAGTTCCCAGTTTTTCCATCCGCTGCCGCTTACGCTCAGGTACCCGAATTCGGTGAATAGAATGGGTTTGTGCCATTTCCGGCTGAAATCGCCAAGGCGTTTGCACAGGGGCGCCCATGCTGCCAGCAGGCTGTCGACCGCAGGCACGTCGCCCTCTGCCAACGGGAAATATGCGCCCAGGCCGATGTAGTCCAGCTCATCCCAAAACGGCACTTGCTCCCAATCATCCCAGTTCGCTGAATACACGATCTTGCCCCTTGGGAACACATCGCGCACTGCTTTGATGAGCGACTTCCAGTATTCGGGTCGTTTCGCAATGGCTGTTCGGAATTCTGTGCCGAGGCAAAACAATTCCACCCCTGCCGCGTCGGCCATTCGGGCCATGTCCAGTATGTATCGGCTGTAACCGGCCTCCCAGGCCATCCACTGCTCTTCGGTTTCAAAATCCAGCGTACCGGTCCACCCGCCGGGCACGTACACCTGCGGTTTGAGCATTACCTTCAAACCGGCCTGGTGGGCGAGTTCAATAGTGGCCAGGGCCCCCTCGGGTTTTTCGCCCCACCACTGCCATCCGTGCTCATTGTAGCGGACGGCCGGTTTGGCAGGCAAAGTGTAGGCATAGGGCACCACGGCAATCCAGTTGGCGCCGACGGCAGTCACGGCAGGCATAGGATTTTGGGCAAAAGGTTCCGGAGGCGCAACCAGCGTTAGGCCGCACATGGGCGTGGCCAGCTCGGGCGGCAATGCCTGGGCTGCAATGGGCGGACGGGGGCGATTGCAGCCCATTACGGCCAAAAACGAAATCACGATCAGCAGGATATTCTGGTGCACTTGCGGGGATATGCTGGTTTGCAATAAGATCGGTGGATGAACGACGTTTATTTTTTCTTCCTGTCCGGATTGTCCTTTACGAACGCTGACCAGCCGGAATAGTTCTTTTTTCCACTGATGGAGGTTTTTCCCTGAAAATGGTGGCAAACAGCAGCGGCCAGCGCATCGGTGGCGTCGAAATACTTTTCAGAAAAACGGGTATGGAGTATGTTTTCCAGCATGCCGGCTACCTGCTCTTTCGAGGCGTTGCCGTTGCCCGTAACGGCGCGTTTGATCTTTTTGGGCATATACTCGGCGATGGTCAGGTGGTTTACCATGCCCGCGGCGATGGCTACCCCTTGTGCACGGCCGAGCTTGAGCATACTTTGCACATTTTTGCCAAAAAACGGCGCTTCAATGGCCATTTCTGCGGGTTTATGTTGGCAGATTAAGTCCTGCACCTGCTCAAAAATGTATCGTAGTTTCACCGTGTGTTCATCGCCCACATGCCCGAAAGTGAGCACGCCAATCTCTATGACGCTCATTTTGGATCCCTCAACATCCAGCACCGCGAAGCCGAGTACGTTGGTGCCGGGATCGATGCCCAGGATGCGTCGGGTCGAAGGGTTGGGTGGAAGGCTGTCGTTGTGCATTCCTACAAAGGTAAAAATATCTGGTCAATCCTCTGTGATGCCTCTGTGCTCCTCTGTGGTTCATTTAAAAATAAACCGCAGAGGACACGGTGGTTACACAGAGGGGCACAAAGGGCTCCAGCGTTTATACCCTCTGCGATGCCTCTGCGATGCCTCTGTGCTCCTCTGTGGTTCATTTAAAAAAAACAAACCGCCAAGGATCACATTGGGCTCGCAGCGGATCACAAAGGAATCACCCCTGTGCCCCTCTGCGATACCCCTGTGTTCCTCTGTGGTTCATTTAAAAAAAAACAAACCGCCAAGGATCACATTGGGCTCGCAGCGGATCACAAAGGAATCACCCCTGTGCCCCTCTGCGATACCCCTGTGCTCCTCTGCGGTTCATTTAAAAAAAACAAACCGCCAAGGAGCATATAGGGCTCGCAGCGGATCAGCCAAATTTTGCCCAACAATGTTGCACCAATAGGTACTACCTTTGACCCGCATAACATTTGATTCTTCCGTATGGAAACCATTGGAGTACTTGGCGCCGGCGCCATGGGAAGCGGTATCGCCCAGGTGGCGGCGGCGGCCGGACACGAAGTGGTTGTCTGCGACAACCACACCATCGCACTCGCCAAATCGGGCAAACGCATCCAGGAAAGCCTGAAAATGGCGGTGGATAAGGGTAAACTCGAAGATGCAGAGGCCTATTCCCTGTTCAGTCGCATCCGTTTCACTGATCACATGAGCGAATACCGCAACTGCGCGCTGGTCATTGAGGCCATCGTGGAGGAGATTGAAGAGAAGCAGATTGCGTTTAAAAGCATGGAGGCCGTCGTGTCGCCCGACACCATACTCGCCAGCAATACGTCCTCACTGTCCATTTCCGCCATGGGCGCCCACCTCAAACACCCGGAGCGCATCCTGGGGGTGCACTTCTTTAATCCGGCGCCGCTGATGCGTTTGGTGGAGATCATCCCCGGCGTGCAAACCAAGCCCGAGGTCATCGAACGCGGAAAAACGCTCATCGACACCTGGGGTAAAACCACGGTGCTCGCCAAAGATACCCCGGGCTTCATCGTGAACCGCGTGGCCAGACCCTACTACGGCGAAGCATTGCGGATTTTCGACGAGGGCATTGCCGATGTCGCCACCATCGACTGGGCCATGCGCGAAATCGGCGGTTTCCGGATGGGGCCCTTCGAACTCATGGACTACATCGGGAACGACATCAACTATACGGTCACCGAAACCGTTTTTTCTGCTTTCTACTTCGACCCGCGTTACAAACCGTCTTTCACCCAAAAACGGCTCGTCGACGCCCACTATTTCGGCCGAAAAAGCGGCAAGGGCTTCTATGACTACCGCCCGGGTGCCCGGATGCCCGAGCCGGTGACCGACCTAGAACTGGGCCGCACCATCGTCAGTCGCATCCTGGCCATGCTCATCAACGAAGCTGCAGATGCCCTGTTCTTGCGCATCGCCACACGCGACGACATCGACATGGCCATGTCACAAGGCGTCAATTACCCGAAAGGACTGCTGGCCTGGGCCGATGAACTCGGTATCCCTCATGTGGTCGAACAGATTGACGCACTCTATGCGGAGTACCTGGAAGACCGGTACCGATGCAGCCCCTTGCTGCGCCGCATGTCCCGGGAACAGCGCGCTTTTTACGAACAATGACACCCCTGGATATTTTTCACCGCATGTTCGACAATGACCCGTTCAGCCAATGGATGGGCATGGAACTTGTAGCGGTAAGCGAAGGCGCTTGCACCCTGCGCATGCGTGTGCGCCCCGACATGCTCAACGGTTTCCGGGTGGCGCACGGCGGCATCGCCTTTGCCCTGGCCGACAGCGCTTTCGCCTTCGCCTGCAACTCCAGGGGCCGTCATGCGTTATCTGTGCATTGCACCATCGAGCACGTAGCGCCGATCATGGAAAACGACGAAATCACGGCAATTGCCGAGGAGGAGCATCTGGGCAACAGCCTGTCCAATTACGCCATTCGCGTAACCAAACAGGACGGCAGCCTCGTGGCGTTTTTCAGGGGCGTGGCATACCGGAAAAAGACTGCCTGGGAGTAAGTGTGCCACTTTGCTGCGCGCCGATGAATTGTAGTAAAATATGCCGACCGATACCGTATTCTGCACTTTGTTGTTCGCCCTTGGTCTCGCGGTCCTCCCATCTGTGGAAAGTCGCGGGCAGTCGGGCGGCAACTTACAGGTTTTGTTTGTCAAACGCGACCTGACCTGCGCGACCAAGCCGGATGGCGGTATTGAAGCCTCTTTGTTGGGAGGAAGTCGGCCGGTGCAGTTTGTCTGGATCAATGCGCCGGCTAGTCTGAGCGGACTTGGCGAATGGGCTGCCGGTCAGCCCGCTACGCTTGCCCTGAACGATTTGCCGGCGGGCGCCTACCAGTTCGCTTTTGCAGACGCCCAGGGAGACACCCTCACCCAAACCATTGTGCTGCAATCGCCCCCCCCGATTGATGTGGCGCTGGAGGTCAACGGCGAAGCCTGCTTCGGTCAAAACGGCGGCTCTATCCTTATTGCCGGCATCACCGGTGGGCAGGCACCCTACCGGGCCGGACTCGAAAATGAACCGCCCTCCGGTAAAACCAGCTGGACCGGCCTGCCGGGCGGCACCTACACCCTCACCGTGGTGGATGCACTCGGATGCACCCAAACCGAAGGGGCTATTCTGCCTCAGGCGCCCGGCCTTACTTTTGACGCCGGACCGGATACCACCATCGCCCTGGGCGACACCCTGCGCCTCGAATTTTCCGCCGACCGCCCCATCGACTCCCTTGCGCTGGCGCCGCCCGACGACGTGATCGCCATTGGCCCCGACTGGGTGCTGCTGTTGCCGCAGCGCAACCGGCAGTATACCGTCAACGTATTTGCTGCCGACGGTTGCGGGGCAGCGGACAACCTGTTCGTCGGCGTATTCCGCCAAAGAGCCGTGTTTTTTCCCAATGTGTTCGCTCCAGGCGGCGCTGATCCGGCGAATCGATTTTTTTCCGTGTATACCGGTTCCGGCGTGGCTGCCGTTTCATCCCTTCGGGTGTACAATCGCCAGGGGAAACGCGTTTTCAACGCCGAACAAATGCCCGCAAATGTGGCCGAACTGGGTTGGGACGGTACCGCCGCCGGCGATGAACAACCCCCGGGTGTGTATCTTTGGGAGGCCGTGCTCCGGTTTACCGACGGCCGCGAAAAGGTTTACACCGGCGACGTGACCTTGATTCGCTAACCGCCCAAAATTTAACGTTTGGCAAATAGGGCCTCCGGCCATTGGACCGTTGCGCCAAATTCCCTAATTTTACAGGTTTATGAATTTTACCCTACGTTTTTGCATGTATAAATCCATTTGGCTTGTTTGTCTCCTGCTCGGTTTGTGCGGGCCGATCGGCAGCCTGAATGCCCAAACAGTGCGGCCGTTGTCCTTGCCCGAGGCGCTGCACCTGGCGCTGGAAAACAGCGCCACACTCCAAAAAGCACGTCTGGACCGGCAAGCGGTGGACGTAAAAATCCGCGAGCGGCGCAGCGCCAACTATCCGCAGATCAGCGGAACGGTGCACCTGGACTATGTGCCGCAACGACCGACCGAATTCTGGCCCTCCGGGTTGTTTGGCGGCCCCGACGACGAATACCTGCCGGTTCAGATCAACCAGCTCTGGCAAACGGGCGCCGTGGTCAATGCCTCCCAAACACTGCTCGACGTGTCGGCAATCCGCATGGCCCCCGCCGCCGAGGTAAGCCGAAACCTGTCCGACCTCGCCCTGGCATACAGCGAAGAAGAGGTCATCTACCACACCGCAACCTTGTTTTATCAGATCCTGCAAACCGAGCAGCTGCTCCAGGGCCTCAGCGGAAACCTGGAAAAGATCGACGATCTGCGGCGAATGGCCGAGCTGCAACTGGAAAACGGGTACGCCATACCCACTGACGTCAAGCGCATCCGCGTGGCGCAAACCAACCTGGAAACCCAGCAAAAAAACCTGCTCACCACCATTGACCTGCTCAAGCAAAACCTCCAGTTCCTGTGCAATCTGCCGCTCAGCGAACCCATGGAGCTGGCCTGGGAGGGCGATACCCCCGCAGCGGACTCCCTGCTTTGGCAAAACATCGAGCTTGACCTGGAGTCGAGCACCGCCTACAAAATGCTGGAAAACAGAAAGGAACTGCACGAAATACAGAGCCGAAGCCAGTACGGACAGAACTTCCCCAAGCTCAGCGCATACGCCGCCGCCGGCATCCAGACCCAACAGCCGGCGTTTAATTTTATCAATCCCGACTCCGAATGGTACGGCCTGGCCATGGTGGGTTTCAAACTCGACGTGCCCATCTTCAACGGCTTCCTCAACCGCCGAAAATCAAACCTGCTCAAGCTCGAAGGCCAAAAGCTCGAACTCGAACGCGATCAGGTGGGGCGCGCCAAAAAACTCGAGTTCAACCAGGCCTACAGCCAGTACCGCAGCGCCCTCAACATGCTGCATACCCAGGAGGACAACGTGGCCCTCGCGCGCGACATCTCCGACAAACTCTTCCTCCAGTACAAGGAAGGCGTAGCCCCCCTCACCGACCTGCTCAACGCCCAAACGGCCCTCTCCGAAGCCGAAACCCACTACTGGCGACAGGTGTTCGACTACCGGCTGGCGGTGCTGAAATTGCTGAAAGCGGCGGGACGGCTGGAAACGTTGAAGTGAAAGAGTGAGGTGGAAATTCGTCCTGCGAGTTTGCTGTCAGGACAAGCAGGCTGTGTTTTTATGCTGCGAATATACTCGTAGCACGAAAAGGCTTTTTTGCGAAAAAATTTTTATGTTAATTTGAATATCAGCTTTGCAATAACGAAAAAAGGTTATGACCTTTGCATAGCAAGGTCAACGTTGAAATATAGTGGCATAATACGACATCAAACGATCATGTAATACCGAACGGACGAATCAGGGTTTGTTATGATAATCCCATCAGTAACTGTGAAAGTCTCATTTCTGTTTTTCTTGTCTTGAATGTGTGCCGGCTCCTTTTGAAGCTGGTTATCTGAATAACCATTACCATTCCCCTGTCATAAATGCGGGCTGGATGTTTGTTATCTTTTTCGTTGGCCATGCAATGCTAACATTTCACTATTCACTTCTCCCAAAATGGCGCCGACCATGAAAAAAGTTTCTTTTGGGAAGGGGATGCACTGCGTACCCCCCCCCATATTAAAACAATTTGTTTCCAAATTCGTCTAGCATGCTGTTTAGCATTCTTGCTTTTCTTCACCCGTACCGGCATAGCACAAATACCTCTGCAGTGCAACGATCCACAGTGTAATTTGGTTTGCTTTGGTGATTTTGAACCGTTTCAGTCGGGGTTTGATGTTTATTACCCTTCATTGGGGATACTGGCACCAGTCATAAGCGGAGCGCTTAACCAAACCAATACAGTGGATATTTACCTTGATACAGATTTCAATTCCAAAATAGTACATTTTGCGCAAATATTTAATGTTACAGGCAGTCCCGTAAACATCGAATTTATTCGTGTACCGTTATCAGAACCAATTGATCCGGGGTGTACTATGGACGTTTCGTTTAAAATTGCAGCAATTGGATCGAGTAATCTTCCTGACCCCATAATCTCAATCTGGGCACTGAATGCTCCCCCTTGTCAGGCCATAAATATGCCCTTGTGCCAGAACACGGTTGAACAGTTGTGCAGTAACCCAACGATAAATGCACACAGGGTGTTTTGTTTTTCGTTCCCGACCGATCAGAACGTTGTTCAAAATAATCTTGATATCAGTGGAGTTGATTACATCTCGCCCGTGGTAACGCCGTATACTAACAACACGGGCAGTCAAATTACCGAATTATTGTTTATCGGCCAACAAACCGTTGCTGGTACACACATCTATCGATTCCTGATGGATGACATTGTAGTAACCAACTCATGCAGGCCCCAGCTGGAGGCCACGATTACACCGACTGTTTTGGAACAATGTGTGGACGGCCAGGTAGTTATTGCATATGAAATTTGCCTTGAGAGTGATCCTGTTGGCCCTCCCGTAACGATAGAAATTTTCCCTCAGATCCCCCAACTACCCGGAGTAACCGTGCAAGCCGGAGGAGGATTTGACGAAGATGGTGAGGCTGCTGTTTCAATTTCGCCAGACCCTGGCGGTTTGC
Organism: Saprospiraceae bacterium; assembly: GCA_033764075.1. Lineage (GTDB taxonomy): Bacteria > Bacteroidota > Bacteroidia > Chitinophagales > Saprospiraceae > M3007. The sequence goes on along the minus strand of JANRJH010000015.1, from coordinate 766 downwards.
CGGTATGTACCACATTAACCCTGACTTTGAATGTTGATGCGAGCGTACCTATCGGAACGATATTAAATGTGCCGATGGAAGTTTACTCCCCGGAAGCGTGCCTTGATGTATCCCAGAACAACGGCAATGTATCGGTTACACTGGAGGATTGCTGCCAATGTGAAGGCCATGTTACTACCTATAAACTGGGTACTGAACCATCTTCGGTTACATACCTCTCCCAAAGTGGGATACCAACCGATAATGACCTGATTGATGTATGTATTGAAGTGGAAGGACGGCTGATTTGGGATGTTGATTTGTGGGTACGGGCTTCCCGGTTCACCATGAACGAAGGCGCCGAGATAGAAATATCCACCGCCTACTTTATGGGACTGGACAATACCGTATTGGAAGGATGCGACCGCATGTGGCGGGGCATCACGGCCAACACCGCTTCACAGTTGAGGGCGGTGAATAATACGGTCGTCCGGGATGCCCAGTATGCGATTCAGGCACTTGACAAGTCGTACTTGCATGTGGAGGATTGCACGTTTGATCAAAATTACACAGGTATTTACGTGCCGGTTTCTGCGAATGGAATGCCTCAAGCGGTGTATACGTACACGTTGAAGAACAATGTGTTTATACCCAAAATTAAGAGGTTTGGGAAAAAGTTTAACTTTGTGTCATGGAATTCCTCCTTGCAGAAGATGAGCTGAAAGAACTTCGAAAGATACAAAAGAAGTTCACTACCCAGCGGAGCCGTTACATTAAGGCTACGGTA
>JANRJH010000011.1:0-20688 GCA_033764075.1 Saprospiraceae bacterium | reverse complement strand
GGGGCCGACGACCGACAACCGACAACCGACAACCGATAGCCGATAGCCGATAGCCGACAACCGATAGCCTACTGGATCAATAATGGCGCGCCCTTTCCGCCCATGACCACAATTTTGGTGTTGGGCGAAGCGGCGAGTTCTTTTTGCGCTTTGATCTGTTCGTATTGCAGGAGTTTATCGGTCAGCGAAGCGGTGAGGATGCGCTGGTAATCGGCGATGCCCTGGGCTTCGACGCGTTTTCGGTCGGCCTCTTGTCGTTCTTTGTCCAAGACAAACTTCATCTTCTGGGCGTCCTGTTCCGCATTAATTTTAGCTTCGATGGCAGTTTTCACGCTTTCGGGCAGGTTGATGTTGCGGATGAGCACCTGTTCGAGCACCAGTCCCCGGGCTAAAAATTCCTTTTCAATGGCGGTAAACAGGCGCTGCTGAAACTCGTCGCGCTTGGTGGAGTACAGCGACACCGCATCGTAATAGGCGGCAAAGTCGCGTATTTTGGTGCGGGTCATGGGGCGCACGATCACGTCGCGGTACCCTCGGCCCAGGTTGCGGAGGATTTCGGGTGCTTTTTCCGGTACCAGGCGGAACAGCACGGTGAGGTCCAGCTCTACCTCCAGCCCGTCGGCCGAAAGCACACGGATGGCGTCGTCGCCCATTTTTTCGCCTTCATCGTGCAGGCCGGACATGGTGTAGTTTTGGGTGCGCACATCGAACCGTTCGACATCCATCAGCGGATTCACAACGTTGAGCCCTTCTGTGAGTACGCCGGGTTGCACCTTGCCGAACAGCGTTTTTACCCCCACCTGGCCGGGTTCAATTTGGACAAATAAACTGGTGAGGACGCCCAGCGCGACAAACCCGATGCCCGTGTAGCGGCCAATGCGGCCGGCTGTTTCCGCTTTGGGGCTGGTGCGGCCGATCACGGTGGTGAATACAGCGATGAATATACCGAGAATGATCAGAAACATGGTCCTTGTTTTTAGTTTGCCAAATGTATACCTTAAATCTCATGTTCTATTCGCTTTTTTCGAGGAAAAAGGGAAAAAGCGGGGTGAAAGCACCTCAATGATCGCCGACCGGAGGCGAGGTTCACAACAATTTCCCCAACTTTGCGTCTTGACCATTGTGTCTGAGAAAAAGTGTAATCAATTGCTGTAATGCCGAATTTGACTTTTCAATATCCTGCCTGGTTTTTGTTGTTGTGCGTTTTGCTGGGCCTTGGCTATGCCATGTTGTTGTATTTCCGCGACGCCACCTTTCGCGAGCGGCTTCCCTGGCTGCACCGTCTGCTGGGGTTGCTCCGGTTTCTGGCCGTCACGCTCATCGCCATGCTGCTGCTGGCGCCCCTGCTGAAACGCACCCTGACCGAGACCAAAAAGCCGGTTGTTGTGTTGGCGCAGGATCAGTCCGAGAGTGTGGCGCTGACTTACGACTCCGTGCAGTGGAAATCATACGCCGAACAGTGGGCCGCCCTGCGCGAAGCCCTGGCGACGGACTATGAGGTGCACGAACTGGCGTTTGGCGATGCGGTGCGCGACGGCGTGGACTTCCGATTCCAGGACAAGGTCAGCAACCTGTCGGAACTCATTCAAGGCGTATACGACCGGTACGGCGGCCAGAACCTGGGCGCTGTGGTGCTGGCCACCGACGGCATTTACAACGAAGGCAGCAACCCGGCCTATTCCGGCGCGCCCCTGGCGGCCCCGGTGTACGCAGTTGCCCTGGGCGACCCCTCCCCCCGCCGGGACCTGCTCGTCCGGCGCGTCTTCCACAACAAGATCGCCTACCTCGGCGACCAGATCAACCTGCAAATCGATGTGGCGGCTACCAACTGCCCCGGCAGTCAAACTACGCTCACCGTCAGTAAAATTTCCGGCGACCAGACCCGCACCCTGCAGACCATCCCGATGAGCATCGGATCGTCCGATTTTTTCACGACCAAAGAGGTCTTTCTGGAGACCGACCAGCCGGGTGTGGTGCATTACCGGATTGGCGTGAGCACCATTAATAACGAGAGCAGCCGCGACAACAACTACAAGGACATCTACATCGACGTACTCGATGCCCGGCAGAACATCCTCCTGCTCGCCAACAGCCCACACCCCGACCTCTCGGCGATGCGCCAGACGCTGGAGCAAAACAAAAACTATTCGGTGCGCATCGCTTACGCCGGCGAGCCGGGCCTCGATGTGTCCAAGGCCGACTTTGTCGTGCTGCACAACCTGCCCTCTGCTGCAAACGACATCTCCGGCGTGCTGAAAATGCTCAACGACAAACGCATCCCCCGGTTGTTCGTTGCCGGACTGCAAACCAGCTACCGGGATCTGGCCAAAGCCCAGGGACTGGTCAATATGCAAAGCGACGGGCAGCAGACCGACGATGTGCAGGCCAAAGTAGAACCCCGGTTCGTCTCTTTTGTCGTCGACCCGCGCATCCCGGAAGAGTTGCCCCGGTTCAACCCGCTGATCAGCGCTTTTGGAAACTTTACCCCCACGCCGCAGGCGTCTGTGCTGTTGTGGAAACGCATCGGCAAGGTGGACACCGAGCAGCCGCTGCTGGCCTTTGGCGAAACCAATGGCATCAAAACCGGCATCCTGATGGCTGAGGGCCTCTGGAAATGGCGTCTGTTCGATTTCCTCCAGCACCAGAACCACGAGATGTTTGATGAACTGGTGGGCAAAACCGTGCAGTTCCTGTCGGTAAAGGAAGACAAACGCCGCTTCCGTGTAACGCTCGACAAAAATGTTTTCCGAGAAAACGAACCGATTGTAATAGGTGCTGAACTGTACAACGAAAACTACGAACTGGTGAACGAGCCCGACGTGTCGATGCTCATCCGACATGCCGACGGCAGGGAGTTTCCCTTCAACTTCAACAAACTGGGAAAGGCGTACACCCTCAATGCCGGTATATTGCCCACCGGAAGTTATACGTTCAAAGCGCAAGTGGCGTTCGGCGGGCAAAATCCGGTGTTTGAAGGACGGTTCAGCGTGCAACCCATCCAATTGGAATTATTTGAGACTTTGGCCAATCACGGCGTCTTAAGGCAGCTCACCGAACGATTCGGCGGCGAAGTAGTGCCTCCCGCCGATCTGGCATCCGTCGCCGACAGCATCCGCGCCAACCAAACCGTCAAGCCGGTCATTTACCAGACCTCCAAAACCAGTCCGCTCCTGAACCTCAAGTGGATTTTTGCCCTTTTGGCGTTTTTGTTGGCCGTGGAGTGGTTTTTGCGGCGGTATTTTGGGGCATATTGATCTTATAAAAAAAAATGGACATCAGAAACACATCCCTCCAGGACCTGGAGACCCGGTTCCAGGAATGGGGCGAACCCCGCTTCCGCGCCAAACAAGTGTATGAATGGCTGTGGGCGAAAGCGGCCCCCGGCTGGGACGCCATGACCAATGTGCCCAAAAGCCTGCGGGAAAAATTGTCGGCCGAGTTCAGCTTTTTTACCCTTTTCGAAGAAAAAGTGCAGCACAGCAACGACGGCACCATCAAAACCCGCTGGCTTACCCACGACGGACACCGCATAGAAAGTGTGCTGATTCCGGTGCCGGATGACGACCGGTACACCGTCTGTGTGAGCACCCAGGTGGGTTGCAGCCTCACCTGCACCTTCTGCGCTACCGGACGTATGGGCCGCAAGCGCAATCTGGAGGCTTTCGAGATCGTGGATCAGGTCACCGGCGTCAACCGCCAGTGCCTCGAAGCCTTCGGCAAACCGATCACCAACGTGGTGTACATGGGCATGGGCGAGCCCCTGCTCAACTACCGGAGCACCCTCGACAGCATCGCCCGCCTCACCGCCCCCGAACCGCAGGGCCTGGGCATGGGCGCCCGCCGCATCACCGTGAGTACCGCCGGCATCGCCAAAATGATTCTCAAGCTCGCCGACGACGGTTACCGGTCGAACCTGGCCCTGAGCCTGCACGCCGCCGACGACGCGAAACGCAACGAGATCATGCCCATCAACGAAAGCAACAACCTCGATGCCCTGCTGACGGCCCTGGAGTACTGTTACCGCAAAACGCACAGCCGCATCTCTTTTGAGTACATCGCTTTCCAACATTTCAACGACAGCATCGACGACGCCCGCCAGCTCGTCAAGCTCTGCCGCCGCCAGTTTCCGGTGCGGGTTAACATCATTGAGTACAACCCCATCGACGGTGCGCCCTTCACCAAATCCGGAGAAGAACGGCTCAATGCCTTCGCCGCACACCTGGCAGCGCACGGCGTGACGGTGACCGTCCGCAGGAGCCGTGGGAAAGACATCGACGCGGCTTGCGGGCAGTTGGCGAACAAAGGGTAACCCGCCCGCCCCCTTAACCTTTACCATGCAAAGCGGATCAATCAGCGGCAACAGCCTCTTGTTCAACAGCTTCAGATGCCTTGCTGCCACTCCCTTCCTGCACCGACCAGGGGCTGTTCGACCTTTTTTTGCCCGACAAGTAAGTGTACATACCCGGGATCACAAATAGTGTGAGCACCAACGAGAACAGCAGCCCGCCCACGATGACCACACCCAGTGGAATGCGGCTGGTCGCCGCGGCGCCCAGGGCCAGGGCGATGGGCAGGGCGCCCAGCACGGTGGCCAGGGTGGTCATGAGGATGGGTCGGAGGCGCGACTGGGCGGCCTCCAGCACGGCCCGCCGTTTGGGCACACCGGTGTCGCGCTTCTGGTTGGCAAACTCGACGATGAGGATGCCGTTTTTAGTGACCAGCCCGATGAGCATGATCATGCCGATCTGACTGAAAATATTCATGGTATTGCCTGTGACCCACAAGGAAAGCAAGGCGCCGGCGATGGCCAGCGGCACGGTGAGCATGATGATGAACGGGTCGCGGAAACTCTCGAACTGTGCCGCCAGGATAAGGTACACCAGCAGCAGGGCCAGCAGAAAGGCAAAAGAAGTATTGCCCGAGCTCTCCTTAAAATCGAGGGAAGCGCCGCTCAGGTCGGTCTCGAAGGTGTCGTCCAGCAACTTGTCTGCAATGCGTTCCATGGCCTCAATGCCTTCGCCCAGCGTTTTACCGGGTGCCAGCGCGGCGCTCACCGTGGCGGCTTTGTAGCGGTTGTAGTGGTAGAGCACGGGCGGGCTGCTGCTTTCGCGGAAGCGCACCAGGTTGTCGAGTTGCACCATTTCACCGCGGTTGTTCCGCACGTACAGCGAGGCGAGGTCGATGGGCTCATCGCGGTCGGCACGGTCGACCTGGCCAATCACCTGGTATTGCTTGCCGTTGCGCATGAAATAGCCAAAACGGCGCCCGGAGAACGCCAGTTGCACCGTTGAGCTCACATCCAGCACACTGACGCCCAGCTCGGCGGCTTTGAGGCGGTCGATCTCTACCTGGAGCTCCGGCTTGTTGAATTTGAGGTTGACATCGGCGTTGGCAAAGGTCGGGTCGAGGCGAACCTCCTCCATGAATTGGGGAAGCACCGACTTCATTTTGTCAAAATCCAGGTTCTGGATCACAAACTGCACGGGCAGCGACAGGCCCGCGCCGAAACTGGTTGAAATGGTCTGTTCCTGATTGGGGAAGATGCGCGCATCGCTCACGCGGCGACTGATGCGCACCATCTGGTCGTAAATTTCCTGCTGACTGCGCACCCGGGTCTCCGGTTCACCCAGCATCAGGCTGATGAAGCCCGTATTGGCGCTGCCCGCCCCGCTGCGGTTGGGCGCGGTAATGCCGAAAATCATCTGGTATTCCGGCACCGAATCCATCAGCACCTCCACGTAATCGTAAATGATCCGCTCCGTCACGTCGAAGTCGGTGCCTTCCGGCGCCACAATATTGGCGCGCACCACGCTGCGGTCTTCCAGCGGGGCGAGTTCGGACTTCAGGTTTTTCAGAAAGAACCAGATGGCGCCCATGCAGCCCAGGAGCAGCACCAGGCTCAGCCACCGAACCCGCATGAATGCTTGAAGGGCAGCGCCGTACCAGTTGTCCAGGGCTCGGAAAAAGGGCTCGGTGGCGTTGTAGAACCAGCCGTGCTTATGGCTGTTTCCGGCCAGCTTGACGCTCAAAACGGGGGTGAGGGTGAGTGAGACGAAGGCGGAGATGAGCACCGCCCCGGCCACCACAATGCCGAACTCCCGGAAGAGGCGGCCGGTGAATCCCTGGAGAAAGATTACCGGGATGAACACAACGGCCAGCGTGATCGAGGTGGAAATAACGGCAAAAAATATCTCCCGCGTACCCTCCCGCGCGGCCGTCCACTTGTCCATGCCCGCTTCAATTTTCTTGAAAATGTTTTCGGTGACCACAATGCCGTCGTCGACCACCAGACCGGTTGCCAGCACGATGGCCAGCAGCGTCAGGACGTTGACGGAAAAGCCGAACAGGTACATGATGAAAAACGCGCCGATGAGCGACACCGGAATGTCGATCAGCGGACGGAAAGCGATGAGCCAGTTGCGAAAAAACAGGTAAATGATGAGTACCACCAGCGAGACGGCAATGACCAGCGTTTCTTGCACCTCCGAAATGGCTTTGCGCACGAAAAGCGACTTGTCGAGCCCCACCTCGGTGATGATGTCGGGCGGAAGTTCTTTCTGAATTTGGGCGTAGCGCCGGTAAAACTCGTCGGAGATTTCAACCAGATTGGCGCCCGGCTGGGGGATGAGGGCGAGCGACACGTTGGTGACGTTGTTGCGGCGGGCGCCAAACTCTTCGTTTTCCGGCCCCAGCACCGCCTCGCCCACGTCGCGGAAGCGGATGGTCTGGCCCGCTGACTGTCGGACGATCATGTTGTTGAAGTCGTCCTCTGTCTGCAGCAGCCCGGCGGTTTTGACGGTGAGCTCGGTGGCGCCGCCCCGCAGTTTGCCGGCCGGCAGTTCCACGTTTTCCCGGTTGAGGGCCGCCTGCACATCCTGCACCGTCAGGTTGAACGCCACGAGTTTTACAGGGTCCATCCACAGGCGCATGGCGGGTCGTTTGTCGCCGAAAATACGCACTTCGGAAACGCCGGGTATGGTTTGCAGTTTTTCCACCAGCACGTTTTCCGCGTATTCGGAAAGCTCCATGACACTGCGGGTGCTGCTCTGCAAGGGTACGAACATGATGGGGTCGGAGTTGGCGTCGGCCTTGCTCACGACCGGCGGCGCATCGATGTCCTGCGGCAGGTTGCGCACGGCCTGGCTGACCTTGTCGCGCACGTCGTTTGCTGCGCGCTCCAGATCGGTGCTCAGATCAAACTCGACGGTGATCGAACTGCCGCCCAAGGCCGACTGGGAGGAGATTGAGCGGATACCGGAAACGCTGTTGACCGCCTTTTCCAGTGGCTCGGTGATCTGACTTTCCACGACCTCCGGGCTCGCGCCGGTGTAGGCGGTGCGCACGCTGATGGTTGGCGGGTCAATGGCCGGATATTCACGCACACCTAAAAATCCAAAGCCGATGGCGCCAAACAGCACGATCAGGATGCTCATGACGGTGGCCGTCACAGGCCGGCGCAGGGAAAAGTCGGAAATATTCATCCGTGGGAGGAGATTTTGTATGCCTGACTAAACGCCAAAAAGACGTTTTGGGTTGTTTCTGTTTTGCTTCGACTGTGCAATTTGCCGTGTTGGACACCGGCAAGGCGCCTTACCTTGCCTCCCGAAAATCGACCGGTCCTGATCATGGCTGAACCACTGAAAAACGTCATCAACCGCCCCTTGCTCGAACACGCCGCCGCCGCCATGGCGGTTGCCTGGCCTGCCTTTGACCGTGCCGGCCTGCTGTCCCGCAGCCTCGACGCCCACTGGGAGCAGCGCGCCCTGAAGGAGCGCCTCGCCTACGTCGCCCAAGTGATGCGGTCGTTGCTGCCATCGGCCTACCCGGAAGCGCAGGCGGTGATTACCGGAGCCGTGCAGCACCTGCTCGACAGTGAAGGGGAGCAGTTGCACTTCGTGTACGGCTTTTGGCCCGATTTTTCGGCGCTGTACGGGCTGGATCAGCCGGGCATTGCCCTGGATGCGCTGGAGACCGTTACGCGCTGGACAACCGCCGAGTATGCCATCCGACCCTTTTTGTTGCGCCATCCGGCGCAAACATACGCCCGGATGTACGCATGGGCGACGCACCCCAGTCCGATGGTGCGCCGCTTGAGCACTGAGGGCTTTCGGCCCCGCCTGCCCTGGGGCATGGGCCTACCTGCGCTCAAAAAAGACCCGACGCCGGTGTTGTCGGTACTCGAAATGCTGAAAGACGACCCTGCCGAAACCGTACGGCGCTCGGTAGCCAACAACCTGAACGACATCAGCAAAGACCATCCGGGGCTGGCGCTCGACGTGGCGCGCAGGTGGCTGGGCCGGTCGGCGGAAACGGACTGGGTCGTGCGCCATGCCTGCCGCGGCCTGCTCAAGCGCGGGCATCCGGAAGCGTTGGCGCTGTTTGGCTTCGACCCCGGACAGGCAAACATCGCCCTGACCGGCCTGCAGGCGGACGGGCAGGTGCGCATCGGCGAGGCGCTTCTTTTTTCCATTGCCTTGAAAAATACGGGGAACCAGCCCGAAACCATCCGGCTGGAATACCGTGTAGAATACCGCAAGGCCGGCGGGAAGTCCTCCGCCAAAGTGTTTCACCTGCGCGAAACCGTACTGACACCGGGAAGTGAGTTGAAGGTGTCGCGGGAACTGTCGTTTCGCGACCTGACCACGCGCAGGCATTATCCGGGTGCGCACCGGTTGGCGGTTATCGCGAACGGCGTGGTGTTGGGGGAGGTGGGTTTTGAGGTCTTATGAAAGCGTTCTTTCCCCCACACTTCCTAACTTTGCGCGCTCCGGCCTTTTACCGCCGCCCAAGCAACTTTTTTGCCTTCCAATTTGTATAGTCTGGGTACAGGGTTGTTTTTCGGTAAGCATACCCCCCTGTTCAACCCGCCAAGCATTTGTATATGTATCCTGAATTCAAACACCTTCACCTGCCCAGCATCGACGCCGAGATCCGCCAGTTTTGGGAAGACGAGCGTATTTTTGAAAAAAGTGTAGACCAGCGGCCTGCCGAAAACAGCTTTGTCTTTTACGAAGGCCCGCCCTCTGCCAACGGCAAGCCGGGTATTCACCACGTCATGGCGCGCACGGTGAAGGATATGTTCTGCCGTTACCATACCCTGAAAGGTCGGCGGGTGGAGCGCAAGGGCGGGTGGGACACCCACGGCCTGCCCGTGGAGTTGCAGGTGGAGAAAGAGCTGGGCATCACCAAGGAAGACATCGGGAAAAAAATCACGGTGGAGGCGTACAACCAGGCCTGCCGCGATACGGTGCTGCGTTATAAGGATCTGTGGGACGACCTTACCCGCCGTATGGGTTACTGGGTCGATCTCGACAACCCCTACATCACGTTTCACAACAGCTACATCGAAACCTGCTGGTGGTTGCTCAAGCGCCTGTACCATACGCGCACCGCCTCCGGCGAACGGCTTTTGTACAAAGGTTTCACCATCCAGCCCTTCAGTCCGGCAGCAGGCACCGGACTCAGCTCCCACGAGCTCAATATGCCCGGGTGCTACAAAGAAGTGACCGACATCTCCACCGTGGCCATGTTCAAGGTGCGGCGCGACGAGCGCTCGGGACGCTTTTTTTCCGATCCGGAAGAAGACTTGCGCATCCTGGCCTGGACCACCACGCCCTGGACCCTGCCTTCCAACGTGGCCCTCACCGTCGGGCCCAACATCACCTACGCCAAGGTGCAGACGTTTAGCCCATATACCGCGCAACCGGTGACGGTGCTGCTGGCCAAAGACCGCCTCGGCGCGTATTTCAACCCCGAGCACGCCGAGCTGCCCATGACGCCACACGACCTTTCTGCTAAAAAGCCGGCCATCCCCTTCCGGGTGACGGGCGAGTTCAAAGGTTCCGAACTGGTGGATTTGCGCTATGAACAACTGTTGCCCATGCCTGCGCTGGTGGGCGAGGAGCTGGCCCGCGATGGCTTTCGCGTGATCCCGGGCGATTTCGTAACCACGGAGGACGGCACCGGCGTGGTGCATACCGCTCCGTTTTTTGGCGCCGACGACTTCCGCGTGTGCCGCGAAGCCGGCGTGCCTTTTATCGGCATCCCCGACGAGAAAGGCCGCATCCTGCCGCTGGTGGATCGCCAGGGCAGGTTTGTGGAACAGGTGCCCGAGTTCGGAGGCCGGTATGTAAAAGCCGAATACTACTCCCGCGAGGAACAGGAAAAGCCCGATTTTAAGCCCACCGACCTGTTGATCTCCCTGCGACTGAAGGAAGACAACAAGGCCTTCCGCGTCGAAAAATACAAGCACACCTATCCGCACTGTTGGCGCACCGACAAGCCGGTGCTCTACTACCCGCTCGACTCCTGGTTCATCCGCGCCTCGGCCGCCAGGGAGCGGATGGCCGAACTCAACCGTACCATCAACTGGAAACCGGCATCCACCGGCGCCGGCCGTTTTGGGCAGTGGCTCGACAACCTGCAAGACTGGAACCTCTCCCGCTCCCGGTATTGGGGCGTGCCGTTGCCCATCTGGCGAACGGATATGGCCGAAAGTTTTGAACTATCTGGCCAGACTCAAATAATGGAAGAAATATGTATTGGTTCTACAATTGAAATGACTAATGAATACGAAACCTATTTCTTTTTGTATTCTAAATTTAAAACTGATTGTGAAAACAATCATCCAAACATTTTTAATCTTATCAATGAGCATAACAAACAATATAATTACAATGATGAGCAATCACTCCCATTCAGATTTTCTATAAACCTTAAGCCCGATTCAAAATTTACCTTAACGGACTTGGTATTTACCATTTTCAGACATGAACATGAATTGTTTATAGAAATACTGAAAAACGGTGAGTATGTCAATCGCCTTGACATCAACACCATAAATCATGTTGATTTACATAGACCTTTTATAGATGAAATATTAATTATTGAAAATAACAAAATTTATCTCCGCGAACCCGACCTCATCGACGTCTGGTTCGACTCCGGCGCCATGCCCTATGCCCAGTGGGGGCTCAATGCCGAAAAAATGGCCGCCGCCGCTGACCGGCCGTTCAACGCGCCGTTCGAGCACATGTTTCCCGCCGATTTCATCGCCGAGGGGGTCGACCAGACCCGCGGCTGGTTTTATACCCTGCACGCCATTGCTACGCTGTGTTTTGATTCCGTGGCGTATAAGACGGTGGTGTCTAACGGACTTGTGCTGGACCGAAACGGCGAGAAAATGTCCAAATCCAAAGGCAATGTAGTTGACCCCTTTGAGACCATTGCCGAATACGGCGCCGACGCTACGCGCTGGTACATGATGTCGAACGCCAACCCGTGGGACAACCTCAAGTTCGACGAGGCCGGCATCCTGGAGTCGCGAAACAAGTTTTTCGGTACCCTGTTCAATACCTACAACTTCTTTGCCACCTACGCCAACATCGACGGCTGGAAGATGAATGAGTTTCAGGTAATGCCCTATGCCCATCGCACAGAACTCGACCGCTGGATCATCTCCAAACTCTACAGCGTGGTAGCGGACTACCGCTCGGCCATGGACGACTACGAGCCCACCCGCGCTGCGCGCGCCGTGGAAAATTTCGTCGACGAACACTTGTCCAACTGGTACGTCCGACTCAGCCGCCGTCGTTTCTGGAAAGGCGAGATGAACGCAGACAAGGACGCCGCTTACCAGACCCTGTTCGAATGCCTGATGGTGACCGCTCAACTGTCGGCCAGCCTGGCGCCCTTTTTCAGCGATTGGCTGTACCGCAACCTGCGCGCACCCATCCGGGATCTGGCCGTAGAAAAAGGCACCCCGCTGCGCCACGAGTCGGTGCACCTCACCGACCTTTCGCAGCCCGATCCTTCCAAAGTGGACACAGCGCTCGAAAAGCGCATGGACTACGCCCAGCGCATCTGCTCTCTGGCGCTCAGCCTGCGCAAACAGGACCGCCTGCGCGTCCGCCTGCCCCTGCGCAAAGTGCTGCTGCCCGTACTCGACGAGTCCTTTATCCGGGAAGTAGAAGGCGTGAAAGACCTCATCCTGTCCGAAATCAACGTAAAGGACATTGAATACGTGACCGACGCCGGCGGGCTGCTCAAAAAGGCCGCCAAAGCCAACTTCAAAACCCTGGGCGCCAAACTCGGTAAGGACATGAAAGCCGCTGCCGACCAGATCGCCGCTTTCTCCAACGACCAGATCAATGCCCTGGAAAAAGCCGGCGCCCTGGAGCTGCTGGTGAACGGCGTGACCTACACCATCACGCCCGAAGACATCGTGGTGACCACCGAAGACCTGCCCGGCTGGAAAGTGGCCACCGACGGCGCGCTCACGGTAGCCCTCGACGTTCATCTCGACGACACCCTGCTCGCCGAAGGCATGGCCCGCGATCTGGTGAACCGCATACAGAACATCCGGAAGGAGAAAGACTTTAACGTGACCGACCGCGTGGTGGTCACCCTGCAAAAACACCCGGCCATCCTGCCCGCCGTCGAGCAGTTTCACCAGTACATCAAAAGCGAGGTGCTGGCTACCGACCTGCTGTTGCACGAAGAAGTGGACGGTGAGCCGGTCGAGCTAAACGACGAAATTGCCCTCGGCATACGCATTGAACTGAGCTGAGCGGATTTTTTCAGCGTGGCTCCCGGGTAATGCATGGCTTGCTTCTGCGCGCCAATCCGGCGTATAAAAATGGTATCCATGGGCGGCAAAACCAGGGTTTTATATGCCGTTGATCGGAAAAGGTTGGGCGAAAGGCGCCGGCGCCTTAGTTTTGCCAACCGGCTGACCATCCTCAACCACCCGCCGGCGCACCATATGGCCTGGATCGCCCTCGAAAACATGCAATTCTACGCCCACCACGGCGTTTACGAAGCCGAACAGGCCATTGGGGGCGCGTTCGTGGTGGACGTGCACATCAAAACAAAAGTTGGCAAAGCCGCCGGCTCCGACGCTGTGGAGGACACGCTGAACTACGAAACCGTGTACCAGGTGTGCCGCCAGCAAATGGACAAACCGCGCAAGCTCATCGAGACGGTACTGTACGGCATTGTGGCCGACCTCAAACACGCGTTCGGCAACATGGAGGCCGTGCGCGTGCGCGTGAAAAAGTGCCATCCGCCCGTAGGCGGTAAGGTGGACAGCGCGTGGGTGGAAGAAGAATTTGACTTCACCTCGGAGTGCCCGCGCTGCAAAAGCAAATTTGTGTGCTACAGCGACGATGACTGCTGGTGCCGCAATGTGATGGTGCTGCCGGCGTCGCGGGAAACGATCCAGCGGCAGTACGGGAAGAAGTGCTTGTGTGAGAATTGTCTGAAGATTTATGCCGGATAAGCGGCGTTATTGCCGGCGCTGCCGGTTACAGCTTTTATATAAATTCAAAAAAGAAAAACTTTATAGGGACAATTAACAACATTATTAAAAAGTGAGCGTTTACTTATAAACTGATTCGCTTGACCGACAAAAAAGAAAGCATCCTCGCCACCGCCCTCGAACTCTTTGCCAACGAAGGGTACAACGCGGTGCCCACCAGCAAGATCGCGCGGCAGGCCGGGGTTTCTGAAGGGCTTATTTTCCGCCACTTTGAAAACAAACGCGGTCTGTTGGACGCCATCATGGCCGACGCAGAACAGCGCATCGCTCAGGTGCTTGCGCCGGTTGTTTTTGAAGCTGACCCCGCCAGGACCATTCAAAAATTCATTGAATTGCCTTTTTCCATTCACCCGGATACGTATGACTTCTGGCGCTTACAGTTCAAACTCAAGTGGGAACACGAATTCTACAACCCCAAAAAGATGCAACCCCTCATCGACAAGCTCACCTGGGCCTTCGGCGAACTGGGCTATCCCGACCCGCAAACGGAAGCCCGGCTGCTCGACCAACTCGTTGAAGCCGTCTCCATCGGCATCCTGCGCGAAGGACGCGAAAAACAAATGCCCCTCCTGCAGTTGCTGCTGACCAAATACAAAGTCTAAAAAAATTTCGCCTAAACAAAAGTAATTACTCACTTAAATTTTTGCAAATGCAAAACAAAAAAGTTATTCTGATCACCGGCGCATCTTCCGGTATGGGCCACCACGCCGCCCTCGAACTGATCCGGGAAGGCCACATCGTGTACGGCGCCGCCCGGCGGACCGATAAAATGCAGGACCTCGTGCAGGCCGGTGGTCATGCCGTTGCCATGGACGTGACCGACGAAGCGCAGATCGTATCCGCCGTTAAGCGCGTGCTCGACGAGCAGGGCCGCATCGACGTGCTTATCAACAACGCCGGGTACGGGTTGTACGGCGCCCTGGAAGATGTGCCCATGGCCGATGCCCGCCGCCAGTTCGACGTCAACTTGTTCGGCCTGGCCCGGCTGACCAAAGAAGTGCTGCCACACATGCGCGGCCAGGGCTCCGGCCGCATCATCAACATATCGTCTATGGGCGGCCGGATCTACTTCCCGCTCGGCACCTGGTACCACGCCTCCAAACACGCGCTCGAAGGCTGGAGCGACAGCCTTCGACTCGAACTGACGCCACACGGCATTCACGTGGTGGTCATTGAGCCCGGCGCCATCGCCACCGAATTCGGCGAAGTGATGACCGGATCCATGGTCGAAAGAGCCAAAGACGGGCCTTATGCAGAAATGACCCGGCTCATGGCCGACGCCACCAAAGCGAGCTACGAAAAACCCAACGCCTCCTCGCCCCCGTCGGTCATCACCCGCCTGATCTCGAAGGCCGTTAACAGCGCCAGGCCCAAAACCCGCTACGCCGGCGGCAAATACGCCAAACTCCTGATGGGGCTCCGCCGCTGGGTGAGCGACCGGACGTTCGACCGGGTGGTGATGGGTACGGTGCGGAATAACCGGTAAAAACGCAGGTGGCATGGGACACATTCGGAGGGATAGAAAGCAAAAGAGACGTAACTTTGATGCGGTAGTTACGTAGTCAAAGGAATAACCCATATGCCACCGACCAACCCATGAAAACATTCGTCGAAACCCAAAGACTGATCATGCGCGAAGTCCTGGAGTCGGATGCCCATGGCTTTTTTGCGCTGGATTCCGACCCGGAAGTGCATCGCTACCTGGGCAACCGGCCGGTAAAAACCCTGGCGGAATCAGAAGCGGTCATCCGGCACATCCGGAAACAATACGCAGAAAACGGCATCGGGCGCTGGGCCGTGATCGATAAAACGACGAATGACTTCATCGGCTGGTCCGGACTCAAATACGAAACAAACGCCAGAACCAACACCCGATATTACGACCTGGGCTACCGTTTGCGCCGCAAGTACTGGGGACAAGGCCTGGCGACCGAAACCGCGATCGAGTCGTTGAAATACGGATTCATCCACCTGAATTTACCGGAAATAGCCGCTGCTGCGCACACTGAAAACGCCGCCTCCAACAGGATACTCGCCAAAATTGGGTTTGCGCGGGTCGATGCTTTTCTGTTGGATGGCGAGGTGCACAACTGGTATAAACTGGAAAAATCGACCTGGCTGGAGATGCAGGCAACATGAGCGCCCTTCCGAACATTTAAGAATTTGTACAACCACTCACCCAATATGCTACTATGAAAAAAATTCTCTTTCTCGTGTTGGTGCTTTTTTCGACCGGCTTTCTCCATGCCCAGGATGATTTTGAGCCCAAATGGATTCTCGGTGGTTCCGTTGGTTTCAGTCATTCGAACAATTATTCCGGTTATTACGGAGTATTAAATTCGGGGCTTGGCCTGCCCGTTCAATCTGGCGATCAAAAGGTCACCTCCTTCGATTTTGTACCTTATGTTGGAAAGGAAATCAACGAGCACTGGATTGCCGGTGTGCAGGTGGGATACGGTTACAACAAATCTGAGTCCACCTCGCCTGTTATTGTGTTTCCGGATACCATTGTTATCGACCGTGTATCAGAAACCCAAGAGCACGGGTTTTCGGCAGGACTTTTTGGCCGATATACGGTGAATCCACAGCGAAGCATTCAATTTTTCTTGCAGCCGGCATTAAGCTTCGGGCAACAAAACAGCAAACAGACCGATTCTTTTGCAGGTATGCAAAACGAAACAGAACAAAAGCTAAGGACCAGCTATTTCAACACATCGGTTAGTCCGGGTGTAGCCTGGAATCCCAATAATCGCCTACGCATACTGGGCAGGCTCGGCTTCTTGTCATACGTAACCGGAAAATACGCGTTTGATCCGGAGGATTCCAGATATAACGACAGTTTTTCCAGTTTTCAGGCCAATTTTAGCCTGAGCACATTTGTTTTCAGTTTGGAATTTAGATTGTAGAATATCCTTTAGCGACCCAGACCGCTTCCCCATCGGGTGTTGGGCTGTCGAGTAAAACGGATACCAGGGTGTTTACATCACCGAGAGCCTCCGTTCCTTCGACCTTCACATAATTATCCGTAAACCCGCTCACCTTACCCGTCTCCCGGTGCGCCTCCAGCAGCACCGGCCGCCGGCTGCCGAGCTGGGTCTGGTAAAAATGCCGGCGCTTCATGTCCGACAAGCCGCGCAGGGCCTGGTTGCGGCGTTTGCGCTCCTCCATGGGCACGGCGCCGGGCATGTCGGCGGCCGGTGTGTTGGCGCGCTCGGAGTAGGTGAACACGTGGAGGTACGACACGTCGAGCGACTGGATAAACCGGTAGGTTTCCAAAAAGTCGTCCTCCGTTTCGCCGGGGAAGCCCACGATCACGTCGCAGCCGATGCAGGCGTGGGGCATCACTTTTTTGATGTGTTCCACGCGGGCGGCGTACAGGTCGCGCCGATAGCGGCGGCGCATGTCGCGAAGCTGTTTGTCGTTGCCCGACTGCAGGGGCACGTGGAAGTGGGGCATGAAGCGTTCGGAGGAGCCGACAAATTCGATCACCTCGTCGGTGAGCAGGTTGGGCTCGATGCTGCTGATGCGGAAGCGCGCCACCTCCGTCACCTGGTCCAGTTCGCGGATCAGGTCAATGAACAGGGCTTCTTTTTGGGGGCGCAGGCCCTCGATGACTTCGGTGCCGTTGCCGAAGTCGCCGAGGTTGACCCCCGTGAGCACGATTTCGCGGGTGCCCATGGCGCCGATGGCGCGGGCGTTGGCCACGGCATTTTCTACCGTGTCCGAGCGGCTGGCGCCCCGGGCCTGGGGGATGGTGCAAAAGGAGCACTTGTAGTCGCAGCCGTCCTGCACCTTCAGGAAGCTGCGCGTGCGGTCGCCAAAAGAAAAGGAGGAATGAAACGTATTGACTTCGCGCACCTCGCCGGCGCGCACCATGCCCTTGCCCTGCGCTTTGGTCAGGCCGTCGACGTACTCCAGGATGCGGAATTTCTCGCCGGCGCCCAGTACCAGGTCGACACCCGGGATGTCGGCAATCTCCCGGGGCTTGAGCTGGGCGTAACAGCCGGTGACCACCACCAGGGCCTCAGGCTGCCGGCGCATGAGGCGCCGTACAATGCTGCGGCACTCCTTGTCGGCCTGTTCGGTCACCGAGCAGGTGTTCAGTACGTACACGTCGGCCGCGTCTTCAAAACGCACGGCGCCATACCCCTGGTCTTCAAACAGGCGGGCCAGGGCCGAGGTCTCCGAAAAATTGAGCTTGCAGCCAAGGGTGTGAAAAGCAACAGAACGCGGTGTGGACATGGCGCCGGAAATTGGCCCGCAAAGATACGGGTAATTCCGGATATCGGGCGGTCAACACTTGTCATTCGATACTGCGCCAACCACTTTTACCCTATCTTTGCACCTCACATACGCTAAAAGGCCGTTAACCGTTTTTGGAATGGTTGCAGCCACCCCCTATCAAGCGTTTTTTACCATGAGCATTCGTACCATCCTTCTTGCCACAAGCACCGGAATTTGCTGCTTGTTGACGCCGATCCTTGTATTTGCCCAGTCTTCGAACCTGGAAGTTACCCGCTGCAAGTCCATTGACCGCGGTCAGCCCATTAAAAACTTGTGGGTCGACAATGCCGGTGTCAAATGGGCTGCCAACCCGCTGGGCGTCTTTAAAATACAGTCTTGCGAACTGGGGCAGCCGATCCCGTTCAACGCCGGCGAAACCTCCGCACTTGCATTCCCTTACGGTAATGTGGACTTCCGCTGGAACAAAACAGACATGGACGCAGCTTTGGGTGGCCCTCAGGAGATCACCGCCGCGTACTTCGACGAAGCCAAAAAACAACTCTGGATCGGTACCCGCACCAACGGCGCCTATGTGCTAAACACCAACCCTAAGCTGCAGGTCGCCGACCAGTTCACCTCCAAAAACACCAAACTGCGCAGCAACTACATCACCTACCTCGGCAAGGACAGCTACAACCGTTTCTGGGTGGGCACCGAAGAGGGCGTGATCATCGGCACTTCTGGCAAGTGGAAAGACGACCTCGAAGGTTACGCCTTTCAGCGCATGCGCTCGGTCAACAACGACGTGTACGCCCTGGCCGATGGTGAACTCTGGATTCTTGAACGAGGCGAAAAATGGCGCGCCATCAACATCAACGAACGCGCACTGGAAGGCGACCCCTTCGATTTCGACATCGCGCCCGACGGCACCCTTTGGCTCCTCTCCCGGATCGTAGCCCGCTACGACCTGAACACCGACGAATTCGACACCTACAGTGGAACCGAATATTACACCAGTGAATACGGCCGCTTCATCGGCGTGGATGCCGACGGCGCCGCCTGGATAGCCACCACCGACAAGGGCCTGTTCTCCATCCAGGAATCCTCCGCCATGGCCGTGACCATCCTGACCGACAAGCCGGTTTCCTGCACCGGAAACGGACAGGACGGCGTCCTCAAAGTCCGCATCGACGGCGGTAAAGCACCCTACCAGTACGCCTGGAGCACCACAACCCTGGTGGGCGATGCCCCGGCCAACGTTCCGCCCGGCGAATACAGCCTGACCGTTACCGACGCCAATGGCAAAACCAAATCGGCTAAAACCACACTCGAAGACCCGCGCATCACCGTGGTGGTCGAACTCAAAAAAGCCGAAAGTGCCCCCGGCGCCGCCGACGGACGCGCCGACACCCGGGTGAACGGCGGCAAGTCTCCTTTCCGCTATCAGTGGGACAACAGCGAGGCCGCCGCCAACGCCCTCAAGCTCACCGAAGGCCAGCACACGGTGACCGTGACCGACAGCAAGGGTTGCAGCACCACCGGCGCCGTGAACATTTCACAGAAGCTGGCGCCCCTCAATCTCGAACTCAGCCTGGCCTCCTCCATCCCCTGCCAGGGCGGTACTACCTCCCTGGTAGCCCTCACCACGGGCGGTAAGCCACCGTTTACCTTCAACTGGAACAACGCCAGCATGCAAGGCGACCGGCCCGACAACCTGAAGGCAGGCACCTACAACCTCACCGTCACCGATGCCGCCGGCAATACCGCCCGGGCCCTGTTCACCATCCCCGAACCCGACCGCATCACCGGGACCATCCAGGTGCTGCAGCCGGCCTCCACCGGCGCCGCCGACGGACGGGCTACCGTGACGCCCCAGGGCGG
The DNA here is from genome assembly GCA_033764075.1 of Saprospiraceae bacterium. Classification (GTDB taxonomy): domain Bacteria; phylum Bacteroidota; class Bacteroidia; order Chitinophagales; family Saprospiraceae; genus M3007. The sequence goes on along the minus strand of JANRJH010000011.1, from coordinate 1,265 downwards.
CAGCGGCGGTTTCACCTACCAATGGGATACGGGCGAGACCACCGCCACCGCCGCCAAACTCGGGCCCGGCACCCACACCGTTACCATTACCGACAAAAACGGGTGCACCGGTACTGCTTCCTTTACCGTCACCGAAAACGTACTGCCGATGTCGGTCGTCCTCGAAAAAGCCGACTTCATTAAATGCCATGCGGGCACAACCGACCTGAAAGCAACCGTGAACGGGGGGAAACCGCCCTACCGCTTCAAATGGAACAAGGCAGAGCTGACCACCGAAAACCCCACCAACCTGGCAGCCGGTTTTTATGAACTGACGGTCACCGACGCCAAAGGGCAAACGGCAACCGCCGGATTCAACCTGCAGCAGCCCGAACCCATGGCCGTCACCGCACAAGCGCAAACGCCCGCGTCCATCGGCGGGAGCGACGGCAAGGCGACGGTGACGGCCTCCGGAGGAAACGGCAATTTTACCTACAAATGGGACAACGGCGAGGCATCCGCCAACGCTGCCCGGCTCCCCGCAGGTAAACACACCGTCACCGTCACCGATTTTAAGGGATGTACCGCCACCGGATCGGTGGAAATCCCCGAAAACATCCTCCCGCTCGGCGTTATGTTCGCCGAAACCGGCGCCATCAACTGTGCCGGCGGTACAACTGGGCTGAATCTGACCGTCAACGGCGGTAAGGGGCCGTTCCAGTACAAATGGAGCAACCCGGCCTTCCAGGGCGATAAACCGACCAACGTGCCCGCCGGCAATTACACCGTCACCGTCACCGACGCTGCCGGCAAAACCCTGGTCGCGCCCATCTTTGTCCTGCAACCCGAACCCATAATCGCCGCCGCACAAGTGCAGGCGCCCGCCTCCACGGGCAACGCCGACGGCAAGGCCCTGGCCTCGGCCACCGGCGGCAACGGCAACTTCACCTTCAAATGGGACAACGGCGAGACCGCCGCCGACGCCGTCAAGCTTGGCCCGGGCAAGCATACCGTCACGGCCACCGACGCCAAAGGCTGCACGGGCACGGCATCGGTCGACATCACCGAGAACATCCTGCCCCTGGGCATCGCCGTGGCTGAAACGGCCACCATCACCTGCCCCGGCGGCGCCACAAGCCTCAACGCCACCGTGAGCGGCGGCAAGGGGCCGTTCAAATACGCCTGGAGCGCGCCGGCACTCACGGGCGACAAGCCGGCCAACGTGCCCGCCGGCAACTACACCGTGACGGTGACCGACGCCACCGGCAAAACGGCCACCGCCACCT
>JANRJH010000005.1:0-160084 GCA_033764075.1 Saprospiraceae bacterium | reverse complement strand
TCTTCCCATTCCGAACAGAGTAGTTAAGCCCGTTAGCGCTGATGGTACTGGGGTTGATGCCCCGGGAGAGTAGGTCGGTGCCAACTCAATTTAAACCGACCCCCGAGCCCGCACAGTTTTGTGCGGGCTCTTTTTGTTTGTTACAAGTCGCGCAAACGCCCCGTCCGACCGGTCTCCTCCGGAAATACCGCCTCCGTTCTTTTTTCCATCTCGGCGGCGATATACCGACCGGCTTCATCTTGTTCCTTGAGCTTTGCTATGATGTTGCGGTAGCTTTCGTAATCCCTGTCCTGGCTCAACTTGAACACGGTGTCTATATCCGTAATTTCCATTTCAAAGGCAACAATGGCGTTCATAACCCTTCGTGTAAACTCCGGGGGAAGGTTGTCGTACACGGTGGTGGAATGCCGGTCATTGTTCTCAAAGTGAAGGGTGGTCTTTCGCAGCACATCTTCCAGCGCCGCGTCGTCCAGAAACCGGATAATGCCCCTGACGTGCACGCTCATGTAGTTCCAGGTAGACGCCATATGGGGGTTACTGTACCAGGTGGCGCTGACATAAGTGTGCGGACCGGTGAACACCGCCAGGGCGTTTTCATTGTGCAAAAAGGCCTTGTGGTGGTCGGTGTTTTTCATGATGTGCCCCCGCATCACTTTCCGGCCATTCACCTCCTCAATAAAAACAGGCACCTGCGTAGCTATCGGCCTGTTGTCCGCGTCGCATCCGGTTAAAAAGGCAAACGGGTGCCGGTCGACAAACGCTTGCACGATTCGAGGGTCATTTTCTTTGTGGTGTGGCAGATCGTACATAGTGGTGGTTGGTTGTTGGCCCAAAGATTTGAATTTGTTCCCGGGTTTGAAAAGAAAAGTTCGGTGGATATTGCGCGCCAAATCCAACTTCCGTTCCCATGAAAATCTACCTCACCCTGCTCCTGCTCGTCCTGTCCAACGCCTTCATGACCCTCGCCTGGTACGGCCACCTCAAACTGGTGCACTGGAAGCCGCTGGCCAACGCCGGGCTGTTTGCCTTTATCCTCATCAGCTGGGGCATCGCTTTTTTCGAGTACTGCCTGCAGGTGCCCGCCAACCGGATCGGCTATGCGGGCAACGGCGGCCCATTCAACCTCTGGCAGCTCAAAGTCCTGCAAGAGGTGATCACGCTGGTGGTGTTCACGCTGTTTACCCTGCTGGTGTTCCGCAACGAGACCCTGCGCTGGAACCACATGGCGGGATTTCTTTGCCTGGTGCTGGCGGTGTATTTTATTTTTAAGAAATAAAAAAAGGCCCGCTGTTGGGCGGGCCTTCCTGGAAGCAGGGTTACTGCCTGACCACCATCTGCCGCCATACCCATACGTCGCCTGCCAAAACAGTCGCGAAGTAAACGCCGGGCGGAAGTTCAGCAATAGAAAATGACTGCTGAAGCAAGCCATATTGCAATGCCTCCGTTTGTACTACCCTGCCCCACATATCCACAATTTGAAGTGATGCCGAAACGGGCATCGTGCCGGCTGAAAACTCCAGGGTGAACACGCCGGTAGTTGGGTTTGGGCGTAGGACACAGGAGATCGACTTGCCGAGGAACTCTACATCGGTAAGTGCCCGGCAGTATACATCGGTACAACTGTTTCCGTTGTCTTCGGTGCGTAACACCGACATACACACATCGTATTGGCCTGTTTGAAGGAACTGGTGCTCAATCGGGGCAGAGCCAATGGATGTGCCGGCAGGGCTACCGTCGCCCCAGTCCCATGTTACCCGGTCGCAGTCGCCCAGCGGGGCTGAGGGCTTAAACAGGTAATTCTCCTGAGAAGCGGCAAGTAGCGTAAAACCGGCGCCTACGTCGTTGTTCAGGTCTGTACAGATACAACTTGACTTTGGAGGGCATTTTCCGAGGCTGTCGGACAAAAAGATCGATTGAACCTCCTGAAAATTGAGCGCTCGGTTGAATAATTCCAACTCATCGATTATGATGTCCCAATGCAAATTGAACGGATTGTACCCGATGCGCAAAGTCCGCGTTGGGTTGGACGCGTTGGGCACACCGGTAATGGGGACGTTGCTGATTTGGGTTAATCCGTTGGTATTGTTGCCCACGAAGAAGGTTGCCGTCGGTGGGTTGACGGACACCGCGACAAAATTCCATTCACCCGTGGTGATCGCCGGCCCTTGCAACACATCCACCGTGTTGCCCGTTCCCAGCACCAGCGTCAGGTAGTAAGGTGATGTACCCTGAATGGATAAGGCGTAGCCATTGTTTGTATTGCCCAACTTGTCTACTATTGGTTCGGTTTGGGTGCCCATGTTGGTGTATATCCAGGCATCGATGGTAAAGGCCCCGGAGCCAAAATTCAGGACTGGATCGTCCGCTACTTCGACGTGTCGGTTACCCGGACTGGTGTAGTGGAGGGCATCCCGTACTTTACCGGGCACCGGTTCGGGGCCACCAGGGTTACCGATCGAACCACCCGGCATAGGCATGCCATCATTTGAACCTATGATGTCGTCCGCCACCACCGAACCGGAAAAGTCGTCCATCGACCACCAGGCGACCAGTCCCGCGGGCGGATCAATACACGTATCGGCAGGCGTGGCGCAAAGCAGGGAGATGGTATCGCAAATGATTTTTTCAAAACAGATCAGCCCGGTTGCCTCGTCCAGTTCTATAGCCAGATAACAAATGGCAAATGTTCCACTTCCGGCATATTGGTGCATGGCCATGCCACCGCTGGTCAGGTTTCCGCCGTCCTGTTGGTTGTCCCCCCAATCCACCCAGTCAATGAAATCACAGTTGGGCAAGCTGTCGACACGGAGCGTTGCCTTGCAAAGCGAGTTGTCTGTACTAATGGTCACCGCATTTTCAATGCGGTTGCAAAAAGCATCAAAGTCGGTGCAGCAAGAGTCACAGGCTTCCCTGATCCAGGTTACTTTGCAAACACAGGTATCGAAAGTTCCGGGGCAAATTGTTGTAAAGGTCAGGCAATACAACCCCGGATCATCCCCATCGGCTTTGGGAAGAATATAGGCCGGGAAGTTGTTGGTGGAGCCCGAATAAATACTGCCATCCGGCAATACCAATTCATACACCACTGGAGACGGCAGGCAAGGCTGCCCGGTAACAGGGTCTACACATCCAAAGAAACCGGAGACCACGACGTCGTCGGCCGGACATGGCAGCACAGGAATGAATCCAGTATGTGGGTGGCAGAAAACCGGGTATTCCACCCCGCTCTGTGAAAGGGTCAGGTTAGGCTGACAAACGCAGGTATCGCAGGGTGGAATAAAAATGCACAAGGTGTCCCCTTCAAAACAGCACCAGTCGTCCGGATCGGTCGAATCGTGCAACCGCACCTCAAAAGTGAGCTTGTCGCCCGGGCTCAGGCCCGTGCCGAACAGATTGGTTGTAATGGTAGTAATGCCGTTGGGCAGTAGCGGAGGCGACAGTGATATGGGGTTGGGGAACACAACGACGGGCGGCGGGCCAATCTGGCTGAAGACCAGTTCATCGGCCGTATGCGGAGGCGAGGAGGTGTTCTGGAAGGTCAGCATGTACTCGTAGTAGACGTTTCCGCTGGCGTCTTGTTTACACAGTATTTTGCTATCGAGCACCTGGATACAGGGGAAATCCTGTTGCGGACAGTCAAATATAAGCGTATCCGAACAGGCAATGCTGTCTTTCCCGTTGGCGCCGGTGGTATACCAGTGCAGCACCACCATCTGCGGTATCTCGCTTGGGTTGTTGATCTCGTCCAGGCAGAAATTGATGAGGCCGGCAATAGTGCCGTTCGGGATGTAGCCCGACACGTGTTGCCACTGGATGAGGTTATTTTGCGAAATCGGGTTGTTCCAGTCGCCGGGATTGGCTCCGCCGGTGAAGTGGGAGCCGAAAATAACACCCGGGGTGATCAATTCGAGTTCAAGTTTGGTGAAGAAATTGTAGTTGCAGTCGTTGGTGATGTCCAGTGAATGACAGCAGGAGTCCGGGTCGGTGGTCTGCACCGCAATACCCCGATCCTCGCAGGGGTCGCAGCAGGGCTCAAGGGTCACGCAGAACGGAATGCTGCTGTGACAACAATCGTTGTTGCCCGATAGCCCCAGGTTCATGCACACCACCGTGGGTGTGATTACAGGGGACAATGCTACCAGCTTGACGCACAGCAAGTTGCTGGTGTTTCCGGGTGTCAGACTCGGGATCAGGTTGAGGGCAATGGACGGCGCTGTGGTGCTGATGACGGGCGGCGGACAGGGCTTAAAGGAAAAGCCGGGGGTCAGACCACTCATGATCAACTGGTTGGCAATGAATGTCGGGTCAGTGCTGGTATTTTCCACCGTCAGGAACAGGCAGTACTCCCTGGGGTTGGCCGGGTCGCAGGCTATGCTGTCGGTTTTCACCACCACACAGGTGTCGGCCGGTACGGGTACCGGGCACTCGAAGTAACACGTGTCCGTACAGGCGAGGTAAGGAACGTCATCAGGTCCTTTGACATACCAACGGAACACCACACACTGCGGCACCTGGCTCGGGTTCTGGATATTGGCCAGGCAAAACTGGAGGGCGTTGGGGTAGGTACCCTGAGGGATGCCTTGCAACGGGTTGTGCTTGATCGGCAGGAGCGTTCCGGTGGGGTTGCCTGCCCACGCAAAGGTGTTGTTCAGCGTGACGTTGTTGAACACCACACCCGGGGTGAGGCTTTCTGCTTCGAGGTAGGCCAAAGGCCCCGCGTGAACGTCGAAGGTCATGTTGAAACAGCATGTGCCGGGGTTTGGCTGGGTCTTGGTCACCCACAGCGAATCGCAAGGAAAGTCGGGTTTGCCGTCGCATTCACATTTAAATACCTCAACGTCGCCAAACTCGGTTTTACCGGGCAAGCCCATATCGATATAGTAACTGTTTGTTTTCACCCAGTTGGCTGAAAAGGGTGAATTACTGTTGCCGGAAACAAGCGCGCCAGCCAACCCGTATACCACTTCATAATCATTCGCATAGGGATTAAATCCGGTACCAAATTTCAAGGCATCACCTGTGCTCCAGATCAGACCGTCGCAATTAACGGGTTTATTCTGAATAAAATCATATCCGGCATAGCCGTAGTCTATCCCTCCGGCACAATTGGTACTGACGCTAAGATTTCCCACATAAAAGGTAAGCGGCGGCGCCCAAACCGGATCACAACAATATTCCAGCACCCGGGAGTCATGAGCAGGACTTCCAATGAACTGCGGCCAGTCCCGGCTGGTCGTCCGTTCGCCAATCAGCATTTTTCCACTCTGCGAAAAGGCCAGGTCGGAAGGCGCGTTCGAATAGGATACGCTGGGCATGGGCGGTATTGGCAGGACCAGCGTAGCGGCCCCCATGAAATTGCCGGCGCCATCCAACGCGATTGACCAGACTTCATTGCTCACCGTCCCGCTTTGGCGGCCCAGGTCCTCCCGCCAGACGGCATAGTACAGCCGGCCGTTTAGCGGGTGCTTCTGAATGCCGTATGGGCGGTCGCCCAACGGAATAAAGGTACTCCCCGGAGGATTGGATGGGAAAGTCAGGCTGCCGGGATGATCGTACGTACTCAGCACAATACCATTAATGTCAATCCGATATATTTTGCCGTCGGTAAAATTGGTGACAAAGAACTGGTTGTATTGCTTGTCGTAGCAAATATTACCCAGACCCGATCCGGTGTTGTAAATGAAATTCGTGCCTATGGTGTTGGGGTTAACGCTGTTGGTTTTCACAAAATCCGTTACTGTGCCGGTGGACGGATCAATTTTGTAAATCCCTCCGGCACCCGCCGTTCCGAAAGTAACGTCCACATTGAACGGATCGGTGAACTTTCCATAGATGGTGGAAGCGGTAGCATACACAAATTCATTGGCGTCGATGGCCAGCCCGAATACCTGACCCATCCGGCTATACACCCATTGTGGGTCTTTCACCATAGGCACGTTCGGGAGACCGTTGACCGGGTTGGAGGCGTCCATTCCGTTGGGCGGAACATTGGTCAGGGCCCGTGGATCGACAAAAGCGACCACGTTGCCGTTGGCGTTCAGCCCTGAAGTGGGGTAATTGGGATTATTGAACCCTGAAAAACAAGTGAGCACCGACTGGCCACATAGCCTGGAACTGCCTCCCGGGGCGCACAACACGTCCACGTTGAACGAACAACTCGCCGTGTTGCCACAATGGTCTGTGGCCGTATACACAACCGTTGACACGCCTTGATTGAATTGATGTCCGCTGGCGTCATTGGGTCCAAACCCGGACGAAGTACCTGTAATGATATATCCGACGGATGGCGTACTGCAGTCGTCGGACACATTGTTTGGCGGAATATTATTAACCGACACCGGGCAGCCGCTGGCCTGTACAACCTGGCTGGCGGGACAAGTAATTGTTGGCTTAACCTGGTCAAAGAACGCCACCGTCTGGCAAATCGAGTCCGCACAATTGCTATCGGTGATCTTGAGGCAAACCTTGAAATTGCCGCACACGCTGAACTGATGTGTCGGGTCCTGGGCTGCCGATGCGTTGTTGGCTCCACTGGTTGGGTCCCCAAATGTCCAGGCGTAGGTCAGCGGTGAAGACCCGGTGGAGGTGTTCGTGAAGTTAAAGTCGCCACAGCTCCCATTGGCCTGAAAGGTAAATCCCGCCTTGCAAGGCGAACATATGTACTCCTGTTGCCAGTTTAGGGCCGAACTTAGCAAATCAGTGCCGGGAATTGTGTCGGTAAATTCGAAAGAGGGTAATACCGGACCGTTATAAAACAAAGCGTTGGACGACACAAAAATGGTGGTGGATGCGGTGACACAAGTGGTCAAATCCAGGTCGCTCACCGACATGAAAGCGCACAATTGTCCGAAGCCACCAGACGCCGGTATGCGTCCGTCTGCAAAAGCCATACGATTCGGGGGCACGAAGGCGGTAGCGCCACCCTGATAAACAGTTTCTCCGTTGTCGAGGTACTTGGTCCAGATCAGCACCGGGCTGCTTCCACCATCCGTGAAGTGCATCACGACCGTTCTCACCCTGCCGCCAAATGGTCCGGTGCCCGTCACGTAAATGCCCCCGCCCGGCGCTTGCCACACCTGGCTGATGGCCGACAATCCGTTGAGGTTCGCTTCCCAGACCGGCAGTAAATTGGCGTCGTATTTGATCAGGTAGGCGTTAAAATTCGGAAAGGTATTACCCACTGCATAAAAATTGCCGCCACTGCCCTGAAAAAGATCGGCAAAAGTGAATCTGGTACCAAAGGTAATCAGGCCACCCTTGTGCGCCCCTGTGTTGTCAAAGAGGAACACCCCTCCGTCGGCGTCTAAATTTCCAGCCAGCATTAGGTCGCCGGTGGGCAAAGCCTCCATCGCACGCACGAATTCATCGTCCCCAGCGCTTGGAAATAGCTTTTTCCAGTTGGAATTCCCCTGTTCATCGATGTTCCACAGTACAACATCATCGATGGTAGCCCCCGCGTTCGGATCGTTTTGTGCCCCAATAATGTAATAGGGGAATGCTGCATTTTGGGGAGCAGGGTTGCGCACAATGCGGGTGAAGGCTTCCCTCCCGGGCACTTCATAGCTGCGCACCCAGCTGAAAGCGCCGTTAGGCGTGACCAGTCCGGCGAGACTTTGGTTCGTCGGATCGGCCGGGAGGGTTTGGCCTACCACCAGGAGGTCACCTCCCGGGGTCACTACGGCATCCAGCCAGGCAGAACCTATATCCAGACTCAGTGTCCACACGTGTTGCCCGTTTGCATTCAGGCGGGTCACAGTGGCCCTGTCCGGTGATCCTGCCGCTACTTGGTCGCGCCCTAGCACATAATACGCTGAACCGCTGGGGATTACTTTCGTGAAGGCGTTGTCCATGGTGGTGCCGTATTGCGTTTGAAATGTTTGCGCCGGGATTTCACGGGTGATCAGAAAGATCAGGACGAGGCAGTAAACGGGTTTCATAGGTAAGGTTTTAGGTAAATGTTGTGTTGACCCAACAGGTGATGTGTGACGCTGCACACCCCATAGCAGGTTAACATTTTTACCATTAGGTTACCACTTTACATAAAATTAACAAAGAACTTTTCTTTACTTTGTGTGTCAAAACCGGAACACAATATTTTTAAATCAAACTTAAACAATGTTTTATTACACAAAATTGAACTATGAGTGCAGTGCCCGGAGAAAGATTGGCTCAATATCAGGCCGCGCTGAAAGACCTCTTTGAGAACAACGTGCTGCGGCAAAAAACCATCGCACACGTATGCCGACAGAGGGGCAACCGCCAGGACGGAGAGGACGTGTACCAGGAGGCCGTTATTCTGCTCGACCGCAAGGTTCGTCAAGGCGACTACAGAGGAGAAGGCTCGCTGGATGCTTTCTTCATGGGCATTGTACGGCAGCATTGGTTTAACGAACGCCGCCGCAACAGCAAGTCGCGCTTCTTGCATACCGATAACCCGCCTGAACTTCCGGCTGCGGGCGATCCGGAGCAGGACTACCTGCTTGCCGAAAGACAGGAACAACTGGGTAAACTGCTGAAACAACTAAATCACAAATGCAGGAAAATTTTAATACTATATCAGTTGGGGCATTCTATGGACGACATTGCCCGGGTCATGGGGTACGCCAATAGCAACGTGGCCAAAAAAGAAACCTGCCTGTGCCGGCGACGTTTCCTGGAATTGCTGAAGGCCATCCCTGAAGGCTTGATTGTCATCAGTTTACTTCTCCCTTTCCGCCTGTTTTCTTAGCCCGCGCTCTTTTGAAGTCCGCCATCACCAACTTGATCTGGCTGTATGAATACCGGTCGCCAAAATGCGCCTTTACTTCCGAGCTCAGCGCCTCCGGATGATCGACCAGGTACCCCCCTATTTGCGATGCGTCCCCTTCCTCGATCAACTCCAGCACATCCAACTCGCCCGACTCCACAAAATGCGCCAGGTGGCCCTCAATGGTGCCCCGCACAAACCCGCGTTCGGCGGCGATCTCGTCGATGGATTTGCCGGAACGGAACAACTCAAAACTCAGCACCTTGGTGTCCGAACGCACCAACGGCTTTTCCGCTCCGGGCAGCTCCACGTCGGTTGTCTGTATGTTGTGCGCCGCGCAGTAGGTCTGTACCATGGCCAGTATGTCGGCGCCAAACTGGGCCAGCTTAGCCTTTCCGATGCCCTTGATGGCCTTCAGCGCGTCCGGCGTGCCGGGCAGGTATTGCACAATCTCGAGCAGCGTGCGAGTCGACACGATCTGGAACAGCTCCACACCCAGGGCGGCGCCCGTTTCGGTGCGCCACTTTTTCAACTGCTGAAACAGCTTCGGGTGCGGCACGTCCTGCGGCGCCTGGGAGGTGGCGGGCGACATCGCCGCCTTGGCCTTTTCAATGTTGAAGTCCAGCTCGGCGTCCGCCTTACAGCGCTGATATACCGGTGCAGAAAATCCCTTTTGCGCCGCTTCGAAGCACTTGTGCTTCACGAAAAAGGCCGCCTGCGCTGCCTCCAGCGCCTCGGTGGCCGTTTTGCGCACCTCGCGGTTGTCGCTCACCACGCGCACGTCGTACAATGCCGGCAAGAGGTCGGCGCCGATCTGATCGGCAAACCAGGCTGCGCCCTTCCGCACACGGGCCTGCAGGGCCTCGTCGCCCTCCGGAAGCACGTCGGGCCGGAAGTGGTTTTGCAGTTCAGGTCGGAACTTGTTGGCCACCCCGTACAGCGCTGCGGCTTTTTCCGCAATGGTTTTTACCTGCGCCACCGCATCCGCGTGCAGGCTGCCTTCGTTTTCCAGAAAAGCCCGGCGCAACTGCTCCAGCGGTTTTTGCACAGCGGCAAACTGAAACAGCTCTTCGAGCAGCACCTGCTGAGAGACCGCCTTGGCGCGGTGCAGGTGCGCTTCGTCCGGCTCGTTTTTGGCCGCCGCCTCGCTGAAGTGCTGCACCGTGCTGTCGGTTTTGATGCCCGAAGCGCTGATCCGGGAGCGCAGCACGATGCCCTCAAAGCTCTTGCAGCGGCTGAGCGCCACGTACACCTGTCCGTGGGCGAAGGCCGACTGGGCGTCAAGGATAACCTTTTCGAACGTAAGTCCCTGGCTCTTGTGGATGGTGATGGCCCAGGCCAGGCGCAGGGGCAGCTGGGTGAAGGTGCCGGCGACGTCTTCGGTCACCGATTTGGTCTGCGCGTTGAGCGAATATTTGAGGTTCTGCCATTCGACCGGCGCAACGGTGATGGTCTCCGACTCGCCCGGGCATTGCACCGTGATGGTTTTGTCCTTGATCGCGCTGATCTTGCCGATTTTACCGTTGTAGTAGCGCTTGTCGCGCGAGATGTCGTTTTTAACGAACATCACCTGGGCGCCCACCTTGAGGGCCAGGTCCTCGTCGGTCGGGTACGCGTAAGCCGGAAAGTCGCCGTGGATCTCGGCCCGAAAGCGGAACAGCGTTCCCGGGGTTTCGGACAGGCGCTGGGCGTTGATCTCCTGGGCGGTGGCGTTGTGGGTGCTGAGGGTGATGTAGGCGTCTCCGTCGGCCGGCCTGAAGTCGGGCACGTAGCGGCTGTTGAGGGTATCGAGCACCTCCGCGTCGAGGCGGCGTTCGCGCACCCGGTTGAGCAGGTCGATGAAAAAGCTGTCGGATTGCCGGTAGATGTGCTTGAGCTCGATCACCACCGGCGCGGCCTGGCGCAGGGCCTGGCTGCTGAAGAAGTAGGGGGTGTCGTAGTAGGCGCGCAGCATTTGCCACTCGTCGTCCTTGGCTACGGGCGGCAGCTGGTGCAGGTCGCCGATCATGAGCAACTGCAGGCCGCCGAAGGGCCGGGCGAAGTCGCGGTATCGGCGCAGCACGTCGTCAATGCCGTCGAGCACATCGGCGCGCACCATGCTGATCTCGTCGATCACCAGCAGGTCGAGGCTGCGAATGAGGTTGATCTTTTCTTTGGAGAACCGGCGCTGGCGGGCAGCGTCGTGGCGGTTTCCGGGCAGGAAAGGTCCGAAGGGCAGCTGGAACAGCGAATGGATGGTCATGCCGCCCGCGTTGATGGCTGCCACGCCGGTAGGGGCAACCACCGCCAGCCGTTTGGCCGAATCGGCGCGGATGCGTTGCAGGAAAGTGGTTTTGCCGGTGCCGGCCTTGCCCGTGAGGAAAACGTGGGCGTTCGTGTTGTTCACATACTCGAAGGCCAGATCGAGCTGTGGGTTTCGATGAAGAAGCATAAGCGTGTTTTTATGCAAAAGTAGTGGTATCTTTGTAAAAAATAAAGTATGCCGCAATACCTGTTTGCCGAATTGGGTAAAAAGTGGATTATCGGCAACTGGTCGGATGATTTGGAACTGCTTCCGGGGGTGGCGCTGAATTTGGAAAAATTGGTGGAAGCGGTGTGGATGCGATTCGTCCTACGAGTATACTGTGTCCATTATACACAAGTTTTTTGAAATCTTAGCATGTCAAGAATTGACGGCGTGTTTAGGTGAAGATTTATTATTCTAATCACAGATCAAGGGTTTTGCGGTTAGCTATTACAAATGTTCGAGCTCTAAGAGGTCGTAAAAACGTTGATACTGCACCATGCTACAAAGGTTTGACCTCTCCGAGGTCATTCTGTTGAGGTCGTTTCCGATAACCTTTTAGCACCTCGGAGAGGTGCTGCATTTGTAGAATCGTTCGTTAACAAAGTTTTACGACCTCGGAGAGGTCGTGCATTTGTTGCATTCAAGCACCTTAGTTTACTCCGTAAAAACATGGTTGTGTAATTGTTTGATGCAACAGTGACCAATATTCCCATAAACAATGACATATCTACATAACTATATCCATAAAAAATCCACTACCTTTGGGCAAACGCTCGACCTATGCCCTCCTACCCTACCCTTTTTCAGCGCAGCCTGGCCCAACCCGAAGACTTCTGGCGCGAACAGGCCCAGGCCATCCACTGGTTCCGGTTTCCGGAAACCATACTCTCCAAAGACGAACACGACCTGTACCGCTGGTTCAGGGGCGGACAACTGAACACCTGCTACCTCGCCCTCGACCACCAGGTCGAACAAGGCCGGGGCGACCAGGTGGCCGTGTACTACGACTCGCCGGTGACACACACCAAACGCGCCATCACCTACCGGGAGTTGCTCGAGGACACGGCGCGTTTCGCCGGCGTACTGAAAAACCTGGGGGTGGAAAAGGGCGACCGCGTCATCATCTACATGCCCATGATGCCCGAAGTGGTGACCGCCATGCTGGCCTGCGCCCGCCTGGGCGCCGTGCACTCGGTGGTGTTCGGCGGATTTGCGCCGCACGAACTGGCCCTCCGCATCGACGACGCGGAGCCCAAAGTGCTGCTCACCGCCAGCGCAGGCATCGAGACAGACCGCGTTCTGCCCTACCAACCCATGGTGGAGGACGCCCTGCGCGAAGCCGGCCACCAGCCCGCTGCCGTGGTGGTGTGCCAGCGCGACGTGTACCGCTGGAACCTGCGCCCGGGCCGCGACTACGACTGGTACGCGCTGGCCGCCGACGCCGCGCTGGGGCCCTGTGTTCCGGTCGACGCCACCGACCCGCTCTACATCCTGTACACTTCCGGCACCACGGGCAAACCCAAGGGCATCGTCCGGGAAAACGGCGGGCACGCCGTGGCCCTGCGTTTCAGCATGCAGTATGTGTACGACACAAAGCCGGGCGATGTCTTCTGGGCCGCCAGCGACGTGGGCTGGGTGGTCGGACACTCGTATATCGTGTACGCCCCGCTCCTTACCGGGGCCACCACCATCCTGTACGAGGGCAAGCCGGTGCGCACACCCGACGCGGGCGCGTTCTGGCGCGTGGTGTCCGAATACCGGGTCAAAACATTTTTCACTGCCCCGACGGCCATTCGCGCCATCAAAAAGGAAGACCCGCAGGGGCTGCTCAAAACCGGGTACGACCTCAGCAGCCTGCAATACCTGTTCCTTGCCGGTGAGCGCTGCGACGTGGCCACGCTCGAATGGGCCCAGCAACTGCTGCGCATCCCCGTGGTCGACCACTGGTGGCAGACCGAAAGCGGCTGGCCCATGCTGGCCAACCCCGCCGGGCTGGAACTGTTCGCCGTGCGTCCGGGATCCGCCGGCAAGCCCGTTCCCGGATTCGACGTGCAACTGCTCGATGAATCCGGACAACCCGTACCCGACGGCCAGGAGGGCGCCGTAGCCGTGCGCCTGCCCCTGCCCCCCGGCTGCCTTGCGTCCCTGTGGCAACACCCCGAGCGCTTCAAGGAGAGCTACCTGAGCGCCTTCCCGGGATATTACTTCACCGGCGACGGCGGATACAAAGATGCCGACGGATACGTGTACATCACCGGCCGAATAGACGACGTGATCAACGTGGCCGGGCACCGCCTCAGCACGGCCGACATGGAGGAAATCGTCGCCTCCCACCCCGCCGTGGCCGAGTGCGCCGTGATCGGCGTGGAGGACGGGCTAAAGGGCCAGCTTCCCGTCGGATTTGTCGTGCTCAAAGCCGACCAGCACATCAGCGAGGAGCAACTGGAGGCCGAATTGGTTCAAATGGTGCGCGACCGACTGGGCGCCATCGCCTGTTTCAAAACGGCCGTGCTGGTCAAACGCCTGCCCAAGACCCGCTCCGGAAAAATTCTGCGCAAGGTCATGCGAAGCATGGCCGACGGAAAAGCATTCGTCGCACCGGGCACCATCGAGGATGTGCAGGTGTTGGCGGAAATTCAGGGTCGAATGGCGGAAATTCCGGGGATGCGGCGGTAGAGACGTTGCATGCAGAGACGTTGCATGCAACGTCTCTACCGTTGTGCCCCAACCAAATCAAACCTGTCGGGAAAATGCCCCTCCCGCACAAAAAAACCGGCCGAGATTTCCCCCACCCTGGCCAAGTCGTTGACCCGCCCGGCGTTGCTCATCTCGTGCATGTCGGTCAGGTCGGCTTCGGTGTAGCCATGCGCGGTGAGGTCGGGTTTGGGGAACCACAATTGCCGCGCTGCCGGGTCGGTGGGTTCGGGCGCCGGTTTTTCCAACCAGGCGTTGTAGCGCAGGTAGGTAAGCAGGGGGGTGCCGTTCAGCACCTCATCGTTCATGCTGCCGATCTCGCCGTCGATCACATGGGGGGTGACCGACCGGCTCAGGTAGTGCATGATCGTCTGGTTCTGCCACGAGGCGTCTTCCATGAAGTAATCGGGCAGCGCTTTGGCCCATTTGAGCAGCCAGGCGCGGGAAACCTCGCCCGCCAGTTTCTTCTTGGTGTGGGTGCCGGTGCCGACGGAAACGATGAGCAGCTTGTCCTCCCCGACCGGCCAGCGGAAGCGGTAACCGTCGAGGGTGGCGAGCAGGAACAGTTGCCAGGAGGGGTTATTGGCCATGCTCACCCCGCCGTCGATGAAAGCTGCCTCCTGATCGCCCAGGTGCACCATGTGGGGGCGGAAATACGACGGCGCTGCGGTACTGGCGCGCACCAGATCGACCAGCGTAAGGTCTTTGTTGTTGAATGGCGCCCCGAAGTACTTGCCCGCCGGGTTGTTGTGCATGGGCCAGGTGCTGAAGGTGTCGGCGCGTTTGGCCACGATGCACAGGGCCGTTTTCAGCCGGTCGCTGCCCAAGGGGGTGTCGCCCAGTATGTTGCGCAACTCGGTTTCCAGCGGCCTGGGGTCGAAGCCGGCGCGCATGATTTCACCCCACTGAAAGGGGTTCAGCAAGCTGTATCGTTTGGCAAAAATTTTCGGCCCCAACAATTGGTACAATCGCTCGATTTCGGCGGTTTCCTTGCCCAGGGCCAGTAAGGTGGCGATGATGGCGCCGGTGCTGGTGCCGCCGATCAGGTCGAAGTAGTCGCTGAGCACCAGATCGGCGCGGCGGTGGCGCTCCCGGAGGATTTGCTCGATCTTTTTCAGGAAACCAATGGTCACGGCGCCCCGAATGCCACCGCCGTCGAGGGCGAGGATGCGCTTGGGACCGGGGGACTGGATGCGGGTGAGGATGTGGTCGGCCATATCGAATGCGGAATGCGGAATGATTCGAATGCGGAATGCGGAATGTCGAATGCGGAATAACGTTGCGCTTGGTGTTGGTGGGCAGGAACGTTGCTATGCGCGCAGCAGAGGCGCTATTCTCTACACGGCAATGTCTTGGTTACAACCTGTTTTGCGCAGCGCTGTCCATCTGCGACACAAGGTATTTCATTTTGATGCGAACCGCGCATTTGTGTTAAGGCAAAAATACCTTTCTATTACAAATGCCCGACTTCCCCGAAGTCGGAGGTTGATACGGGCGGATGGGATTCTACAAATGCCCGACTTCTCCGAAGTCGGAGAGGCTTCTACAAATACTTGACCGCTCCGTAGTCCTCAAAGATGAATTCCGAATAATCGCCCATTATTGGAACCGGCAAAATCCAATCCGCCCCCGACTTCGGAGCAGTCGGGCATTTGTAGCAAAAAAAGCCCCACCAGCTATGCGCCGGGAGGCTCGATAACAATAAACAGCAGGATAGTTTTTGGATGCCGGTCGGTCGTCGGCTATCGGTCGTCGGTCGTCGGCTATCGGTCGTCGGCTATCGGCGGTCGGTTGATTCGCAACCGCGTAGCGGTTGAACTTGAATAACCCCGGATAAAATCCGGGGAGAGGCCGAACGCCGACGACCGATAGCCGACAGCCGACAGCCGACGACCGATAGCCGACAACCGATAGCCGATAGCCGACAACCGACAGCCTAAATGGAGCTAATCTTCCGCACCACCTTATACAGCCGCGTAGATTCATTGACATCTTCCTCGAACGGATCGTGGTCGAAGTAGTTGGCGGAGATGAGTTTGAGCCGGTAAATACGTCCGCGCTGGTTGTGCATTTTTTGCACGTACTTGACCCATACGTTGCCATTGTTGCGCACGGCGTAAATCTCGTTGTCGCGGATGTCGCTGAGGTTATCGATGGGCTTGCACACCACGATGTCGGTATTTTTGATCACCGGATCCATGGAATCCCCTTGTATCTGGAAGGCCACCAGACCGGAGCCGCCGACGCCGGGAATGGAGAAGTAGGTGCTGTCCTCCGAGCTTTCGGCGCCCAGGGTAGCGCCGGCAAACGCCCGTATGGTGGTAAACAGGATGTTGCCTTCGCGCGAAGGGTACAGCGGTTCAGCGCCGGCGCCGTTCAGACCGTTCTCGTATCCCATCATCGAACCGATACCGTGCAGAAGCCAGTTTTCGTTGATGTTGTAGGCGCGGCAAAACGACTGCGCCTGACCGTAGTCGATCACGCGCTTGCTGTCCGGATTCAAAAACGCGCGGATGATGTGGCCGTAGGATTTGTTACCCAGTACCTTTTCGGCAACGTCTCCCACGCCTTTACCGCCGCGGTCGTTCTTGATGATGGAGCCGCGTTCTTCCAGCGTCCGGAATGCCTGGATGAAACGCTCATTGAGTTTTATGCGATCTTCTTTGATCATAGCGGTGCTGTTTTTCGTGTTAACGGTTGAACGGGTTGCTTCCCGTCTTTCACGGTGCAAACTTAAAACAAAAGGTGTTTATAAACAAATAATTTAAAAGATTTTTTTTACATTTTTTTTCAGATGGAAAAAATAGCTATCTTTGTACCTTGATCAGCGACGATTTATGCGCTGCAAGACCAACTTATGGGTATTGTTGTTTCATTCCTGAACCACAAGGGCGGGGTCGGCAAAACCACCAGCGCCATCAATGTCGGAGCCGGTTTGGTGGAACTGGGGAAAAAAGTGCTCCTCATCGACCTCGACCCGCAAGCCAACCTCACCATCGCCCTCGGCATACCCCGTCAGCGCCACTCCATCTACGAGGCCATGCGCGGCGAAGCCGAGCTCAGCCCCGTCAACCACAAACCCGGGCTCGACGTGGTGACTTCCTCCCTCGACCTCTCCGGGGCTGAGATGGAGCTCATCAACGAAGCCGGACGCGAATACATCCTGCGCGAGTTGCTGGCCCAGGTAGCCGACGACTACGACTATGTGCTCATCGACTGCCCCCCCAGCCTCGGCCTGCTCACCCTCAACGCCCTTACCAGCAGCCGTTGGGTGCTCATCCCGCTGCAAGCCGAATTCCTCGCCGTGCAGGGGCTCGCGAAAATCAAACAGGTCATCGACAAAGTCCGATTCCGGCTAAACAAAAACCTCGACATTGCCGGTGTGGTACCCACCATGTACGACAACCGCCGCGTGCTGAACCGCGACGTGGTGGAAACCATCCAAAAATATTTCGGCGACAAGGTGTTCAATACCTATATCCGCGACAATGTGGCCCTCGCCGAAGCGCCCGCGCAACGCAAGGACATCTTCGCTTACAACGCCAAATCCTCCGGTGCCCAGGATTACCTCGACCTCGCGCGGGAAATCATTGAGCGGCTGGAAGCGGTGGAAGCAAACTAAAGGTCAACGGTTCAAAGGATGAGCAAGAAAAAATTCACCGATGGTCTGGACGACCTCCTGAACGAAGCCGGAGCGGAGCTGCCCGCCGCCGGCCCGGAGTCGCCGTCCCGAACAACCGGGCGAAAGCCGTCGGGGCACAAAACCTTTGCCAGCGACCTCGACGCCCTGCTCGAAGAGGCCCTGCAGGAAAGCATCGAAAAGTATACATCGGGCAAACCCCTGGAAAACAAGGTGCGCCAGGATGCCGACAACACCCCCGGTGCCCGGTTTTCCGGCATCGACGCGCTCATCCGACAAACCATCAGCGTGGATGACTGGAATACCGACGAGCAGACCGGCAAAAAACGCCTCACCGTAAGCGTCGACCGCCCCAAACTGGAAAAATTAAAGGTCATCGCCCGCCTCGAAAATTCCTACCTGAAAGACCTCATGGTGGAGCTCATCGACGAATTTATTCAGAACTACACGCGCAACAAAGGCATCGAACTGTAAGCGCCCGGGCTCATGCGCACACTGGCCGACTTTCGCATTTTCTACAACCAAAGCATCGCCCCGGAGCTGATCAACCTCGAAAAGCGGCGACAACGGCTCATGCGCCTCTTCGGGCTGTCGGCTCTCCTCCTGCTGGGTATCCTTTTTCTCCAAATCTACATCGGCATCTTCTTCATCACCCTGATCCTCCTGCTCTTCGTCGGCGGCTGGATCGCCTACCTCGTGTTCCGTACCCGGGTCTGGCTCGATGAGTACAAACCCCGCGTCGTGGGGCTGATCCTCGACTTCATCGACGACGGCATCAACTACGGCACGCTCAAATACAAACAAAAAGGCAAAATAGACAAATCAAAATTTCTCTCCGGCCGCATCTTCACCACCGCCGATGAGTACCTCGCCGAAGACCATATCTCCGGCAAAATCCGCGAAATGCCCTTCGAAATTTGCGAATTGCGCGTGCGCGAGTTCTCGCCCGCCCGAACCCGGCTCGATAAAGTGTTCGAAGGCCTCTTCCTCGTGGGCGACTTCCACCGCCTCGAACTCCAGGGCAGCCTGCTCCTCCTGCCCGACGCCTACCGCAAGTACCTCAGCCGGTCCGAACGCGCCTTCCACCGCCTCGGCGGTCGGCGCGTGCGCCACAACCTGCTGCCTGTCTTCGAAACCTACTTCGACACCTACGCCACCGATAAGGTGCGCCTCCACGACGTGCTATCCCCCGACCTGCAAAACGCCATACTCACCTTCCGCCAAACGTACGCAGATAAAAACCGGAACAAAGACATATACCTGTCCATTATCGGCGACAACCTCTTCATCGCTTTGTCCCAAAACCGCGACCTGCTCGATCCCAACCTGTTCAAACCATCCGTCAACTTCGATCAGGTACTCGAATTCTACGACGACCTCCGTATGGTGTTCGAACTGGTCGAAATGCTCGACGTGATGAACTGATCCCCAAAACCCAAATGCTCGCCCCCCACCAACAACCGACTACCGACAACCGACGACCGACCGCCGACTACCGACAACCGATCGCCGACGACCGATCGCCGACGACCGACCGCCGACTACCGACCGCCAACGACCGACCGCCAACGACCGACGACCGAAAGCAACCACTCCCGCTCCGTCAACACCGGCGTCTCCGCAATCTCCCTGCGCAACGCCTCCCGCTTGCCCGTTTCAAACACCGGCGTGCGCATCAGCAGGCGGGTGAAATGGATGAGCATTCGCGCATTATCCCGGTGGTAACCGGCCACGCGGTGCCGACGCACGTACCGCTCCATATTTTGCAGGTGGTGCTCCAGCAGTTCCCATGCATCGGTTTCGAAATAAATTTTCAGTTGCAGGATGCGGGCGACGAGGTTGTTGAGAAAATCGCGGTAATCGGCGCTCTGCAAGGCCGCCAGCGCCGCATCGTAATCCCGGCGCGCGAAGGCCAGCTGGGCACGGGTGAGGGCCAGGGTGACCGGGCGCTGGTTGTTCTCGAGCACGGCAGCGTATTCGCTCAAAAACGCCTCTGCCCATTCGATCTCCTGAAGCCGGATGGCCAGCCCGATCATGTTGTTGAAGGCGAACCGGGAGATGCGCCCGTGCTCCAGCAAGAGCCCCTGTCCCAGTGCATTGCGGTACAGCTCGAAGGTTTCCCGGTGCCAGGGTGCGCCCCTTTCATTGCCCCGCTTGATGCCGAAATTCAGCGCCAGCAAGTAGAGGGTCCGCCGCTCATCCTCTGGCAGCGTTTCGGGCCGGGCTGCCAACACCTGGCGGAATGTCGCAAAATGCCCCTCCCCGGCAGGTTCCAACAAAAAACGGCAGGCGTGGTAGTACAAGGCCAGCACCGGATGCCGGGTCAGGTTGTCCGACTCTATCCACTGAAAAAAGGCCGGCAGCGGCCCGAACTGGTATTCGGCGGCGAATACCGTCTGGTGCGACAGGGCCAGGCAAACATGCCGCAGCTTGCGAATGAGGTAGGCAGCATCCAGCGCGTCGGAGGTCTCCTGCAGGTTGAAAGCGTCGTACCGCCTGGTAGCGGTGGCGTCCTGGTATTGTAGCATGCCCGCGCGAAAACGAAAGTCGAACAAGGTGGCATCCCGTTCAGACGTCGATTCCCGAAACTGCATGGCTTGGCGCAACGCAGCCCGCGCCGGTTTGTTGAGGCCCCGGCTGTGCAGCGCCTCCGCCAGCGCCAGCTGGGTCAGGGCCGGATCGTTTTGCCGGGCCTGGTACACCCAGAACCGTTCGACCAGCCCCAGCAAATCGCTGCAAGCCAGCCGCAGCGCACCGTCGTCTGCCTGATTGCCGGGAAAGGCAGCTTCACGCGCCGCCGGCTTCTCCGGCGGACGTTTGTCCGCCAGACACCGTAATAAATAGGCCAGCAGCCGAACCAATGCCTCGTTCCGGTTGAAAAAAGGAGATGAAACGAATCGCTCCAACTGACGGTGCTCACGGCCACGCAGGGTACACAAAGCTGCCCATATCCGGGTATTTTCCATGCTCATGCGGAAAATTTTAGGATCGTTGAAAACAAACCATTCTTTAAATAATTGATTTTAAATTATTCAACAAAAATAAATAAAATTTTTGACTACAATTAAATTAAATTGTGTTTTTGTAGGAAAGCAGCAGGTTGGACATTTGTAGTGTCCAATAAAGACATTCCACCAATACGACTGCTCATGAAGCGCATCTTTCCTATTCTTGCTCTTTTATTGCTCGCCACTACTGCGCAACGCGGACAGGCCCAATGTTCCGTATTTATTGATCCGCCGGGCGGTACATTGACCTGCGAAATCCTGGAAATCCCGATCACCGCCTTCGCGAATAATGCCACCGATCCGGTATACAATTGGACGGGGCCGGGCGGATTCAACAGCCCGGATGTAACCATCGTAGTGACGGTACCCGGCGTGTACACCATCTCCCTGACCGATCAGGCGAACGGTTGTACGGCCACAAACCAGGTGATCATTGTAGAGGATATTGTAGCACCCCTGGTAGATGCCGGGCCGGACATCACGTTCGACTGCTCCAGCCCACAACCGGTGATCCTTTCGCCGGTGTCGCCCCTAGGTCAGTATGATTACCAGTGGACTGGCCCTGGCGGTTTCTCCTCCAACCAATTCAGCATCACCATAGACCCGGCCTGGGGCGGACCGTATTACGAGCTGGTGGTGACCGACCAGAACAACGGATGCACGGCCAGCGACCGGGTGAATATCGGGTTCAGCCTCACCGTTGACACCGACGTGCAGGATGCCTGTGCATCCGACGGCGCCATCAGTGTGCTCGTCAACGGCGGAACACCACCTTATCAATACCTCTGGAGCAACGGCACTACGACACAAGAAGTGACCAACCTGTCGGCGGGGATATATTGTGTCACGGTGACCGACGTGTTGGGGTGCACCGTGTCCAATTGTGATGTAGTGCTCGACCTGCAGCCTGCCTTGGTATCGTCGCTTCTGACCAACCCCGCTCAGGATTTACAAAACGGATCCATCATCCTGACCGGCGTACCCGCCAACACGCCATACAGCTTTGAATGGAACACCGGCGACACCAGCGCCACCCTGGTGAATCTGGACTCCGGCACCTACATCGTCACCATCACCAACCTGAATTCCGGGTGTACCCAGGAGCGAACCTACCAGTTGCTGCGCCAATATCCATCTTTCTACCTGTCCAGCAGCCTGAACTGCAACGGCACCACCATTTTTCAGGTCACGGGCGGCACACCGCCCTTTACCCTCACCTGGTCGGGCCCGGTGAGCGGCGCACAGCCGTTTCCGGCGTCGCCCCTGACGGTGGATTTGCCACCCGGCCTGTATACCATGACCATACAAGACGGATTAGGGCAGGCGTACACCCAGTTGGTGACCATCGACCCCAACCCCGACCCTTGCGCGAAGATCAACGGCTTCGTCCGGTGGGATGAAAACACCGACTGCCTGACCGACGCCACCGAACTGGGCATCGGCGCCCTGGTGGTGCAGGCATTCAATACAACCGATACGTTTTATGCCCTGACCAACGCAAACGGTTTTTACCAGGTGGCGGTGGCGCCGGGCGACTATACCGTTCGCCTGATTGCCAACTCCCCGCAGATCCAGGTTTGCACCAACGATCTGCCGGCGTCCATACCCACCCAGGGCGACTCGGCCGTGGTCAATTTCAGCATCCAAATCACCAGCGGTTTTTGCCCTTTGTTGGCGGTGGACATCCTGACGCCGCTGCTGCGTCGTTGCTTCATCAGCCAGTACAAGGTTCAATATGTGAACCAAGGCTTTGAGCGAGCCGTAGACGCCTATGTTGACGTGACCCTGGACCCATGGCTCGCCTTTCAAGGGGCCAGCGTACCCCACCAGGATTTGGGAAACAACCGGTATCGTTTTAGTATCGGTGATGTTGAACCGTTTCAGGGCGGTTTTTTCTCCATCCTTGTTTTGGTGTCCTGTAATGCCGTCCTCGGCCAGACCCACTGCACCGAGGCCCATATTTATCCCGACACCCTGTGTACCCCGGTTGACCCTGCCTGGTCGGGCGCCCTGCTGGACGTGCGGGCAGATTGCGACAACGATTCGCTGCGCTTTGAGATCCGGAACACGGGCACCGGCGACATGTCGGCGCCTTTGCAATACATCGTCATCGAAGACCAGGTCATGTTGCAGGGCCAGGCAGCGCCCCTCGCTGCCGGCGCCTCCATGTTCGTGAGCGTGCCGGCCAATGGCAGCACCTGGCGGTTAGAGGTTACCCAGGAGCCCCTGGCGCCGGTCAGCCCCAGCCCGTCCGCCGTGGTGGAAGGGTGTGCGCAAACCGGACAGGCGTTCAGCACCGGTTTTGTCAACCAGTTGCCTATCGGCAACGGCGACCCTTGGCTGGACGTAGACTGCACCCGAAACATAGGCGCCTACGACCCCAACGACAAACAGGGCTTCCCCACCGGCTATGGACCCGACGGCTACATACGCCCGGGTACCGAAATGCGCTACCTGATTCGTTTTCAAAATACAGGCACCGATACGGCCTTCAATGTGGTAATCCGCGACACCCTGGCCGACTGGTTCGACTCCCAAACCGCCAGACCGGGGCCGGCCAGCCACCCTTACACGTTCGAAATCGAACCCGGCAACATACTGGTTTTTGATTTTGAAAACATCCTCCTGCCCGACAGCAACGTGAACCTCGACGCCTCTAACGGGTATGTTGAATACCGCATCAAACCGAAGGCCGACGCACCCCTGGAAACCGACCTGCTGAACCGCGCGGCCATCTACTTCGACTTTAATGACCCGGTAATCACCAACACCACCCGGCACCGACTGGGCGAAAACTTCATCCGTGTAGGCGCCTGGCAGCCCGCAATGCCCCGGTATGCTGTCCGGGTGTTTCCCAACCCGGCAACCGAACAAGCGATACTGGAACTGCTGGGCGCTTCACCCGACAACCGGCTCCGGCTCCATGTCTATCGCTCCGACGGCACCCTGTTGTTCATGCGCGAAGAATCCCGAAACACGTTTGCGCTGCCATGCGAAACCTGGCATCCGGGCGTATATTATTTCCGGATTGAAATGCAAAACGGCCAGTTGCTGGGCAACGGATCATTTGTGAAAAAATGAAGCGAATGTCGAGTGTCGAATGTCGAATGTCGAGTGTCGAATCGTGTACGCTTGATTATCCGGGATGACCAAACGTACACGAATTCGACACTCGACATTCGACACTCGACACTCGACACTCGACATTATTGAATCTTAACCGGGAAGGTCACCTCCACATCCACCTCCCCGCCGGGGTCGGCGAGGTTCATCTTGTTGGTGGGTTCGTGGTACAGCGTAACGCGGAGTTGTCCGGAACCGGGCTGATCGGTCGTCCAGATGGTTTCGACACCCAGAGGGGCGCCGTTGTCGTCGAAGCTGTCGTATACGAAGGTCATGTCCGCCCCCTGGATATTGAAGACAAAGAGGTGTTCCTCATCTTCTTCCAGAATCTCCTCGGTGATGTCTTCTTGCGGGTTCTTGCTGCGGTCGTAGACGTGGATGTAGCAGTTGATGTTGCCCGTCAGGGGCGGCAGCACGATGGTGTCCACGGTGGGCGGGTTGCCGCCCGGGCCGTCCAGGTCTTCCACTTCGAAGCGGCGATCCAGACCCGGGCCGGTGAAGTGCAGTTCCACGGTGGTGATGAGTTCCTGTTCGGTGTCGTCGTTGTCGTCGTCGTCGTCATTGTTGCAGGCGACAAAGCCCAGCGGAAGGGCGAGCAGGAGCAAAAGGAGGTACTTGTTCATGTGTACAGAATTGA
Source organism: Saprospiraceae bacterium (assembly GCA_033764075.1). Classification (GTDB taxonomy): domain Bacteria; phylum Bacteroidota; class Bacteroidia; order Chitinophagales; family Saprospiraceae; genus M3007. The sequence continues at coordinate 135,949 of JANRJH010000005.1, read as the reverse complement.
GTTAGTGAAAAAATGTTTTTAATCGGTTGTGCCATTTTATTCAAAACCCATACGGACGCGCAGGCCTGCGTTTACGCCTGGTTCATCGGCATAAAACCGGAAGAAATTGAGGTATTCGCGGTAGCGCAGGTTGGTCAGGTTCTGAATCATCAGGCCTATTTCAAGCGGTTGTTTGCCCACACGGAGGGTATGGGCGGCGTCGAGGGTCAGGAACGTGAATGCCGGCGGGGCCGGGGCGAGCAGTCCGGCTTCGGGTATCCGGGTTTGTTCCAGCGCGGTGGTGGCGCTCAGGCGCAGGAACGTCGGGCTTCTGTCCGGTTTCCGGCCGAAAGTGTATCGCAGACCGTATTGAAAGCGGTCGACGGGCATCAGCGGCAGCCAGTCGCGGTGCAGGTCGGTCTCTCCGGAGTCGGCAGCCATGCGATAGCCCCGGACAAGGCCGGCGGCGGCCTCTACGGACAGGCCGGCGAACAGCGGCCAGTCGACGCGCGCGTCGAAGCCTTGCAGCACGGCGTCGGCCTGGGCGTAGAAATACGCCGGATAGGCGCCGCGGATGGTCAGCACAAAATCATTCTGGGGATCGAGGTAGATGAAATCCCGGGCCTGGTTGCGGTACAACGTCAGGCTCACCTCCTTGCCGGCGCGGGCATACACCAGGCTCAACTGGGTGTTCCACGATTTTTCCGCCAGCAGATCGGGTCTCCCCTGTTCGTAAGTGGCAGTGCCGTGGTGCACCCCGCGGGCAAACAACTCGTACACCGAAGGCGGTCGCCAGGCATAACCACTGTTCAACTGAATGCGCAGGTACGGGTTGAGGTGGTAGGCGACGCCTGCTGTGCCCGACAGGTTGGCAAAATGCACGGTGGTGTCGATGTCCATGAGGTTGCCCTCGGTCACAGCACGTGCGCTGCGGTAGTCGTAACGAAGCCCGAACTCCAGCTCCCAGGGGCTGGGGAACCGGCGCCAGCGCTCCATGGCCCAGACGGAGGCGCCGTAGCTGTCGAAGTCGGGTATCAGGCCATCTTTTCCGACTTCATTGTGCTGTTGGAACGCCTGTACGCCCACCCCGCCCTGCCAGTGGTTGATCGGCAAGTGTTCGGCGGTCACATCGAGCGTGGTGGTGGCCAGCCGGAAGGACTGCTGGGGCTTGCCGGCTGCCGAGCTGTTGCTGCGCACCACATCAAACTCCCGTCGGCGGTTGAACTGGCGGGCCAGTTGCCCGCTCAGCTTCCACTGGTCCGACAGGCGGTAACTTGTTTTGAATTGCCCGACACTGTGTTGCACGTCCTGATATGGCCTTTCGATGTCGTAGGTAAAATAGTTGGGGTTGTTGCGCGGCGTGTCGCTCTCGATGGCTTTCTGCAGGTCGGTCAGGTTGCCGATGTGCGCTGCGCGCAGGATGCCGAAGCGCTGGTTGACAACCGACCCGCTGAGCTCGTGACGCCAGCGCCCGGCGGCCCAGCCGGCAGTGGCCGAGCCGTTCAGTTCGGCAGCGCCGGTATTGCCAAGCCAATAGTCGGGCGCCCGCAGGTTTCCGCTGCGTTTGGCGGTACCTTGTACCCGGAGGGCAAAAGGAGAACCCGGCAATCGATAGTCGAGTGCGCCACTGGCCACCCCGCTGCGTCCGTTGCTAAAGCCGCCGAGGGAAAGCCAGCCCCCCAGGCCGTCGGCTTCGCGCAGGGGCGCCGGCTCCAGCACCACGGCGCCGGCCATAGCGCCCACCCCGTAACGAACGCCGGAGGCGCCTTTCACCACCCGTATCTGGGCGGCGGCAAACGGGTCGACTTCGGGTGCGTGCTCGCTACCCCACTGCTGCCCTTCGATCGCCAGGTTGTTTTGCACCACAGCGATCCGGTTGGAATGCAGCCCCTGGATCACCGGCTTGGAGATGGTGGCGCCGGTGTTCAGGGTGCTCACGCCGGGCAGGCGGCGGAGGGTTTCTCCCAGGTTGAGCCCCTGGGTGGCGGACAGGTCTTCCCGGCGCACCACAGATTCCGCCTGAATGGGCGGCGGCGTGTAGGCTTTTTCCGCCACGATGATCTCCTGCAGCAAGGCGTCGTCGTGCACCAGTTGGAAAAGAAGCTCGGTTGTTTCGCTCAACTTCACCACCTGCGTCTGGTGTATGCAGCCAATGTGGCTTACCTCAACAGCATACACGCTGTCGGTGCACAAGTCCGGAATGGCGAATGCCCCCGACTCGTCTGTTTGCGTGCCCCTGCCGGCATCCGGCAGTCGGACGGTTGCGAAGGGAAGCGGCTCCCTGGTTTCAGCGTCGAATACGTACCCTCTGAGCGGGGTGTGGCAGTGTTGCGCGGGCAGGCTGAGGGCCGGCCCACACCACAAAATGCCGAAAGCCCACGCCACGCGGTGGGTTCGAGTCATACCTTAATGGTTGGTCAGAAAGAAAAGATGTGTCAGGCAGTGCGGGTAAACACACCCATCGGGGGCGCCCTGCCCCGGTTGGACGACAGTGCTGTTCCGGCCCGGCACACTGCTGCGAACGGCAACAACACAAAAGGGAAATCCCTCGCCGGCAAGCGCAGGGTTATGCGCTCGGGTAAAACCGACGCAGAGAGAAAAAACGCGCACAACTGACAGTGGTCCGGCTTGTACCGATCGTCGTGAATGTGTTTCTGCCGGCCATTGTGGTCCGCATCGCAGACCTCATGTATGTGTTCATCTGCATGGGACAGCCATCCGTGCGCGGAACGCAGCCCGAAAGACAAGAGAAAAACCCCCATGAACAACACGCCCGCCACCCGGACGTGCATAGCAGACCGAAACATATTTACAAAGGTACAAAAAAATCCGTCTCCCGCTTATGCCTTCCTGAAATAAAGACACCGGAATGACAAGAGCGGGCAAACATCCTGGCGCATTTTCCTTTTTTGCGGATTGCCGGGCGTAAGTGTCGGGGTGGATTGACTGGCACCCCGACACCACCCGCCCCTTTGGGCACATGCGCCAACGTCTTTCCTTTCGGACCGGCTTTACGCCCTTTCAAGCCTTTTTTCCTTCACCCTTTTCAGTTGGCGTTTCAGGGTGTCAATGCTCATGTCCACGGCGGCCTCAAAAGTTTCGGCGGTTTTTTTATCCAGCACATAACCACCCGGAATCATCAGTCGAATTTCGGCAATTTTCTCATGTATGCGTCCTCCTTTTTCCTGCAGTTTAAAAAAGACATCCACGGCGGTGATGCGGTCAAAAAAGCGCTCCAGTCGAGACAATTTTTGCGTAGCGTAGCTTACCAGCTTCTCATCGGCGTGGAAATGCAAGGATTGAACTCTGATTTCCATAAACACAACTATTTTAATGAACGAATAAGGGTTTCCAAAAAAGATTACGTTTTTCGGGCCTTGGGTATTGTTACGAAGTCCAATTTTAGGGGTTATTTTTTTTCCGGACAAATCCATATGCGATTTTTTTGACATTTTAACTAAATTCGCCAATCTTCCCGATAATAAACACAACAAAAATCAAAACTAAAAAATATTATTTTGAAAAACGAACACATTGAAGCTGTTTTTAGCCGGCAATCTGAACACCAATGGGCTGTGGCGCGCACTACGCCGGCCGAACGCATTCGCAAACTTCGTGGATTGCACGATGCCATGTTGCGCCATCAAAAGGAGATCCGGGAGGCCGTGTGGGCCGACTTGCGCAAGGGGCCGGTGGAGGCCGACATCACCGAGATCGGTACGGTGAACACCGAAATCCGACACGTGATCCGCCACCTGCGGTCCTGGATGGCGCCTCGCCACACCGCCGCCCCGATGGTTTTGTTTGGCACCCGTTCGGTGGTCCGGTACGAGCCTAAGGGGGTCTGCCTGATCATCTCACCCTGGAACTTCCCGGTCAACCTGACCTTTATCCCGCTGGTAGCGGCCATTGCGGCCGGGAACTGTGTAATGATCAAACCCTCGGAGCACGCGCCGGCCAGCGCGGCGCTCATGGGGCGCATCGTGGCGGAATTATTTCCGCCGGAAGAGGTTTGCCTGGTGGAGGGCGACGCCGAAACCGCGCAGCAACTGCTGGCGCTTCCTTTCAACCACGTTTTTTTTACCGGCAGCCCGCATATCGGCAAAAAAGTGATGGAGGCCGCCGCCCGTCACCTCACCTCGGTCACCCTTGAACTGGGCGGCAAAAACCCGGTGATCGTCGATGAAACGGCCGACCTCGACCACGCAGCGGCGCAACTCGCCTGGATCAACGGCATGAACGCCGGCCAAAGCTGCGTGGAGTGCGACTATGTGCTGGTGCACCACAGCGTACACGACGCGCTGGTGGAAAAAACCGCACGGGCCATAGAGCGACAATATGGCGCTACCCCGGAAGCTCGGCAGGCGTCGCCCGACTTGTGCCGGCTCATCCACGACCGCCACTTCGAAAGGGCCAGTCAGTTTATCGACGATGCGGTGCGCAAGGGCGGGAAAATCGCCTTTGGAGGGCGTACCGATGTAACAGAGCGATACCTCGAACCTACCCTGCTGACCGGGGTGCCCGACAACGCCCTGCTTTGGGCCGACGAGATATTTGCTTCCCTGTTGCCCTTCCGCCCGTACGCCACGCTGGATGAGGCCATAGCATTTGTGCGCAACACCCCGCAGCCCCTGGCTTTTTACGTGTTTAGCCGAAAAAAATCAACCATAAATACACTGATCCGGGAGAGCCGGGCGGGCACGACCGCCATCAACGACCTGGCGCTTCAGTTTTACAACCCCCACCTGCCCTTCGGGGGAGTCAATTACAGCGGCATCGGAAACGGGCACGGCCATTACGCCTTTATGGAGTTCAGCAACGCCCGTTCCATTGTGCGCCAAAACCGCCTGTTCCCGCTGACGCAATTGTTCCGGCCGCCATACGAAAGACACCCGATGGCGGTGAAATGGCTGGTGCAGGCACTTACACGGTGGCTGTAGAGAATTTAACAATAGCGCCCTAACTTCGCCCTATGTTTACCATCCAGAAACAACCCTTTGGCCCGTACGAGCTGTACCGCCTGGCATCCGCCGACGGCCAAACGGCATTGCACCTGGCGCCGGCCGCCGGCGCCAACGTCCTGCAGATCGTCCTGAACAGCCGGCCCGTCCTCGACGGCTACGAAACGCCGGAAGCGCTCGCGGAGGCAAAGGGCGGCAAAAGTGCCGTGCTTTTTCCCTTTCCCAACCGGCTGGATGGGGGGCGGTATTCCTTTTTCGGGCAGGAATACCTTTTCCCCATCAACAACGCCGCCACCGGAAACGCCATTCACGGTTTTGTGCGCAAGGAGGCGTTTGCTGTAGATCGCGTGGTGCTCACCAACCACTACGCCGCCATCACCTGCTCCTACCATTACAGCGGCAAATACGCGCACTTCCCCTTCCCGTTCCAGCTTGACCTCGAATTTTCGGTGTACACGCGCGGGCTTTTCCGCATGCAGGTGCAGGTGCGCAACCTCAACCACTTCGACATGCCCATGGGCTTCGGCTGGCATCCCTACTTCCGGCTGGCCGACCGTACCGATGACCACATGCTCACCCTGCCGCCCTGCGAACAGGTAGCGGTGGACAACCGGTTGCTGCCCACGGGTGTGCGCACTGCCTACAGCGCATTTGCCGGGCCGACACCGGTAGCCGGAACGCAGCTTGACAACTGTTTTGCCTACACCGGAAAAGAAGACCAATACCCGTTGCTCGCCGAAGGCCGCCTGGGCAAGCTCCGCATGAACCTGGAAACCGCGGCGTTCCCGTTTTTTCAGGTGTTCACACCCGAAGAGCGCAACAGCATAGCCCTCGAGCCCATGTCCTGCAACATCAACGCGTTCCAAAACGGTGAAGGGCTTGTACAGCTCGCCCCCAACAGCACCTGGAGCGGACTCATCGAACTCTCCCTGGGCTAAGCGCACCGCATTCCGCATTCCACATTCTGCATTCCGCATTCCCATGGCTCTTCGTCGCTCCCTCACCCTATCCGCCCTGACCATGATTGCCATCGGCAGCACCATCGGCAGTGGCATCTTTCGCACACCCGGGCGCATCGCCGAAGCGGTCCATCTGCCCGAATACGTCATTCTCATTTGGGTGCTGGGGGGGCTGGCGGCGCTGGCCGGGGCGCTAACCTACGCTGAAATGGGTAGCATGTACCCCAAGGCGGGTGGCTTGTACGTGTACTTACGGGAGGCATATGGCGACACCGTGGGGTTCCTGTACGGCTGGTATATCTTGTTTATCAGCACCTCGGGCAGCATCGCGGCTGTTGCGGTGGTGTGTGCGGAGCACCTGCTGTTGTTGTTTGGCATCGACGGTGGCGGCGCCTGGGTGGTGCCGCTGGCGGCATTGATTACCATCGGTCTGACCATCGTTAACCTGTTCGGTGTGAACGTAGGCGGCTGGATGGCCCAATTGTTCACCAGTGCGAAGCTGCTGGGTTTGGCGGTGCTCATCCTGGCCGGACTGGCCTGGGCTTTGCCGGAGGTGGCGGCGGCCAACCGGGAAAGTGTATTTGCCAATACCCCCCCTGTGTATCTCTGGAGTGCTATCGGCACCGCATTTGTAGGCGTGTTGTGGTCGTATGGGGGTTGGCAGCACGCTTCCTTTATGGCCGGGGAGACCCGGGATCCGCAGCGAACCGTCCCGCTGGCCATGATTCTGGGCGCCTCGGTGGTCACGCTGATGTACGTGCTGGCCAATGTGTCGTACATGCGCCTGTTGCCGGTCGAGCAGATCGCGCAATCCAAAACGGTGGCCGCCGATGCGCTGGGCATGCTTTCGCCCTGGGGTCGCAAGTTTATGGCGCTGGTCATCGCCTTGTCGACCTTCGGCACCACGGCCATTTATTGCATGACCGCGCCGCGCATCTACTATGCCATGGCGGCCGACGGTCTTTTTTTCCAAAAACTTGCCCGGGTGCATCCGCGCTGGCAAACGCCGGTAAACGCCATGCTCATACAGGGTGTGTGGTCGGTGGTGCTGCTGCTGTTCTGGGGAACCTTCGAAAGTCTGATCGACTACGTGACCTTCATGGACTGGATTGGACTGGCCCTGGCCGGGGCAGCCATATTTGTGTTCCGGCGCCGGTTGCCCGATGTGCCGCGCGGTTACCGCACCTGGGGGTACCCGGTAACGCCTTTGGTCTTCATCGGCATCGCCACATGGTTTGTTACGGCCACCCTGGTTGAGAAACCGGGCAAGGCGTTGGCCGGGTTTGCGGTGGTGCTGGTGGGGTGGGCGGCGTATTACTGGCTGTTTCGTCCGGGCAAAGCCACAGCGCCGGATGCCGAACGATAATAAACGGCATGGCAGGCGCCACGGGAGCAGCCCTGCCCGGCCATGCCGTTTGAAAAAATTTAACCGATATGGGTCTGGTACGATGATGCGTCCATCAGCCCGTTCAGATCGGCAGGATCGGCCATTTCGATTTTCACGATCCAGCCCTTGTCGTACGGGTCGTCGTTGATGATGCTGGGGTTTCCGTTGCGGTTGTCGTCCAGCTCGGGGTTGAATTCCAGGATTTTACCGGTGATGGGCATGAACAGGTCGGAGGTAGTTTTAACGGCTTCCACGGTGCCGAAGACCTCGTTGGCCTTGACCGTTTCGCCCACGGTGTTGACTTCGATGTAGACCAGGTCGCCCAGTTCGCTTTGGGCAAAGTCGGTGATGCCCACATAGGCCGTGTTGCCATCGGCGCGGCGGACCCATTCGTGCTCTTTGGTGTATTTGAGTTCGGCAGGAAATACCATGAAATATGTATTGAGAAGTTTGGTTAGAAAATGCGCCCTGTGGCGGGCCAAAAATAAGGTATTTGTCTTTTTAACCAACTCCTATTGTAAAATGAACCGACGAAATGGTTGCAACGGTCATTTTCCCAAAAACTACTTTAGGTATGGGGGTTGCTACAGAAAAAACAGCCATTTTTGTGCGGCGCCAGTAGCCTATGATACCGTTGTTCTCCTTGAATCTTATTAACATGAAATACCATCCTTTGAATCCCGAGCTGTTCACGCTCAACCGCAAGCGCTTCACCCGTGAAATGAAGCCCAACACGTTGGCTATATTCAATGCCAACGACCTCATGCCACGTTCGGGCGATCAGTTTTTCCCGTTCCGCCAAAACGCACACCTGTTTTATCTCTGCGGCATCGACCAGGAGGAGACCCAGTTGCTGTTGTTCCCCGATTGTCCGCGGGAGGGATTTCAGGAGGTACTGCTCATCAAGCGCACCAACGAACTGATCGCCACCTGGGAAGGCCACAAGTACACCAAAGAAGAAGCCGCCGCAGCCTCCGGAATTGAAAAGGTGTTGTTCCTGGACGAGGTGGAGACCATTCTGAACGAACTCATCCTGCTTGCCGAAGGGATTTACCTCAACATCAATGAAAACGACCGCTTTCTCTCCGAGGTTGAAACACGCGACCTGCGCTATGCCCGTCACTTGCAGCAGCGCTATCCGGCGCACACCTTTCACCGCGCCCAACCGATCATGAAGAAACTCGTGATGATCAAGAGTCAGCACGAGATCGAACCCATACAGTACAGCATCGATGTTACCGGCAAGGCTTTCCGGCGGGTCATGGAGTTTGTCAAACCAGGCGTCTGGGAGTACGAGATAGAGGCCGAGATCATTCATGAGTTTATCCGCAACCGCTGCAACGGGCATGCCTACACCCCCATCATTGCTTCGGGCAAAAACGCCTGTGTGCTGCACTACAACGACAACAACCAGCAGTGCCGCGAAGGCGAGGTGATCCTGATGGACTTCGGCAGCGAATACGCCAATTACGCCGCCGACCTGACGCGCTGCATCCCCGTCAGCGGCGTCTTCACCGAGCGCCAGCGGGCCGTGTACAACGCCGTACTCCATGTCCTCAAAGAAGCCCGCACCATGCTCGTGCCCGGCAACACCCTCGAGGACTACAACAAGGAGGTCGGTAAAATTATGGAAAGCGAACTGCTGCGCCTGGGGCTCATCACCAAAACGGATGTGGAAAACCAGGACAAAGACAAGCCCGCCTACAAAAAATACTTTATGCACGGCACCAGCCACCACCTCGGACTGGATGTGCACGACCTGTGCCTGCGCTACGAACCCTTCCGCGCAGGCATGCTGTTCACCTGCGAGCCCGGCATCTACATTCCGGAGGAGGGGCTGGGCATCCGGCTGGAAAACAATATCCTGATTACGGACGATGGTCCGGTAGACCTGTTCAAAAACATCCCGATCGAAGCGGAAGAGGTGGAGGAGTTGATGAATTCGGTCGTGGGTTATCGGTAGTGGGCTGTCGGCTGTCGGTAGTGGGCTATCGGCTGTCGGTAGTGGGATGTCGGCTATCGGTAGTGGGCTATCGGTAGTCGGTAGTGGGTAGTCGGTAGTGGGCTGTCGATTCACAACCGCGTAGCGGTTGAACTTGAATAACCCCGGATGAAATCCAGGGAGGGCCGACTACCGATAGCCCAAAATATTTATCTTATTCAATCCATTTAATATCAAGTTTTTAAAATAAATTTTCTCCTAATTAAGGTTGAAACTACCGGGCTATATAAGCGCGCCAACTGTCCATTACGGGCAATAGAAAAGAGGTGACCTTTGTACCAGTTGAAATGATCAACGGTTTTCACCATAATCTCGAAACAAAACTTCCCCGTATGCTCATGGTTACAAAAATCAACTGCCCAACCCCCCGGGCGACAGTTCCTTACCCCCGCTGCGCAAGCAGTATTCTTGACTTGATTGGGGCCTAGCGCCCCAATCATTTTCACCCTTTTATTTTCATGAGATTATAACCGATACAAAGCGGCGACACAACAGGTTTTGAGACGAGAGCCTGTGCCGCATGGATTTGAAACTGAAAGCAGATTCGAATCTCTGGCTTCCGCTTCTTCGACCAACGCCGCCATCCAAAGGGAGGGTGGCGTTTTTTATTTCACGAGTTTGAGACTGAGGTCCAACGGAAGGGCGGAATGGGTGATGGCGCCCACCGAGATATAATCGACACCGGTGAGGGCAAATCGACGCACATTGTTCAGGGTAATGCCTCCGGAAGCCTCTGTTTCAAACCGGTCGCCGACCACCGCCACGGCCTCGGCGAGGATGGGCAGTTCGAAGTTGTCGAACATGATTCGGGTAATCCCCCCGGCAGCCATCACCTCGTGGGCTTCCACCAGATTGCGGACCTCCACGGTCACCTTCAGGTCCAGTTGGTGCGTCTTGAGGTAAGCGTGCACGCGTTCGATCGCCGAAAGGATACCGCCGGCGGCGTCGATGTGATTGTCCTTGATCATGATCCAGTCGTACAGTCCCCAACGGTAGTTCTCGCAGCCGCCAGTATGTACGGCCCATTTTTCCAGAAAGCGAATGGTCGGTGTGGTTTTGCGGGTGTCGAGTATTTTGACGGGCAGATCACCCACCTCAAAAGCAAAGCGCCCGGCCAGGGTGGCGATTCCGCTCATACGCTGCAGGGTGTTGAGTGCAGCGCGTTCGCCCATGAGCAGGGCGCGGGTGTTGGCCTCCACCTCAAAGGCGATGTCGCCGTACAGAACGTCGGCGCCGTCCGGTTTGTGTACCGTAAACACGGCGGCGGGGTCCAGGTGGGTGAATATGCGGCGGGCGATCTCCACGCCGGCGAGGGTACCATAGTCCTTTACCTTTAGCACCGCCTTGCTCCTGGACTCGGCCGGGATGGTTGCCATGGCGGTGTGGTCGCCCTCGCGGATGTCTTCCGCGAGCGCGTTTGCGATGAACTGGTTGATCTGTTCGTCGGTAATTTCCGTTGGTCGCATGCGAGTAGTATCGATTAGTTGGTTTTCCATTTAATGTTGCAACCGCCGGAGGGTCTTTGGCGCTCCGGGACGGGGCGGCCTTCCAAAACGGCATCCAGCGCGGCACGCAGGTCGGCTCCGGTTACCGGCAGGTCGTTGCGGCGCGGACGGCTGTCGTCAAACTGACCGCGGTACACCAGCCTGAGTCCGGCGTCGAACACGTAAAAATCGGGGGTACAAGCGGCGTCATACGCCCGGGCGACCGACTGGGATTCGTCGTAAAGGTACGGAAAAGTGTAGCCAACCTGTCCGGCGTGCACCGTCATTTGTGCGGGTCCGTCTTCCGGGTACGCTATTGCGTCGTTGCTGCTGATGCCGACAAACGCCACACCCCGGGCCTGGTACTCCTGCGCGAGCTGCACCAGCGCCTCATTGACATGCAAGACATAAGGGCAGTGGTTGCATAAGAACATGACCACCGTGGCCTTGTCCGAGGCTACATCGGCCAACGAAACGATGCGCCCGCTAACGGTATCCGGAAGGGCGAAGTCGGGCGCCACCGTGCCCAGCGGCAGCATAGAAGATTCAGTATAAGCCATATAATTCGTATTCACATTAGCCCACGGCTTCAGCCGTGGGTGGGGTGGCGTGGGTGGGGTGGCGTGGCGTGGGTGGGGTGGCGGCGCGGCGCGGGCGGCGGCGGGGGGAAACATAATCAACGACAACCCGCATCAATCCCCAAAACATAATTTTTCACCACCCCCACCTCCGCAGCGGTCTCCATGCCTTTGAAACCCGTGAAATCGGCGTCGGTGATGTTTTTCCGAAACTGCTCCAGCAAAGGACCGGCTACCGGCATGTACGACCAGTGCCAGCGCTCTTCGTTGTAACCGTTGGGTCGCCGGGCGTCGAGCGCTGTGTAGGGTTGACAAAAACCGTACTCGTGCGCGTGCACTTGGAGCCATTCGTACACCCGGGCCTGTGCGCCGCCGGGCAAAAAGGCGCCGTTGTTCAGGTCGTTGAGGTCAATATCGGTCCCCCAGTGGTGGCGGGAGGAGCCGGGCATGGCCGAATACTGCAGGATTTTCCGGGACCGGGTGAGGGGGTCGGGGTGCGATCCGGCATTTTTGGCCCATTTACCCTCCCAGATGGCTTTTTGCTGGGTAAAATTCCGGGTAGCCGACAGAATTTTCAGCAACACCCCCTCTTTCGATGCGGCATCGTGCATTTTCCGAAAGGCAGCGAAGGCGTCTTTGTGCATGTACATAAACGGCCGGTCGGTGTACGGTTTTTCGACCACGACAAAATCCGGGTGTTTGGCAGGGTCGAATTGACCCAGCAGGAAGTGGCGGCGGTCCGGCGACAACGAGTCGGTGGAAGCCGGCTCCTCGTGCGTCCGGGGTGGGTCTTTGGGTACACTGCCCTGACAGGCGGATACCAGCACGAAACCCAGAGCAGCTAGAAAAAGAGGTTGGCAGGTGCGCATGGTTCAACCGTGTTTGTGTACCGCTTCGAGGAGCTGGACGAGGGTAAGCGTACCCGCCTGCCGCCACACCTCCTTTCCTTGCTTGTACAGGGCAAAGGTAGGCACTCCCATGACCTTTTGTTGCACGGCGAGGTCAATGTTCCGGTCAATGTCGATTTTATGGATGTCCACAGCCTCCCCCAACGCCGTCTGCAGGGCGTCCAACACCGGCATCATGGCCATACAGGGGCCGCACCAGGTGGCGTAAAACTCAACCAGCAACGGCTTCTCCGACTGAACGCGGTGTGCAAACCAGGCTTCCATTGTTTTTGGTAAAAGAACGACAAATACGGTTTATGGTTCAACAAATCGGTTTACCTTAACCGCCCGAACACTAAATCCTCCTCTTTGCTTATGAACAATATCGTCCTCTGGGTCCTGCGCATTGCCGCTGCCGGCATCCTGCTGCAAACCTTGTATTTCAAATTTACCGGCGCGCCGGAGAGCGTGCACATTTTCACCACCCTCGGCGCCGAACCCTGGGGGCGCATCGGCTCGGGTGTGGTCGAACTCATCGCCGCCGTGCTCATCCTGTACCCCGCCACCACGGGCATCGGCGCCGTGCTGGCCCTGGGCGTGATGAGCGGCGCCATTTTGTCGCACCTGACGATCCTGGGCATTGAAAGCCAGGGCGACGGCGGTACGTTGTTCTTCCTGGCCGTCATTGTTTTTCTGTGCAGCATGGTGCTCGCCTGGCACTACCGCAAAACACTGCCGGTGGTCGGCGCCTGGTTCTAAAATGCCTCAACACATGCACACCATTCTGGGGATCAACGGCGTCAGCGGCGCCACGCTGGCCGCTGCGCTGGAAAAACAACACATCCGCGTTCGGGGCGTCGGACGGTCGCCGGGCAAGGGCTCCCGGGAGCACGTGCAGGCCGACGTGACGGACACGGCTGAAGTGCTGCGCGCCACCGCAGGCTCGGAGGTCATATACCTCACCGTGGGCCTGGCATACGACATCAAGGTATGGCGCCGCGACTGGCCGCGGATCATGGAAAACGCCATCGAGGCCGCGCTGGCACACGGCAGCAAACTGGTGTTCATGGATAACGTGTATGCTTATGGCGCGGTGAAAGGCGTCATGCGCGAGGGATTGCCCCTGCGCCCCTGCTCCCGGAAAGGCGAGGTGCGGGCACAACTGCTCACCCGTTTGCGTTCGGCCGTCGACAAACGCGGTTTGCGCGCGACGGTGGGCCGCGCCGCCGATTTTTACGGCCCGTACTGCAACACCAGTGCGCTCAACAGCGTCGTTTTTGAACGCCACGCCAAAGGGCAAAAAGCCATCTGGATGGGCAACCCCAAAAAGGTGCACACATTCACGTACACCGAAGACCTGGGGCCCGCGCTCGCCATACTCGGCACGGATGCCCGCGCCGACGGTCAGGAGTGGCACCTGCCCACGTTGGGCGTTCGCTGGACGGGCGAGGAGTGGATCCGGCGCAGCGCCGAAGCGTTCGGCGTGAAAGGAGGCCAACAGGTGGTTTCCACGTTTATGGCCCGGATGCTGGGACTGTTCAACCCGCTGATGCGCGAGCTGGCCGAAATGAATTACCAGTTTGAACAGGACTACGTGTTTTCCTCCGAAAAATTTGAAAAAACCTTCGGTATGCGCCCGACGGATCCGGAAACGGGGCTGTCGCGAACGGTGGCGTGGTTTAAACGCCGGTAGGCTCCACCGCCCCACTCCGTACACCGTGAAGCAATAGCAAACAAAATAGTTTCATGGCAAAACAATTTTCAGTATTTTTGCACAAACGACAGGTTGTTTTTCATGAAAAAACGCGATAAAATCCTGCAAGCCGCCAAACAGCGCCTCACGGCCAGGTTCGGCGACAAGATCAAGGACGTCATCCTGTTCGGCTCCCGGGCCTGGGGCAAGCCGACGCGGTGGTCGGACTGGGATTTTGTGGTGGTGGTACGGGGGGGGTATGACTGGCGATTTGAACGTGCAGTATGTGATGTTATGGCCGACATTGACCTGGATTACGATATCATCACTCAACCGCTGGTTATTTCGGAAGAGGAGTTGCGTTATTCACTCCGGGGAAGGCAACCTATTTTTCAAACGGCAACACAAAAAGGAATATACGCATGATTACGCCGGAGGATCGCAATCAGCTGGTTTTTATTCGTTTGCAACAGGCTGAGCTTGCCATCCAAAGGGTTGAATCCTGTTTGAGCAGCCATGAACCTGAAATCGCCGCTAATAGGATTTATTACGGAATGTTTTACGCGATGCTTGCCTTGGCGTTGTTGCATGGCTTTGAATCTTCCAAACATCAACAAATGGCAGGCTGGTTCAATAAAAACTTCGTTCACACCGGCATTTTCCCCAATTCGTTCTCGGGCTTGGTCAAAAAAGCGTTTAAGGCCCGTTCTGATGCGGATTATGAAGTAAATTAGATTCCTGCTCAGGCTGATCTTGAAGTCATGTTTGCCGACATGAAGCTCTTCATCTCCACCATCAAAGCCTGGATCGAAGCCAATCCGGCCTGAGCCATATTGTGTTGCGTTGTCTTAGTCCTTTGCGTTATCAGCGTAAAATTTCCCCTCACCCCTCCTGCTCCCACTCCGCAAAATACCGCACCGCCAGGGTTTTCAGCAACCGTTCCTGCTGCGGCAGGTTCTGTGCGGTCATCTCCCGCGTCTGCCGGTAGTGGGGCCAGCCGTCGGCGTCGCGGCCCTGAAACTCGAAAAATCCTTCGTAGGCGAGCAGGCGGCACACGGCGATGTGCATGAGGTCCTGTTTTTCCTCTTTGGTAAACTTGGCCTTCCAGCGGCCCAGTTCCTGAATCCCGATCAGGAACAGCACGGTGTTGAGGTCGGGCAGCGTTTCCCGGCCCATGGCGTCCTTAACGATGTGCTGCACGCGCAAAAATTGAAAATCCAGCTCCCAGTCTTCCATGGGGTAAAATTAAGGCGCGTTTGGGGGTTTTAGAATACCAATTTTGCGGGATGGCACGCGGATGCCACGGATCGCTTCGCGAACGCGGATAATCGCGGATTATCCCACAAAAATCAAAAAAATCCGCAGCTATCCGCGTTCGCGAAGCGATCCGTTTGATCCGCGTGCCATCCCGCCGAAGGGGAAAATACCCCGACACTACCTCCGTTCCAAAATCGCCCGAAGCCGCTCGCGCTCCACATCCCGCCGCGCCACCCGGTCCGACAACGTGTACGTCACCGGATGATCGGGCAACACCCCGCGGCCAAAAGGTCCCTCCGCCACGTCGTATTCCAGCAGGTAAAGCGGAAAGCGCACCTTGAATCCGGTGTTGGGCAGCACCAGCGACGGAAAGCTGCCGCCGCAGTTCCGCTCGGCCGAGCCGCCGGACTCCTGCCCGATCACCTGGGCACCTCGGCGATCGCGCAGAAACGAAGCGCTCATGCTCGCCGCCGAAAAGGTAAACCCGTTTGAGAGCACCCAGATGTTGCCGTCGAAGACTTGCTTGCGGGGTTTGATGCGCCGGGTACGGACTTTCACGTCGCCCTCCCGGCTGCGTTTGAACCCGGGCAGCACGTCGTACCGGAGGGACGCCATGGCCTGCTGCAGGTCAGCCTTGGTGCGGAAATACCGGCCCATGCCGGCGCCTTTTTTGCGCAGGTAGCGGTAGCTGTATGATTCAGGGATCAGGGACGCCAGCAGAAAATTCATGTTCTTGAGGGTACCGCCGGTGTTGTAGCGCAGGTCGACCCCCAGATGCCGGATGCCGTTGTCGCGCATCCACTGGAAGCTTTTCCGGTAAAATTTTTTGTACCCCCGTGTGGGGAAACCGCGCAGGGCCAACACGGCCAGGTCGGTTCGCACGGTGTCGCGGTACACCGACATGGTCTTGTGCCGGAAAACCGGCTCAGGGCCTTTGGGCAGTGCCTTCAGGTGGGCCGTAGTGAGCCGCTCCAGTGCCGCGCGGTCTATGGAAGCCACCCGGGATGTCCGTGCGCCGCCGCCCGGCGTCAACACGCTAACCGCGAGGGTATCCCGGTCGCCGAACAGCAGGGTATGCAGCCGGGCGTACATCAACTCGGCGTACACCTGCCGGAACGGGAGGCTGTACCCGTCGGCGGTGGCCATGAGCCGTCCGATGCGCAGGACGTCGGCGGGGGGTACGCCATCCACTGCGGTGATTTCCGTGCCCCGCGCCAGGGTGGTGTCGGCTGAATGGTTCGCCGCAACAAACAGGGCGTCATCCACCGCAAACGTGCTGAGCGGGAGCACCCGCGTGGTTTCGTCGTAAAACGGCGTTTGCACGGAAGTGTGCCCGTCGCGCATCGCCGCCACCGCCAGCCGGATCACCAGTTGGGCTTGCGCCCAGGGGATGGAGTCGCCGCGGAGCCGGTCGCCGAGTTGGCGGAAAACGGCGCGCAGGCTGTCTGCCGGCATGTACAAACCGGCGCCGGGGTGTCCGTGCAGGAGCGCCTCCTGCAAAAAGGCGAGGTCTTCGCGGACCTGTTGGGGGGTGAAGGAACGCTGGGCACACAAAGGAGCGCCCCCGAAACACAGGAAAAGCGCGACCATCAGGCTGGTTCGAAGAAAGATCATGTCGGGAAATGCCGGTTTTGGGCAAATCTACGCGGAAAAAAGGCGACAAGTCCAAATCCGACATTTGGCGCTACGCACAACTTTTATATTTGTTCATAGAATTCATACTAAAACCTTTTTCCAATGAAATCACCCACCACCCTACTGATTGCGCTGCTCCTGTGCGGCGCCCTTGATGCCCAGCGCCTGCACAATGACCGTTTTCAAGACTTTGAAACCGTGCCCTGCCCCTACGATTCCACGGTGTCCGTCACCCGCCCTGTCGGTTGGATCATCTACCAGACCCAGGACGGGAACTGGGACGGCCCGGTGGACTCCAGCCGCTGTATCAGCGGCTTCAAGGCCGCCGGACCGGGCGCCGGCTGCGATATTCCACTGGACCAGATTGATCTATCCAAACCGGTGTTTATCCGTGCCGACCTGAATGCTTATCCGCCGGACTGGATGTTCCTGCCCGATTACCTTTATAATGCGGTATTTTGCTCCAGCATGATGCCCTATGGCGTCGAGTGGAACGAAGGCACTAACTGTGCCCAGGGTTTGTGCAGCGGGCTGTTTATAGGCATTGCCATTCCCGACACCAACGGGGTTCCAGGCGGCAACACCCGCCTGCACACCGGCTTGGCCGAATTGTCCGGCGACTGGCCTTCCTACTGCAACGGCACCAACACTTGTTTTCCAACCGAGCACTTTCAGGAGCAAAGCCTCGCATACCTTGTGGCCAAATATACCTTCCCCGATACCCTGGACATCGACGGCGTTTCCCTCCGGTTGTCCAGTGTTGACGTATTCAGGTCAAATGATTTCGGCACCTTCACCGAAGTGGAGGCCTACCCTTTCCACCTGCAAAACGGGATATACATAGTGCCGGCGTATAATGCGAGCAACTCCTTCAACTCCCTGGCCTTGTACAACAACCCCGGTTATCCTTCCGCCGCTAACCCGTCCTTCGTGGAAGCCGCGCCGGTACCCAACACGACACAGCAAAAGGTCGTGATACTCCAGGTCGGCACATACGAGACACTCGAGGTGCAGCCGTTCACCTACTTCCGGGGCGCGTTTGTCGCCGGCAGCGACTCCGTGCGCCACCAGTTTGTGCTCATGAACGACGGCGGGGATTTTTGTTTAAATTTTATCGACCTGGTTTTTGACGAGGGCACGGAGTTCCGGCACCGTTCCGGCCAGGTGACGATGAACAACCCATTTTCCTGCATGCAGTTCCGCGAGGGCAGCGCGCTGCGGGTAGCCGAAAACGGCGCCCTGCACTACGGCAACGGAGGCGTGGGCATGCTGGCCCTCTGCGCCGACGCCAGGGTGGTGCTGGAGCCCGGCAGCGCGCTTGTGGTCGACGCGGTGGTCAACATCGCCGAATGCGACGACAACCGGCCGCCGGAACCGTATATGGACGTGGAACTGCACCCTGGCGCCCAATTGCGCTTTACCGAAAATGCCCGGATCACGAACCAGTTCAGTCAGGGCCAGGCGATGAAATTGCGCGTGTGGATGCTCGGCGGAACGCTTGACGACGGCCGTCTGCCGCCCGAACAGCAGGCGATGATCGTGCGGGCCTGGCCAGAACCCGGGACGCATTTGGCCGACAACGCAACCCTGATGGGCAACGACGGGTCGGGCGCACAACTCGTGTTGCGCTACCTCAGCGACGGAACAGAAACGCTGGATATAAAATGGTACGACACCCAGGGGCGATTCGTGGCGGTACAGCGGGAAATTGTACAAAAGGGATACAACGACATACGCCTGACTGGCGTACCCGAAGCAGGTTTTTACCTGCTCTCCGTGGAAAACGGCGCGGAAAAAGCCGTGTTTAAAGTGGCGAGGTCGAACTAATTCACCGAAAATGCCGGCGCAAAGGCCGTCGAGGAGTTGAACACCGTCAACTGGTTGATGCGCACCTTCATAAAGGGCGTTAGGGGCAGCTCATGCACCAATTCGAGCAACTCGGCCTCCGAGTGCACGGAAAAAACGGCCCAGAGCTTGGCATTTTCCAGTGAGAGTGCGTAATTGAGAAGCTTGCCTTCTGCGATCAGCCGGTTCACCATGGCGCGCTGGCGGGGAATGGTGGAGATGAACGTGTCGGTCAGTTGGTTGGGCAGGGTAAAATCTACCATGAACTGCTGTAAGCCGGTATCCATTAATTGCGGGATGAAGTTAAGATTGGGAGGGTTATCCACACATGACGATTAGCAACATAAAGCGTGCCAAGCTGAAAAAAACGCTCAGAAGCCGTTTGCTTCCCTGCAAATTTTCAGAAAAACATTTGGGAAAAACAAGGGGTGCACATTAATTAACATTCGTTTTCCACATAATATGTGGATAACTGATTCGGATTAGGCGAACGGCGCCTCGAATTCAAGCGGTATGCCCGTATGCGGATGGCGAGGCGGCGGGCTGTAATTGACGTTGCGCCAGCGGCATATACAATGCAAAAGCCCGACAACTTCTTTCGAGGCGTTTGAAGTTGCCGGGCTTGTGCCTGCCGGGTTGTTTCCGGTATTAATAGGAGACGCCGAGCGATTTCAGCGTTTCCATATCCATGTTGCCCACGGGCAGTCCTTTGTCTTTCTGGTATTTGGTGAGGGCTGCGCGGGTAAGGGGGCCCATGATGTTGTCGATGGGTCCGGGGTCGTAGCCGGCATTTTTGAGGGCCACCTGAACCTGGCGAACGAGGTCGCCGGTCACTTTTTCACCGCAGAGCACTTCGCGCCACTCGGTGAACCCGCCGGCTTTCACGAGGCGGCGTTTGGTGACGGTGGTGTACTCGGCCGGCACTTCTTCTTCGCGCACGCCGGCGCCGCGTTCGCTGGGAACGCGCACGGTTACCGTGTTGTAAACGGCGGGCACTACTTCTTCGCGGACGGTGGCCGGTGTTTTCACAACGCGCTTCGTCACCGTTTTGTATTCGGCCGGGATGACCTCCTCGCGGGTGGTGGCGGCTGTTTTGAGCACGCGTTTGGTGATGGTTTTATACTCGGCGGGAATTACCGTCTCTTTCACGGTTGCTGGTGTTTTTTCAACCTTTTTGGTAATGGTCTGATATTCGGCCGGTACAGCTTCTTCGCGGGTAGTGGCGGGCGTTTTGACCACCTGCACTTTGCGGCTGGCGTATTTGGCGGGCACCTCCACGGTGCGCACGCAGCCTGCGTCGGGCTGACCGGAGCCGTCGCAACCGCGGTTTTCGCGGCGGGTGATGGTTTGGTATTCGGCCGGCACTTCTACCAGGCACCAAACGAGGCAGTCGTCGGGGTTGGCGCTCAGGCAGTTGCGGTCGCCTCTTTTTTTCACCCATTTGGTGCGGGCAGGAGCGATTTCCACGCGCTCCGTTACGGTCTCGTAGCGGGGGGTGAGTACCTCCGTTTTTGTGTAGGCGGGTTCGATCACGTATTTTTCTTCCACCGTTTCGTACACGGCCGGAACGGCGATTACCTTTTTAGAGGCCGGCTTCACTTCCACGCGCTCGGTGACGGTTTCATACGTCGCGGGTACGGTGGTGTAGGAGCGGGATTCGGGTTTGACCAGCACCTGCTCGGTTACGGTTTCGTACTCAGCGGGCACGGCAGTGATGCGCTTGGATTCGGGTTTGACCAACACCTGCTCGGTCACGGTTTCGTATTCGGCCGGAACAGGAACGAGGCGGCGCGATTCGGCCTTCACCAGCAATTGCTCGGTGCGGTTCTCAAAGGCACTTTTGCTGTCGGTGATGATCTTTTTGCTGGCAGCCTTGACGACCACCTGCTCGGTAATGGTTTCATACTGATCCGGTATGTGGCACTTGGCGTAGCATTTCCCGGGTTGTGCATTTGGCGGAACGTCTCCGTCCTGCGCAATGGCGATGGTGGAGAGGGCAAGGGCAAGCGAAAGCAGCAAATAAAATTTTTGCATAGGTTTCATTTTGTTGATGAATGAGTCTTCTTTAAAGGAGTTGCGTGCAAAGGTAGCCAAGCAAGCAGACTTTTTGCGCACCGGGTACCTGTTTTAATTAAAAGTTTACTTAAAAACTCGCTTCTTTCGGATAGCAAATGAAATATTTGGTGACGGTCTGGGTATGCAGGGGCACGTCGGAACAAGCGGATAGCGGCTTGATTGTATTGTCTTTAAACAAAATAAATATCGGATCATTTGCTTCGTCGTACGCCCGTATGCTGGTGCTGCCCTGATAGAGCAGATATGGCAGGTGGGTTTCACCATACAGGGCCGAAATTTGGCGGGTCAGGCGATCCACCATCCCCGGCTCAATCTCCTCGGAGCGCCATTCCAGGCGAAAGAGTTTGCGGTTGAGCAGGCCGTTAGCAAGAAAGGAGAGTACAAAGTCGTCGGCATCAACCCAATATTTGACAGAGGCGGTGATGTCGGTATCGTCAAGTCGTACATAATGGCGTAGCATTTCTGCGGGTTCGATCTGCTCGCCCGGCTTGCGGTACAGGAACCAGCGCAAATCGCGCGGGGCTTCCAGGTCGAGGCCCTGCAATGCCATTTCGCGTGCACGCTGGAGTAGGTGGATGAGCATTTGTTCGGCAGCCACACCCGTTTTGTGGAGGTAAACCTGCCAGTACATGAGGCGTCGGGCGGTCAGAAACTTTTCCAGGCTGTAGATGCCCTTTTCCTCTACTACCAGGCGGTTTTCGCGAACAGCCAGCATTTTAATAATCCGGTCGTACCCGATGACTCCCTCGCTGACCCCAGTGAAGAAGCTGTCGCGGTTCAGGTAGTCCATCCGGTCCATGTCCAGCTGCCCGGAAATCAGCTGTTGCAGAAACGGCTTTTCGTATTGCTTGGTGAAGATGCGGATCGCCGTGTCCAGCCGCCCTTCAAAATGGCGATTGAGTTCGTGCATGATCATCAACGACAGTTCCTCGTGGTGCAGGTCGACCAGCGTATGCTCGAGGGCGTGGGAATAGGGCCCGTGGCCGATGTCGTGCAGCAATATCGCGATGCATACGCCCTCGGCTTCTTCCTCGCTGATCGCCACCCCTTTGCCCCGCAGCACCTCAATAGCGGCCTGCATCAGGTGCAAAGCGCCCAGCGCATGGTGGAAGCGGGTGTGGAGTGCGCCCGGGTAGACATAGGGCGACAAGCCCACCTGCCGGATGCGACGCAGACGCTGGAAGTACGGATGGTCGATCAGGCTGAGCAGGATCCCGTAAGGCACCGATACAAAGCCGTAAACGGGATCGTTGAATATTTTAAATCGCTGTGGGTGCATGCCGGCTGTTCGTCGTTACTTTGCAAAGGTAGGGGGAAGGGTCAAGAGCCCGGCAAGAATAATTTGCCGGGGACAGCGTTGATAGTTTACCTTTGGGCATACACGCCTGTACGGTTACTGAAACGCAGTTATGGATAAAATTAAGATTCTTTGGGCCGACGACGAGATCGACCTGCTCAAACCGCATCTCCTCTTCCTTTCGCAAAAAGGATACGAGGTGATCACGGCCACCAATGGGCACGACGCTGTGGAGACTTTTCTGGAAAACACCAACGACATCGACGTAGTATTCCTCGATGAATCGATGCCCGGGCTTACCGGCCTGGAAACCCTGCCGCGCATCAAGGAGGTAAACCCGGCCATCCCGGTGGTGATGATCACCAAAAATGAAGCAGAACATGTGATGGAAGAGGCCATCGGCTCCCAGATTTCGGATTACCTGATCAAGCCGGTCAATCCCAACCAAATTCTCCTCACGCTGAAAAAAATCATCGACAACAAACGCCTCATACGCGAAAAAACCACCCAGGAGTACCAGCAGGAATTCAGGCAGCTGTTCATGCAGATCACCGGGGGGCTCAACTACGAAGAGTGGTTCGACGTGTACCGCAAGATTGTTCAGTGGGAACTTCGCCTTGACGACAACCGCGCGGAGGTTGGCGATATCCTCGCCCAGCAAAAGGAGCAGGCCAATACCGAGTTCAGCAAGTACGTGATCAAAAATTACTTCGATTGGGTGGACAAAAGGGGCGACAAGGCCGGGCCCGTTATGTCGCATGAGGTGCTCCGCCGGTTTGTATTCCCCCACACCGGAACCGGCCTTCCCTCCATCGTGCTGCTCCTCGATAACCTGCGCTACGACCAATGGAAAATCATCGAACCCTTTCTTAATGAACTGTTCCGCACTGAGCAGGAAGACTACTTCTACAGCATTCTGCCTACCGCTACCCAGTACAGCCGGAACGCCATTTTCGCCGGCATGATGCCCGCCGACATCGAGCAGGCTTTCCCGGACAAGTGGAAAAACGACGCCGAAGAGGGGGGCAAAAACCTTTTTGAAGACTTCTTTCTCGGCAAACACGTCGAGCGGGTGTTCCGGAAAGGCATTAAATGGGACTACATTAAGGTCACCAACGTCAGCCACGCCAAGGAACTGCAGGACAACATCCTGAATTACCTGAACAACGACCTGACCGTTATTGTGTACAACTTCATCGACATGCTCTCTCATGCCCGCACGGAGATGGAAGTGCTCAAGGAACTGGCCGGCGACGAGCGGGCGTATCGCTCGCTCACCCGGTCGTGGTTCCTGCACAGCCCGCTTTGGGCGGCACTCCGCCGGCTCGAAGGCCGGCCCGTGCAGGTTTTCGTCACCACCGACCACGGCACCATACGCGTGAAAAGACCCAGCAAGGTGGTCGGCGACCGGGAGACCACCACCAACTTGCGCTACAAGCTGGGCCGAAACCTGCAGTTTGAACCCAAGGATGTGCTGACCATCAAAGACCCCAAACAGGCCGGACTCCCCCGGCCCAATGTGAGTTCAGCCTACATTTTCGCCAAGGAGGACTACTTCTTCCTCTATCCCAACAATTACAACCACTACCACAACTACTACAAAAATACGTTCCAGCACGGCGGCATCAGCCTGGAAGAGATGCTCTGCCCGATCGTACGCCTGCGCAGCAAGTAGTTTCGCTTACGAGCGGTTGCGCAACTGTTTGAGCGCTGCAATCTCCCTGAACTTGTCGCGCATCTCTTCCGCCGGGGAGCCGAAATAAATTTTTCCGCCTTCCAGGGATTTGGCGACGCCCGATTGCGCGTACACCACCGCGCCTTTGCCGATGTGGAGGTTCTGGGTGACGCCCACCTGCCCGTACAGCACCACGTTGTCTTCAATCACAGTTTTGCCGCCGATGCCCACCTGGGCGGCAAACAGGCAGTTTTTGCCGACCACCACGCCGTGTCCGATGTGGATGTGACAATCGAGCTTGGTGCCTTCACCGATGATGGTGTCGCCGCTCACCCCTTTGTTGATGGTGCATACTGCGCCGATGTCGACGTGGTCCTCAATGATGACGCGACCACCCGACCGCCATTTCTGGTAACGTCCGTCCGGATGTTTTTTGTAGTAAAACGCGTCGGAGCCGATGACACACCCCGGGCCGATGGACACATGCTCTCCAATAATCGTGTATTCTCCGATGTAGGCATTGGCCTGTATGTAGGTATGGGCGCCGATGCGCACATTGCCGGCGATGATCACCCCGGGTTCGATGATGGCGGTGGGGTGGATCTCGGCCCCGTGGCTGACGGGATGACGCAGCGGTTCAAAGGGTCGGTACTCCCGGATTAGCGAGTCGTACACCTCGAACGGCTTTTCCACCACCAGGATCGCTTTCCCGTCGGGGCACTCGGCCGGGGCGTTAAGCAGAATGATGGTAGCGGCGCTTTTCAATGTTTTCTCGAAGTATTTGGGCGCGTCGGAAAAGGCGATATCGCCCGGTTGCACCTTGTGTATCTCGTTGATGCCGGAAGCCAGGAGGGTATCGTCGCCGATGAGCGTGGCCCCGAAACGATCGGCCAGGACGCGTACAGGAATGGGTGTCGGAAAAGTCATGAACAGTAATTTAAGGGCAAAAAAAAGTGAAAATTTCTATATATGCCTATTTTTACCGCAAATACAATCGCCAATGCTCGCCTGTTTTCGTTTTTGGCTGTTTTCGACGGCTTTTATCCTCTGCCTTTACCCCCTTTCGGCCCAGCAGGCTCCGCTGACCGAAATGCGCGGATGCTGGATCGTTACCTTGAATAACATTGACTGGCCCTCCAAACCCGGCCTTCCGCCGGAGCGGCAACGCATGGAGTTCGACAGTCTCCTGGATGCCCTCAAAGCCACCGGCATCAACGCTGTGTTCGTGCAGATCAGGCCCGCAGGTGACGCTTTTTACCCGACCCCGTCGGCGCCGTGGAGCCGCTTCCTCACCGGACAGGAGGGCATTCCGCCACTACCGGAATACGACCCGGTGGAATACATGGTACAGGCCGCACACAAAAGAAACATGGAGTTTCACGCCTGGATGAACCCCTTCCGGGCAACACCGAGCCTGGACACCGCGTCCCTTGCGGCCTCCCACCCCATGAAAATGCTTCCCGAACACCGGGTGCGCGAGTGGTTTTTTCCTTACGGTACGCGCTACTACTTTAACCCCGGAAGCCCCTTCGTGAAACAATACATTGTCGGACTCGTGCGCGAAGTGGTGACGCGGTACGACGTGGATGGCATTCACTTCGACGATTATTTTTATCCCTATAAAGAACAGGGGTGGGAGTTGAATGACTTCGACGCCTTTGCCGCCGACCCCAGGGGGTTTCAGTATATCGACGACTGGCGCCGCGACAACATCAACCGCATCGTTGAGGCCATCTCCAAAGAAATAAGGCAACTCAAGCCTTACGTCCAGTTCGGCATCAGCCCCTTTGGCGTTTGGCGCAACCGCGACAAGGACCCGAACGGCTCGGAGACGAACGCCGGCATGACTTCCTACGACGACTTGTACGCCGATGTGCGCCTCTGGCTGGAAAAAGGCTGGATCGACTACGTGACCCCACAACTATACTGGAGCATCGGCTTTCCGGCAGCCGATTACTATAAATTGTCGGACTGGTGGGGACGCAACAGCTTCGGCCGCAAGGTGTACACCGGGCATGCCGCCTACAAGGTCGGCAGCAGTGCCGTGGGCGACGCCGCCTGGAACGACCCCGCACAAATCCGCAACCAGGTGCAGATCAACCGCGCCGTCCCCGGCGTGCAGGGCAGCATCTACTTTTCAGCCAACGCGCTTTTGCGCAATCCATTGGGGGTTCGCGACAGCCTCCGGAACAACCTGTATGCGCTCCCCGCCGTCGTTCCGCCCGCTGCCGGCGCAACCATGGTGGCGGCAGCCACGCCCCGCATCTGCCGGGTGAAAGGCGAGAAGAACAGCGTCAAGCTGGCCTGGCAGGTGTGCAACATCGCCTCAGGCGGGGAAATGCCCTATTATTACACCCTGCACCGTTTCCCCGGTTCAGGTGTCGGCGACATCAACGACCGCCGGTACGCGTTGCACATTACGGAATACAATGATAATACTTGGATTTTTGAAGACAAGGACGTGGCGCCCAAGGAAATTTACACCTACGTGCTGGTCGCCTACAACCGCGCCAACATGCCCGGTTACCCGAGCGAGCCGGTGGTGGTAAAAAAGACAAAAAAATCGGCCAAACGGAAAAAATAAGCGCTAAATGCCTGGCGGGCGGGCACCCATCTCCCGAATGTGGGTAAGTTCAACCTGCCGAACGTTTTGTTCAAACCAGCGAACAGGGGCCTGCGTTTTGTCGCCGGTTTCCGTGTCGCATTTAAAAAACAGATAATAGGTTTGCAGGCAATGACCCATGCGCTGCACGAGTTCGTCCAGGGTGCGCAACGGGTGGGCGGAGGAGGCAAACCCTGCGTCCAGACGCGACGCCAGCCAGGCGTAAAAAGCGTCGTCATGGGTTTCCAGGATATCCAGCACAACCGCATCGTCGGTGAAGCGACTCATAAAGTCGCGCGCCAGCATGGCATGGTGTTTGAGCCAGTTTCGGGGCTTGCTGCGATCCTCGGCGTACTTGAAGGTGTCGTGGGCAAAGGCGACGAGGCGCAGGCGGATGCGATCCATTTCGCTCAGGGCCGGGATGCGGTTAATGTTCTCCAGTACCTCGCGAACGTGAAAGGCAACCTTGCCCTCCGGATGCCCAAACCGGGGCTTGCCCCACATCAGTCCCTGCTGAAAATCGGGCAAAGCCAGCAGATGGTGCTCCAGCGACGTTTCCGGCTTGAGCAAGGCGACCAGGAACTGTGTTTGTGTGACAACAGGGTCCATTTGGGAAGTTGGTCGTTCAGGCGCATACGTTGGTCGATCAATGGAAAGAAGGGTATGCATACTGATGTGGTTAGGGCGTTGAAACGGATAAAGCACGCAATGGCCTGGCAGAACCGGGGCAAAATAAAGGGTGTTAAAACAACGTTAAACAACATCGGGTAATGAGCAAAAGCCGGCTTTCGTCGTTTTTCACCAAAACTGTTGCTGACAAAGATAGTAAAGAAAATTAAACTGAACAACAGCAAAATGAATAAATTCTGGTCTTCCTTACTCGCAGGTGTTTTAGGCGGCCTGGTTACTTTTGCCGGCATCCGCCTGACGCAAAAGGGCGATGTCGTTCATGTTGCTCCTAATCAAACGGTTACAGCAAGACAGGTGAGTTATGACGCGCCGGTTGCTCCGTTTGATTTTACCCGGGCTGCGGAAAAATCAATGCCCGCTGTCGTACACATCAAGGCCACGGAAAGCCGGGAATCGGCCATCCAGCGCCAGCGGAATTCCAATCCGTTTTATTACTTTTTTGGCGAACCCTACGGTGACAACTTCCTTCGACCGCGCACCGGGACGGGTTCCGGTGTGATTATCTCGGCCGACGGTTACATCATGACCAACAATCACGTGGTGGAATTTGCCGACCAGTTTGAGGTTACCCTGCACGACAAACGAGAATTCACCGCACGACTGGTCGGGCGCGATCCCAGTTCGGATATGGCGGTGATCAAGATCGACGCCGACAAGCTCGTGCCCATCGAGTTTGGCAACTCCGACGACGTGCGCGTCGGCGAATGGGTGCTTGCCGTCGGCAACCCCTTCGAGCTCACCTCTACTGTCACGGCAGGCATTGTGAGCGCCAAAGGGCGCGACATCAACATCATTCGCGACCGCTCCGCCATCGAATCTTTTATACAAACCGACGCGGCCGTCAATCCCGGCAACTCCGGCGGCGCACTCGTCGATACCGAAGGGCGCCTTATCGGCATCAACTCCGCCATCGCCTCCCCGACCGGCGCTTTCGCAGGCTATTCCTTCGCCATTCCGGTCAACCTGGCCAAAAACATCGCCGAGGATTTGGTCAAGTACGGCGTTTTCAAACGACCCTATCTGGGTGTAGACATTGCAGACATGGACTCCAAGCTGGCCGAGGAACGCCAAATCGCTTATCGTCAAGGTGTTATCGTGCTCGGATTGGACGAACAGGGTTCCGCCGCGAAGGCCGGCATTCAGGAAAACGACATAATTGTGGAGGTAAATGGTAAAAATGTCGTGAATAATTCGGAACTTCGCGAACTCATTGCGCGTCAAAAGGTCGGCGACGACATTTCCGTCCGGGTAATCCGCGACGGACGCGACAAAAACTTCTCCGTCCGGCTGCGCAGCCGTGACAACAATTGATCCGCATTCCAATCGGCCCGGCCGATGTCGAATAAAACTTGGTTTTTCGTTTTGTTTTGATGTGCCTGCTCTGCGCAATGCAGAGTAGGCTTTTTTATGTCTTAAACACAAAATGCTATGAAGCGTACCCTGATACTTGCCCTCCTGTTCGTTGTACTCGGTATCGGCGCCTGGCTCGCCATCCGGGCCAATGCCCGAAAAGACACTACGCGCATTTCCTGGGATATGGACTTTGCCGTACAGGATGTCTCCACCATTCACAAGGTGTTCCTGGCCGACAAAAACGGGAACCGGATCACCCTGAAGCGCAACGGTGACCAATGGATTTGCAACGATAAATATCCGGTGAGGCCCACCGCCATGCAGCACCTGATGGAAACCCTGCAGAACATCGTCGTCTGGTATGTACCCGCCAAAGCCGCCGAACCGGAAATGATCCGAAGCCTCGCCACCCACGGCATCAAGGTCGAATTGTTCAACAAAGACGGCACGCGCATCAAAGGCTATTACGTCGGCGGCGTGACCAACGACGAGCGGGGTACGTTCATGATGATGGATGGCGCCGAACAGCCCTACGTGGTGCATCTGCCCTATTTCGTCGGCCAGGTACGCGTCCGGTATATGGTTGGGGAGGAAGACTGGCGCGACCGGGCTGTTTTTTCAGAAAAACCCGAAAGCATTGCCTCCATCAGCGTTGAATACCCGCAAATGAAGAGCAAATCTTTCAAAGTGGAAAAGATGGGCGAGGCGGAATACGCCGTTTCCCCGTTTTACAGCACCACGCCCACCCGCAAAACCCCGCCACGCAAAGGTGTCGCAGAAGCTTATATCTTGCAGTACGAAAGCCTGATCGCCGAAGCATTTGAAACCAACAACCCGGTGCGCGACTCGGTACGGGCGCTGGTGCCCTTCGCCGTAATCACGGTAAAAACCACCGGAGGCAAGGAAAAGCAGGCCCGTTTCTGGCCGGTAGAATTTGTATTCAACAACATGACCAATGATTACATGGTTGAACGGTACTATACGGAAACCAGCCAGCCATCCTTCATGCTCACCCAGCAAAGGGTGTTCGGGCCAGTATTCCGGGAGTATGCGTATTTTTTTGACAAACCGGTGGGGCGATAAACAGGCCATTCCCTCCTGCTCCTGCCGGCAATTCCCCTTCTTTAAACCGCCAGGGCATGACCGTCCGGTCACTCCTCCCGCAAGTACGAAGGCACCTGCACCGCCCGGGCTGCGGGCAGCAGCGAAGCCAGCAGGCCGATGACCCCCACCGTGAGCATTACCGGTAAAAAATCGGCCATACGCATGGTAATGGGATAACTGTGCACGAGAAAACCCTGGGGGATGGTGACCAGATCGTATTGCTTTTGCAGTATGTACAGCACAACCGCCAGCAAGAGCCCCAGCACCATGCCCAGGCTGGTGAGCAGCAGCCCCTCCAGCAGGAAGATGCGCCGGACAAGCCGGTTGTCAGCGCCCAGGCTTTTCAGGATTGAAATGTCCTTTTTTTTGTCCAGCACAATCATCCACAGCGCACCGATCAGGTTAAAAGCCATCAGGCTCAACATCAGGCTGGTGATGGCAAACCCCATCCATTTTTCCAGTTTCATCACCTTGAAAAACGCCTCATTCTGCTCGTACTGGTCGCGAATCGTGAAGTCGGGCCCCATGATGTCACGGATAGCCGACTTCACCGCTTTGGTTCGGTAGCCGGGCCTGACTTTAATTTCAAGGGCCGAGACGGTGTTAGGCGAAACATCAAGCAACTCGCGCAGGAAGCCGATGTTGCTGATGATGTACTCATTGTCGAATTCCTGCTGGATGGCGAATGTTCCGGTAGGGTATGCAAATCGGGTTTTAAAGGGCTTGTCGAGTACGCCACCACTTTCTTGCAGTGGCATGTACACGGTGAGTGTTGCGATGGGGTTGGTCACATCCACGCTGAGTTTATTGCGCATACCGGCGCCCAGCACGGCCCCGTTTCGTTCGCCCATCTGCAATTGGAAAATTCCTTCCCGCAGGGTGGAGTCGATGCCGTTGATGGCGGCAAAGTGCTCGTCTACACCCTTTAACACGCCGAAATCCTGGGATCCTTCATACTCAAAGAAGGCAATTTCTTCCAGCGTTTCACTCAGGTGCAATACGCCCGGCAGGGCTTTTAGCCTGGACAGCATCAGGGTGTCTGCCTCAAAGGTCTTCCCTTTGACGGGCGTAACCTTGACCTCCGGGTTAAAATGACCGAACAGGCCGGTCAGCAGGTCCTCAAAGCCGTTAAACACGCTCAACACGAGCAGCAAGGCGGCAGTACCGATGGCCACGGCAAAAACTGAAATGCCCGTGATCAGGTTGATGGCATTGGTGCTGCGCTTGGCAAACAGGTAGCGGCGTGCAATGAAAAAAGAAAAGTTTAACTCGGACGGCATGTTCAAAAAAAGCAAAGGTACGGGTATGAGACGACATATGCCCTTCATCATTTTTACAAGAATATGGATAAAAAACGGTCAATTGTTGGGCTGCGGCACTTATCTTTGCCAATCGGGCATGTCCCCTTTTTTGAACACTCTTAACAACACTAAAACCATGCGCTATCCATTGCTATTGGCCATTGCCGTTCCACTTCTGGTTACGGCGCTATCGTGCAATCGCTACGAAGATGATGTCGTAAACAGCGAGACCGACATCGTGGCTACTGTCCGAAATCCAGATGCCAACTTTCCTGCACTCGGAAAGCGGTACGCCATCATCGACTTGATCAACCTCGTTTATGACAAGGACGATCCGATCGACACCCTTGCTTTCTGGGCCCAATACAACGATAAGCTCAAGAATCAGGTCATCACCAACATGAACCAACTGGGCTACACGCTGGTTGATCCTACGGACAATCCCGATCACTTCGTCAACATGACCGCCATTTACACCGTATCATCGGGCGGCGTCTACTACCCGGGCTGGTGGTGGGGATACCCGGGGTATCCGTGTTACCCATTCTATTCCTGGTGGTGCGGCGGCGGCGGCTATTATCCCGGGTATATTGTCACGTATGAGTATTCCGAAGGCAGCCTGATTATCGACCTGATCGACATTTCCGCATCGGAAGAAGCGGGTGTTCCGGTGATCAACTGGTATGCTGGCCTGACCCGGGTACTTTCTTCCGACAAAAGCGTCAACCTGAACAACACCCTGAAGAACATCGACCAGGCTTTCAAACAATCTCCTTACCTCAGCCAAAACCAATAAACAAACGATGAAAAGGATACTCTTCTCCATAGCGGCCACCCTGCTGTTTTCTGCTGCGGTTTATTCACAACGCGAAGTGCAATACGGATTTGCCTACAGCATGGGCTTTCCCGGCAGCAAAGAATTCAAGGATTTTGTAGACAAGCCCAGTTTTGCCGGCTTCAACTTCAGCGTCATCAACTACCGGACTTCCCAACTGGGCCTGGGGTTCTCGATTGGCTGGAATGACTTTTACCAACAAGACAAATACACCACCATACAATACAACGATGCTACAACGGTGACCGGGACGTTCCGGCACAACATCTACTTCACCACGGTTCTTTTCAACAGCCGCTACCGTTTTCTTGCGCCAGAGCGCCTCGACGCCAAAGGCTTCGAAGCGTCGGTCGGGCTTGACCCCGGTCTGTACTTCATGACCCAACGGGGCCAGGTCTCCATCTATTACGATGAGGAAACCCGCACCCTGTTTGGCCTGAACCCCAGCATCGGAGGTATTTACCGGATGAATAACATCGGCATCCAGGCGCGCGCCCGCTATCACATTATGATCGACGGCGGCAGCAGCCAGTTTGTTACGGTGCCGAACTACTTCAGCGTGGATGTTGGCATTGTGTTCCTGGAATTTTGATGGACATCTCGCGCTATAACTATTTTTACCACGTTGGCAGGTACATTGAACTGCTCGCCGGATCGTTCCGGCGTCCGGAAAAGTTCTCCATGTACTGGAAGGAGACCATGCGTCAGATGAACGACATAGGTGTTGGCTCACTCATTATTGTGTGCCTGATCTCCATCTTCATCGGTGCGGTGGCGGCAGTTCAATTTGCCTACCAACTCGACGGCCAGCTCATCCCGATGTACTACATCGGGTACATCGTGCGCGACCTGGCGCTCATAGAGCTTTCGCCGACGATCACCTGTCTGGTGCTGGCCGGCAAAGTCGGCTCCAATATGGCGGCCGAACTCGGCGGGATGCGCCAAAAGGAGCACATCGACGCCATGGAGGTGATGGGTGTAAACACCGCCGCTTACCTGATCGCGCCCAAAATCATCGCCGCGTTGGTGGTCATCCCCTTGCTGGTCACTTTCTCCGCCTTTGTTTCCATTATAGGCGGATACCTGTCCAGCGTACCGGCCGGCCTGATTACCGACGATGAGTATATACGCGGGCTGCGTTCATTTTTCGTGCCGTACAACGTGTTCATGATGTATGTGAAATCCACCGTTTTTGCGTTTATCCTGACCAGCGTTTCCTGCTACCAGGGTTACTACGTTACCGGCGGGAGCATTGAGCTCGGCAAGGCCAGCACCCAGGCTGTGGTGTATTCCGACATCCTGATCCTGCTGGCCGACTACATCATCGCCGTGGTAATGACGAACTGAAGACCATGAAAAATACCATCGAAGCCGCCTGGAACGACCGGGCGCTCCTCCAGGATCCCGGCGTGCAAACCGTCATCCGCGACGTCGTGGCGCAACTCGACGCCGGGGTTTTGCGCGTGGCCGAACCCGATGCAGAGGGCGCGTGGATCACGCACGACTGGATCAAAAAGGCGGTCATCCTGTATTTTCCTATTCAGGCCATGCAGACCATTGAGGTTGGGCCGTTTGAGTTTTACGACAAGATTCCGATTAAAAGCGGCTTCGCAGAAAAGGGTGTTCGCGTGGTACCCCACGCCATTGCCCGTTTCGGCGCCTTCATTGAAAAGGGAGCTATCTTGATGCCCTCCTACGTTAATATCGGCGCCTGGGTGGGCAGCGGTACCATGGTCGACACGTGGGCCACCGTCGGTTCCTGTGCACAGATTGGCCGCAACGTGCACCTGGCCGGCGGCGTGGGCATCGGCGGCGTACTGGAGCCCCCCCAGGCTACACCCACGATCATCGAAGACGAGTGTTTCATCGGCTCGCGCTGCATCGTGGTGGAAGGCGTGCACGTAGAACGCGAGGCGGTACTCGGCGCCAACGTGGTGCTCACCCAAAGCACCCGGATCATTGACGTCACCGGCCCGGAGCCCGTAACCCTCAAAGGCCGCGTGCCGGCACGCTCCGTCGTCATCCCCGGCACATACACCAAAACATTTCCGGCGGGCGACTTCCAGGTAGCCTGCGCGCTGGTGATCGGCAAACGCCAGGAAAGCACAGACAAAAAGGTGTCGCTGAACGACGCCCTGCGCGAATTCCAGGTTTCCGTGTAACTTCTTGGCGCACACCCACTCCGCAAACGGTTATGCCCTCGATCGAAATCACCACCACCCAGAACGTTACCATCGACTATGAGCTGGCACCGCTGCGCCTCCGCATGCTGGCGTTTGTGCTCGACCTGATGATCCTGTTGGTGGCTTATTTCCTGTTTGTGCAGTTGGTACTCCTGTTGTTCGGAAATACTTTTTTCGAAAACATGGGGCTGGCCATGGTGGTCTTTCTGATGCCTTTCCTGCTGTTTTTTGCGTATCACATTTTTTTTGAGATCCGCAACATCGGCCAGTCCCCCGGAAAAATGGCCTTGGGCATTAAAGTGGTTCGGCTGGACGGGAAAGACCCGGAATGGAGCGACGTGGTGCTGCGCGCGCTGATGCACATCGTCGATTCGCTGTTCACCTCCGGCGTGATCGGCGCCGTGCTGATCAAGACCACCGCCAAATCCCAGCGGCTGGGCGATGTGGCCGCCAATACGACCGTGATCAAGATTGCCGGCACAAACGCCCAGTTCCGCTTGCAGGATATCCTCAACATTTCCTCGCTGGACAACTACACGCCGGTGTACCCACAGGTGCGCGTGCTAACGGAACGGGATATGATTTTTATCAAAAATGTCCTGAACCGGGTCCAAAAATACCCTAATTCGGCGCATCATGATGTGGTGGAAGACCTCGTCAGCCACCTTATGCCGATTTTGGGCATCACCAAACGTCCGTTGAACCGGATTGAATTTTTGAGAACGTTGTTGCGCGACTACATTGTGTTGACGCGGTAGTTGGCTTTCGGTAGTTGGTAGTCGGTAGTCGGATATCGGTAGTCGGTAGTCGGCTGTCGGTAGTCGGATATCGGTAGTCGGATATCGGTAGTCGGTAGTTGGTTGTTGGTTGTTGGCGGGCGTTTATTTCAGCAGCCAGTCGCCGTAACTCATGCGCACCTTCACCAGGCCTTTGGCGTTGGCGCTGCCCAGGTAACCTTCGAGGTGGCGTTTGCTGCCGTCTTCAACATGGTGTTGTATAGAAACGCCTTTAGGGTAGTTCATGCCGGTATAACTGCCCTCTGCGTCGAGCCTGAAGGTGGCGCCGGGTTCGACCAGCAGGTACACGTCGGTGTATTTGCCTACCACGTTAAACGACTGGAAATTTTTGTTCAGCAGTTCAACCTTCAGGTTGCCGTAGGTCAGGTTTGCATCAACGACCTCCATCGCCTGTCTGAGGCGGACGTCCGAGTAAGTGGCCGTTACAAAAAGTGCGCGGGCCTGTTGTACTTTCACATCGGTGTATTTGGTCTGGAGGCGCATGTCGTCTACGGTACCGACGACAAGATCGTCGTATTTGGACGTGATGCGCATGGCATTGGCCCGGTCGCAGCGGATTTGGGAGTATTTGGTATCCATCTGCAGGTCGTTGCAGGTTCCGACCGAGAGTTCACCGTATCCGACTTGTCCGTACAGGTTTTGCACCTGGATGATCCCGGCTTTTCCATAGCCGAGGTAAAGGTCTGCGTCGTTTCGGATGGTTTCGGCCCTCAGGTCACCGTATTTGATCTCGGCCATCAGTTTTCCATTCAGGTCGGCGATGTAGGAGTTGCCGTATTTGTTTTTCAGGTCGAGTTGATTCCCGACGGGCATCCATACCTCGTAATTAATCTTGAAGTCGTTTCCGTCGTTGACCCACCAGCCGGACTGTTCTTCGATCACGGTTTCTGCTTTTATGTAGCCGGAGGTATGGGTGAAGTTCACCTTGATCCGGTCGAAAACCTTGTCGGCGCTGCGTTGGTCGGCGGCATTGACGAGTATGGTGATGTCGATTTTCACCTTGTTTTCACCCCAGGTTCTGATGTTTACTTTGCCGTATCGGTTATAGATGGCGGTCATTCCGTTGGCGGTGGTGCCGAACTCCCGGTTGATGGTGCGGGTAAACTCCTGATCGGGACAGGTGGCGGCGAAGCTGCTGATGGTGGCTGACAGCAGCCAAACGGGAATGAGTATCCTGGTCCAGAGCGTGTTAAATGCGGTCCGTTTCATAATCCTGGCTGTGCTGGTTTTCGTTCGTATTTTCCAATCGCTGGATGACGCGCTCCAGGATGGCGGCTTTGGCCTTGTAGTTGTCAATGAGTGCGTGGATCACTTTTTCCCGGTTTGCCGGAGGTACGTTTTCCAATTCGGCACGAAGCTCCTGCATCATGTGGTCGAGTTGATCGAGATCCTGTTCGACCGCCGTGTTGTCGGAACTGGTAAACTGTTGCAGTTTTACCTGCTTCTGATGGATGTCGCGGATGTAGTATTGTTCCAGTTCAGCGTACTCGGGCGCGATTTGCTGCAGGGCCACGCCGGTCTCCTTGCGGTCGGACTGACCTGCGTACCAGGTGCCGATACCGACTCCGCTGAGCAGGAGGGCAAGGGAGGCGGCGATGCGCATGATGCGTCGGGCGAAGGTAAGCTGGTGCGTCGGCGCACCGGCGGGTTGCAGCGTAAGGGGCGAAGGCTGAAGCGGCGGGGCGCCGAGCGGGTGCTGGTCTGCGGGACTGAGTTGTTTTTCGAGGGATTCCCACACGCGGTTGGTTGGCTCGGCCAGGTCCAGATGTGAGCGGTTTTGCCGTATAAAGTGTTCAAGCGGGTCGGCCTGGGTGGTTGTGGCTTCAAGCCGGCCCTGGATTTTGACCCACAGGCCGGGCGGGACAACCTGATCATCCAGCAGCGGCCGGTCGGCGAGCAATTGCCGCTCCAGGGGATCGGCTCCGGGGAGCCGGTCCAACAGGCGTTCCAGCGTACCCCAACCGCAGTGGTCGGGAGAGGCGGAATCGAGCGCCTGGCGGTGCCGTTGGATAAAATCCTCTATGTTATCCTGGTGTTTGTTCATGGCTGTTGTTAAAAAAAGCGTTGTTATGATTGCAAAGCGCTGCGCAATTTTGCCTTGGCGCGACTGTATTGGGATTTGGAGGTGGCCTCCGAAATTTGAAGTATCTGGGCAATCTCCTCGTGGTCGTACCCTTCTATGGCGTACAGGGAAAACACCACGCGGTAACCGTCGGGCAAAGCGGAGATGGCGCGGTTGACGCTGTCTACGCTGTATGCCGGCTCGTAGTCGCCTCCCGGGTCAGGCTCTTCGCGGTCGAAACCGGCGGTAAGCTCTTTTATGTTCAGTCGGCGAGCCTTCAGGAAGTTGATGCACTTGTTTATGGTGATGCGCTTGATCCAGGAACCCAGGGTGCTTTCAAAGCGAAAGGAGTCAATTTTTAAAAAAACTTCCATGAATACGCTTTGCAGCACGTCCTCGGCGTCGTGGGCGTTTTGCAACATGCGCAGCGCCGTGTTATACATGGCCCTCGAGTAAAGCCTGTACAACTCGAACTGCGCTTCACGCCGCCCTTCTCGACAGCGCGTCACCAGATCAAAATGAGTTGGTGTTTCCTCCATGCACAGATTTGAATACAGAGACAAAGGTAATGGCTGGAGGTTGCATGGTGGCTATTGGCTGTCGGTCGTCGGTAGTCGGTAGTCGGCTGTCGGCTGTCGGCTGTCGGCTGTCGGTAGTCGGTAGTCGGTAGTCGGTAGTCAGTCATCGGCTATTGGTCGTAGGTCATCGGCTTTCGGTAGTGGGTAGGTTTTTCGGTGGCTTTAACGGCGGGCTAAAACGCAAGGCCTACCGACAGCCGACAGCCAACAACCGACAGCCGACAACCGACAACCGACAACCGATAGCCGACAACCGACAACCGACAACCGATAGCCGACAGCCGACCGCCGATAGCCGATAGCCATTTATCTCCTATCTTTGCCCAAAATCAACCACCATGTTGCTGCGCCTTCTTTTGATCTTTGGAATTGCCCTGCTCGCCTGCACCACTACCAGCGCACAGCTGGACGAAGAACCACGCAAACTCTTCAAGGAACTGCGCGCCCTCGAAGGCGCATGGTTCTATGCCACCGATCGCGGCGATCGCCTGGAAGAATGGACAAGGGAAAACGACAGCACCCTCACGGGCCTGCGGTACCGCATCCGCGAGAACAGCACCGATACCATAATCCTGGAAACGCTCCGCCTCGAACTGCGCGATACCAGCATCCTGTATTCCAGTGTGGCCCGCAACCAAAACAACAATGAACCGGTGATCTACCGGCTTGTCAGGGCCGATTATGACGGCTATCTGTTTGAAACTACCATGATTGAAAACCCGCAAAAGATCAATTACCTGCTCTTCGGCAACCGCGAAATACAGATCAACACCGAAGGCAAAAAGGGCACCCGCACGGTGACCGATGAGTTCATCTACGAACGCGAATTCTCAAAAAGCTCGACGGAGTTTCGCCTGCGCGCAGGCCTGAACACGAACACCATGACCAAAACGGGCACCTTTAACACGACCAGCGGTCCTGAGTACGGCTGGCGCCTGGGCTGGGATGCCGGGGCAGGCATGCTGTTCAAAGGACAGGGTGGCTTTTTCGCCCTGAACGTAGAGATCAACATGGCCGGCAAAAACACCGATGTGTCTTCCGCTTTTGAAGTGATCAACACCAACCCGCCCAGTGTCGACACGTTTGTGCGCGATGGCCACTACCGCAGCACGTGGGTCCAAGCCGCTTTTATCCCCGAATTTTTCCCCGTACGCGAAGGCCCGTTCTCCATCCTGGCCGGCCCCTACATCAGCCGTCTCATCGGCCTACGCGCCATCGGCACCGTATTGCCCGAAGAGGAAACAGGCCTGTTCGACGCCAGCGACGACTGGAACAAGACCGACATTGGCATCGCCGGAGGCTTTCACTACCGGTTCAAAACCGGTGAAAAAGACCTGGGTAGCCTGGTCGGCCTGCGCGCCAGCATCGGCTTCAGCGATCTGGACAACCTCTACGACCAGGGCTGCGATAACTCGGCTTTTTGCAACGGCCAGCTCTTTCTCCGGGGCATTTCGCTGTATTACTCCATGAACCTGCTCAAACTCTGATCCGTGCCTAAACCCAAATTCTACACCGTCTGGGAAGGTCATACACCCGGCGTGTACGACAACTGGAACGATGCCAACCGGCAGGTGAAAGGTTTCCCACAAGCCAAATACAAAAGTTTCGGCTCCCGTGCAGAGGCGGAAGCAGCCCTGCGCGGGAATTATTGGGAATTCGTGGACAAAAAGAGCCCTACCCAAAAGCCAAAAACACCACCCGCTGCGGCCATCACCGTCCCCAGCGTCTGCGTAGACGCCGCTTGTAGCGGCAACCCGGGCAACCTTGAATACCGGGGTGTGGATACCGAAACCCGCACCCAGCTATTCCACCAGGGGCCCTTCCCTGAAGGCACCAACAACGTAGGTGAATTTCTGGCCATCGTGCACGCCCTGGCCATGCTGGCCAAAGAAGGCAAGCCGCGGATGCCCATTTACACCGACTCCCGCAACGCCATGCTCTGGATAAAAGCCAAAAAATGCCGAACGAAACTGGACCGAACCTCCCGAAACGAAAAACTGTTTGAATTGATCGGGCGCGCAGAGCGCTGGTTGGCCGCCAATCCCGTCACGAACCCCATTTTGAAATGGGAAACCGCAGTATGGGGAGAGATTCCGGCTGATTTTGGTCGTAAGTAGTCACTTTAGTACCTTTGTAAAACAAAACGTTATCCATCATGGTCAAATACCTCCTTCGCATCGGCCTGGTGTTGGTCGTCGCCATCCTCGTGTACAATTACTTTTTCGGCACCAGCGCGGAAAAGGCCCAGTCCCGCAAAATTTTCGGTGAAGTCAAAACGCTCGTTGGCTCTGTTGCCGGCGTCCTGGAGGCTGAAAAAGGCAAATTCGACGCCGGTAAATACGACGGCGTGCTCGACAAGCTCGGCGGCGCCTTCGGCAGCTTGCACAACCACGCCGACAAGCTCGACCCTGCCATGATCCGCGAGTTGGAACAGCTCGAAATTCGGAAGAAAGCCCTCGAACAGGAACTCGGAGAAATCCGCAATGCCGACGCCGAACTGGCACGGATGAGCACCACTCCCCCACCCTCCGGAAAACGCGGACTGGCCAAAAACAACACACAGGCCGAGCAGGCCAAGACCCAAAAAGCAGCAGACCAGACGCGCCGAAAGGAAGACCTGGAGCAGGAGCTGGAACGGCTGATCCAGGATACCGATCGCTTGCTGCAAAAAGCCATCGAATAAATCCAGCTCGTTCGGCTCTTTTACACAGCTAATCCGGTATTTTTCTCATATTTGTGCTTTATTACCACCATCCATGATCGAAACACTGGAGGCGTTGCTGGGAACCGACTGGCGGAATGCGCTGATTGTTGTACTGAATTTAATCTTGATTGAGAGCCTGCTGTCGGTTGACAACGCGGCAGTGCTGGCCACCATGGTCATGGATTTGCCCGAACACCAGCGCGCGCGTGCGTTGCGCTATGGCATTGTGGGCGCTTATGTCTTTCGCGGCCTGAGCCTCCTGTTTGCTGCCTACCTGATCCAGATCTGGTGGCTGAAGCCATTGGGCGGCCTTTATCTGCTGTACCTGGCCTACGATTTTTTCCACAGCCGGCAAACGCCCCAAACGGCAGACGACACCCTGAACAAGGAAGAAAAATGGTTTTATCGATACTCCCTGGGGTGGATGGGTCCTTTCTGGTCGACCGTGGTCGCTGTAGAGGTCATGGACATGGCCTTTTCGCTCGACAACGTGTTTGCCGCCGTTGCCTTTACCGACAGCATTGTGCTGATTTGCACCGGTGTATTCATCGGTATCCTCGCCATGCGATTCGTGGCACAATGGTTTGTCCGGCTCATCGAGCAATACCCTTTTCTGGAAATCAGCGCTTTTTTGGTCATCGCCCTGCTGGGTTTTAAACTTTTACTGGCCCTTCCCGTTCACTTTTATCCCCGGCTGGCGTGGCTGGAAAACGAAAGATCTGACCTGATCATCAGCATCATCACCGCCGCTTTCTTTTTCCTGCCGGTGTTGTTCGAACGGTATGTAAAACCTAAACAAGCCTGAAAGATGTTGACATTTGAACGGCGGACGCTGGACAATGGCATGCGGGTGGTGGTCAATGAAGATCCGATTACCCCGCTGGTAGCCGTGAATGTGCTGTACGAGGTGGGCTCGCGCGACGAGTCGCCCGACCGCACCGGCTTCGCACACCTGTTCGAACACCTTATGTTCACCGGCAGCCGTTCCGCCCCCGATTTCGACGACCCCCTGCAGCGTGCCGGCGGAGAGAACAATGCGTACACCACGAACGACTACACCACTTTCTACGAATTTCTGCCGGCCGACAACCTGGAAACCGCCCTGTGGCTGGAAAGTGACCGGATGATGGCCCTTAAGATCGCGAAAAAATCCTTCCTCACCCAACGAAAAGTCGTTTTGGAGGAGTTCAAGGAAACCTGCCTGAACGAGCCTTACGGCGACAGCTGGCATCATTTGTCCGACATGATGTACAAGGTGCATCCTTATCGCTGGCCGGTCATCGGTTTCAACATGGACCACCTGAAAGCCGCTACCCACGAGGAGGTGCGCGCCTTTTACGAGCAATGGTACCGCCCGAACAACGCCGTGCTGGCCATTGCCGGACGGGTGAAAGCCGACGAGGCTTTCCGCCTGGCCGACAAATGGTTCGGCGGCATACCCGCCGGCCCCACCGTGCAGCGCCACCTGCCCGCCGAACCAGCACAGACGCAAGTCCGCCGGAAAGTGGTGACCGCCGACGTGCCGCTGCCCCTTGTCTTCCTGGCCTTCCGGATGCCGGCCCGCCTGGAGCCCGACTTTTACGCGTGCGACCTGCTGGCCGATTTGCTCAGCGAAGGGCCTTCGTCGAGGCTGTACCGGCATTTGCTCAAAGAGCAACAACTGTTTTCGTCCATCGATGCCTATGTCACCGGCAACCACGACCCCGGGCTCTTCATCATCGAAGGGCGGCCCTCCGCCGGCATCTCGCCGGAAAAAGCCCTGGAGGCCATCTGGTCGGAACTGGATGCCCTGTGCGAACAGCCGGTTGCCGAACGCGAACTCGAAAAAGTAAAACACCGCTACGAAAGCACCGTCGTGTACGCCGAAACCAGCGTGCTGAATAACGTCCAGCACCTGGCCTACTACGAGAGCCTGTGCGGCGCCGAATGGCTGAACGCTGAAGTGAACGTATACCTCAACATGCAGGCCGATACCCTGCACCAGGCAGCCCGGAAACTGTTCAGCCGAAACCTGTCCGGTGAACTGATTTATCTGCCCAAAAGCGTCTGAATCGGCTTTTCACCGGCGCCTGCGTAACCCGACCACGAACGACACGCAACCGACATTTGTTTTTTTTGTCTACTTTTGTCGGCCTTTCAAAAACAGAGGGGCCTGATCGATCAATTTTCAACAACTTTTCTACAATGACCATCAAACATTTTGCACTTGGACTGATGCTCCTCGGCGCTTCCCTGGCGCTGCAGGCACAACCTGCGCAGGCGCCTGAAAACTGGTTTACCCTCGACAACAGCAAAGACGGCGTACAGGGTACCGGAGCCGACGAAGCCCTCCAACGCCTGAAAGCAAAAAACAAAAAAGGCCAAACCATCATCGTTGCCGTGCTCGACTCCGGCATCGAAGTGGATCATGAAGACCTGAAAGACATCATGTGGGTCAACCCGGGTGAAATTGCCGGAAACGGCAAGGACGACGACGGCAACGGCTACATCGACGACATCCATGGCTGGAACTTCATCGGTGGCAAAGACGGCCGCAATGTAGACCACGACACCTACGAACTCACCCGTGAATACAAAAGGCTGAACGGCCGCTACGAGGGGGCCGACCCCAAAAAGCTGAGCAAAACAGCCCGAAAAGAGTACGACTACTACCAGAAGATCAAAGCTTCTTACGAAGAAAAACGCGGCGAACTGGAAGCCCAAAAAGCACAGGTGGACGCCATGTTCGGGAAAATGGACGACGCCTTCGCCAAAGTACAAAAAGCCTCGGGAAAATCGGTGGTCACGTCCGATGACCTGAAATCGCTGAATACCAACGGCAACACCGAACTCGAGGAAGCCGTCAAAACCCTGGAAAAAGTATTCGCCCAGGGCATGACCCAGGAAGAGTTCGCCGAACAAAAAAAGGACGCCAGCAAGTACTTCTCCGGCGGGCTGGATTACGGCTACAACACCGAATTTGAACCGCGCAACATCGTAGGCGACAACTACGCCGACCTGGCCAACCGCTCCTACGGCAACAACGACTACGAAGGACCCGACGCCTTCCACGGTACCCACGTAGCCGGCATCATTGCCGCCTCACGCAATAACGATAAGGGCGTGCGCGGCGTCTCCGACAACGTGCGCATCATGACCGTTCGCTGCGTGCCCGACGGCGATGAGCGCGACAAGGACGTAGCCAACGCCATCCGCTACGCCGTAGACAACGGCGCCAGCATCATCAACATGTCTTTCGGAAAAGGATACAGCCCCCAGAAAGATTATGTGGACGAAGCCGTCAAATACGCCGCCAAACACGACGTGCTCCTCGTACACGCCGCCGGCAATGACTCGGAAAACAACGACACCGACCCCAACTTTCCCAACGACAACTTCCAGAAAGCCGGATTCCTGAAGCCCAAAAAGGCCGACAACTGGATGGAAGTAGGCGCCCTGAGCTGGCGCAAGGGTGAACGCCGCGTGGCCAACTTCTCCAACTACGGCAAAAAGAACGTCGACCTGTTCTCACCCGGCGTGGCCATCTACTCCACCGTGCCCGACAACGGCTACGGAAACGCCCAGGGTACCTCCATGGCGTCGCCCGCAGCCGCCGGGGTAGCGGCCATCATCCGCTCCCACTACCCGGACCTTTCCGCCAGCCAGGTGCGCGAACTGCTCATCGCCTCCGCTGAAAAATCGGATGAGATGGTCTACAAACCCGGCACCACGGAAAAGGTCAAATTCAGCGACCTCAGCGTCAGCGGTGGCGTCATCAGCGCAACCAACGCCGTAGAACTGGCCGAAAAAACCAAGGCCAAAAAGAATAAAAAGGCCGTTTGGCGCGATGCCGGCACGAAAGTGAAATCCGCTACCCCCTGACGAAGATTTTCGATTTTTGATTTTCGATTGTGCCGTTGTCTGCGTCCTCGCCGACAACGGCACATTGTTTTTTACAACGAATTTGATGCTTTTTTGCCGTTGTCGGCGTCCTCGCCGACAACAAACGGCGGCGTGAGGGGGCACAATACACCTGAACATTGTCGTTGTCGGCGTTTTTCGCCTGATCACTCACTCCGCCGTATGTTGTTGGCGAGGACGCCAAAAACGGCACAAACAACGGCACAAACCGACCACCAACAACCGACCGCCGCCGACCGACTACCGACCGCCGACTACCGATAGCCGATAGCCGACTACCGACAACCGACCGCCCCTTCTTCTTGTATTTTCTACACTTATTTTTCCCCAAGCGATGTTACCAAACCGATTTTTTACATCTTTGCCGCGGGCAATGTGATACAATGTTTCAGCGTACACAGATGCACCCAATGTTATTTTGAAAAAAGACCTGTAAATTCGTAATATGTCCATAATCGACACAATATTATCCGGGGAAGAGCATACGCATGCTGCCAAGCCGCGCCTGTCGGCCAAGGATATCTGGAACATGAGTTTCGGCTTTTTGGGGA
The DNA here is from genome assembly GCA_033764075.1 of Saprospiraceae bacterium. Taxonomy (GTDB): domain Bacteria; phylum Bacteroidota; class Bacteroidia; order Chitinophagales; family Saprospiraceae; genus M3007. Next base: position 91,574 of record JANRJH010000005.1, on the reverse strand, counting down.
TTCAGGCCGGTTTTGCCCTGCAAAATGGCAATGCCAGCGGTATTCTGCAGCGGTATGGCGCCGACGTGCACGAGCTGCCGAACTTTTGGCTCGTAGCACCCATCGTCGGCATGATTGTGCAACCCATCATCGGGTACTACTCCGACCGTACCTGGATGCGCCTGGGGCGGCGCAAGCCCTTTTTCCTTGCCGGCACCATCGCCGCCTGTTTCGGCATGATGCTCATGCCCAACGCCGGTGCGCTCAGCAGCGCACTGCCGCCTGTATTGCTGGGCGCCGGCATGCTCATGCTGATGGATGCGTCGTTCAATGTGGCCATGGAACCCTTCCGGGCGCTGGTGGCCGACAAATTACCTTCCGAACAACGCACCGCCGGCTTTTCCGTACAAACGGCCCTGATCGGTGTCGGCGCCGTTATAGGCTCCTGGCTGCCCTGGGTGATGGCCAACTGGTTCCGGGTGGAGGACACCGCAGCCCAGGGCATCGTGCCCGACCACATCAAATGGTCTTTTTACGTGGGCGCCGGCGTATTCTTTTTCGCCATCCTGTGGACCATGATCACGACCAGGGAGTACCCCCCCGAGGTGCACTCCCGGTTTGCCGGCATGGAAGAAGCGCCGGAAAAAGGCGGCATAGGCCTGATATTTCAGGACATGGCGCACATGCCTGACACCATGCGCCAGTTGGGTCTCGTGCAGTTTTTTTCCTGGTTCGCCCTGTTCTCCATGTGGGTGTTCACCCACCCTGCCATCGCGCACCACGTGTACGGTTGCGCCATAGACGACACCACCTCCCAGGCATACAACGACGCCGGCAACTGGACCGGCATCATCTTCGGGGTGTACAACCTCGTTTCGGCCATTTTTGCCCTTTTTCTGCCCCTCATCGCGCGACGACTCGGACGCAAACGCACCCACGCCCTGTCCCTCGTGTGCGGCGGCCTGGGGCTCATGAGCATATACCTGTTCCGCTCCCCGGAGTGGCTCATCCTGTCGATGGTGGGCGTGGGCATCGCCTGGGCAAGCATACTTGCCATGCCCTATGCCATGCTCGCCGGCGCCCTGCCCGCCCACAAAATGGGTGTATACATGGGTATCTTCAACTTTTTCATCACCATACCGCAAATTTTCAGCGGACTGGTGAACCGGCCCATCGTGCACTACGCGTTCGGCAACAACGCCATATACGCCATACTCATGGCCGGCGCCCTGCTGATCCTGGCGGCCCTGGCGTGTTTTTGGGTGGAGGATAAAGACGACGTGGTGAAAGGATGATGCATCATTCGACATTCGCAACTCGATCATACCTATGCATCCTCAAATTCGGGCAGCCCTGGCCGTACTGGCCGGGGTCATCGCGGGCGGTGTAGCCATCGCCGTTATTGAAATGTTGTCGCCCTATCACCCTCCGGCAGGAATATGCCTGACGGACAAGGAGGCTTTTGGGGCCTGGGTGGCCACACTGCCCGCGCGCGCGTTTGTGCTGCTGCTGCTCGCCTACTTCGTCGGCTCGGCCATCGGTGGCTATGTGACCAACTGGGTGGCCCAGACTACGCCTTACCGGCCGGCGCTGTTCACCGGCCTTGTGCTTTTTGTGGTCGGGTTGATGCACCTCGTCACCGTACCCCATCCGGTTTGGTTTGCGGTTGTTTCGTCTTTGCTGTATTTTGCGGGGGCTTGGGTGGGGGGACGGACGTTTGGGGTGGTGGGGTGATGCGGGGGGGGATGAAGCGTCCCACGGCTGAAGCCGTGGGCTAATGCCGTGGGCTAATGCTGGATTAATCGGAACATTTTTTTTGGTTTTCAAATGTTTGAAATGAGAAACTTTCTTTTTATTCTCTTGCTGGTCAGCATTCAGGGCACGGCTTGTGCCAATTATTTTGGGAATCCGCACAAGAAACCCGTTCCGGAGCGCATTGTGCCAGGGGCGGGCAACCCCATACGCGTGGAACCGGGCAACTGGTGGACGGGCATGGTGCACAACCGCGTGGAGCTGCTGGTGCAATACGAAGGCGTACGCGACATGCAGGTCAGCCTCGGCAAAGCACAGGGCGTAACCCTCGAAAAGGTGGAAAAAGGCGACAGCCCAAACTACCTGTTCGTTACCCTGAACATTGCACCCGGCGCCCCAGAGCAACTGGTGGACCTGCGTTTTTCCGCCGGTACGCGGGGCGCAGCCTACTCCTTCCCCATCCGGGCACGCAGCACGGCCAAACGGGCACAAGGCATCAGCCCTAAAGATGTGCTTTACCTCATCATGCCCGACCGCTTCGCCAATGGAGACCCCTCCAACGACAACGTGCCCGGCATGCTTGAAGGACTCGCCCGCGACTCGCTTGTGGGCCGGCACGGCGGCGACCTGAAGGGCATCATCGACCACCTCGACTACCTGCAGGACCTCGGCGTGACCACCCTGTGGCTCAACCCCGAACTGGAAAACGACCAGGACCGCGAATCGTACCACGGATATGCCATCACCGACCACTACCGCGTCGACCGCCGGTTCGGCAACAACGAGCTGCTGCGCGAGCTGGTCACCCTCTGCCATGCCCGCGACATGAAGGTGGTGCGCGACATCGTGTTCAACCACATCGGCAACAACCACTACTGGATGAAAGACCTGCCCACCAAAGACTGGCTTAACCAGTGGCCGGCGTTCACCCGCACCTCCTACCGGGCGCCCACCCTGGTAGATCCCTACCGCTCCGAACACGACCTCAAGCACTTCAGCGACGGCTGGTTCGACTACCGGATGCCTGACCTCAACCAGCGCAACCCCCACGTAGCCAACTACCTCATCCAGCAAGCCATCTGGTGGGTAGAGTACGCAGGCATCGACGACTTCCGGATCGATACATACACCTACAGCGACCAGAGTTTCATGAGCCGCTGGTGCGCCGAAATGCTCAAGGAATACCCCAACATGAACATGGTGGGCGAAATCTGGGAGCACGGCGTGGTGGTACAGGGCTTTTTCGCCGACGACCAGCCCATGGCCCGCGCCGGCTTCGACGCCAACCTGCCGGGGGTGATCGACTTCCAGGTCATGTTTGCCATCCAGGAGGCCCTCACCAAGCCCCAGGGCTGGACCGAAGGGGTGGGCCGCCTGTATTACACGCTGGCCAAGGATTATTTTTATAAAGACCCCTACCGCAACCTTACCATGCTGGACAACCACGACACCGACCGGTTTTTCAGCATTGTAAAAGAAGACCTGGGTAAGTACAAAACCGGCATGGCCTTCCTGCTCACCACGCGCGGCATCCCGCAGATCTACTACGCCACCGAAATCCTGGGCACCGGACTCGCCTCCCCCTCCCACGGCAACATCCGCAAGGACTTCCCCGGCGGCTGGCCCGGCGACCCGGTGAACAAATTCCTGCCCGCGGGCCGCACCGAACGCGAAAACGAGGCGTTCAACTTCACCCGCACACTCATCCGCTACCGAAACCGCACCGCAGCCCTGCAAACCGGCAAGCTCATGCAGTTTGTGCCCTACGACGGCGTGTATGTGTACTTCCGATACGATGACAAGTCCACTGTGATGATCGTGCTCAACACCGCCAACGAGCCCCGGATGCTGGAAACCGCCCGCTTCGCCGAGCGCATGCAGGGTTTCACGCGGGCGACCAATGTGATCACCGGCGAACCGGTGACAACGCTCGATCGCTTGGTGGCGCCGGCAAATATGCCGCTGGTGCTGGCGTTGGAACGGTGAGAGTGAGGTTGGGCTTGTGGGATTCGACAAAAACGCGCATGCCTTTGTGAATAAGAACCGGTAGTTTTCAATTATTTGTGCTACATTTGTACTAAAATGATGCGCATGGATACGGTCTTTCAGATAAAAGGAAAGGATTTACATCCGGACATGATTAATAACATCAGGGAACAATTTGGCGATGCACAAGTGGAAATCATCGTTCACCATGTTCCGGACGCTTCCGGGATGTTAGATGAAACCGGATTTTGGAAGTTGATTGATCAATTGGACTGGAGCGCAAATCAAAACGAAGCGATCATCGAACCGGTTGTTCGAGCACTTTCCGATATGCCCATTGCAAATGTTTATCGGTTTCAGGATATTTTATCGGAAAAGCTATTCCGGTTGGACACGCGTGAGCACGCCGCCAATCTGGAAGAACAGGACGGCTATCTTTCTGTCGATGATTTTTTATACGTACGTTGTGCTGTGGTGGCCAATGGTAAGTCCGTATACAACGAGGTGCTTGCCAGGCCACAAAAAATGCCGGTCGACCTGACGTTTTCACCGTTGTTGCGGATTGCCAAGTTGGCTTATGAGCGAAAGACGGGTAAGAAAATGACTATTTTGCCGGCTTTTGGCATAGAGACTTTTAGCAATTCGGAATCCTGGGCATAGTATCGTATGAAGCTTTCGCATGGTAATGCAAATGATAATGATGCTCTGCATCATCTCTATGAAATATGGGATAAGGGTGAGGACCGTCTTTTCAAATACGGCGTAAGCGACGACCCCATTGACGAAACCGATGGATTATCAGACAGGATTCGCGATCAACTTTATTTTTTAAATCTGGCCATGGGCTGGGTACGGTTTGTCGGAAAAATTCTAATCAGAAATATTAATGGTCGGGTAAAAGCCAAAATGCTTGAACGTGAATACATCGATAATTTCGAGAAAGCGTATGGGCAAAGACCTCAGGGTAATCCGTTGCGGAGAAAAACGAAGTTTGATGATCCGTTTCGTACGGATTTTTAATGAGGATTGGATTCTGAAAACATAAAACATTTGGCTCATGTTTCCAATTTGCTCAACCACATTCAGGAGATATACCAATGGTTTTCGGAATCTTTATCATCGCAACTTGAGGTAAAAAATGCAAAACATAACAAAAACGTTCATCCAAAGACTGTCATCCTTCGAGTACGATTTTGACGGGAATCCCCATTGGGAGCTTGTTTTCAGCAACGGCAAGCGCAAGTGGTTTTACATAGTCGTTTCGTATTACGCGGGTATTTATTATATAGCCGAACACATTGGCAAGCCTGGCTCCATCGAGGTTAACGAGCATGGCGAAATGACCCGAAATTTGCACCATGCCGCCCCCAACTCAGGTGAAACAACGTGGCCAACACTATTTTCCCTGGCATTGCAGTATTTAGACCGGGTGGAAAAAGACTGGGTCAACGAATACCGTCAATTGGTCATGAAATTTCCATACAAGTACCGCCAAGGCGTGATCCACAGCAAATTGGTACGGCACTATGGTGGAGACATCCGGCGAATTGACCAGGAACTTGGCGAAGAAAACTTGCGCAAATTTGTATCCATGGTCGAAAACGGGAAGATAAACTCTTTCCAGGACGGGCGGGTTAAAGACCTTACCGCAGCGAGGTATTTCGAGTATTGCAAAGTGGCATACCTGAACAGCCTTTTGGATTTAGATGAGCAAATAAAACAACTGTCCGGCATCGAACTCTACCAATTATTTGCCGACGGACGGCACGAAGGGCTAACTGAAATCGAACAGGACTCGGTCACCGAATTCAGGGACTGGATGGAGGGAAAGCATCCCAAAAAGCGGCCAGGAGGACATCCGTGGGAAATTCTGCGCGGCGGAAACACCACCCATATCTCTTTGTACGTTTCCAAGGACCGCTTCGGACAGGACAATCAGTACGAGATCAGCCTTCAGGGCAATTCAATTGCCCGGATAGCGGAAACACTGAAAATTTATCTCGGCCTGATGGACAACCAACTCACCGTGGCCATTGACAAACCGGAAAAAATCAGGAAACGGCTCCTCGGCCAGGATAGCATCGGCATTGTTCCGGAATTCGGCAGCCTTCACCGGGCGCAGCATCTGTTCGACGGGCACATAGATGACGTTATCCACCTTTGCTTCCTTGGGAAAAAGGCCCAAAAGGAGATTTGCCGACTGGCTTCGTGGAAAGCGTTGCCCTGCCTTCGGCCGGCTTCGGATTAAAACCAGAGGCTTGGATTTACCTGCCAGAATAAGTCTATCTTTGTACATCACAACAAATACTGCTCCCATGGATTATTTTCGCTTGGACCGCACGGCTTTCGCCATAAAAACACATCAGGAGGCAGCAAACCAGCGGGCGTATTGGATGGAAAAAACACCCCGGGAGCGGCTTGCCGCTGCCTGGTTCCTGATTTGTGCTGCCTATAATTTGGATATCCAAAACCCGCCGCGGTTGGACCGTAGCGCATTTGCCATCAAAAGGCGGCCACAATGAAGAATATTTTTAATCCTGATTTCCAGGACTTTATTCTTGCTTTGAACCAATCTCCTCCTCACTCCTCCCCCTTCTCCTTTTCCCGAGACCCCTTCCATCCCTGGTTTTCCGATGCCATGATGGACTCCGCATTGCGCACAAACAATTTGAACGGTTCCCCGGCGGTGTCGTAGGGTTCCGCACCCGTCTGGTACATCAATTTTTCCCGTTGCAGCGTTTCGGCCGAGGTGCGGTAGGTGAGCCAGTTGTCTTTGTATTTTTTAAGCGACATCAGCCCCTGAAAAACCACGATCACCCCACCCAGGGTTCCGGTGATGTATTGGAGCCACGCCACATCGTCCATGTAGCCCGTCAGCAGCGGTATGAGCGCGCCGGCGATGAGCACGATGATTTGGCAAGTGTAGTACCAGCGCTTGTTGCGCGCACTTTTGGCATTGTACCAGGTGATCTGGTCGTCGATGCGGGATTGGAGGTAGTCTTCAGGTTGCATGGCTTTAGGCTTTAGGCTGTCGGTAGTCGGTAGTCGGTAGTCGGTGGTTGCTGGTTTTTTGTTCAGGCGGGCACATAGGTTTCAGCAAATTCCTGGCGGGCGATTCGGTACACCTCTTCTTTACCGTCGGGGCAGGCCAGAAAATCACCGGCTTTGGCGACCATGGGGTCTGCCCAGGGGGCGATGAAGTGAAACTCGTCGGGCAGGCCCAGCGCAGCGAGCACCTCGGGGATGAGTTCAAGGGCGCGAATGGCGCCGGTCGGGCGGTACTGCCCGTCGCCGGCGGGTTCGTATTTTTCCTGAAAAGTTTCGGGCGAGAGCACATACGATTCGCCGGCTTTGGTGGGGTTGGTCACGATGTAGTCCCCCGGCTCGGCCACATTGACGGTCTCCAGCCCGTCGGCAGTGTGCGTTTCAATACGCTCCTCGAGGATGGCCACGCGGGCTTTGACCATGCCCGTTTTTTGGTAGCGGCGGCCGTACCGGTCGAGCAGCGGCAGCACTTTTTGGAGGAGTTCGGATTGTGGGATGGGTTCCGGCATATGGCTATTTTAGGAGCGAAGATAACATCGAATGGCGAATTTCGAGTGGCGAGTGTCGAATACAGTGTACTTTTGGTCATCCGAAACAAATAAGCGTACAAGATATTCGACACTCGACACTCGACATTCGACACTCCTTTTGGCTCATGAACCCGTTCCAATCCCTACCCGGCCCGATCACCGTGCTGTTGATTGTCATTGTGCTCGCGGCGGCGGCCACCTGGATCATTCCGGCCGGTGAATACGACAAGTTGTCGATGTCTGAAGACGGCGCCCGGTTTATGGTTACCGGGGGGGCATCGGGCGCGGCGCCGTTGCCGTTGACCGACCGCACACTCGACAGCCTGGGCATCCGCATTCCACTGGAGAAGTTCACCGGAAAGGCCATCCGCAAACCGGTGGGCATTCCGGGAAGCTACCACCCCGTGGACGGGAACCCGCAGGGGCTATTGGGCATCCTGCAAGCACCCATCAAAGGCATTTACGACACCATCGACATCATCCTTTTTATCCTGGTAATCGGCGGGTTCATGCAGGTGTTCAACGCGTCGGGCGCCATGGTCCGAGGCATTGCCGCGTTGTCGGTCCGCATGCGCGGCCGGGAGTCCTGGCTGGTCGTGCTGCTCACCTTCCTGTTTTCCTTCGCCGGCTCTTCGTATGGCATGGCCGAGGAGGCGCTGGTGTTTTACCCCATCCTGGTGCCTTTATTCCTGGCGGCGGGGTACGACCTGCTGGTTCCGCTGATGGTCATTTTTGGCGGCACGCAGTTGGGCACCCTGTCGTCGATCTCCAACCCGTTCTCCACGATCATTGCCTCCAATGCGGCCGGTGTGAACTGGATGGAAGGACTCAACGAGCGCATCCTGATGTTTGTGGTGTCCACCGGCATCGCGATCTGGTATACGGTGCGCTATGCCCAAAGGGTAAAAAAGGATCCGGCGTCGTCAATTGTCCTGCGCACCGACGGCGCAGTGCACACGCACTACGAAATGCCTGCTTTGTCGGCTGATGTATCCGCGCAATTGGACTGGCGGACGCGGGGGTTGCTGCTCGTATTCCTCTTCACATTTCTGGGCATGATCGGCGGGGTCATTTTCCTGGAATGGTGGCTGCTGGAAATGACCATGCTTTTCCTGGCGTCCACGATGCTGCTCGGACTGTTGCTGCGCCTGCCCGAAAAAAAGCTGGTGGGCCAGTTCATCAAAGGCGCGGAGGAATTGCTGTCGGTGGCCTTTATCGTGGGCATCGCCCGCGGGGTCACCCTGGTGCTCAACGAGGGCCGCATCAGCGACTCCATGCTGTATTACGCTGCGCAGTGGATCGGCCACATGCCGCCGGCGTTGTTCGTGGTGCTGCTGCTCTGCCTGTTCCTGTTCCTGACCCTTTTCATCGCGTCCAGCTCGGGCATGGCCGTGCTCACCATGCCCATCATCGGCGCCCTGGCAGTGGTGGTACAGGTGCCGGGACAGGAGACGGTGAACGCCTACCTGTACGGCATGGGCATTATGGGCTTCCTCACGCCCACGGGATTGCTGCTGCCGTCGCTGGCCATGGTGAACGTCAGCCTGGCCGCCTGGTGGCGCTTCATCCGGCCGTTGTTGTTGCTGCTTTTTATCCTTTGTGCCGCCTTTCTCATCGCCGGCACGCTGTTCCATGCGTAACTTTACCCCCGTTAAACATTGCCCATGCATCGATTTCTGCTGCTGTTGCTATTCGGATTGCACATCCTGTGCGCGACGGCCCAGCCCATCGCTCCTTTCCCTTATGATTCCACCAAGGTGGTGGTGGCCGACTCCGCCGCTGTCGTTACCGCCCACCCTTTAGCCACCCGCGTAGGCCTCGACATCCTGCGCATGGGCGGCAACGCTATAGACGCCGCCGTGGCCGTCCATTTCGCCCTGGCCGTGGTGTACCCGCAGGCCGGCAACCTCGGCGGCGGCGGATTCCTGCTCTACCAGCCTGCCAAGGGAGAGCCCGCAGCGCTGGACTTCCGCGAGCGGGCGCCGGCCCAGGCCACTGAAAAAATGTACCAGGATTCACTCGGTCGCGTGCTCACCCAAAAAAGCCGGTTCGACGTGCGCGCTGTCGGTGTTCCCGGCGCCGTTGACGGCATGTGGGAGGCCCACCGCAAATACGGCAAACTGACCTGGGCCGAGCTCCTGGAGCCCGCTGTCGGCCTGGCCGAAAAAGGATACCAGATCACCGCCCGCGAAGCGGCCCAACTCAACCAGGAACAACCCAACTTTGTCCGGTTCAACCGGATGTTGCCCGCCTTTGTCCGTATGGACCGTCCCTGGGCAGCAGGCGATTGGCTTATCCAGCAAGAACTCGGCGGCACCCTGCGGTGGCTGATCTCCGGCGGGCGCGACGAGTTTTACCGGGGCCGGACCGCCAAGCTGCTCGTCAAAAACATGCAAGACCGCGGCGGGCTCATCACCCTGGAAGACCTCGCAGCCTACAAAAGCGTGTGGCGCGCACCCCTGGCATTCGACTTTCAGGGCATGCGCGTATTGTCTATGCCGCCCCCCAGCAGCGGCGGACTGCTACTGCAACAGATGCTGGGCATGATCAACTACCTGCCGCAAGACGAGTACACCCTCCACAGCGCTCAAAGCATACACGCCATGGCCGAAATAGAACGCCGCGCCTACGCCGACCGGGCGGTACACATGGGCGATCCGGATTTCTGGAAGGTGCCGATGGCCGCGCTCACCAGTCCGACGTACTGCCAACAGCGCATGGCCGACTTTGACCCCGGGCATGCCACGCCGAGCGACTCCATCCTGGCCGGCGTGTTCCCGGAAAGCGAAGAAACGACCCACTTCAGCATCATCGACGCCCAGGGCAACGCCGTTTCGGTCACCACCACCCTCAACGACGCCTACGGCTCCCGCACGGTCGTGCCCGGCACCGGGTTCATCCTGAACAACGAAATGGACGACTTCAGCGCCAAACCCGGCGTGCCCAACCTCTACGGCGCGGTAGGCGGCAAAGCCAACGCCATCGCGCCCGGCAAACGACCATTGAGCAGCATGACACCCACCATCGTGCTGAAGAACAAAAAGCCCGTGCTGATCGTCGGTTCACCCGGCGGCACCACCATACCCACTTCCGTTTTTCAGGTGCTGGTGAACGCGTATGTGTTCAATCTGTCGCCGGAAGACTGCGTGCAAAAGGGCCGCTTCCACCACCAGTGGCGTCCCGATGAACTGTATGTCGAAGAGGGCGCATTCCCCGATGACCTGCTGGAACAATTGCGCGCCAAGGGGCACACCGTGACCCCCCGAAGCCCCATCGGCCGTGTCGAAGCCATCTTTATCGATGAAAAAGGCAAAAAAACTGCGGTGGCGGACAGGCGGGGCGATGACTGTGCCGGAGGATATTAGTCGAATGCGGAATGTCGAATGCGGAATGCGGAATAATGTTACGCTCTGGCACCCAAGAGACAGCAGCAAAAAATGACCGCGTAGCGGTCAAACATGAATAACCCCGGATGAAATCCGGGGAGGGGAGAGGGAGAGGGGGAGGGAGAGGAAAAGGAGACATGACCAAAATCGCCATAATCGGAGCCGGCCGGGTGGCTACTCACCTGGGCAGGCGCATGCAGGAAGTCGGCATACCGGTGTCACAGGTAGTGAGTCGCACCCCGGCGCACGCACAGGTGCTCGGGGAGGCACTGGATTGCGCATGGACGAGCCGCTGGGAGGCGTTAATACCCGATGCCGACTGGGTAATTCTGGCCGTGAAGGACGACGCCATTGCCCACGTGGCGGCGCAGCTGGCGCCATTCGCGCGCCGGGCGTTGGCGACCCACACGTCGGGCGCAACACCGGGGGCAGTGCTGGCCCCCCATTTTCCCAGACACGGGGTGTTTTACCCTTTGCAGACCTTCTCCGCTGACCATACGCCCGACTGGGATAACACGCCCGTCTGCATCGATGCGGCCGACGGTCAGGACGCGCATTGGCTGGAGCAACAGGCCCAGCGCATTAGCCACCAGGTGTTCCGCGTGAACGACACCCAACGGGCCTGGCTCCACGTAGGCGCCGTATTTGCCAACAATTTTGCCAACCATTGCTTCGCCATCGCCGAAAAAATACTGTCGGAACAAAACCTTCCCTTCGACTTGCTGCATCCACTGATGGCCGAAACCCTGCAAAAAGCCCTGTCCGCCTCGCCCGCCGCCGTGCAAACCGGGCCGGCCGTGCGCGGTGACCAGGCGACCATCCACCGGCACTTAACTATGCTGCAAGCCCATCCCGATTGGAAAACGCTGTATGAAAAAATGTCTGAAAGCATCCAAAAGCCAGGCTGAACGACTTATTCCGCATTCCGCATTCCACATTCCGCATTCCGGACTCCCGTCACCGCAGGTAGGCCCAGGCAGTATCGTACCGCCCGTTTTCTTCGCAATGTTTCAAAAATGCTTCGTAGAACGGGTTGTTCCCGATCGTCGCCGAGTCACCGATGACCACCAGTAATTTTCGTGCGCGGGTCATGGCCACGTTCATGCGGCGGTAATCCTGAAGGAAACCGATCTCCCCTTTTGGGTTGGAACGAACGAGGCTGATGTAGACCACATCGCGTTCTTGTCCCTGAAAGCCGTCGATCGTATTCACCGTAAGGGCGCCGTCGGCCTCGTGGCTATGGGGCATCAGGTCGCTCATTTGCCTGCCGTGGCGCAGGAGTGGCGCCAGACGTGCATCCTCCCGGATCATGGTCTCCAGCTGGTTCACCTGTTCGCGGTAAGGCGAGAGCAGGGCAATGGAGGGGATGCCCTCCTGTGGGAACTCGTTGAGCAACCGCAGCAGGTGCTCGCGCAGCAGCAACGCCTCCTCCGGGTTGCAGCGGCTGTACCCCCCTTTGCGTTCATTCGGGTCGATGCGCACGGTTTTTTCCTCAAATCCGGCGCCGGCGGTGTCGATAAATACTACGGGATCGAACACGGTGAGTACGCTCCCGTCGGGCGACACACCGGACAGACGCCGCTCCACCACGCTCTCGTGTGCCATCAGCGCACCACCGTAGAAGTATTGGTTGGAGAATTGCATGATGGCCCGGTTCATGCGGTATTGCACGTGCAGCAGGCTCACCTGGTCGGGCAGCAGGGGTATGGCGCGCTCGATGAGGGTAACGGACAGCCCTGCACGCGCAGCATCCAGGCTCTTGACGGTGGGGGGCAGCTGGAACGGGTCGCCGGCCAGCACCACGCGGCTGCTCCTGACAATGGGTATCCAGCAGGCCGGCTCCAGTGCCTGCGCAGCCTCATCGATCACACAGGTGCCAAAGCGCATGCGTTCCAGCAGCGGGTGGGAGGCGCCTACCAGGGTACACGTGATGGCCTGGGCGGCGTTGAGCACTTCGTCGATCAGACGGTCTTCGAGTGTATTGGCCCAGTCTTCCAGCTCACGGGCCTGTCGTTTGAGGTGTTGGCGTTCGCGCCGGTCTTCGTAGGTGAAGGTGCGTTTGTGTTTGCCTGCCTGTCGCCGATACTCGGCTGCCTGCAGGCGCACCTTTTTTATATTGCGGGTTTCGGCATGGGCGGCCAGGATACCGTCCAGTGTATGGCTGAGTACGCTTTCATCGACCCTGCTCACGTTGCCGATGCGCACGACGCTCACGCCCGCATCGGCCAGCCGTTCGGTGAGCAGGTCGGCCGCAGTGTTGCTCGGGGCAGCCACGAGCACGGTGTTTTCGCGTTTGGCCAGCAATTGAATAGCCGCCACAAGGGTGGTGGTCTTTCCGGTGCCGGGAGGCCCGTGTACAACGTGCACATCGCGGTTGTTGAGGATGGCCATGACTGCCGCGTACTGGGAGGCGTTGAGCCCCTCTAGTGCCGGGTCGGCCACCACATCGGTGAAGGACTCGGGTGTGCCGGTTGGGCGAAGGTGGTGCAGGTAATCGTCGGGGTGCGCATCCGGACGGGGGGCGAGCAATTGGCGCAGTTCCGAGAGCCGGTTGCCGCGGGCCTCCATAACCTGACGCAACGCCTTTTCCATTTCCATGTAAGAACGGTCATCGAACAGCAAGTCCACACCAAGGTGCCCCTGGTCGATCCACTCAGGCACATCCTGGCTGTTGAGCACCACTTTCATCCGGTTCCGGTCGATGTAGTTGACCACGCCCGTGGCATCGGGCTGTTCGGCGCCGGGCAGGGAGGTAAAGAAGTTGATCGACTGTCCGGAACGAATCTGGTGGGGTTCGTTGAGCCGGGTAGTGCGTTCGAGCACCACGAACGCGCGGTCGCCGAGGGCAAAACCCGTTTGCATCACCCGCACCGGATGCCAGCAGTAGCCCTGCTCCACGCGGGCGGAAAGTGGTTGCTGTTTGACGGACTGGATAAACTGGTGCAGGTCCGCTTCTTTTTCCTTCCGGAGGAGCTCAACGAGGCGGGTGAGGTGGGCGTGGGCCAGCGACATGGGGGGTAAAAGGATTCAGGTTACATTTCCATCACCGTACCGCATTTCGAGCACGTACGCGCGGCCTCGTCATTTTTGTACGTCTCGATCGCCTCTTTGATCTGTACGCCAATATTCGTCAGCGGGAACCCGGCCTCGTGCAATGGGTTCCCGCATTTTTCGCAGAACCACATCAGTTTGTCGATCTCCCCCGGGTTGCGTTTCCGCTCGAGCACCAGGCCCACGGTGTTGGCGGGTCGCTGGGGGGAATGGGGAATACGGGCAGGCAGCAGGAACATTTCGCCTTCGCGGATGTCTATGGTTTGGGGGCGTCCGGCTTCGTCGATGATCTTGACCTGGATGTCGCCTTCCAACTGGTAAAAGAGTTCCTCTCCTTCTTCCCAGTGGTAGTCCTTGCGGCCGTTGGGGCCGCCGACGATCATCACGATGAAGTCCTCGTTATCTACGTATACCTGCTTGTTGCCCACCGGTGGTTGGAGCAGGTGGCGGTTTTCATCGATCCAGGCGCGGAGGTTAAACGGCTTGAGCATGGTTGGGTGCGGTCGTGATTTGGTGTACAGATGCGGGTTACTGCGTTCGGCAATGCCGGCCAAAGACCCTTCACAAAGTTACGCCTTTTGATCCATACGAAATTTGGTTTTCCGGGCAGCGGTTGGTTTTATCCGGAAAAAGGTTGGTCATCGGCAAAAAACCGTACTTTTGTTGGATTGATCGGCAAATGCTCTGACCTGAATGCGCATGTTTCTTCGCTTACTCCTCCTGTTGTGTCTGCTCTCTACCACGCTGTATCGGGTTAGTGCCCAGTGTGGTGTAACCGTGAATGCGGGTGACGACATCTACCTGTGTCAACCGCCCACCCCTGCCCAGTTGCAAGGCGAGATCATCGGCGATTACCTGAACTTTTTCTGGACACCCACCACCGGGCTGTCGGGCGCCAACACCCTCACGCCCACTGCGAATGTGCAGCAAACAACCACGTACACACTGACGGCCCGGGTGCCCGACCTGAGCAACAACCTGATCCTGAACGGCGACTTTGAGTTGGGGAACTCCGGATTTTTCAGCGATTACATTTACAACCCGGGTAATCTTGTGCCCGAAGGCGTGTACGACGTATTGCCCAACCCACAGACCTCCCACCCGGGGTTTGCCCCCTGCACCGACCATACTTCGGGCAGCGGCAACATGATGGCCGTAAACGGCGCCGGGGTGCCAAACCAAAACGTGTGGTGCCAGACGGTGAGCGTGATGCCCAACACTACTTACGTCTTTTCTGCCTGGGTGACCACCCTGGTTTCCACCTCCCCCGCCTTGCTCCAGTTCTCGATCAACGGCGCAACCATTCCGCCCATTTTCAGCGCCCCCTCCTCCAACTGCACCTGGATAAACTTTTTCACTACCTGGAACAGCGGCGCCAACACCTCGGCCACCATTTGTGTGGTCAACCAGAACACTGTACTCGGCGGCAATGACTTTGCGCTGGACGACATCGTTTTTGCCCCCACCTGCCTGGTCAGCGACAGCGTCACAGTGCACGTCGTGCCGGTAGTCGCCGTTGCCACGCCGCCCAACAGCAACATCCCCTGCGAAGGCTACGAGATCACCCTGAACGGAGCAGGCTCCACCACCGGTTCGAATGTGACCTACGAGTGGAGCACACCCAACGGCAACATCGTCTCCGGAGAAAATACCCTCAACCCGGTGGTGGACGCCGCCGGCCAATACACCCTCACCGTGTCGGTGGACAACAACGGCGTCATCTGTCAAAAAACCGCCACCGTCAATGTCCTCGTTTCCAATTCCCTGCTGGCATGGATCACCAACCCGCAGCCACTGGGCTGCGGGGCAGATTCGGTGATTCTGGCGGGCAACTCCACACAGGGGCCGCAGTCGGCTTACCAATGGACTACCGCAGACGGCAACATCGTCTCCGGCGCCGACACCCGGTTTGCCGTGGTCGACGCCCCGGGCACCTACTCCCTGCTGGTGACCAATACCGTCACCGGCTGCACCGCCACCGCCCAGGTGGTGGTCACGGTTGCCAATAATCCCCCGACCGCCCTGGCCCAAGCCATCGATTCCATTACCTGCTACACCCCCACGGCCATTGTCAGTGGCGCCGGTTCCAGTACCGGCCCCAACATCCAGTACGCGTGGACGGCCTCGGCAGGCGGGGTCATCCTCGGCGGTCAAAACAGCATACAGGCCACTGCCGGCGCACCGGGCACGTACGTCCTGGCCGTCACCAACACCAGCAACAACTGCACGACCCTGGATACGGTTGCCGTATTCGGAGATGTGTCGGTGCCTGCACTGTCCATAGCACTTCCTGATACCCTGAACTGTACCGTTGATACCCTTTCGCTGTCGGCATCGCTCACGCCGGCAGCGGCGCCGTTTGTATGGAGCACAACGGGCGGCAACTTTGTCTCCGGCGACACCACCCTCAACCCGCTGGTCGACGCGGCCGGCCTGTACATATTCACCGCTACCAACCTGTCAAGCGGATGCAGCAGCGCCGACACCGTGCTGGTGGTCATCGACACCGTGGGCCCGATGGCCGTCGTCCTGCCCGCAGACACCATCACCTGTCAGGATCCCGAGGTGTCGCTCTCCGGTGCGGGGTCCTCCACCGGCGCCGAATTTGTTTATCAATGGACAACCAACGGCGGGAATATTGTCTCCGGAGCAACTACACTCACCCCGGTGGTGAATGCGCCCGGGTGGTACCAACTGGCCGTGCTCAATACCACAAACGGCTGCGCCGCTTTCGATTCCATCCTGGCGCCCGCAGACACCAACGCCCTGACGGCCATCGCCAACGCGCTGGATACGCTCAACTGTTTGACGGACAGCGTGCAAATCAGTTCGGCCGGTTCCAGTCAGGGCGCAGGGCTTCTGTTTAGCTGGACCACCGGCAACGGACTTATCCTTTCCGGCGCCCAGACCCCCACCCCAACCGTTGGGCTTCCGGGCGTATACGCCCTGCAAATCGTCAATCCGGCCAACGGCTGTACCGCCACAGACACCACCACGGTGGCGATCAACAATGCCCCTCCGCAACTCGGGATTGATTCTGCTGCCCTGCTCACCTGCGCGCAGCCGGTCGTACAACTGAACGCCCAGAACGGCCTTCCCGGGCCGCATACCTATCTCTGGACCACCGCCGGCGGCAACATTCTCGCCGGCGCTGACGGACTTCAACCCACGATCGATCAACCGGGGTGGTACTTTTTGCTGGCCACCAACCTGGAAAACGGCTGTACCGACCTCGACAGTGTAGCCGTGCAGCAGTCCGCCGACACCCCCCTGGCCGTGGCTTCGGTACAAGATACCCTCACCTGCACTGTCCCCAGCCTGACGCTCAGCGGGGCCGGCTCCAGCACCGGACCGCCGTTTGTCCTCCAGTGGATGGCCATGCCGGGCGGCAACATCGTCAGTGGTGCACAAACCGGTTCCCCTGTAGTAGACGCTCCAGGTATGTATGTACTGACCGTGACCAACACGTCGAATGGGTGCACCGTGACCGATAGCGTAACCGTTGAAGAAAACGTATTGTATCCGCCGGCCGCCATCGAACCGCCGGTCGTGCTCACCTGCGATCTGCCCAGCCAGTCCCTGACCGTCAATGTCGGCGTGCCGGACACGCTCTACGCATACACCTGGTTCTTCAACAGCCAGGCCGTTTCCACCGCCGATACCGCAGTGGCCACCCTCGAGGGATGGTATACCGTCTGGGTGACCGATCCGACCAACAACTGCACCCAAACCGATTCGGTGTGGGTGCCGGCCGATCAGGCGTCTCCGCTGCTGACACCCGGAATGCCTGCGATGCTGAATTGCACCACCACATCGACCGTTTTGCCCATGGGCTTTTCTCCGGCCGGTCTTTTATTTGACTGGCAAACAGTCGACGGGCAGTTTGTGTCTTCACCCCTGGCCGCCCAACCGGTGGTAGCGGCGCCTGGCACTTACACCCTGGTGGCCACGAATCCTCAAAACGGCTGCACAGCAGGCGCTCAGCTGGTGGTAGGGCAGGACATCGTGCCGCCGGTGCTTGACGCCGGCCCGGCCGTCGTGCTGACTTGCGTAGTCACACAGACCAGCCTTCAGGGCACGGCCGCCCCCGGAACCACCGTCGTGTGGAGCACTCCGTCGGGAAACATCATCACCGGCGATATCACGCTCACCCCGGTGGTGGATGCTCCCGGTGTTTACCTGCTCTCCGGAACAAACCCGGCCAACGGCTGCCAAAGCCAGGACTCGGTGACCATAGGGCAAAACATCCAAACGCCTTCGGTAGCCGTCGGCGCCGACGATACGCTGAACTGCAGCCTCACCTCCCTGCTACTGCTGGGCAGCACGGCACCCACCAACCTGGTGATGTGGACCGCCCAGCAGGGAGGGAACATCATCGGCGGAGGTAATACGCTATCGCCCGTGGTGGATGCACCTGGCTTGTACGTCCTGCAGGTCACCGACCCGGCAAACGGCTGCGTGTCGTCCGACAGCCTGAGCATCTACGCCGACGCCGACGCGCCGACCCTGCAAATGGGCACGCCGCCCCTGCTGACCTGCGCCATCCGGCAAGCCAGCCTGTCGGCGACCGGAAGCACCGGACCTTCGTTTGTGTATCAGTGGTCTACTGCCAATGGGCAGATTCTCTCCGGCAGCCAGACACTTACGCCCATAATCGGCGCCCCTGGCGACTATTCGCTGACCATCACCAACAACAACAACGGCTGCACCACCACCGAATCGGTGCTGGTCAATGCCGACACCCTGGCACCCGACGTGGATGCCGGCGCCAACCAAACCATTACCTGCAGCCGGCCGGTGACGACGCTCAACGGCAGCAGCAACACCCCCGGCGCCCAGTACCTGTGGAGCAACCCGGACGGCGGGATCGTCGGCAACCCGCAACAACCCAACACCGCTGCTCAATTGCCCGGTTGGTACACCCTGCAGGTGATCAATGCGCTCAACGGCTGTTTGGCCCTGGACTCCACCCGGGTGTCCATCGACACGGCAGCGCCGACGACCGGGCTTCAGATGGTGGACGTGCTGACCTGTGCCCAACCCACCGTGATCATTGACGCCTTGGTGTTTTCGCCCGCTTCTTTTACCGCAGGCTGGACAACGACCAACGGGAACATCCTTTCCGGCGCCACCACGCTCAACCCTGTCGTGGATGCGCCCGGCGATTACCTGCTGACGGTGCTGGACAACAACAACGGCTGCACCGCCACCCTCCCGGTTGTGGTGCAGGAAAATATCGTGCCTCCGCTGGCGGAAGCCGGCCCCGTGGATACGGTCACCTGCGTAATTACCCAACTGAGCCTAAACGGCGCCGGTTCCTCCACCGGGCCGGGTATTTCTTATGCCTGGACGGCGTCCGGCGGCGGTCAGATTCTCTCCGGCGCCCAAACCACCACACCCCTGATTGGCGCTGCCGGCCAGTACAACCTGCTGGTGAACAGGGCCGACAACGGGTGCAGCGCTGTGGATTCGGTGCTCGTGGTGGCCTTTACCACCCCGCCGGTCGTGAACGTGGCCGCTCCCGGCATACTCAACTGCCGGGAAGACACCATAGCCCTGAGCGCCGGCGTGCAGACCCCTCAGGCAACCGGCGCCGGTTTCCAAGCCTTGTGGACAACCGGCGGTAGCGGGCGCATTGTCCGTTACCTGGATTCGCTGAGACCGGAAGTAGACGCCCCGGGCACGTATCAACTCACCGTCACCCGAAACGACAACGGCTGTACCGCCTCGTCCACGGTCACCGTGATGCAGGATATCCAATCGCCCCAACTGGAACCCGGACCTGACCAGTTGATCTTTTGCACACAACCGACCGCCCAGCTGTCGGTCAGCAGCAGCACCATCTCTCTGTCCTACACCTGGACGACCACCGACGGGAACATCCTTTCGGGGGCCAATACGGCCAACCCGACGGTTGGCACGGGCGGCATGTACACCGTAGTGGCCACCAATACAACCAATGGCTGCACCGGCACCGGTGAGGTCGGCGTAGAGGAAATCCCTCTGCCGGCGTTTGTTCCGGAAGCCGAACAACCAACCTGCCTGAATCCCGCAGGGCGCATTGATTTTGGGCCGGTGACCGGCGGACTGCCGCCATTCGACTATTCCATCAACAACGGACAATCGTTTTCGGGCACGGCTGCGTATGCCAACCTGGCACCGGGCGTCTATCCGCTGGCGGTTCGCGACGCCCTGGGGTGTCTTGCAGAAGCAGCGGTTACCCTGTTGGCGCCCCCGGTGGCGGTGTTGACCATCCAGGACATCTACCTGCTCCCGCTGGGGGATTCGGTGCAGCTTCAGCCCGTGACCAACCTGTCGCCGGCGACAGCGCTGACGTGGAGCTGGAGCCCTGCCGTCGGGTTATCGTGTTCAGACTGTCCGGACCCCGTCGCTTCGCCGCCGCAAACCACCCGGTACACCGTGATGGTGACGGATGCCGCCGGCTGCAGCGCCCGCGAGGAGGTGCTTATCCGGGTGGATCGCCGCCGCAACCTGTACGCACCCAACGTCATTATGCCCGAGTCGGCCACCAACGGCCGGTTCATCCTGTACGGAAAAGGCGTGGAGGTCATTGAAGACCTGCAAATATTCGACCGCTGGGGCAACCTGGCCTTTTATGCCACCAACCTGGGCATCGGCGACGAGAGCGCGGGGTGGGACGGTACGTTCCAGTCCGAACCCGTAAATCCGGGCGTTTTTGTGTGGAAAGCTAAGGTTCGGTTTGTCGACGGCGAATCGGAGGTGTTTGCAGGTGATGTCACCGTAGTTCGTTAAGCGGTCGACGTACGCAGCGCCCGTAATTGGCCATGAGCATTTTTGATCGTTCATTCCGCTGGTATTGACGTACCTTGCCCGTAAAGTTCATTTGATATGGCGACAACAAAAAGCACCGGTGTGTTTGTAGGGCGTTTTCAGGTGATCAGCCTGAACGCCGTGCATGAACGGCTGATCGAAACGCTCCTGAAACGCCATACCCGGGTTTTTATCGTGCTGGGCAACAGCCCGGCGCCCAGCGACCGGAATCCGCTGGATTGGGAGCTCAGGCAGGAAATGTTTTTGGAAAAATACAAAGTCCAGGTAGCGGTTTTCGACATGCCCGACGTGCCCGACGACCGCATCTGGAGTCAGGAGCTGGACCGGCGTATCCTCGAACACCGGCCGGAAGGCCCCGTCACGGTGTATGGGACGGAGGCCGCCGTCGCGCATCGCTACTCGGGAAAATACGAAACCCAGGTACTGGAAGCCCTGGATGCGGACGCCTATTCGGAACACACCATTGAGGACATTCACAGCGCGCGCGATTTCCGGGCAGGGGTCATTTATGCCCACCTGCGCCGTTTTCCGACGGTTTATCCGACCGTGGACATCGCGGTGTTCCGGAACGACTACCAGGAACTGCTCCTGGCGCGCAAGCCCAATGAGGTGCGTTACCGGTTCCCGGGCGGGTTTGTGGACCCGATGGACGACAGTTTCGAGGCCGCCGCCGTTCGGGAGTTGGGCGAGGAGTGTGGCGACCTGGAGCTCGATGAACTTACCTACCTGGGCTCCTGCCGGATTGACGACTGGCGCTACCGCGGCTCTTCAGACGTGGTGATGACGCACTTGTACGCCTGCTCCCTGGTGGACGGGGAGCCGGAGCCGGACGACGACATTGAAGAATTGCGCTGGTTTGAAGCGGCCAAGCTGAGTGAGCATCAGTTTGTGGCCGAGCACGTGCCGTTGCTCCAGTTGGTAAAAATGTACCTGGAGGAGGGAACGGATGCCTGATCAGGCTTCTGCCTCCACTTGTTCCGGTTGAATCTGCGCCTCCTCTTCCGGCGTATCAATCACGTCGATCTCCACCTTCAGGTTGCCAATGATGAATTCCTGGCGCTCCGGGGTGTTTTTGCCCATGTAGTAGCTGAGCACGTGGTCGAGGTTGGTTTCTTCGGGCAGATAAACCGGTTCGAGGCGGATGGTCTCTTCGCGGATGAACCCGCCGAATTCGTTGGGTGAAATTTCGCCCAGGCCTTTGAAGCGGGTGATTTCCGGTTTGCCGCGCAGCTTCTTGATGGCTTCCTGTTTTTCCGTTTCGGAGTAGCAGTAAAATGTTTGCTGCTTGTCGCGTACCCGGAAAAGGGGCGTATCCAGGATGTACAGGTGTCCGTTGCGCACCAGATCGGGGAAGAACTGGAGGAAAAAGGTAAGCAGGAGCAGGCGGATGTGCATGCCGTCGACGTCGGCGTCGGTGGCGATCACCACGCGGTTGTAGCGCAGGTCGTCGAGTGAGTCTTCGATGTTGAGGGCGTGCTGCAGGAGGTTGAACTCTTCGTTTTGGTAGACCACCTTTTTGGTCATGCCGTAGCAGTTCAGCGGTTTGCCGCGGAGGCTGAACACGGCCTGGGTGTCTACGCTGCGGGCTTTGGTGAGGGAGCCGCTGGCCGAGTCGCCCTCGGTGATGAAAATGGTGCTCAGGAGCCGCAATTCCTCCGTGCCTTTTTCATTGAGGTGGAAGCGGCAGTCGCGCAGTTTTTTGTTGTGGATGTTGGCTGCCTTGGCGCGCTGGTTGGCGAGCTTTTTCACGTCGGCGATCTCCTTGCGCTCCCGTTCGCTTTGCTGGATGCGCTTGAGCATCTCTTTGGCCACTTCGGGGTTTTTGTGGAGGAAATCATCGAGGGATTTGGACAGGAAATCGTTCATCCACGTGCGGATGGCCGGCCCGTCGGGCGCGATGCGTTCGGAGCCGAGGCGCGTTTTGGTCTGGCTTTCGAAAACGGGCTCCTCCACGCGCACGCTCACGGCGGCGATGATGCTCTCCCGGATGTCCTTGGCGTCGAACTGTTTTTTGAAGTGGTCGCGCACCACCTTGACGAGCGCCTCGCGGAATGCGTTGAGGTGGGTGCCGCCCTGGGTGGTGTTTTGGCCATTCACGAAGGAGTAGGTTTGTTCCCCGTAGTGGTCGCCGTGGGTCAGGGCGATCTCCACATCTTCTCCTTTGAGGTGGATGATCGGGTAGCGGATGTTTTCGGCGTTGGTTTTTTTCTCCAGCAGGTCAAGCAGGCCGTTTTTGGAGTACAGCACCTTACCGTTGAAGTTGATACGCAAGCCGGCGTTCAGGTAGGCGTAGTTCCACAGTTGGTGCTCGATGTATTCGTGCACCCAGCGGTAATTGCGAAACAGGCCGCGATCGGGCTTGAAGTGCACCAGCGTGCCGTTTTCCTCGGCGGTTTTCTCGAGTTTGCTCTCCTTATGCAGGTTGCCGAACTGGAACTCGGCCCACTTGGCCTGTCCGTCGCGCACGGCCAGCACCTTGAAGTACTCGGACAGGGCATTGACGGCTTTCGTACCCACCCCGTTGAGGCCTACGGATTTTTTGAACGCCCGGCTGTCGTATTTGGCGCCGGTGTTGATCTTGCTGACCACATCGACCACCTTGCCCAGGGGGATGCCGCGGCCGTAGTCGCGCACGGTGACGCCCTCTTCGTTGAGCGTTACCTCGACCACTTTGCCAAAGCCCATCGCGTACTCGTCGACCGCGTTGTCCACCACTTCTTTCAGCAAGACGTAAATGCCGTCGTCGGGCGTGGAGCCGTCGCCCAGTTTGCCGATGTACATGCCCGGACGCAGGCGTATGTGTTCCCGCCAATCGAGCGATTTGATCTCCTCTTCCGTGTACCTGACTTCTGCCATGGGTTTCTCTTCCGGGGCGGGGCCGGCGCTGCGTGTGGCAGTGCCGGGCTTCGCCGCTTTACGTTTGGTGTCTGTTCTTGCGCCCAAAGATAGGATAGTTTATGCGGTTCGATCACACGGAATGTGCGAACGGCACAAAGGTAAAAACATTTTTTGTTTTAAACAAAATGTTTTTAGGACAAGAAAGTGTTTTTTCAAACACTCAGAACAACCAGCGCACGGAGAAGGCCGCGTCGAAACTTGAAAAGTGGTTGTCGTTGATGAACAACCAGGCGGGCGACCAGTCCAACTGAATGCCGATGCGGCGCGCCAACCGCCAGTCGAAGCCGATGGTTCCGGCGACACCGGTTTTAAATTCATCGCCAAAAACCAGGGGCACACCGAAACCGAACTGGGCGCACAGGCGGTCCTTGAAACCGATCGGCGCCAGTCTTTCCCAGAAAATGTTGGTGGTGAAGCCGTCTACCTCATCGTCGAAGCTGTACGCCAGGTTGAACTCAAAGGCGGACATGTTGGAACGGTGGTATTTTTTGATGGTCAAACCAGTAGCTCCGCCGAAACGGGCGCCTATACCAAGTTCTCCTCCGGGTGTGTACTCAACCTTTTTTTGTGCCATGCCAGCCAGGGCGGCGGACATGCAAATACCAAAGACGAAAAGCGCTTTTTTCATTTGAATCTGAATTTTGGTGACAAAGAAATGGAACCTGGCTCCATGAACCGTGTAGTATTTCTACTACAAACAAAATTATGCCTCGGCACGCCGTGGCGCCGAAGCAATGAGCCAAAGCCCGGCAAATGTAATGGTTCCGTTGATTAAGATGGTCAGGAATCCGACGTCAAAACGGCCTTTTAACCCCCACTCCAATAAATAGGTCAGCACCGGCGACGCGACACAAACCGCCGGCGCCCACTGGTCGCGAATGGACAACCGTGTAAACAACCCGAACATGTACAACCCCAAAAGCGGCCCATAGGTGTACCCGGCGATCTTGAAAATGAGGTTAATGACGGCGTCTTTACTCACGGCCTGCAGCACCAGAATGATCAGGACAAACAACACAGAGAACCCCAGATGCACCCGGGTGCGCAGGCGACGGTGCCGGACCGCCATTTCCCGGGCGTACGCCTGCGCATCTTCAGCGGTAGCGTAAGGGTCCGGATGTTGGGCCTTTTTCTGAAAGCCGAGGAAATCAACGCAAAACGACGTGGTGAGGGCCGTCAGTGCGCTGTCGGAACTGGCGTAGGTGCTGGCGATCAGTCCCAGTATAAAAAAGATACCCGCGCCCAGCCCCAGGTGGTAAAAGGCAATTTTGGGGTACAGATAATCGGTTTTGGGCGGTATCTCCAGTCCCAGCCGGCCGGCGTACAGGTACAGCAATGCGCCCAGCAGCAGAAACAGCAAGTTGATGATGATCAGGTAAATGCAAAAGACGAACATGTTCTTTTGCGCTTCGCGGATATTTTTGCACGCCAGGTTTTTTTGCATGAGGTCCTGATCGAGACCGGTCATGACAATGGCGATCAAGGCGCCGCCGACAAACTGCTTGACGAAGTGGTTGGGGTTGCCGAAAAAGTTGTCGAAAAAGAACACCTGGCTGTAACCGCTTTGCCGAATGGCCGGCAGCAGGTCGCCGGCGCCCAGCTGGAGGGCTTGGGCGATGGTGATGACCGTAAACACCACGGCCGCCAGAAAAAAGGTGGTCATGATGGTGTCCGTCCAGATGATCGTTTTCAAACCGCCCTGAAACGTGTACCCGTAGATAAGGGCCAGCATGAGCACGACCGTCAGCCAGAACGGCACGTGCAGGGGGTCGAATACGAACGCCTGCAACACCGTGGCAGCCAGGAACATCCGCGCCGCCGAACCCAGGGTGCGCGACAGCAGGAAAAAGCCGGCGCCCGTTTTATAGGACCAAAAACCGAAACGCGTCTCCAGATAGCCGTAGATGGACGTGAGGTTGAGGCGGTAGTACATCGGCATGAGCACCGTACCGATAAACAGGTAGCCCAGCAGGTAGCCCAACACCACCTGCATGTACGAAAAGGCCATGTTGAGCCCCCCGGCGCCCACTTTGCCGGGAACGGAAATGAAAGTTACTCCACTGATGCTGGTGCCGATCATGGCGTACGCCACCACGTACCAGGGCACGCGGCGGTTGGCCAGAAAAAACCCTTCGTTCCCGACATTGCGCCCGGTGAACCACGCCACCGCTACCAGCATGGCAAAGTACAGCAGCAACACCAGCAACACCAGTCCGGGCGACAGTGGTCCGATCATGCGGGTAAATATTTTTTTAAATAAGCCACAGCGGACGCAGTGGATTTTCCGGGCGGCAGTGGTCCGATCATGCGGGTAGATTTTTTTTAAACAAACCGCAGCGGACACAGAGGGGTATCCGGGCGGGCAAATATAGGCTTATTTGCATCCAACCCCGGCATTTCGCCAAAAATTGCAGGTCTGTACTAGGGCTATCCCTGCCGGCGCCGGTAGAATTCGCGGAATGATATCATCCGTTGCTCCTGCTCATCCCACAGCTTGTTAAAAACGAAGCGCAGGCTGTCTTTGAACGTCACGGAGGTGATCAGTTGTTCAAAAACCGGGTTTTCCTGATGGCATCGCGCCAGCTCGTAATTAGGGATGAGGGAGTTGAGGTGGTGGATGTGGTGGTAGCCGATGTTGCCGGTCAGCCAGTGGAAGATTTTCGGCAGCTTGTAGTACGTGCTGCCCTGAATGGCGGCGCGCACATAATCCCATTGGGCTATGAGCTGTTTGTAGGTGTTGTCGTGCTGGTGCTGCACGTAAAAGAACCACATGGCGATGACGCTGAAAAAGGCCACGATGGGAAAGTGGACCAGCAGCACGGCTTTCCAGCCCAGCAGCAGGGCGAGCAGCACGTAGAAACCGGTCACCCACAGATTGTGGTACAGCAGCGAAAAGTGGGCCTGCGTCCAGCCTTTGAGCCGGATGAACGGCAGGCGCACCACCACGAACACGTACCAGCAACCGCCCAGGACGAACAGGATGAACCAGTGGCGGTACAGGCGGTACTGGAAGCGCTGCCAGCGGCTGAGGCGGCTGAACTCCTCCACGGTGAGCAGGTTCACGTCGCCCACGTCGCGGTGATCGTCCAGCAAGCCGTTGTGGCCGTGGTGGTAGTGGTGCGACTTAGCCCAGTACTTGTACGGAATGATCGTGATGGTGCTGGACACCAGCCCCAGGAAGTCGTTCAGGCGCCGCGAGGGCGTGAACGACTGGTGCCCGCAATCGTGCTGGATGATGAAGATGCGCACCAGAAAAAATGCGTTGACCAACCCCAGCAACAGGGTGAGCCAGATGGACACGTCGATCAGCAGATACATGGCCACCCAAAGACCGACGAACGGCAGGAAGGAGGTCAGTATTTGCAGGTTGGCTTTTCGAAAATCGGGTATCTGGTAGGATTTGACAATATTGGGCAGCAGTTGCAGGATTTTTTCCTGTGCCGCCGGGGAGAGGTTGGCCATGAAGCTTAACTAAAACGGGTTGTTTAACTGAGAACACAAAGGTCGGTTACATTCGGCACATTGTGCGTGTTTGGGTGTTAATTTTGCACTTGTATGACCAACGACGCCTTTCGCCTCTTCTCCCCCACCCTACCCGACGCCCCTGGCGTGTACCGCTTCCTCGATGCGGAAGGGGTCATCCTGTACGTCGGCAAGGCCAAAAACCTGCGCAACCGCCTGTCTTCCTACTTCGGGGAAAAAGCCAACCAGACGGCCAAAACAAAGGCCCTGGTGCGCAATGCCGACCGCATAGAGTTCACCATCGTGGAAACGGAGCACGACGCCCTGCTGCTCGAAAACACGCTGGTGAAAAAACACCAGCCGCGCTACAACGTGATGCTGAAGGACGAAAAATCGCCCCTCATCTACATCTGCATCAAAAACGAGCGCTTCCCCCGCGTGTTCCTCACCCGCAAGGTCATCCGCGACGGATCCCAGTACTTCGGCCCTTACCTCAATAAACTCCGGGTAGCCCAGATCCTGGAGCTCATCCGCAAGCTCTTCCAGTTGCGCACCTGCAGCCTGGTGCTGTCCGAGGCCAACATCGACAAGGGCAAGTTCAAGCCCTGCCTCGAATACCACATCAAAAACTGCGCGGCGCCCTGCGTCAACCTGGAAACCGAGGCGGCCTACAACGCCAAGATAGACCAGATCAAAAACGTGCTCAGGGGCAATTTCGCGCCCGTCAAGCTCTTCCTGCGCGCCGAAATGCAGCACTACGCCGACAACCTTCAGTTTGAGCTGGCCAACGCCATGAAGGAAAAACTGTCGCTCTTCGAAGACTTCCAGAGCAAGAGCACGGTGGTGAACCCCAACATCCGCGATGTCGACGTGTTTGCCCTGGCCGCCGACGAGAAGGAGGCCTACGTCAACTACCTCAAGGTGGTCAACGGCGCCATCATCAACACCTACACGCTCACGCTGACCAAAAACCTCGATGAAGAGCCGGAGATCCTGCTCGCCTACGCCATTCAAAGCCTGCGCGAGCGGTTCAACAGCATCACCCGCGAACTGGTGGTGCCGTTCGAACTGGTGGTGCCCGGCGAGCCTGACCTCACCGTCACCGTGCCCAAAATCGGCGACAAAAAGAAGCTGCTCGAGCTCTCCGAAAAAAACGTGCAGTACCACCTGCTGCAAAAGAAACGCGAGGCGATGAACCTGACCGGCCGCCAGACGCCCGCCGAACGCATCCTGCGCACCCTGCAGGGCGATCTGCACATGAACGAGGTGCCCCTGCACATCGAGTGTTTCGACAACTCCAACATACACGGCACCAACCCCGTGTCGTCGTGCGTGGTGTTCCGCAATGCCAAGCCTGCCAAGCGCGACTACCGACATTACAACGTGAAGACCGTGGAGGGCCCCAACGACTTCGCCTCCATGGAAGAAGTGGTGTACCGCCGCTACCGCCGCCTGCTCGACGAGGGCCAGTCGCTGCCCCAACTCATCATCATCGACGGCGGCAAGGGCCAGCTCAGCTCGGCCGTTAAAAGCCTCGACGCCCTCGGCATCCGCGACCGGCTCACCGTGATCGGCATCGCCAAAAAGCTGGAGGAAATTTACTTCCCCGACGACCCCGTGCCGCTGCACATCAACAAAAAATCAGAGTCGCTCAAACTCATCCAGCAGGCGCGCAACGAGGCCCACCGCTTTGCCATCACCTTTCACCGCGATCAGCGCAGCCGCCATTTCCTGGGCACCGAGCTGACGGAAATACCGGGCATCGGCCCCAAAACAGCGGAGAAACTCCTGCAACACTTCGGTTCGCTGGCCCGGGTGCGCGAGGCCGGGGAGGAGGCGCTGGAGGCCGTGGTGGGCAAAGGAGCGGCGGAGAAGGTCAGGGGGTATTTTGGGTTGGATGGGGCTACTGAATCGGTGGTGTAGGGTGAATTCGCGGTAAAAATCCTTACTTTTGCAGATGGTTAGCTGCCTAAAACATCGTCGTATGACCAGAATCGAAATCATTTCCGCTCATGTTCCTTTTTACTGAATGCCGAGCGTAAGTGTCGGGGTGACTGACAGTCACCCCGACACTATCAGCCACTTGGGAATATGAGCCAAGTTTTTTTCGGTCGCTTGCATGCTGCGGGTTCTTGCGGTTAGCGCCCCTCGTCGTGAAACTGCCCAAAGTGCCACAGCACCCCGGAAGGGTCGTGCAAAAAAAACTCCCTGCCCCAGTCGTTGTCCTTGATTGGCGACAGCCGCACCCCCGGATACTTTTCGGGCAAGGATAACGTCCGAAGGTCAGCCAGATAGCGGTCCACGTCGTCCACTTCCAAAAAGATCATGGTGTTGTTTACCCAGTCGGGCACGTAGGCGTCCTGGAGATAAAAACCCAGGTTGTCGTTTACGTTGAAGTACGACATATTCGGGAAAACAGGAAATTCCGTAAACCCCAGATCGCGGTAAAAGGCGCGGGAGACGGTAAAATCGCGGGCGCCGATAAACGGGCGAATGGAGGCTGCTTGGTGTTGCATGGCTATTGGTTGTCGGTAGTCGGCTATCGGTTGTCGGTAGTCGGCTATCGGTTGTCGGTAGTCGGCTATCGGTTGTCGGTAGTCGGCTATCGGTAGTCGGTTGTCGGTTGTCGGTAGTGGGTGGTTGGTGGTTGGCTTACGGTTGCAGGGCGGTTAGTGCTGATGCGGGGGTAAAAATAAAAATTTTTGCCCGGAGTTCATCTCCGGCGCGGCATCGGCAGCTCCCCGGCGCCCCAAAAACCAGCGCGCCGGGAAGCATACGATGGTTTACCGGGAAAGCGCCACGCGAATTCCTGCCCCCAGGAGCATGCCTGCCCCGAACGCAGGGGCCCCTGGCTGCCGATCTGCCCGAATGCCGGCAGAGGAGGCGCCGGCCTCTATGAAAAGGGAAGAGCCAAACATGCGCTCCGTAAAAAACTCGAATCCGAACACCCCGTAGCCACCCGCCACCACGTTGTCGGGCGAAAGCGCATTTTCCGGAAAAATAAACAGGACACCGCCCTCGCCGTAAACACGGATTTTTTCCGCCACCTGCCAGCCGTCGGGTGCCAGGCCCACACGGAGTGTTTGAAAATTTGCCGTCCGGTTTTCGGTTTCGTCCGGAAGGTCGAGCCAGTGCTGGTTGCCCACGATGCGCAGCCCGATCCACTTCGCAACGGGTATGTCGAGGCTGAGTCCCAGCCCGAAATCACCCCGCAGCTCCTGTGTTTGGAAGCCCACACGGAAAGGCTTGCCATCTTGGGCCTGCGCAAACGATGTAAACGACAAAATGAAGGAACAAACCACCGGAAAAAAGATGCTTTTTTTCATGATTGTACGATTTTGTGGTGAATGGTGAAAGTTGAATGGTTCAGACAGAAAAGCGATCCAGGTTTTGCGAAAACCGGTAGATCAGGAATCCAATGAGGAAGAAAAAGGCGACCCCCGTGCCCGCAGCCGTCCAGATGATGGCCTGGGGAGAGGCGATACCGGGTAGCACCCGCACGGTCAGCTCGGCCACACCGGCAGCCCATACGCCCATCGCCGCACCGGTCATGCCCCGCATGTGGCGGGCTACCTGCCGGGCCGAACGCCCGCGCCAAATGGCGCTCATGCCATACAAAAGCGAAAACATGGACACCACGATGAACACGTGCAGGAAATTGACCGTACCGGTCAGGTTGTACAAAAGCGCGGCCGTACCGTTGGTCAACAGCAGCGAGAGGGCGAAAATGTAGCCCGCACGCTTGTGGAACCGTGTTCCTTTGGGGGCAATCAGCACCACCGCTCCGGACGCCAGGGCGACAGACGCCGCCAGTACGTGGGCCAGGGAAATTAGGTTGTCGGTTTGCATGTGAATAGCATTTAAAGTAGTTTGCAAAATAAACCATTTGGACAAAAAAAACGGTTATTTCGGGTCGATGTACTGTTTGAGGGTTTCCACGTAGTGTTCGAAGGCGGCGACGCCTTTGGGCGTGATGCGGCAAATGGTCAGCGGAAAATTGTTCCGAAAGGATTTTTCGATGCTGATGTATTCAGCATCGGCCAGCTTGTGCACCTGCACGCTGAGGTTGCCCGCGGTGGCGCCGGTTTTGTCTTTCAGGAAGTTGAACTCCGCCTCTTCCACGCCGATGAGCAGCGACATGACCGCCAGCCGCAGTTGGGAATGCAGTAAGGGATCCAGTTCGTCAAACATGGGTGCTTGCGGTTTTGGCGTACAACAAGTGGCCCGGTATCAGGTATCCCGGGATCATGACCCCTGCCAGCACGAGCAGCTGTTGTTCGGGCGCCAGCCCAAAAGCCAGGATGCTGCCCAGCCAGCAGGCGACCGCCCCAACCTGATAGGGCACAAATTTGAGCAGGGCGCCGTGCACCCACATAGTTGCGCCGTATAGCAGCATGACCGTCGGCAGAAAATGTGGGTCGGCAGAGCCCATCGCTACGCTCAGCACCACAAACGAGACGCCAAAGGCAATCCACAGCTGTACGATCAGGTTGTCGATGAAGGTCTTCACCCGCCGGCTTTTTTTCGTTTGCCGGCTGAGTATCGGCGTGACTACGGCGCCCACCAGCATCAGCAGCCACGCCATCGGGGCATAAGGCGCCTGTAGCACCGCCGCCAGATACCAGTGCAGCAGGGCCGCCGCCGCCACCAGGTAGCCCCAAAGCAGGGTAATCGCCGCATCGGCCTTGCCGGGGCGGTGTTTGGCCTGTGCGATCATCTCTTCGATGGCCTTCAGGCTGTCTTTGTAGTTGAATTCGTTTTCCATGGCGCAAATATGTTTACATTGTAAACTAATTTGCAAATTTTTTTTTCAAATTTTTAAAATTTTTGAGTGTCAATCAGTATCTGCTTATGTTTTCATTGAAATTTAAACTAAAAACTTCTAATTTTCAAGGAAAATTTGTAGTTTTTTCGTTTAAAAAGTCAAACCATTGTACCCCGGCAACCGGGCTTATGCCCTGACGGATCGCATTTCAGTGGTACCGCTGGATTAAAAAACTTTGGCTCATGTTCCTCTTTTACTGAATGCCGAGCGTAAGTGTCGGGGTGACTGACAGTCACCCCGACACTATCAGCCACTTGGGAACATGAGCCAAAACTTTTTACTCCACACTTTATCAGCATTCTTGACATAATTTGTTTGTAAAAATATTTTCACCTACCTTTGTCCAGCACTCCACATTCCAAAAGCCCAAGCGTAATTTTATTCCGCATTCCGCATTCCGCATTCCGCATTCCCCATGTTCTCCCGTTCCATCCTCCACCTCGACCTCGACGCTTTTTTCGTAGCCGTCGAGCTGCTGCGCAACGACCACCTGCGCGGCCGTCCCCTCATCATCGGAGGCAGCAGCAACCGCGGTGTGGTGGCCTCGTGCAGTTATGAGGCGCGGTCCTTCGGCGTGCGCTCGGCCATGCCCATGCGGCAGGCCCTGCAGCTTTGCCCCGACGCGGTGGTGCTCAAGGGCGACATGGAGACCTACGCCAAACACTCGGCCCTGGTGCGCGAGGTGATCGAAGACCAGGCGCCGCTGTACGAACAGGCGTCGATCGACGAGTTTTACCTCGACCTTACGGGCATGGACCGCTACATCGGCTGCTGGAAGTGGAGTACCGAGCTGCGCGAGCGCATCATCCGCGAAACCGGCCTGCCGCTGTCGCTGGGGCTGTCGGTGAACAAGACCGTGTCTAAAGTCGGCACCGGCGAGGCCAAGCCCAACGGCGCCAGACTCATCCCGGCGGGCGTGGAAAAGGACTTCCTGGCCCCCCTGCCCGTGGGCAAGCTGCCCTCCGTGGGCCGCGAAACGGAGCGCCGCCTGGCCATCATGGGCGTGCGCACCTGCCGGACGCTGAGCGAGCTGCCGCCGCGCCTGCTCGAAAAGGAGTTCGGCAAACACGGCATCGGCATGTGGAAAAAGGCCAACGGCGAAGACGACAGCCCCGTGGTGCCCTTCCGCGAGCGCGACTCCCTCTCCACCGAGCGCACCTTCCACGCCGATACCATCGACATGCGCTTCCTGCACGACCACATCCGATACCTCACCGCCCAGCTCGCCTTCGAACTGCGCGCCCTGGGCAAACTCACCGCCTGCGTGACCGTCAAGCTCCGCTACGCCGACTTCAACACCTTCACCAAACAGGCCAAAATACCGTACACCGCCCAGGACAGCCTGCTGGTGGAGCAGGCCCTCGCCCTCTTCGACCGCCTCTACGAACGCCGGCAGGCCATCCGCCTCGTGGGCGTGCGCTTCAGCGACCTCGTGCCCGGCGCCAGCCAGCTCAACCTGTTCGACGACACCGAGCGGGAGTCGCAACTGCTGGCAGCGATGGACCGGATACGGAAGCGGTTTGGGAAGGGGGCGATTGGGAAGGGGTGAGTGTAAACGCAACGGGTAACCCAGGAAAAACTTGGATGAAAACACAAAAAGCCGTAGCTTTGATAAATTTTTTTGCTGATTTGAAAGGTAACACCATGACCGTCACTCCTGTCCCGGCGTTTGAAGAGTTTGCTCAATTTCTGGCGAACTTGTCACCTAATAAAATATTGTTATTTAAAACATCCGAAGCGTCGAGAGATCGTGTAAATTTTTTATTGGCAAAAAATGCAGATCAAGGGCTATCCGCAGATGAACAGCGCGAGATGGAACAGTATATGTTTCTTGAACACATTGTTCAGTTGGCAAAAGCAAAGGTTTTGCTGAAAAAAGTACAAAAGTGAGTCTGTACGTCCCAAAGCCCATTCGCAAACTCGTCATAGCGCGTGCGGGTAATCGATGCGAATATTGCCGTATACCCCAATTTATTACAAATTACGATTTTCATCTCGAACATGTAATTGGTATTCAACATGGTGGTGACAACTCTCCAGACAATCTTGCCTGGTGTTGTTCATTCTGCAACTGGAAAAAAGGACCCAACATCAGTACCGTATTAAACGATTTCGACGAAGTAGTTCCGTTATTCAATCCGAGGAGGCACGTGTGGTTCGAACACTTCGAAAGCCGGGATGGGTTTATCCTTGGCAAATCAAAACATGGACTCGCGACTGTTAAGTTGCTGGAATTCAACATCAGGGAACGGGTAGAAATACGTTCCGTCTTGTCCTTGGCAGGTTTTTATCCGTAGGCTGTTGTGTGCCCGACGCCAACGCAAATCCAGCTCAACCTGTTCAACGACACCGAGCGGGAGTCGCAGTTGCCGGCGGCGATGGATAGGATACGGAAGCGGTTTGGGAAGGGGGCGATTGGGAAGGGGTGAGTATTCCCTTTCTATCTACCTTTGCCCCTCAAACCACCGTTCTCCACATGTCCACCCGCACCACCGCCATATCCTACCCCAAAACCACCCTCGATAAAGATACCCTCCTCCACCTCCACCGCGAGCTCGTGAAGCCCCGCCTCATCGAGGAGAAAATGCTCAACCTGCTCCGCCAGGGCCGCATCTCCAAGTGGTTCAGCGGCATCGGGCAGGAGGCCATCGCCGTGGGCGCCGCTACCGCCCTGCTGCCCGACGAGCTGATCTTCACCATGCACCGCAACCTGGGCGTGTTCACCGCCCGACATGTACCGCTCGACCGCCTGTTCTGCCAGTGGCAGGGCAAACGCCTGGGCTACACCAAGGCGCGCGACCGCTCCTTCCACTTCGGCACGCTGGCGCACGGCATCGTAGGCATGATCTCCCACCTCGGGCCCCAGCTCTCCCTGGCCGCCGGCGTGGCCATGGCGCACAAGATGCGCCGCGAAGGCCGCGTATCGCTCGCCTTCACCGGCGAGGGCGCCACCAGCCAGGGCGAGTTCCACGAGGCGCTCAACGTGGCGGCTGTTTGGAAGCTGCCCGTCATCTTCGTCATTGAAAACAACGGATACGGACTCAGCACCACCACCAACGAGCAGTACGCCTGCGAACACCTCACCGACCGCGCCCCCGGATACGGCATGCGCAGCGCCCGCATCGACGGCAACAACATCATCGAGGTGTACGACACCCTGCGCCGGGTGGCCGCCGAGCTGCGCGAAAACCCCGAGCCCTTCCTCCTGGAGTGCATCACCTTCCGCCGCCGCGGCCACGAGGAAGCCAGCGGCACCAAATACGTGCCCCAGGAACTCATGGACGCCTGGGCCCTCAAAGACCCCATCGACAACTTCGAACGCTGGCTCCTGCAGGAAGGTCTCCTCCACGAGCAGGAGGCCGCCGCCTTCAAGGAAAACTACAAAAAAGACATCCTCGCCGCCGTGGAGGTCATGTTCAACGAGCCCGAACCGGAGCCCGATACCGCCGAGGAGCTCGCCGACGTGTACGCCCCGGCCCCGCCCGTGGCGCCGCCCGCCGGCTCACCGCGCCCCCTGCGCTTCATCGACGCCATCAGCGAGGGCCTGCGCGAGGGCATGACCCGCCACCCCGAGTTGGTGCTCATGGGGCAGGACATCGCCGGCTACGGCGGCGTGTTCAAGATCACCCAGGGCTTCGTGGAAGCCTTCGGCGCCGAACGCGTGCGCAATACGCCCCTGTGCGAGAGCGCCATCGTGGGCATCGGCCTCGGCATGAGCCTCAAAGGCATGAAAAGCATGGTGGAAATGCAGTTTGCCGACTTCGTGACCTGTGGCTTCAACCAGATCGTGAACAACCTCGCCAAACTGCACTGGCGCTGGGGCCAAACGGCCGACGTGGTGGTGCGTATGCCCACCGGCGGCGGCACCGGCGCCGGACCCTTCCACTCCCAAAGCAACGAGGCGTGGTTCACCCACGTGCCCGGGCTCAAGGTCGTGTACCCCTCCACCCCGCACGACGCCAAAGGCCTGCTCCTAGCCGCCCTCGCCGACCCCAACCCGGTCATGTACTTCGAGCATAAAGCCCTGTACCGCAGCGCCGAAGGGCCCGTGCCCGAGGGCTACTACACCGTGGAGATCGGCAAAGCCCGGCAGGTGCGCACCGGCCGCGACGTGAGCATCCTCACCTACGGACTCGGCGTGCGCTGGGCCGAACAGGCGGCCGACGAACTGAACCTCGACGCCGATATCGTGGACCTGCGCTCCCTCGTGCCGCTCGACTACGACGCCATCACCGAATCGGTGAAACGCACCAACCGCGTACTGGTGCTCCACGAAGACACACTGTTCGGCGGCATCGGCGGCGAGATCGCCGCCTGGATCGGTGAACACCTCTTCGAACACCTCGACGCACCCGTGCTCCGCGCCGCCAGCCTCGACACGCCCGTGCCGTTTGCCATCCCGCTGGAACAGCACTTCTTTCCGGTGGGGCGGTTGAAGGGGCAGTTGGAGTTGCTATTAAAGTATTGATAAACAAATACTTTTGAATTTATTAAAATAAATTCAACCCGGCAACTGCGGAATTTGAAAGTTTATTCGACCTTTATAGCATTACTGTCAACCGACCCGAACGCGACGGCGGCAATGCACTGGATGGGCAAGGCTCGTGTTCCACTGCGCGGTTGGTTGTGTTTTTGCAATACTTGACGACAATTTAAAATAAAACCATGCGAACAGCAACCATATTCACCCTCCTGTTGATCACAAAAATCTGTTTTGGACAAACAGACTTCACCTTTAATAATGGCGGTACTGACCAGGCAAATTATTACGCATCTTTTCCGTATGAAAATATAAATGACAAAATCATCATAAAAATAAAAATCAAAGAAAGCATATACAGATTTATTCTTGATACGGGTGCGCCAACCACCATTAGCACCAGGCTCTTTGACGAGCTTGCACCGGACATTATGGCCAAAATCGCCATTTCGGACGCCAATGCAGCAACAGACAGTGCCGTTGTCGTTTCACTTGATGAAATTTTCGTAGGTGACATTGCCTTTAAAAACATTCCGACCCTGGTCGCAAAACCGCATATTATATTCGAATGTTTTGAAATAGATGGCATTATTGGCAGCAACCTGTTGAGAAATTCCGTATTGCAAATCGACGAAAGCAACAAGCAAGTCATCATTACCGACGATGTTAAAAAACTAAATTTAAGTGCCGGACAATCCTCAAAATTATTGCTCAATGCTCAGAGCAGCCCTTATATATGGATTAAATTAAAAAACAGGAAAAAAGCTAAAGAACTATTATTATTCGACTCCGGTATGCAAGGGTTGTATGATTTGGCTTTGGCGCACCTTGGCACATTTCAAAAATACAACATATTTGAGGCGTTGGGAAAAAGCAGTGGCAGCAATGCCATGAGTTTACACGGAATGGCAAAGGATACCACTATGTACAGGCTTCGTTTGCCCATTATGGAAATTAATGGCCATAAATTGCTAAATATTGCAACCGAAACGACATTAGACAACAGTTCAAGAATAGGCGCAGGATTGTTACAGTATGGGATTGTTACTGTTGATTACAAGAATAAAAAGTTTTACTTTAATCCATACGCTGCAAAAGAAACAGATGCAAGCGAAAAGCAATTTGCGGTAAGTCTGGTTCCCAAAAATAATAAACTGCATATAGGCGCTGTTTGGGATACGGAATTGAATACAAAAATCAGCGTAGGAGACCAGGTGATAGCCATAGATGGCATTAATTATGAAAATGTAAATATCTGTGATTTAATGTTGAAACCTGTTTTGAAAGATAAAGACAAGATTGTATTAACAACAAGAGATAATAGTGGTGAAAATACAGAAACCACTATTGAACGAGAATAAATAATAAATCACTAACATGAGAAACTTCGCCATTACCGCCCTGTTCATGCTGCTGCTTTGCGCCTGCCAGGAAGAAACAAAAAAGACACCCGATACATCAGCCGTTGCCGCCGACTCGACCGCGATTGCCGATGCGATTCACGGCTTTTATCAATGGTACGACCAGTCCATTCGCGCCGGAACCACGGACATTGATTTTACAAAAGTGGTCAACAACCATTATGCGCTGGACCTGCCGCTGTTGGAAAAATATCTGGCCAACATCAAGACCAGCGGGTTTGTGAGCGCTGAATTTTTGGACAACGAAATGGCCTTTTATCAGTCTTGTGAAAAACTTTGGCAAAAAGAAGAAGCGGAAGGGCCCCCAACCGGGATGGACGCCGACAAATACTTTTGCGCCCAGGACTGGGACCTTAACTTTTGGACAAAAGCACCCGTTCGTTTCGAAGCATTAGGCGATGATAAAGTTGCCGCAACCTTGTACGATACCGTGGACGGGAGCCCCTTTGAACACCATTTTGAGTTGAAAAAGGAAGGCGGCAAGTGGTTGCTGACCAAAATCGAGTGCGATATGGGTATCGGCGAGCCTGCTTCCGAAACGGCGGCACCAGCATCGGTTGAGGAATTGGCCGCATTTTATACGGGTACGCTTCCGTGCCCGGATTGCGACGGCATCTCCACACTGCTGACGTTGAATGCAGATGCAAAAAGGACTTTCACCCTGGAAGAAGAATACAAGGGCAAAAAGAGCAAAAAAGTTGAATCCAAAGGCACCTGGTCGGTTGCCGAAAATGTAGTGACATTGAATTACGCATCCGGCAGCCAAAAATATCAGGTCACGGAAGAGGGCCTGGTTGGTCTGAACACTGACGGAACAACACGGGATCCGGAATCGGCAAAAAAATATTTACTCAAAAAAGTACTGGGCGAATAAACGTGTCGGGGTAACATTTTGAGCTGGATCGGATCAGGATAGTCGGCGTCTAATCCTGATTAGATCCAGTTCTTTATCGTTTTATGGTTTCAGTACCAAACGCCCGCCCCGGGTTATTTCTTCGTAGCGGAAAGCAGGCCCTTTGATGGCTTCGCCGTTCAGCATTGGGGACGCCGTTCTCTTGTCCGCAGCAATGACAAACGCTCTTCCGCGGAAGGAACGAATGACCGCTTTATTCACCTGAGGCGCCCCAATGACCAATTCGCCTGAAAAGGGATTGACCGGGTAAAAGCCCAGTGTAGAAAATATGTACCAGGCGCTCATCTGCCCGCAGTCGTCGTTGCCAATCATGCCCGACGGCGTATTATCGTAAAACGCGTTGCAAATTTGCCTCACCAGGGCCCCGGTCTTTTCAGGCGTATTGCTGTAAGCGTAAAGGTAAGCGATGTGGTGGCTCGGCTCGTTCCCGTGCGCGTATTGTCCGATCATGGCTTCCTGCCCCAGGAATTTGTTGGGGTTCAGCGCACGAATGGAAAAAAAGCTGTCCAAGTGGTTCGTAAATGCCTGTTTGCCGCCCAATAACGACATCACCCCTTCCACGTCATACTGGGCGGGCGTCCAGAAATACTGCCATGCGTTTGCTTCTGTGTAATCGCCGGGGTTGTTCAGCGGCGACGTGGCGGTGAGCGGGTCGAACGGGGTGCGCCATGCTCCGCTGCTGTTTTTGCCCCGAAATTGCCTGGTTTGGCTGTCGAACAGATTTTTGTAAAAGGCGGCGCGCCGGAAATAAACCGCTGCCGTGCTGTCGTTCCCCATTTTTGCGGCCATGAGGGCAAGGGCATAATCATCGACCCCGTGCTCCAGTGTGCGGGACACCGCTTCGTTGTCCAGGCTGTCAAACGGATAATACCCGTACCGATTCAGCAATGTCCAGTTGCTGTTGATGTGGTTCTCCGTTGTCGTGCGAATCATTTGTGCAAAAGCCTGGGGGGCGTCGAACCCGTCAAACCCTTTCAAAAAGGCGTCTGCAATCACCGGTATGGCGTGGTTGCCGATCATACAGTAGTTGTCCTGGCCCCAGACCGTCCAAATGGGAAGGAACCCGGCCACCCGGCTGTGCTCAACCATGCTTGCCACGAATGCATGCACCTTTTCGGGCGCCAGGATGGTGTACAACGGATGCGCCGCCCGATAGGTATCCCACAGGGAAAAGGTAGAAAAATACTCGCCGTTGGGCGCCGTCCGGATGGAGTCGTCCGCCCCGCGGTAGCGCCCATCCACATCTGCAATATTGGAGGGTTGAAGAAACAGCCGGTAGAGGCAGGTGTAAAAAATCTCCTTTTGGCGTTGCGGCGCCTCTATTTCAATGCGGCTCAGGTATTGGTTCCAAACGGATTTGGCCCGGTTTACCACGTCCTGAACGTTCCAGTCGGGCAGCTCCTGTTGCAGGTTGCGCTTTGCCCCCTCTACACTGGTGGTCGAAAGCGCAACTTTCGCCAGGAGTACCGTGTCGGGCAAGGCAAATTGAGCCAGAAAGCGGGGTGCGTTTTCCCGGGCGTTGCGGGGCAACCGGTTTATCCGGGTAAATGGCTGACTGAACGCAATGGTAAAGAAATACTTTCGATCCACCCAGTTACGGGTGTGGCAATAGCCCGAAAGGGTTGAATCGTTTTCGACGCGCACATCGCTTTCCAGTACCAGAGAGTCGGTCATAAACCGGAGGCCGTGCTGGAGGTCAATGAGGATGCAGGCGTTGTTTCCCGGGTACCGGTACCGGTGCAGGGCAACCCTTTCGGTGCAGGTCAGCTCAACCTGCACCCCGTTTTTCAGGACGACGGTGTAGTAACCGGGTTCTGCCTGTTCCGTATGCTTAAAATAGGCCTGGGCAAAATGCCGTGTGGTATCGTCCGTCAATGGCTGCAACAACACATCGCCCAGTTCATTGATCCCCGTCCCGTTCAGCCTTGTTTGTGAAAAGCCCAGGATCAGTGAATCCCGGAACTGGTAACCGGCGGTATGATCCCATCCTGAACCGGCGTTATCCGGACCGGGTTGCACCATGCCAAAGGGCATGCTTGGTCCCGGAAAAGCATGTCCCGTTCCATCGGTTCCGATGAATGGATTGACATAAGCGGTGTAGTCAATGGGCGCGCGCGAAGTACAGGCAACCAGGACCATACCCGACAAGGCGGCAACGATCCGGAAAAGCACAGCAAAAAAGCGGTGTGGGTTCATGTTGTACGGCTGAGGCGCCGGGCCGTGCGAAAAACACACCGCCTTCCGGCCATTAATACAAAACAGTTTAGTGTTGGAAAAGAACCGGATTGGAGGGCGTATCAATCACTTGCCCAATGACCGCCCCGGGGCACCAGCTTTTCCAGTCGTTCTCCTGATGCACATTGTCCGGCGCTTTTAATGCCATGTTTTTATCCATGTAAATAACGGTCATGACTTTTCGGACATGGTCTGTTTGGTTGGCGCCTGCCCGGTGGAATACCCATCCGGAGTGAAAACTCACCTCACCCAGGTCAAATGGTTCGACGACGTGTTGAAAATCGGTGACCCGCAGCCGTTTTTGAATTTGGGCCTCGCTGTCGTCGCCGATAGACAACTCCCGCCCTTCCACAATAACATGGCTGCCCGCGCTGAATTCCAATGGGCCCATTTCCAGGGGAACCGGTTGTAATGGAATCCACGCCGTGACGGTTTTATCGGTGCTCAGGGGCCAATAATACTGATCGGCATGCCAGGGCGTAATGCCGCCCCCGCCTTCCTTGAAAAGCGCCTGGTCGTGATACAAACGCACGCCGGTGGTTTGCATGAG
The DNA here is from genome assembly GCA_033764075.1 of Saprospiraceae bacterium. Taxonomy (GTDB): domain Bacteria; phylum Bacteroidota; class Bacteroidia; order Chitinophagales; family Saprospiraceae; genus M3007. The sequence continues at coordinate 50,248 of JANRJH010000005.1, read as the reverse complement.
ACCGGCGGCAATCCCCGCCAGTCGTCGGGAGAAAACAAACGCTTGCACGTCGGCGTCATGCCGCCACAAATTCATCACCTGGACAAACGCCTTCCCGTACGTATCGCGTTCGTTCAGGGGCTTGTCGTTCGTGTGAAGGGATGTGACAGCCTGGCTGATCTTTTCGGCATAAAAGCCAAGTGTATCAGCGTCAAATATATTTTTTAATTTTATGTACCGGTATTTCTGATAGAAGTTAACAGCTTCCTCGGTTAGCGTGTAAGGCTGGTTGAGTGTGGTATGCATAATATCCTGGCATTTTTTTCGGAAGGGTAATCGCAAACTGCGGGCAAAATAAGACTTTACCGTCGTACAGATGAAATACTGCGTTGAATAATGCCTGCAATGGAGCAAACCCCGGTATTTCACAGTACATTTAGCTTCGCAATCGACAGAGCGCAAACGGCACTTACCCCTTATCTTTAAACCTTCAAATCCCGAAAATCATGGAAGCATCCCTCAACGTATTCGGACAACCCCTGACCCCGTGCAGCCTCGATCCGCTCACGGGGTTCTACCGCGACGGGTGTTGCGCCACCGGCCCCGATGATGCGGGGCGGCATGTAGTGTGCGCCATTGTCACGGCAGCATTTCTGTCTTTTTCGCGCGACCGGGGCAACGACCTCATCACCCCGCGACCGGAATACCGTTTTCCCGGCCTGCAGCCCGGCGACCGGTGGTGCCTGTGCGCCCTGCGCTGGAAAGAAGCGCTGGAGGCAGGTGTAGCGCCCCGGGTAGTGCTCGAAAGCACGCACGAGGCCGCCCTGCGCTACGTGACCATCGAAGATTTACTGCGACATGCGCACAAGGATATCAAACCAGCATAACACGCTGTTGAATAATTGGGAGATAGCGTTTCAAAAAAAAGTAACTTTCATCGTTTTACACCCTATTGTTTCACTTTCGCTGTCCAATCCGTGGGGCGCATCACAGACATTTTAAAACAGTTTGGTAACCGGCATAATAAGGGACGGGGGTTGGTACTGAAATGAAACAGCAGTGTCAGGTTGTTGTTTATTCTTGGGTCGGGGTCACTTTTCGAGTACATTGTGCCGTTGTTGGCGTCCTTTGTACCGTTGTCGACGAGGACACCCGATAGCAGCAAAACTTATGCGACACCCTTCTAATGGAAAAATGAAAAGTAAATGATCAGTCCCACTGTTATCGATACGTTTTTTGACAAACTGCTCTCGCCAAAAATCAAGGCACGCAGCGAGCGATTGATTCTTACGATAGCCATTGTCAGTTATGCCGTTCATTTACTGCTGATCATCCTGGTCAATCAGGGAATCCTTCCCATCGAGTCGAAATTTTTTAAGAATCCGATAGCCGCCATTTACACGCCATTCTCGTTCATTCTTGTATATGAAGTTTATCTGCTTATATTTTTTCTGCCCAAATCGATTACCACCTACATAGGCAAACAATACGAAATCATCACACTTATTGTTATCCGGAGAATTTTCAAGGACATCGCCAACCTGGAACTCTCGTCGGACTGGTTTCAGAACCCGAATGACCTTCAATTTACGTACGACGTAGTAACCTCTATGGTATTGTTTATTTTGATATACTTGTTTTATCAAAAAAATGCGAAACGAGAATACATAAGAATCAACAAGCTGGATGATGAAGGGAGGAAAATAAGAAGATTTGTTAACCTGAAAAAAGGAATCGCCATCATTCTGGTGCCCATACTGGTCATGTTGGCGCTTTTCACCTTGTACAACTGGACCAGTGAATCCATACACGACTATCGAAATGGGATAATCGCTTTCAAAAACATAAACAAAGTATTTTTTGATGATTTTTTCACCATCCTGATCACGGTTGACGTGCTGCTGCTGCTGTCATCGTTTTTTTATTCGGATGAATTTCATAAAATCATTAGAAATTCCGGTTTCGTCATCTCCACCATTCTGATTAAAATGTCATTTTCCGTAGAAGGCATCGTAAACAACGCCCTGATCATCGGCGCGGTATTGTTTGGCTACCTGATTTTGGTCATTCACGACCTGTACGAGAAAAATGCGCTTCAGCCCCCCGCACACGACGAACTGTCCGGTCAATAAAAAAGGTGGCCTGCCACGCAGACCACCTCTTCTGTAAAAAGCGTCTTCACCAAATCAGGCCACCTCAAAACGGTCGAGGTTCATCACCTTGTTCCAGGCCGCCACAAAATCGTGCACGAAGCGCGCCTCACCGTCGGCGCATCCGTACACCTCGGCGAGTGCCCGCAACTCGGAGTTCGAACCGAAAATAAGGTCTGCGCGGGTGCCGGTCCACTTCAGTTCGCCGGTCTTGCGGTCGCGGCCCTCAAACACGTCATCGGAGAGTGCCTTCCAGGTTGTGCCCAGGTCGAGCAGGTTGACGAAAAAGTCGTTGGTGAGCGCTTCGGGGCGTTTGGTGAATACGCCGTGTTGGGAATGGTCGAAGTTTGTATGCAATACCCGCATACCGCCCACGAGCGCCGTCATTTCCGGGGCAGTGAGTGTGAGCAATTGGGCCTTGTCTACGAGCAGTTCTTCTGCCGACACGCTGTACTGCGGGTTTTTGTAGTTGCGGAACCCGTCGGCTTTCGGTTCCAGGACGGCGAAAGACTCCACGTCGGTTTGTTCCTGGGTGGCGTCGGTACGTCCGGGCGTGAACGGTACGGTCACCGCATGCCCTGCATTCCGGGCAGCCTGCTCAACGGCTGCGCAGCCGCCCAGCACGATCAGGTCGGCGAGCGAAACGCGTTTATTGCCGGTTTGGGCGTTGTTGAAAGCCGCTTGGATGCCTTCCAGCGTTTGCAGCACCCTGGCCAGTTGGGCCGGGTTGTTCACGGTCCAGTCTTTCTGGGGCGCCAGGCGAATGCGCGCGCCGTTGGCGCCGCCGCGCTTGTCGGAGCCACGGAACGTGGCGGCGGAAGCCCAGGCGGCCGACACCAGCTGCGATACGGTCAGCCCTGAAGCCAGTATTTTGCTTTTCAGCTCGGCGATGTCTTGCGCGTTGATCAGTTCGTGCGTCACGGCCGGGACAGGGTCTTGCCAGATCAGCTCTTCCGCGGGCACTTCCGGGCCCAGGTAGCGGGCGCGGGGGCCCATATCGCGGTGCGTGAGTTTGAACCAGGCCCGCGCGAAGGCGTCGGCAAATTCATCGGGATTTTCGAAGAAATGGCGCGAAATTTTTTCGTAGGCCGGATCCATCCGCAGGGCAAGGTCGGTGGTGAGCATCATGGGCGCATGGCGCTTCGAAGGGTCGTGCGCATCCGGAACGGTGCCGGCGCCGGCGCCGTTTTTCGGGCGCCACTGGTGTGCGCCGGCCGGACTCTTGGTCAGCTCCCACTCGAAGCCAAACAGGTTTTCAAAGTAGTTGTTGCTCCACTGCGTCGGCATCATGGTCCAGGCGCCTTCAAGGCCGCTGGTGATCGTGTCGGCGCCGGCGCCGGAGCCAAAGGTGTTTTTCCAGCCCAGGCTTTGCTCCTCGATGCCGGCGGCAGCGGGTTCGCGGCCGACGTATTGGCCCGGGTCGGCGGCGCCGTGGGTTTTACCGAAGGTGTGCCCGCCGGCAATGAGGGCCACGGTCTCGTAATCGTTCATGGCCATGCGGCCGAAAGTCTCGCGGATGTCGCGGGCCGATGCAATCGGGTCGGGATTTCCGTTCGGGCCTTCCGGGTTCACGTAAATCAGGCCCATCTGCACAGCGGCGAGCGGGTTTTCGAGCTCGCGGTCGCCGGTATAGCGCTTGTCGCCCAGCCACTCGGACTCAGCGCCCCAATAGATGTCTTCTTCCGGCTCCCACACGTCTTCGCGACCACCGGCGAAGCCAAAGGTCTTGAAGCCCATCGACTCAAGGGCGCAGTTGCCGGCGAGGATCATCAGGTCGGCCCACGAAATTTTCCGTCCGTATTTCTGTTTGACCGGCCAAAGCAACAGCCGCGCCTTGTCGAGGTTCGCGTTATCGGGCCAGCTGTTGAGCGGGGCAAAGCGCTGGGTGCCCGAACCGGCCCCACCGCGGCCGTCGGCGATCCGGTACGTGCCCGCGCTGTGCCAGGCCATACGAATGAAAAACGGCCCGTAGTGCCCGTAGTCGGCCGGCCACCACTCCTGCGACGTGGTCATCAGGTCAAAAATGTCTTTCTTCACGGCATCCAGGTCCAGGGTTTTGAACTCCTCCGCGTAGTTGAACTGGTCACCCATCGGATTGGACAAGGAGGAGTGCTGGCGCAGGATGCTCAACTTCAACTGGTTGGGCCACCAGTCGCGGTTCGACGTACCGTTGCCGGCGCCGTGTTTCAGCACGCCACCCGTGAACGGACACTTGCTCTCGCCGTTGACCTGATAGCTTGTACCCGCTGAAGAGGTGTCTGTATGCTTGTTGTTATCCATAGATTTGGTTGTTTTTTCCGCCAATATAAAAGGAAATCCGCCAAAATGTTCAGCCTTTCGGAATGTTTTTCGTCAGCAAAAACGATGACGCTCGGTCAGTACCTACACCGGCGTGCCTCTTCAACCGAACAGCGCGCGCTCCACCGCTTCGCACAGGATGTGTCCGATGAGCATGTGTGCCTCCTGGATGCGGGGCGTGTCGGTGGCGGGCACGTTCAGGAGCAGGTCGCACTTGTCGGCCAGGTGGCCGCCCGTGGCGCCGGTGAAGCCCACCACGCGCATGCCAATCGCCTTTGCCTGGTCGACGGCGGCCACGATGTTGGGGGAATTGCCCGAGGTGCTCATGGCCACCAGCAGGTCGCCGGAGCGCCCGGCCGCCTCCACCATGCGGGCATACACAATGTCGTAGCCAAAGTCGTTGGCCACGGCGGTGAGGTAGGAGGTGTTCACGTGCAGGGCTTCGGCAAACAACGGGGGGCGGTTGATGTAAAAGCGGCCGGACAGTTCGGCGGACAGGTGCTGGGCGTCGGCCGCGCTGCCGCCGTTGCCGCAGAACAGGATTTTGCCGCCGTTGTGGAAGGTCTGGGTCCAGAGTTCGGCTGCCGTTTTGATTTTTTGCAGGAAAAAAGGGTCGTCGAGTATGGCTTGCTTGACGGCGATGCTGCGGGCGATGGTATCTCGGATGTGTTCGGGCATGTCGGCTTATGGTAAGTCGGTGAGCAGGCGGCGGACGAGGCGCAGGCGGTTGCCCCAACGCTCCATATCCACCACCATCAGGGCACGGTCGTGCAGGGGTAAAGTTCCGCTCTTTTGCTGAATTTTGGCGTAGTGATCGATACAAACACGGGCGATGCCGACCAGAATACACGCCGCCGACCAGGCGCTGTGCACCCCCGGGGCTTGTTTTATTTGCACAAACAGGTTTTGCACCCGGGCCACTTCGCCTTCAAACGCCGCACGCATGCCGGCGACATCGTGCCGGACGGCGTAGTGCAGCGGCACGGTTTGGGTGCCGTCGCGGTGGTCGAACCACAGGTCGGTCACGTCGTCGCAGAGCTGCACCAGTCCACCGAAGGCGTACAGGGCGTCCTCTTCGCCGGGATACAACGGCGCATCCAGGATGCGGCGGAAAAGCAGCACGGAGGCGCCGCCTTTTTCTCGGGTGACGCGCCATAGGCCATCGGCTATCGGTTGTCGGCTATCGGTAGTCGGTAGTCGGTAGTCGGCTGTCGGTTGTGGGTTGTCGGCTGTCGGTCGTCGGTTGTCGGTCGTCGGTTGTCGGCTGTCGGCAGGGGGTCGGTTCGCTGTTTCCACGTTGAATACGCGGTGCAGGTAGCGCTTGAACGCGTCGAGGTTTTGGGGCGGCAGATTCCGGTAGAGGTTATCCAGCAGGTGAAGGGCCAGCCCGTTGGGGTCGGCGCGGCGGCCATAGTCTTCGGGGTTGTCGAGCCAGGGGTGGTCGCCATTGTCTTCCCGGCGGTAGGCGTCAGCCAGGTCGTCGAAATAATACGAGAGGGCGGCGAGGTTGCTAAACAGGTATTTTTCGCGGGATGTCCGGCGTCGGCGGTGCAACAGTCCGAATACAATGCTCAAAAAGGTGGTGCCGTAAAAATAGTGCTGGAGGCGCCGCATGGCCTTGGAGTCGAGCACGATGCTGGGCGGCAACCGGAGGTCGTGCACGGCTTGCCAGCGGAAGTAGATGGCGGCGCGTAGGAAGGCGAGGGTTAGCCAGGTGAGGGTATATAAATTTGAGACCATGAGGCGTAACCTTGTCGCCTATCCGTTACGAGCCAACCTGAACCCGGTGGTGGAATTGGCCCCATGGGGTTTCAGATAGTTTCGAGAGGAATTGCGGCAACGGTCCGGGGAATTATTCCAGGCGCCCCCACGTACCACCTTAGTATCTCCTTGTTCAGGACCGGCAGGGTTATTCGCAATATCCTTACTCTTTGGCCAATTGCTGTAGTATGTTGCCCCAAACCAGTCCCAACACCACTCTGCAACATTTCCCGTCATTTCAAATATTCCCACTTCAGATCTGGGTAGACTACCTGTTTTTATCGGGCGATTTCGATATTCTCCTGCAGTAGATATCGGTGAGGTATAATTTGCATTATAATTTACTACGGTCGCATTGATGATATTCAATCCGTTACTGAATCGCACCTTTTTTCCTTTTAATTTGGCAGCATATTCCCATTCGGCTTCAGTAGGCAAACGGTACCCGTTCGCTCCCGGTACGATTTCAACTTTCCAGTTTTTCTTGAATGGTTCATCACCGTATTCTAAAGGTCTTTTTTCAATCATGTAAACGGTATCATATCCATCAACCTTGCTTCGCCAGTTGCAGTACTCAATGGCGTCGTACCAGCTTACATTGACCACAGGCATTTTTCCTTTGCCCCAGTTTTTCTCATCTAAGGGTCTACCCCTGCCGGTTGCGTAACAAAATGATTCATACTCAGCAAACGAGACCTCTTTTTCGCCCAAAAGGAAATCATCTAAAATAACAGTGTGAACAGGCATCTCATACTCTGAAAATTTGAATTGGTATGACTTCTCTTCCTTCTCAAATTCATTACCCATCTGGTACTGTCCGCCGTTAATTTTGATTAGCTTTGGTTTGGTCTTTATATAAACGATCTCCTTAATTCTTTGTCGGGCCTCCTCCTGATGGCCACAACCATATTGCGCACAGCGGTTGAGATAAAGTTCAATGGAATCAATGGTTTCCGCCAAAGCGACCAACTGCCACAGGGCATCATCGTCTCGTTTGTTTTTCAGTATTCCCAGATATTCGTATGCATCATCTAGATGATGCAAAATTGATTTATCGGGGCAACTGTTGATGTATTCATCATTGATTTTATTCGGATCATTGGTCGCTTTTACTTTTCGCCATAATGCATCATCATAATTTTTCATGTAAGTGTTAATTTCAGTACCATTCAATGGATTAGGGTACTTACTTAAATGCTGGGCTTTTATAATACACGGTGTTGCTTCGCTTAATTTAAGATTATTCCATGCTGTAGCTTCAATTTGATAAGGATTAGGAGTGTCTTCAATAGGGGGAATATATGGTGGAGTGTAATTGTCTTCTTTTTCTAAAGATTTTCTTAAGCTATCCTTGGCAGCCTTCAACTTGTCCTTCAGACCGGGGCATTGATCTCTGTCCAGGCAATTCCAGCCTTCTTGATAGTACTTAACGGCATCCGACCACTTTTTGCTTTTAAAAGAGCCATCACCTAATTCAACAAAAGGGTTGCAACATATTCCCTTTTGCTGAGCTGATGCTGTTGGCCAGGATAAACAAATACCCACCAATACCCAAAAAAAAGTTCTCATCTTATTGGGTTTATGTGTTTGTAATAAAACAAACTATCTTCAGGAAATTTTTCAAGCGAAGGTTCGAGTAGTTTGGCTCGCAAATCTATTTCCGGAAAATTTTTAAATTGGGACAGCGTTTTTAAAAAAAAATCTCGGTAGTCATGCCGGTCGATACTCCGGACGACATCCTTAGCGTACTTACTCTTAGGGAATTTACTTTTAAACTCGAGCCAAAGTTCCATGCGATCTTCTCTCCGGGCATTTGCGATCGCTAGTTCTTCCTCATTAGGCTTGGACGGAGAAAACAAGTACCAAGCAAACAAAAGCAAAACAAGGCCTGTTACCCCAAAAATGACATACCGGGGCCATTTAAATGGCGGGTTGTCCTGGGAATGCGTATTGGGATTCCTTGGTTTGGGGTTTGGTGGCGTAGGGGCAGGATTGGGATTAGGAGTTGGTTTTTTTTTCGGAGGTTTGTTCTGTTTTTGGGGTTTTTTGTTTACGGGAGGCTTGAAATTGATTTCCGTAAGACACGCTTCAATCCGCTGTCTGATGTGTCGAATTTCTCCGGGATAGTCCCTAAACGGATATTTTTGTTCCAACTGATGAAATGCTGTTTTCGCATCATTCCACTGGCGCGCTCTAAATAACTGCTCTGCCTCTTCAAATAACTGAAGAAACGTTTTACGTTTTTGTATGGCCCGAACTTCCTCCTTGATGTAAAGCGTAACTTCGAAAAGGGACTGCTGTACGTTTTGTTCAGTAACCGGCCTTTTGTTTTTGGGTAAAAGTTGAAGTCCTGCCAATGGAGTAATATCGTAGTGGCACAAACTTAATAGCACGGGAACGATGAGCGCCTTGCGTTCATTATGCCTGGCTATAGAAGGTGAAAGCTGGTTGTTGTAAAAGTCATGGTTTGCCAGCGAACTTGCACTCAGAAGCAATAGTATGATGTCTGCACTATTCAGTTGGGCAGAAATGATATCTGCCCTTACCTCCCCGGCCTTAATATCCAACTCGTCCCAAATGCTGAGGGAGTGGTTGTTGACCAAAGGGGTTAACAACTCCTTGATGTGATCTTTCAGCTCAAGATCTCGTTCGGAATAGGAGATGAACAGACGAACAGGCTCCATTTGGGGAAGCAAATTTGGCTCTTGGACAAAGGTACCGCATCTTGATCAATAACTTGTTAACTTTTTAACACACTTGTTAAAGTTATCATGTACTTTTGCATATCCTGATCGATTTATTTTTATTTTACTAATTTGTAATAGTTTATGTGCGGCGTGGTTCATGTAGTTTTTAAAAGCGCTTGCGGTTCTGAGTACAAAGAACGGCCGAATGCAGGTGCGAGGACATGTCTCTCTGATTAGTTAGCTTTCATCTGGCTACGACAGTCTTTCTTTGCAATAGTAAAACTCCCAACATTCACCCATTAAAACTTTGAAACATGAAGTACCTTTTGTTGATTCTCCTTTTCTTCCAACTCCTCTTTCCCGCAGCCTTATATTGTCAATACAATGAAGAAGCAGATAAAAAACTTCAGGAAGAGTACGACCGTAAGAGACGGGAAGATTACTATGGTAGAGTATTAGGCATTCCAATGAAAACACCAAAACCGCCATTTTATACTCGTTCTTGGAATAGTATTTTTGGTGGGGATGATTTTAAAACCGAACGCAAAATGATGCTGAGATTTTTAAACAATCCCAATGACCCTGATCTGGCAAATTTTGTTCGTGAAGTAGAACGGGGAATAAATGAAGGTGACAATCAGGAAGTAAACGATGCAATTCGAGAATTTCCCTTTATGTTTCACTTTTTATTAGCTGTTTATTACGATTGTCATAAACGTGATTGGGATAAGGCATACATCTATTACTTGGCCTCCAATAAAGTTGGAAAAAATGAGCTCACTCCGAAAGATCGCGGCCTAATGACTAAGTTTGTCAAAGAAGCAAAGAATGAACGCTGTTTTGAGGGCGCTAACCGGTTGGAACAACCATCTGATTTGATTCTTTTTGCAGAAAGCAAAGCTTTTAATCGGAAAAGAAAAACGGAAACCGATGTTGAAGACAGAGATACCAGCAATAATACAGCAAAAACAAGATTACTGACCCTCACCCAGCGGTCCGCCCAACTCGCAAGAGCAATTGACAGCCTTCATAAGTTGCAGGATAACAAACGAATAACGATCGAAAATTTATCCTTGGATAATTACAGAGAAGCCCTGACAGAGTTGAATCGACTGAAATCAGAGAAATCGTTGAATCTTTCCCAAGGCACTTTGGAACAAAGCCTTGCAGGCGGAGCTGTCTTAAAGGCAGCTGATGGCATACCAACCGATCCGGTCAAGCCTGAACTCTATACTTCCGGCTTTCAACTGGGTACATTTTGTTCTGAGGAAATCAGAAGTTCTACACGGTCTGTATTTACCGCTATTTTAGATTTAGTTTCATTCAAAGAGAAATACGCGAATATTCCTCCTGACTTTATAGACAGCGTTGAAATCCTGGTAAACATTACCGGTAAGGCCGATGGAAATAGGATCGTTCGCGACAAAAACGGCAACTGTACGCTACAATATAAAGGTACTACCGGCATTAGCGGCCGTTATTTTGCCTTTCCAGACACTATACAGCAGATCAAGGTTGATATTCGCACGAACGATGCCATTTGTGATAAAGAACTTGGTTTTCTAAGGGCCAACTGCGCATTGAGCGAAATAATGGCGGTTGTTGAAGGTTATAAATTTCCCCAGCGCAATATTAAGTCCAGGTTGGTTTCCAGAGTTTTTTCTGAAAAAGGAGATGATTACAGAGGTGTTGATGTCACCGTGGAGATTAGAAATTTATTCTTACATAACTTGCAAACCATCAAGGCACTTCAGAAAGAAAAACTGGTTGTTGATAAACAAATAGCCGAGTTGGAACGGCTAATCGCCGAGAACGAGAGGGAGATTGAAAAATTACAGACTAGCCAAACCAATCTGGATCAAACAGCCGATGATATTTACAAGAACGCAGACCAATATCAACCAGGGGGGCGGTTTACTCCCAGAAAGCCGTTTGGGAAATAACATGAAGACGTTTCGGTGGGAGGAGTTGGACACAGGCTTTGAAGGCACGCGGATGCTGCGCAACGCGGATTTTAGCGGATTTAATCCGTTTTCATCCGCGTTGCGCAGCATCCGCGTCATCCGCGTGCCATCAACTGCCCCCTACTCCCCCCACCGAAAACCATCCACCGTCAACCCCGCCAGATCCAACACCCGGTCCACCACCGTAGCCGCTACCTCCTCGATGGTTTCGGGATTGGAATAAAATGAAGGCACCGCCGGGGCGATGATGCCGCCGGCCTCCGTCACCGTCGTCATATTGCGCAGGTGGATCAGGCTGAGCGGGGTTTCGCGGGTCACCAGGATCAGGCGCCGCCGCTCCTTGAGCGCGACGTCGGCCGCGCGGGAGATCAGGTCGGTGCTCACGCCGGTGGCGATGCGACCCAGCATGCCCATCGAACAGGGGCACACGATCACCACCCCGTACTGCGCAGAGCCGGAAGCAAAAGGCGCGTTGAAGTCGTTTTTGGCGTAAAAATCAAAAGGGTAGGCGGAAAAATCCGGCCGGCCGATTTCCAGCTCCCAGTTGACTACGGCATTGTCCGAGAGCACCACGCCCACTTTCTCCCACTGGTCGCGCAGGCCGGCGAGCTTGTCCAGCAGCACCTTGGCGTACAAGGCGCCGGAGGAGCCGGAGATGGCGACGGCGATTTTTTTGTTTGGCATGTCTACCCAAACAACAGGCGGCGGCAATGGGTTTAGCGCCCGGGCCCGTCGCCCAGGATTCCGTTCATCGCCTTGGCTGCGGCATCTTTTTCACCATCATCAGGTGGGCGTAGGGATTTTGCTGGGTGGCGGGCTGCTCCGGTTGCTCCGTGGGTTCAAAACCGATGCGCTCAAAGAAAATCCGTGCATTGAGGCTCACCGCCGCCGCAATGGCGGCAAAGCCGTTCTTCCGGGCCACCCGCTCCATTTGCCGGATCAGCGCGGTGGCTACCCCCCGGGATTGATGCTCCGGGTGCACGTACAGCCACTCCAGCACGCCGTTGGCGTTCATAGAGGCAAAACCAATTACCTGCTTGTTTGCCTCCACCACATAGGTGAAGCACTCGTCCAGATCGTTCCAAAGCTCCCGCTCTGCGACAGCCTTGGCCCACTCCGACACCTGTAAGGAGGTGAAGTGCGCACCGGCCATACCGTGCACGCTGTCGTAAAAAACCTGCTGGACGGCCCGCTTGTCGTCGCGTTTGTATGCCCTTAGAAACATGGCGTTAACATGGCGTTTTCTATTGCGCAAAGAACGGCCTTGTACTGTTAACACCTGGTTAAGTTACTGTTAGATTTTAGTGAAACAGGGCGCTGGAAGATTTGTACGGAAAGGTGCGCGGGATTGTTGCCAAAATGCCGACATTTGCACACTTGTTGGTAAAACCCATTCGTTCATCAACCCCTCATCTATGTCGCTGTTCGGCGTGATCATGCGCAAAGGCGCCCAATTGGGAGCAAAAGTTGATGACTTCCGTCTTTCTCCCGCCGTTTTGCAGGAAAAACAACTGTTGTCGCTCCTGCGCAAGGGCCAGTTTACCGCGTTTGGGCGGCATTACCGCTTTACCCGCCTGTTGCTCAATCCCGACATACGCCAGGCGTTTCGCTCGGCCGTACCCGCGTTCGACTACAACCGGCTCTACGCCGAATGGTGGTCGCAGGCCCATTTGTGCGACTCGCCGAACGTTTGCTGGCCCGGTAAAATACCGTACTACGCCCTGTCCAGCGGCACCAGCCAGGCGGCATCCAAGTACATTCCAGTCACCGACGACATGCTGCGCGCCATGAAGCGCGCTTCCCGCCGGATGTTTTGCGACATGGCCACCTTCGATCTGCCGTCCGATCTGTTCTCCCGCCACATGCTGATGGTGGGCTCCAGCACCGCCATCCGCCAGGAAGGGCGCCATTTTGTGGGCGACCTGTCGGGCATACTGGGCCACAATCGCCCTTTGTGGCTGGAGCGCTACTACCGCCCGGGGCGACACATCACCAACCTGCCCGACTGGAACGACCGCATGCGCCACATCGCCCGGGAAGCACCTAAATGGGACATCGGCTTTATCGTCGGCAACCCCATGTGGGTGCAGCTCATCTTCGAACGCATCGTCGAAGAGCATAAACTGGACAGTGTGCACGAGATCTGGCCCAACCTGACCATGCTGGTGCATGGAGGTGTCTTTTTTGAGCCTTACCGGCCAACCCTCGAACGCTTCCTCTCCCGCCCCCTCATTTACGTCGATTCCTACATGGCCTCCGAAGGTTTCTTTGCTTTTCAGGATCGCCAGGATACGCGCGACATGCGGCTGCTGGCCGATTGCGGGGTGTATTACGAGTTTGTACCGTTCAACGACGATAATTTTGACGACGAGGGCAACCTGCGCTCCGAATTTCCGGAAGCCCTCACCCTCGACGAGGTGCAGCCCGGCGTACCCTATGCTTTCCTGTTGAGCACCTGTTCGGGCGCCTGGCGCTACTTGTTGGGCGACACCATGCAGTTCACCGACCTGGAACGCTGCGAATTCAAACTCACCGGCCGAACCAAACAATTCCTGTCGGCCTGCGGAGAGCACGTGTCCATAGACAACCTCAACCACGCCGTGGAAGAGGCCGACCGCGTACTGCACGCCAACATCGGCGAGTTCACTGTGTCGGCGGTGCGCGAGGGCTCCGGCTGGGCGCACGACTGGTACCTGAGCGCGGGCAATCCGCACGTGGATGCCCATGCCCTGCGCACGATTCTGGACGACACGCTCTGCCGGTTGAACGACGACTACGCCGTGGAGCGGCGCTTCGCCCTGCATGATGTCCGGGTACACCTCCTGCCCCAATCCGTTTTTATGGAATGGATGGAAAAGCGAGGAAAAATGAACGGACAAGCAAAGGTTCCGCGCGTACTAAAAGGCGCTCAACTGGAAGATTTTCAGCAGTTTATTCACCAGAAAAACCACATTCTTTAATGCTTCCGCTTTGGGGCGCCCTGTTGGCCGGAACTGCCTACGGGCTGCCGGTAGGCCCGGTTTTTGTCGTGGCGCTGCACCGGATCCGCAAGCGCGGCGTCCGTTCGGCTTTGGCCATTTGGGCCGGCGCTTTTCTCAGCGACCTTGTGCTGCTGGCCCTGGGCATGAGCAGTGCCGCCGTTGTGAAAGCATTCCTGTACACACCCTCTGTCAGCCGGTTTCTGGGCATCACAGCCGGACTGGTGCTCCTGGTCCTGGGGGTCTCGTTGCTTCGATCAAAGCCCAACCCGGTCAAGATGGGCCTGGAGGTAGAGGGTAAAATTTTCCCGGGAACCTACCGCGTGAGCGACTTCATGGCCGGCTTTTCTTTCAACACCATCAACATCGGAAATGTGCTGTTCTGGCTGGGGCTCGCCGCTGCTTACCCGGGCTGGAGTGGGCCGCTCCTGGCGATTGTGGGCCTGGCCCCAACTTTTGCGCTCAAACACTGGCTCTGCGTGGAAATGGCCCGCCGCCTGCGACCGCTGTGGATGATGCGGGTGATGCGCACGGCAGGTCTGTTGATGATCGCCCTCGGCGGATTCAGCATGTACCAGACGCTGATGTAAAAAAAAGTGGGAAACCGGCGTTGCGCTCGTTTCCCACCAAACTGAAACCCATTTTCGTATGATGATTCTTACGCTGTACCGTCATACAAAATCGTGCCGAAAAAGACACGCCGGATTGCACTGCAAAGGTGTGACCATCCGGGCCGATACACGCTAAGTTCAGGTTAAGTTTGCATGAAGGAATGGTTAAGCGCTTGTTCTAAGCAACGCACACGCACAAAAAAAATACACCGCCCGAGGGGGGACGATGTATTTCCTTCAATCGCTCACCGGTAAAAATGGTGTAGTGCGGGAAGCGAGACTCGAACTCGCACGACCGTGAAGTCAATGGTGTTTGAGACCATCGCGTCTACCATTCCGCCATTCCCGCAACAACCTTCCGCTTTAAGCGGCCGCAAATTTAGCAAGATTTTCCTTCAGACGCAATAGGTAGCGTCGTTTAAAATAGAAATCGCGGACGCGGACGAGGGTGGCTTCGCGCATTTCCCCGTTGTCGAAGGCCAGCAGGTCGGGTCGAATGAGCGCGTTGAGGTCGTTTTCCAGCGCGCGAATGGCGGAAAGGGTGGCATCGTAACGCCCCTGGTTGAAGTCGAACTCCAGTTCCATCAGGTTTTCGTTGATGTCCATCACCCCCACCAGGAAATCGGGCGACATCTTATAGTTTTCTTCGTCGCTGAACAGGCCGTGCAGTTCCAAAATGTGGCGGATGCGCGCGTCGTCGTCGGCAAGGGTCTGGTAGGCTTTATTGTTGAGCGACGACAGGTCTTCCGCCGCCTCCCGGGCCGGCGAATCGGCAAGCGTGTGAAAGTCCGGGTGCAGTTGTTTGCTTTTTTCCAGGAATCGACTGCGGAGCTGTTGCTTGTCGGTATAAAACCGAACCGGCAAGTCGAAATAATCAAAATAGTTCATGATCAACCGAGGTGGGGGGTATTAAAAAAACTGTTGGAAGACATGCCGCCACAGGTCCAGCCCGAAAGCGTAAATCATGAGGGCCAGCAGCAGGAAAAACCCGACGGTGACGGCTTTTTCCATCACGCTATCACTGACCTTGCGGCCGGTGAACACTTCCCAGAGCAGGAAGACCACATAGCCGCCGTCGAGCGCCGGTATGGGCAGCAGGTTCATAAAGGCCAGGAGGATGCTCAGGGACGCCGTCAGGCCCCAGAAGCGCTCCCAGTTCCACGTGGTTCCGTAGAGTTTGGAGATGCTGATGAGGCTGCCCAGGTTTTCGTTGGGGTTGAGCTTGGCGGTGATCATCATGCCGAAGGCCTTGATCTGGGTGTTCAGGAACGCCATGCCCCGCTGAACGCCTCCGGGCAGCGCCTCTGCCAGGGAGTAGGTTTTGCGCTCCACCTCAAACAGTCCTTTTTGACGGGCGTACACGCCGATCTGTCCTTCGGCGGTCAGGGTCAGGGGCAACGAAAGGGTATCAGCGCTGCGCTGAATACCGAGGGTGACCGACTGGCCTTTGAACGTTTGCGCCAACCGAACAAACTGGTCGTAAAACGGCGTGGGTGATTCATTGAGGGAGATGATGCGGTCTCCGGCCAGCAAGCCTGCTTTTTCGGCGGGTTTGCCGGCCGCTACCGACTCTACATAAAAAGGCATCCGCGGTGTAAAAAGAGCGGTGCGCATTCGGCCGGATTTGGCCAGCGACTGAGCGGTTTCGCCGGACAGGCGCAGTACGGTGTCTGTTCCGTTGCGCCGCACGGTGACGGCCCCGGCCTCATCCAGGATGAGGCTTTCCAGAAAGGCGCCCTCGTCGATGCGGTCGAAGGGCTTGTCACCCACGCGCACAATCAAGTCGCCGTCGCGGAAACCCTGGTTCAGCATCAGGGAGTCGAAAGCCAGCCCGTCTTTGGCGGAGCGGGTCGGGGTGTATTCCTCCCCATACACCCACAGCATCATGCCGAAGATGAAAAAGCCGAGCAAAAAGTTAACCGTTACGCCGCCCAACATGATGATCAGGCGTTGCCAGGCCGGTTTGGAGCGGAATTCCCAAGGCTGGGGCGGTTGCTTGAGGGCTTCGGTGTCCATGCTTTCGTCCACCATACCGGCAATCTTCACATAGCCACCCAGGGGGAGCCAACCGATGCCGTATTCCGTTTCGCCGCGCCGGGTTTTCCAAAGGGCGTTGAAAGGGGCGAAGTCAAAAAACAGGTAAAACTTTTCGACGCGGGTTTTGAACCAGCGGGCCGGGAGGAAGTGCCCCATTTCGTGCAGCACAATGAGCAGCGAAAGGCTGAGCAAAAATTGAGAAACGTTTATCAGAGTATCCATGCGTGCAAGATCGGTGCGGCGTCGGAAGACGCCGGGCGCCGCAAAAGTAAAGAACCAAACACAGGCGGTTCGCTAAAAGTTGATTTCCTTGTACCGGTTGGCGTTCACCGGATCGATTTTGGTCATGATCTGCGCCACGCGGTCGCGCTGCGGCTTTTCGCCTACCTTCCACATTTCCACCAGTTCATCCTTTTTGGCGTTGGCAAACATCTGCACAATCATGGAATTGAAATAGGCATTGCTGACCTTTTCTATGTCCTCCAGCGCAAGGAGCACGTTTCTTTTACCCTCCTCCATATTGATGGTGAAATAGTCGAGTCCTTTGCGGTGATAGGTGTAGTACACGGAGCGGACGAGCTTGGAGCGTGGGCTGGTGAGGTTTTCGACGATCCAGTAGCGGTTGCGGTCTTTGCCGCCGTCCTGCGGGCGCCATCCCGGAGACGAATTGCCGCTGTTTTGCACGTTATTGACGATCTGGAGGGCCGTTTGCACATATTGCTCACCGCCGTACAGGGAATAGGAGTCGTAATCCAAAGCGAGGATCAGGTAGGCATAAAAAGACAAAACAGCCGCCAGGTTCTGGTTGTCGGTGGCGTCGAGCACAAATTCGATGGGCTGGTTCTGGTCGTAGCTGAAAGCCACGTCGCGATCCAGGAAGGAGATCAGCGGAGAGTCGTAATTGCTGTTGTACACCGGTCGCACCGATTGTACGGCCAACTCGCCGCTGTACGCGTTTCCGCCGAGTTCTGTATTGACGGTCAGGATGAAGTTGCACTTGATCCGTTCTTCCTGTTCAAAGGCATCCTTGGTCCATTTGGTGTTGTTCATAAAATCGCGCAGGGACACCTCCAGTTGGTCAAAAACCCGGCGGTCGGTGTTTTGCAGCTGGGGTGTATTGATGCGCACGGTGCAGTTCAGTTCGCCCTGGGCGAACAGGGCGGAGGTTGCCAGAAGCAGAATGGGTATGAGGAGCGTTCGCATGGGTGCAGTCGGTTGGCGTTGATGAATGGGTTGCGGCGCAGGACACGGGCCAACACCAATGACGCCGAAGGGCATTCAAGGGTTGCCTCCTTGCCGGGGCTATCCGGGGGTCAGCGCTTCGGCGACCGCCTGAACGATATCGACCGCCACGGCGGTTTTGCTTTTGAGGGGGAAGTCCTGCCTGCGGCCGTCGCGGTGCAGGAAAGTCACCTTGTTGGTGTCGTATCCAAACCCCGCCCCCGGGTCATTGAGTGAATTGAGCACGATGAAGTCGAAGTTTTTGCGCGCGAGTTTGCCCTGGGCGTGTTCCAGTTCGTTGTCGGTTTCCAGGGCGAACCCCACCATCAATTGTCCGGATCGTTTCAGGGCACCAAGGGTGGCGGCGATGTCCACAGTGCGGGCCAGCGGGAGATCGAGTTCTTCGTCTTTTTTCTTGATTTTTTGTTCGGCGTACCGGGCAGGGCGGTAGTCGGCAACGGCTGCCGCCAGCACGGTGGCGTCGGCCTGTGGGAAGAGGGGCGCGCAGGCTTCGAACATATCCTGTGCCGATTGCACGAGGTGCACCTGCACTTCGGGGCGTGCGGGGCGGAGGTGGGTGGGGCCGAGCACCAGGTCGACGTGGGCGCCCATGCGGGCCAGCTCGTCGGCCACAGCGATGCCCATTTTGCCGGTAGAATGGTTTCCGATGAACCGGACCGGGTCAATGGGTTCGTGTGTGGGGCCGGCGGTGACGAGGCATCGCTTGCCGTCGAGGGGTTTATCCGCTGAAAAGGATCGCTCTAACCAGGCGACGATCTCCTCCGGTTCGGCCATGCGGCCCTCGCCAACCAACCCGCTGGCCAGCTCCCCGTGTCCTACTGGAATTACCTGCACACCGTGTTGGGCCAGGCGGGCCAGGTTGTCCCGGGTAGCCGGGTGATGCCACATGTCGACATCCATTGCCGGGGCGATCCAAACGGGGCAGCGGGCAGAGAGGTACACGGCGCTGAGGATGTTGTCGCACAAGCCGTGGGCCATTTTGGCGAGGGTGTTGGCGCTGGCCGGCGCCACCACAAAGGCATCGGCCCACAGACCCAGTTCCACGTGGTTGTTCCAGGCGCTTTCGGCGTGTACGCCGGTGAAGACCGGGCGTTTCGACAGGGTAGACAACGTCAGTGGCGAGATGAACCCTGCGGCAGCATCGGTCATGAGCACCTGCACTTCGGCGCCTTGTTTTACCAGCAGCCGTACCAGCACCGCCGCCTTGTAGGCTGCGATGGAGCCGCTGATGCCGAGAATCACCTTTCGTGGGAACGCCATGGGTCCGGGAGAGCGCTTATTCTTGGGTCGTATGGTCTACAAAGCGCCACTGGATGTCGTCGCCCAGAAACTCATTGGTCGCAATGATCGCGGCGTTCGGCAGGCGCTCGTAGAATTTGGATATTTCGATTTGCTCTTTGTTCTCCTGCACCTCTTCAATGGTGTCGGAGTGCACGACAAACTCCTCCAGTTTGCGCTGGATCTCCCACTTCATGTCGGACGAGATCTGACGGGCGCGCTTGGAAATGATGCAAATGGTCTCGTAGATGTTGTCGGTTTTTTCAACCATTTCCAGGATGTTGCGGGGCGTGATGCTGGGTTCGATGCCCTGGGCTTTGGATTTGATGTCGCTCATGTCAGGTTTATTTTCCGGTGCGTTTGCCACACCGCGCGTTTACGTTTGCGGACCCTTTCGCAGGGTTTTGATCCTTGCCGAGGAGTCCTTTTTGATTTGTTTTATTTCTTTGGCGTACTTGCTGTCTTCGTATTTGGTCAGAAATTCGTCGCAGCGTTTGACGGTTTCCTCGTAGCGGTCCATTTTTTTGTCCACCACGCTGTTTTCGCTGAGCAGGAAGTCCGACTTGGCGATCAGGTAGCGCACCCGCTCGGCGTCGGGCGACTCGGGGTAGTCGCGCAACAGGTTGTCGAAAGAGATTACGGCCGACTGAAACTGCTTGAGGTTGAAGTATAATTCGCCTTCGGCAAATGCTTTTTGCTCCAGCTTCCGGCGCATTTCATCGATGAGGCGGTTGCATTCGGGCACCCGTTCGCTTTGCGGGAAAAGGTTGACGAACAGCTGAAAGTCCTCAATGGCCTTGACGGTGCTGCCCTGGTCGAGGCGGTAGGAGGGCGACTGCTTGTAATTGCAGTAAGCCGACATGTAAGCCGCTTCTTCCCGGTAGGGCGAATTGATGAACGTGCCGGCAAAGTTGCGGAAATAGTACGCACCCAGCACGTATTGCTTCTGGTAAAAGTGGGTGTATGCGTATTGAAAATAGGCTACTTCCGCTGCCGAACTGCCCTTGACGTTGTTGAGCACCAGATCGTACAGGGTCTGGGCCTTCAGGTAGTCTTTCTTTTGATAGTACTCGTCGGCCGTCTTGATGATCAGCTCCGGGTTGTTGCTCGAACGCACCTTCTCAAAGGAACTTTTACAGGCAAACAGGCCCGAAGACAACAGGATGACAACAATCCCGATACCGTGTTTATTCATGGCGCGCAAAGGTACGGTGTTTCAACGAAATGCAGGAAAAAAATGCTGCCTCAACGGCGGTTTTTTTTAGAATCTGTCTAAAAAGGAACGCGGTCTTGATGGGCTCGGGACAAAACGCGAACTTTGCTTCCCATATTGAGTTACCTTTGTATAAAACCGCATTTATGGACAATAGCGTTAAAACGGCCTCGGTTCATTCCCTCGAAGCGCAATTTCAGGCTCGGATCGACCATGAAATTCGTGTCGAACCCAAGGACTGGATGCCGGAGAAGTACCGACAGACCCTGATCCGCCAGATCAGCCAGCACGCCCACTCCGAGATTGTGGGCATGTTGCCCGAAGGCAACTGGATTACGCGCGCACCGTCGCTCAAGCGCAAACAGATTCTGGTGGCCAAGGTGCAAGACGAGGGCGGCCACGGGCTGTACCTGTACGCTGCCGCCGAGACCCTGGGCGTCACGCGGGATCAGATGATCGACGAGCTGCACGCCGGCAAGGCCAAATATTCGTCCATTTTCAACTACCCAACCCTCAACTGGGCCGACATCGGTGCGATCGGTTGGCTGGTCGACGGGGCGGCCATCATGAACCAGGTGCCCCTGTGCCGCTGCTCCTACGGCCCCTATGCGCGCGCCATGGTGCGCATCTGCAAGGAAGAGAGCTTCCACCAGCGCCAGGGCTTCGACCTCCTGCTCACCTTGTCGCGCGGCTCGGAAGCCCAGCGCGCCATGGCCCAGGATGCCATCAACCGCTGGTACTGGCCGTCGGTGATGATGTTTGGCCCCAGCGACACCGACTCGCTGCACAGCGCCCAGAACATGAAATGGCGCATCAAGCGGTTCAGCAACGACGAACTCCGCCAGCGGTTTGTGGATATGATCGCCGAACAGGTGAAGGTGCTTGGCCTCACCGTGCCCGACCCGGAACTGAAGTGGAACGAGGCGCGCGGGCACTACGACTTCGGCCCCATCAACTGGGATGAATTCTGGAATGTGGTCAACGGCAACGGCCCCTGCAACAAGGAGCGGCTCAGCACCCGCGTGAAAGCCCATGAAGCGGGCGCCTGGGTGCGCGAGGCCGCTGCAGCCTATGCGGAGAAAAAAGCGGCCAGGGCCGAAGCGGCGCGTAAAGTGGCCTGATGGGTACCCCCGACGGATTTCTGTTACACGCAATATCGACGATCCGATGGCTGCCGGCCATCGGATCGTTTTTTTGCACCGTCAGTATTTACAAATAAAATACATTTTGTTTCCATAAACTTCATATTGTTTATTTAACACCTGTAAATCAAAAAAATTTGCCAAAAAAATAGTCCGGCATCTTTTTTATAAAATTTTTTGTTTTATCTTTGCCGTGCGATTGATCGATCCGTTCAAACATCCATTCACTTTTTAAAACCCAATGTTATGACAACCAAACAAGTTGCCGACCGCTTTTATCAACTGGCCCAACAAGGCCAATGGGACGACATCCAAAACGAACTCTTCAGCCAGGACGCCGTGAGCATCGAACCCGAGGGCACTCCCTGGGGTACGGTGAAAGGCCTCGACGCCATCCGTGAAAAGGGCCGGCAATTCGCCGCAATGTTCGAGGAAATGCACAGCGGCTGGTGCACGGAGCCACAGGTTGGCGGCAACTATTTCTCCGTGGCCATGGGCATGGACGTCACCATGAAAGACCAGGGCCGCGTCAACATGGACGAGGTGTGCGTGTACCAGGTGAAAGACGGAAAGATCGTCAGCGAGCAGTTTTTTTACAACGAGTAACGCAACGCGTTTCCGGTACCGATCCGGGAACAGACTGGACGCACAGGGGCGCCGGGAAGGATTCCCGGCGCCTCTGTGGTGTTTTGCCGTGGCTTGGGTGTTCACCCCCACCGCGCATCCACCCGATACGCCAACCGCTCCATCCCCTTCACCTCCAGGCTCACAAACCCGCAATCCGACACCAGGCGCCCGTAAATCCGGTAAATGCCCGCTCCGCGAAACGGCGCTTGTTTCAACTGATCCGGAAAATGCACGGTGTCGAAAAAGCGGCCCTCCCGGTCGAGCCAGGAGCCGAAGTGCATGCGTTTGCCACTGCTGCTTTTACAAAATTCGTATTCCCGTTTGTTTGATTTCCTGTACAAACGAATCGCCTGCTTCAAAGTCCTTGGCATTGAAGGTATGAATTTCAAAAAGCATGTATGGCGTTTTGATCGTTACGTCTATAAACCGTTTGATATCCTCAAAACTTACACCGATAAATACGTCGGAAACCAGGGCTATATCAATATCCGACCACGTACCAGGGGTACCCTTCGCGTAGGAACCGAAGAGGTAAGCCGTCTTTAATGGAACACCTGATGCGCAGATTTCGCGGACGAATTCGCCGGCTTTTTGAACCGCAGTATTGTCTACAGGACTGATTCCAACCATGATTTTGCGTTTTTTATTTCTGCCAACAGTGATTTTGTGTACAATTCATCTGCAATCTTATACATATTTAATTTATAGTCCGGGTATCTGCCGTCAAGCTGAAACTGATTAACCTGACTGAGCAAACGCAATGTATCAACATCTGGTTTAAGATTGGTTTGTGAGCATAAGAATAAAAGATTGTGTGTTTTAGGAGGAACATCGGACGGATTGTCTTTAATCCAATGCGCCTTAAGCAATTTTTCGAGCACCAGATGAGCAAAGAAAAGGCTGTGCAAGTAATCTCCTTTCTCAAAAAGGTGGTTTACGGCCGTCCAGTCTTTCTCGGCTATCGTTTTCCAATAATCGATGTACTCCGATTTGGTCAATCTATGTTTTTACACAAAAGTAGACAAAAGTTTGAACATGTAGACGGAGATATTAGCGATATTAACAGTCACTTACTAATGAACACACCCCTCACCCCCACCGCGCATCCACCCGATACGCCAACCGCTCCATCCCCTTCACCTCCAGGCTCACAAACCCGCAATCCGACACCAGGCGCCCGTAAATCCGGTAAATGCCCGCTCCGCGAAACGGCGCCTGTTTCAACTGATCCGGAAAATGCACGGTGTCGAAAAAGCGGCCCTCCCGGTCGAGCCAGGTGCCGAAGTGCATTAGCTCGCCCTTGACGGTGCGCGTGGCCTTGCGGCACACGTAGTAGCCGGTCATGGTGACGAGCTGGAGCACATGGTCGTTCATCTCGCACGCCAGGAGCCCTGCCGGCTGCGGCCCGGCCGCGTCGTCCAGCAGGTCGAAGGGCGAGCACAAGGGGAAACCCAGCAATTCGAGCTCGTCGAAGGCCTGGTCGTAAGGGCCGTCCTGGAGCGCAGGCAACGGAAACGCATCGGCCTCGTCGGCAAACAGCAGGTTGGCGCCCAACCCGCTGTCGCGGTTCAGTACGCGACTTTTTTCCCATAGCAGTTCGCTTTTTTTCAGGCCGGTAAACCGGAATGCGCCGATGCGGATG
This sequence comes from Saprospiraceae bacterium, assembly GCA_033764075.1. Taxonomy (GTDB): domain Bacteria; phylum Bacteroidota; class Bacteroidia; order Chitinophagales; family Saprospiraceae; genus M3007. The sequence goes on along the minus strand of JANRJH010000005.1, from coordinate 26,639 downwards.
AGGATGTCAAGCTGTGTGGGCGCGATGCGGATGCGGCGCACGAAGTCCTCCAGCGACTGGAAGGGCCCGAATTGCGCGCGCTGCCGCTCGATGTCGAGCGCCACCTGTGTCTCCAGGCCGTTCAGGTGCACGAAGCCGAGGTAGATGTCCTGACCCACAATGTGCGTAAGGCGGCGGCTGTGGTTCACGCAGGGCGCGTGGATGGCCGCCCCGCACATGCGCGCCTCGTGTACGTAAAACTCGGTGCTGTAAAAACCGCCGAAGTTGTTGATCACCGCCACCATGAACTCCAGCGGGAAGTACGTTTTCAGGAACAGGCTCTGGAACGACTCCACCGCGAAACTCGCCGAGTGCGCCTTGCAGAACGAGTAGCCGGCGAAGCTCTCGATCTGCCGCCACACCTCGTGGGTGAGCTCTTCGGAGTAGCCGCGGGCCCGGCAGTTGTCGAAGTACCGCTGCTGCAGACGGGCGAAGGCCTCCGAGGAGCGCTTTTTACCGGTCATCATGCGGCGCATCACGTCGGCTTCGTCAAGCCCCAGGCCGGCGAAGTGGTGGAGTATCTTCATCACGTCTTCCTGGTACACCATCACGCCGAACGTTTCGCCTAGGTGCTCTTTGAACACCGGGTGCAGGTACTCGAAGCCGTTCGGCTGGTGAAAGCGCTGGATGTAGGCGCGCATCATGCCCGACTGTGCCACGCCGGGGCGGATGATGCTGCTGGCCGCCACGAGGTGCACGTAGTTGTCGCAGCGCAACTTGCGCAGCAGCCCGCGCATGGCGGGACTTTCGATGTAGAAACAACCCATGCAATGGCTCGCGCGCAGTTGCTCGCGCACGCGCTCGTCGGCCTTCAGGCGCGCCACATCGTGCACGTCCACGGCCTTGCCCTGGTTTTGGCGCACCAGCGCCACGCAGGTCTTGATGTGGCCCAGGCCGCGCTGGCTCAGCACGTCGAACTTGTGGAAGCCCCACTCCTCGGCGGCGTACATGTCGAAATGCGTGATGGGGAATCCCTTGGGCATCAGCTGCAGGGCGGTGGCCTCGCTCAGGGGCCGTTCGGAGATGAGGATGCCGCCGGCGTGTATGGACAGGTAGTTGGGAAAGTTCACCAGTTGCTCGCCGTAGCGCAGAATGTGTTTGGCCCAGGGGTGCAGGTGGGCGGCCCGGACTTCGGCAGCGGGGCCGGGCGGTTGGCCGTTTGTGGCGGGCGAGGGAGCGCTTTCTTCGCTTTTGCGGCCGGTCCATTCCCAGGTGCCGGGGGCCGTGGCGGCATGGTGCTCCACAATGGCGTCGATCTCCGCCGGGGTGAGGCCCAGTACCTTGCCCAGTTCGCGGATCACGGCGGCGTGCTGGAAGGTGCTGTAAGTGGCCAGCAGGGCCGTGTGCTCGCGGCCGTAGCGTTTGAAGATGTAGTCGATCACGTCGTCGCGCTCGTCCCAGGAGAAGTCGATGTCGAAGTCGGGCGGCGACGTGCGCCGGGGGTTGATGAAGCGTTCGAAGTAGAGGTCGAGTTCCAGCGGCTCCACGTCGGTGATGCCCAGGCAGTAGGCCACGATGGAGTTGGCGCCGCTGCCGCGCCCCACGTGGTGGTATCCGGCGGATTCGGCGTAGCGCACGATGTCCCAGGTGATGAGGAAGTAGGCGGTAAAATCCATCTCGGCGATCACCCGGAGTTCCTTGCGCACGCGTTCCCGGGCCTGCCGATGGTCGGGTCCGTAGCGGCGGCGGCAGCCGCTTTCGGCGAGCTTGGTGAGCAGTTCGAGGTCGCCCTTTTTATCGCCCATGAAACTGCGTCGGTTGCGTTGCAGGCCGGTGTCGAAGCGGATGGCGCAGGCGTCGAGCAGGCGACGGGTGTTTTGCACGATTTTGGGGTGCTGGCCGAAGGGGGCGAGCAGCTCGTTTTCGGGCGGGAAATGGTCGTCGGGGCGCGCCACGGCCACGCCGTCGAGTTTGGTCACGAGTGTATTGGCGTCGATGGCGCGCAGGAGCTTGTGCAGGCGGTAACCCTCGTGGTCGAGGAAGGTGACGGGCTGCTGCACCACCAGCTTGTCGGGCCGGTTGCGCCAGGGCGAGGTGAACAGCGCCCCGGCCCGGGCAGGGTGCACGCCGATGAACTCGTAGGGGCGGAACAGATCGAGCGGCTTCACCTCGCGGTCGTAGACGACGAACACGTCGTCCATCGGCGGCGGCACGGCGGGCAGGGCTTTGCCGGCCAGGGAGTGCTCGGTGAGCAGGGCGCAGAGCGCGGCCCAGCCCTTGTTGTTGCGCGCGATGCCGGTAAAGAGGAAGCGGTGCTGTGCATCGCGGAACTCGATGCCCAGCACGGGCTTGATGCCGTGCGCCTGGCAGGCGCGCGTGAAGTCGAGCGCAGCCGAGGTGTTGTTGATGTCCGTCAGCGCCAGGGCCTTTACCCCGCGCGCAGCGGCGGCTTCCACCAGCTGCCCGGGCGACAGGGTGCCGAAGCGCAGGCTGAAGTAGGTGTGCGCGTTGAGGTACATACACCGGCGCGGATTTTCTCGTCTGGGTACAGTGGAGGGAGAAAAGGCGGGGTGCGTGGGATTAAAAACAATTTGCGTGCAAAGTAAGGTATATTTTCATTATAAAACAAATAATTTTAAATTTGATGGATAACCGGCTGTACACAACCCAATGGCACACGGATGAACCGGATGCTGCGCAACGCGGATTTTTGCCGGCCGAGGGGGCTGCAGTGTAGTTTTTTGCAATAAAAATGGTAACTTTGCGTAGCCAATTAATTTTTATGAGCAACATCAAAATGCCGCTCAGCGCCCTTCACCCCGACATGGTGCAGGAATTGCAGGAAAAATATCCAGGAGCGGAACTGTACATTGTTATGCCCGATGAGGCCGCTGCCATGAATGAAGGGCTCTTCTGGCAGTTCATCGAAAAACTCGACTGGTCGAAAGAGGGCAACGACGATGCCGTCATCGAGCCGGTAGTTCGCGCATTGACAGAGATGTCCGAATCGGCCATCCTCGCTTTTTACGAACTGCTTTCTGAAAAACTGTGGCTCCTGGACGGCCGCACGTATGCCGAACATTCCGTTCCAGACGACGAAGGCATCTCGTCCGATCTCTTTTTATACGCCCGCTGCGCCGTGGTAGCCAACGGCCGGGCTTTTTACGAAGAAGTGCTGCAAAACCCGGCCGCTTTCCCCCACGATTTATATTTCGAAGCGCTGCTCAATATTGCAGAACGCGCCTGGTTTCGGAAAACCGGCAGGGACTGGGACCACATGCCCAAATACATCTACGAAACCGGCTTCAACCCGAATGGTTGGGGGGCGGATACGATTTCGTTTTAAACAGGGAAAGGCCAATAAAAAAAGGCCACCCGAAGGTGACCTCTTGTGGGCGCAGAAGGATTCGAACCTCCGACCCTCTGCTTGTAAGGCAGATGCTCTGAACCGGCTGAGCTATGCGCCCTAATTTTTACTTCTTTTACCAATCCGACCCTCCCGATGTAATCGGGATGCGCTGAACCGGCTGAGCTATGCGCCCTTTTACCGAAGCGGGTGCAAAGATAACCACACCGCATCATTTTCTCCAAATATTTTTTTCAATTTTTTTTCGGTTTGCGCAACGGATTTATTCACAACATCCTACCAGAATCCAATCGGCCTTCTATCTTTGACCGATCATCACCCAAACCGTTCCGTATGCGTACCCCTACCCTGTTCCTCGTTGCCGGCATCGGCCTGGTGGCCGCCTGCCAAACGCCCCCACCCCGGCCCACCACACCCGATCTGCCGCCGGAGGACGTCGTGCTCCTCTGGCAAGGGTTCATCGACCAGAACCAGTTCGACTCCGCCCGCGCATACAGCACCGAAGCCACCTACGCGTTTATCGACTTCCTGGCGTCCATCACTTTTGCAGAAGACAGCACCATTGCGTCCATCACCCTGCTGCGCGACCTGGAGTGCCAAGTCGCCGGCGATTCCGCAGTGTGTACCTTTTTGCTCAAGGACGAAATCGGGCGCGACGTACCCGACACCCTCATCCTACGCCGCATCCGGGATCGCTGGCGGGTGGACTGGCGCGAAAACCCGAATGAGCCGCCGCTCGACAGCCTGCTGGAAGGAGGCGACGACGCTTTCCTGTTTCCCGGAGACAGCCTGGATCCGGAGCTGGAGTGATCGCTGCGTAATGGCACACGGATGACACGGATGCTGCGCAACGCGGATGACAACGGATTTTTTTCTCGCCTTCGGCGAGATGGGTTTCGGGAGCAATCCGTTTTGATCCGCGTTGCGCAGCATCCGTGTCATCCGCGTGCCATCAAAGACCGAAAGGCAAAACGATCTCAATACACCTTCAACTCCCGCTCCCCCTCAATAAACATCGCGCTCACCCCGTCCAGGCTCGTCACCCTGCCTTTCACGCAAATCGTCTTTCCTTTCAGCGTCTCCACCGGGTCGTAGCTGAAGTTGGGGATGAACGGCTTTTTGATGAACACGGTGAACACCTGGTTCGGAAACTGCCGGTCGAGGTTGAGCAGGATGTTGCCCGCGCGGCTGCGGCGGGCGCTCACCACGGTGCCACACACGTTCACCACGTCGTTTTTATCCTGGTAAAGCCGGGCCTGGGTGGTGTTGAAGTGGTTGGGCGGCAGGCTGGTGGCCGGCAAGGGCGCCACATCGCCGACGGCCGATCCCGGCAGCCATTCGGCGGGCTTTTTTTGGATCTCGAGGCTGTCTTCCACGTCGTCGGGCAAGGCGGAGAAGAAGTTGAGTCCGGTGAGGGCCTCCACCTCGTCTACCGCGACGGCAAAAGCAACCAGCGGCTCGGTGATGGCCCGGTTGGGCATCACAAAGCCAATGGCGCGGCGGTTTTGCAGGTCCATGGCCACCTTCCAGTAGCGCCGGGGGATGCTCACCCGGTTGACGCCCCGCTCCATAACGGGCAGATCGGGCTCCAGCACCGGCCCGCTCACCACGTACAACTGCGTCTGCGGATGCGCGTAGAGGTAGCCCCGAACCTTGTCCTCCAGCTCGCCCCAACTGCCGCGGTTGAAATCGGCCACCTGGGGCGACATATTCGAGTAAAAATACGACTCCGACAGGGCGGTCTGCGACCAGCGGAAATCGGCCGACGGCGCCAGGTGGCCGCGGTCGTACCCGAAACCGTCGTACCGCCAGGTGCTGTCGGGTTGCCGGTACTTGAGGAAGTAATCGGCCTCTACCGCGCTGCCGGTGGACACGAGGGGATCGGGCCGGAAGTCGTTGCTGCGAAACACGGTTCCGGACAGCACGTCGGGCACCAGGATGTGCGCCACCCAGCGCGCCTGCTCGTGCTCCTCGCAATAGGCCAGCGCCATGGCGGAGTGGCGCACGAGTTCATCGCCCGGCAACAAGGTGGGCAGGCCGGCAGCCTCCAGGTCGCGCTGGATGATCTGAAATTTGATGCCCTCCATTTGCTTGAGCAGGGCCTTTTTCTGCTCATCGAGCCCGACGGCCTCTTCCTTCAGTTCTTCGAGTTCGGCTTCGTACTCCTGGGCAGACAAGGGAACGGAAAAGCACAGTACAAGAAAAAAAACAAGCAGGCGTTCCATGATTTGTATTAATATGGTGAATACATTTTCGAACCACGCGAACACGGATGGAAACGGGTTTGAATCAGTGGCAATCCGTGTAGCGCAGCATCCGTGTCATCCGCGTGCCATCCGGCCGCACCAGCAAAACGCGCTCAATCCTCGAACTTCAAGTGTTTCACCGTCAGTCCCTTGTTGATCAGCTGTCTCAATGAATCCACACCTATCGACAGGTGCATATCGGCAAACAGCGCCGTCGCTTCCCTGTCGCCGGCCTCGGTCTTGATGCCTTCGGGCAGCATGGGCAGGTCGCTGACCAGCAGGAGTGCACCGGCGGGCATGCGGTTTTTGAAGGCCGCGACAAAGATGGTGGCCGTTTCCATGTCGATGGCGTAGCAGCGGAACTCGCGCAGGCGCGCCTTGAAATCCTCCCGGTGCTCCCACACGCGTTTGTTGGTGGTGTACACCACGCCGGTCCAGTAGTCGCGCTCGTATTCCCGGATGGTGGTGGAGATGGCTTTTTGCAGGGCGAAGGCGGGCAGTGCGGGCACCTGGGGCGGCAGGTAGTCGTCGGAGGTGCCTTCGCCCCGGATGGCGGCGATGGGCAGGATGAGGTCGCCCACCTTGTTTTTATCGGCACGCAGGCCGCCGCATTTACCCAGGAACAACACGGCCTTGGGGTGAATGGCTTCCAGCAGGTCGACGACCAGGCCCGCGTTGGGGCTGCCGATACCGAAGTTGACGATGGTGATGTTCCCGGCGGTGGCGGCCTGCATGGGCCGGTCCTGGCCGTGGATGACTGCGTTGTGCTTTTCGGCGAACAGGTGAACGTAGTGGCGGAAATTGACCAGCAGGATGTACTCGCCGAATTCGGTCAGCGGCATACCCGTGTAGCGCGGCAGCCAGTCGCTGATGATGCGGGTTTTAACGGCTTTTTCCCGGGCCTGGGTGGACTCGTGGAGGGCGGCGAGGTCTTGGTGTGTGATATCAGCGTTCATCCGGCAGAGCGTTCGGGGTATAACGGATGGGCAGGGGTGGTTGTTTTAAAAATGAGGGTGGGTAATCCATTGGAAATACCGGAAATTATCGTAAATTTGTGTCTAGTATGCAGGAAAAAAGTCTATATCCCATTCGCATTTACAAAAAAGGACAAGAGCCCGACGATGTGTTGTACTGGCGCAATCGACCGGCTTATGAGCGCATATTGGCCTTGGAAAAGATTCGCAAACAATACAACGACTGGAAATATGGTGCTGGACGAAGATTTCAAGGCGTTTATAAAGTTGTTAAACGAAAACGGCGTTAGGTATCTCGTCGTTGGAGGCTATGCCGTTGCTTATCATGGATACCCCCGATACACCAATGACCTTGATTTTTGGATATGGGCCGCCCCCCAAAATGCTGAAAAATTGTTGGACACATTGGATCAGTTCGGTCTTGGCGCTTTAGGAATTAAGTTGGATGACTTGATGAATCCTGAAAATGTCATTCAATTGGGTTACGAGCCTAATCGGATTGACTTGATTGTTCAACTCGAAGGGGTAGATTTTGACGCCTGTTACCTGCATAGAGAAGAGGCCGTTTTCGAAGGAGCAGTAATTCCATTCATTAATCTTGAAGATTTGATCACGAACAAACTGTCTACCGGACGTCTTAAAGACAAGGTAGATGTTAAAATGCTTCGCAAAAAGAAGAAAAAAAACGGTTGAACTTCAATTAATTTCCAGTTTTTTGAATCAAAATTGTTTTTTCACATGGATAAAACAACAAAATACCGGGAGAAAATTAACAGCATCATCCGCCGGTTCGACACCAAACGCGTGGTGTATGCCGCAGCTTAAGGCCTTAGCATTACCCCCTACGGCGCCACCACCGGCCCCATAGCCCTGTACACCAAATCCTGCAACCGGATCCGGTAGTCCATGGTAATCAGCTTATTGTTGCGCATGGTGGGGTAGGTTCGGTTGGACAGGAAGATAAAGACGAGCTGCTTGTCGGGGTCGGCCCACACGGCGTTTCCGGTGAATCCCAGGTGCCCGAAGGTGTTGGGGCCGGCCAGGGTGCTCAGGTTGGGGTCGCGCTTGGGATCGGTTTCTTTCATGTCGAACCCGAGCCCGCGGCGGGAGCTGCGGTAATAGCGCGTGGTGAAATAGCGGATGGTTTCGGCCTGCAGGTACTGTCGGCCGCCGTAGTGGCCGCCGTTGAGCAGCATCTGGAATATCTTGGCCACGTCGTTGGCGTTGCTGAACAGGCCTGCGTGGCCTGCCACGCCGCCGAGCATGGCGGCGCCCATGTCGTGCACGTATCCTTGCAGGCGCTGCTGACGGAAATAACGATCCTCTTCGGTGGGCGCGCAGCGGTCTGCCCAGCCGCGTTTCCAGGGGTTGTACGTGGTGGTGGCCAGGCCCAGGGGCCGGTAGAACTGTTCGTCCATGTACGCATCCAGGGTTTGGCGGGTCTGGGTCTCGACGGCGCGTGCGCTCAGGTACAGGCCGAGATCCGAGTAGCGGTAACTGCGGCGGTCGTGCAGGTCGGAGCGGTAAATGGTGTTCCACACCGTGTCCACCTGCTCCTGCACCATGAACATATCTTTGGCGACGGGCACCGGAGAGTCCTCGTCGGCCTGGCGGTGGTAAATGTGCTGGTTGGGTATGCCGTAGCGGCTGACGGTGCTTTCGTAGAAGGGGATCCAGGAGACGAGTCCGGCGTGGTGGGCCAGCAGGTCCTCGATGATCAGGTCGTTCTTGTTGGTGCCCTGCACTTCGGGCAGATAGCTGCCCAGCGTTTTCCGGATGTCGATACAGCCCTGTTCGTAGAGTTGCATCATGGCGAGTGTCGTGGCGGTCACCTTGGTCACCGAGGCCAGGTCGTACAGGTTGGTGAGGCCCACAGGCTCCGTTTGCTCGTAGGTGAAGTGGCCATACGACTTGTGCCACACGATGCGGTTGTTTTTCGCCACCAGGATCTGGCAACCGGGGGCGGCGCCGGCATCGATCATTTCCTGCACCAGTTCGTCCATGCGGGCCAGGGTATCGCTGTTCATGCCGACGGATTCCGGGATGTCGTAGGCCAGGCGTTTGTCATTGAACGTTTTCACGATGCCCTGCCCGAAGGGCGCGTTTGGCGAGGCCGTCACCGGCAGTTTGCCCTTGAAATCGATGGCGCCGAACAGCGCCTGGGCGGCGAGCTCCTGGGTGAGCGCTTCGTCGTTGTAGGCGCAAACGAGCAAGGGTGCATTGTCGAAAAACTTCAGGCTATACGGGTTGCCGAACACCACCACGCCGGTATTGGGCATCACGCGGGTGAGTCGTTGCAGGAAACCCAGCGACGTATTAGAAACCCCGTACTGGTCTGCAGCTTTGGCGCTCATGTTGTGAAAGCTCACGAGGACCACGTCGTAGTTCAGCAGGGAGTCCAGCAGGCGATGGTCCTGCTCGGAAGACCGTTCTTTGGGCCGGTGAAAATGGTCAATAGGGCCATACCAGCCGCAGGTGGTCTGGAAGGGGGTCTGCGTATCTTCGCCGATGGATACCGTGGCGATGCGCTGCCCTTCCAGACCGGCGAATCCCGCCAGGCTGTACCGGTCGCGCACCAGGGTGAGTGCGTCCTCTGCCAGCCGGCGTTTCAGCAGATAGGCTTCGGGGCGGTTCAGGTCTTCGGACACGGCGTAGATGTCCACCCCGGTGCGATAGGTGAGCCCGAGGCGATATTTGGCGCGAAGCACCCTTTTCACGCTGGCATTCACCTGTCGCATGTCCAGTCCGCCGTCGTGCAGGGCCTGCAGGATGGCACGAAAGGCGGCGTCGACGTCAGAAGGAAGCAGCAGAATGTCGTTTCCGGCCTTCAGCGCTTCTAATTCCGCCTCTCCCGGCGCGTAGTATTTGGTGACACCCTTCATTTCCATGGCGTCGGTGACGATGAGTCCGTCGAAGCCGATGTTTTCCCGCAGCAGTCCGGTTACGGTAGCCCGGCTGAGGGTTGTCGGTCGCTTGTCGCGCTGGTCTAGGGCCGGCACGTTGAGGTGGGCGACCATGATGGAACCCACACCGCCCTGTGTGAGCACACGGAAGGGGTGCAGCTCAAGGCTGTCCAGCCGGCTGCGGCTGTGGTTGATCACGGGCAGTTCCTCGTGCGAGTCCACATGGGTGTCGCCGTGTCCGGGGAAGTGTTTGGCGCAGGCGAGCACGCCGGCGTCCTGCAGTCCGCGCATGTATTGCAGGCATTTTTTGGTGACGTTGGCGCGATCTTCCCCGAACGACCGTTCGTTGATCACGGGGTTCAGGGGGTTGTTGTTCACGTCGGCCACGGGGGCGAAGTTCATGTGTACGCCCAGGCGGCGGCATTCGCGCGCCACCTCCTTGCCCATTTCGTACACCAGGCGGTCGTCCTGGATGGCCCCCAGCATGAGTTGTTTGGGGAAAGATATGGTGCTTCCCTTGAGGCGCATGCCGAGTCCCCACTCGGCATCCATGCTGATGAGCAGGGGCAGGCTCGGGCTGGCGGCCTGGAAGCGGTTGGTGAGCTCCGCCTGTTTTTCGGGTGTTCCCTGGAAGAAGCACAGTCCGCCGGGTTGAAAGCGGCGGATGACCTGCTCGAGCTCGTCCTCATACTGCGCATCCTTGTCGGAATGCGCGCGCAGCATGAACAACTGTCCGATGCGCTGGGTGATGGAGAGGTTGTTAAACACAGAGTCGACCCACTGTTGCTCCTGGGTATCGAGGGGGCTGCCGAAGTTGTTGCGCAGGTTGCGGTTGGCGCTCAAGGACAGGACAAGGCTGGCCGCCCCTAATACGTAAGCCATGTAAAAAAGGGCAACCGGTCGCTTGATTGTAGTTGACATTGTTTGCGGGTTCAGGATTATTCTACTATTTTGAAGGTTGTTCTGCGATTCGACTGGTGCTCCGCCTCCGTACAACGGCTGCAGGCACAGGAGGCGGCCGGGCTGCTTTCGCCATAGCCCAGGGCGCCCAGGCGGTCGGCGTTGATTCCTTTACCGATCAGGTAGTTCACGGCGCTTTCGGCCCTTTTTTGGGACAGGTTCTGGTTGTAGGCATCGTTGCCGCGGCAGTCGGTATGGCTACCCAGCTGGATCCGGATACCCGGGTTTTGGCGCAGCACGTCGGCCAGGGCGTTCAGGGTTGGTTCGGCGTCGGGACGAATGTCCCACTTATCGTAATCGTAATAGATGTTCTCCAGCACGATCTCGCGGTCTTTGTAAATGCGGTCCAGCACAATCTCCAGTTCATACACCTGTTCGGTGCGGTTCGGATCGGGCGCCAGTCCTTTGGCGGAAAAACGCCCTTCATTGGTGAGGAACTCGGGGTGCGAAGCCGTGAACCGGTAATCGGTTTCCGGCGTCATCTCTATGCGCACTGGTCCTTCGGCCGGGCTGGTCCACTCCTGGCTTTTGGCGCCGAAGACACCTTTCAGTGCGGCATTGGGCAAGGGTTTTCGGCCAAGCAGGGCCGAGTTGGGGTCTCCCGGCGTGGCATAGATTTTTTCGAGCACGTAGACGTCCAATAGCAACTTTGGTGCCGTTTTCACCGGCGTGGTATCCACCTTGGGTGGAGCCGGTGGCGGCACGCGTTGTTCCACGAGGTAAATATCGTCGCCCCCGGAGCCTCCCGGTCTGTTGGACGACAGGTACCCGCGGTACAGCAGGTCACCGGGCTGTGGTGTGGCACCGGGGCGGGTTCTTTCGGTGATGACGAGCCCGAAGTCATCGGCGCCGGAGTTCACCGGCGGCTTTAGGTTAATGGGCGGCGTCCAGGCGTTTCCGCCGACGCGGTAGCTGCTGAACACGTCGAGCCCGCCCATGCCGGTCAGGCCGTCGGACGCGAAGTACAGGGTGTCGGCGTCGACGACGGGGAAAAGTTCGTTTCCCGGCGAGTTGATGTTCCGGGACAGCGGCCGCGGCTCGTCCCAGCCATTCTCGGCGTTCGGGTTCATCGTGACGGCGTACAGGTCGAAGCCGCCCCACCCGTCCGGGTTGTCGGAGGCGAAGTACAGCGTTTTGCCGTCGACGGACAAGGCGGGATGGACGTAGTTGACCCTGTCCTTCTGAAAAGGCAGGGGAAGGGGGTCGCTCCAGGAGTCGCCCTGCCGGCGGCTGAAAAAGATGCGGTTAAAGCGGTCGTCGTTTTTGTACGCGCCTACAGAGCGCACAAAGTACATTTCGGAGAAGTCGCGATTGAAGCAGGGCACGCCCTCATTGGCCGCTGTGTTTATTTTTTCGTCGAACAGTTGCGGGCTGGCGCCGCCGGCATCTACGATGTAGAGATCCATAAACCGGTTTCCGGTCCAGGAGTAAGGGTCCTGGCCTGTGCTCATGCTTCGGTCGCTGGTGAACACCAGCGTACGATCGGCGTAGGGAATGGGGGCGAAATCGTTTTTAGGGCTGTTAAAGGCAACGGGTTGCAGGCTGCGGCCGTTGTCGGGCTCTTTTTTCCAGCCCTCCGCGACCTGGCAGGCGGTGATCTCCTTTCGGTATTCGTAAGGGCTGCCGATCTCTATGCCCAGGTTTTTGAACGCCTCACGCGCTTCGGCGTAGCGCTCCAGTTGTTTGAGCGAGAAGGCTTGCGCTTTGAGCGCTTCGGCGCCGTAATTGTTGTTGTACGCCTCTTGCAGCCAGGGCAATGCTTTTTCCGGCATACCCATGTGGCGGTAGGCGTCGCCGAGCAGGTAGGCCAGCTGTCCTTTTTCGGTGCGGGTTTTGGCGCGTTGCAGCTCCTTTTCCAGCATGGGCACGGCGAGTTGGTACTGCTTGCGTTCATAAGCCGTACGCCCGTCTTTTACCTTGATGGTGTAGCTACAAGCGGCAGTCAGTCCGGTGAAGAGGCACAAAAAAAGACCATTTCGGAATTTCATATCGCATTAACGCTCAAAAGATAAGGAGTGTTGCATGCTTATCCGCCACATTCCGAAATTCCGACGTTCATCAGGCTTCCAGTGCGGCTGCGCCCCCGACGATCTCCGACAGTTCCCGCGTGATGGCTTCCTGGCGCGCCTTGTTGTAGTTGATGCGCAGTTCCTTCAGGATTTCGTTGGCGTTTTCGGAGGCGTTGTCCATGGCGGTCATCCGAGCGCCGTGTTCAGATGCGTGGGTATCGAGCAGTGTTTTGTGGAAGCTCAGCTGGAGGATGCTGGGCACAAGGGTTTCGAGCAGGTCCTGCTTGTTGGGTTCAAACAGGTAATCGGCGCGTTTTTCCTTTTTCTGGCCGGGCTTGGGCTGTATTTTGGTTACCGGAAGCCAGTGCTCCACCGTGGGCAGCTGCACGGCTGCGTTGCGGAAGTGCCCGTAAACGACGTGCACGGCGTCAATTTTTCCGGCGGTAAATTCTGCCATCAGCTTATTCGACAGCCCGCTGACGTGGTCGTACGACAGATCGGAAAACATGCCGATGTTGCTGGTGTCGAATTCAACGTCGAGGATGCGACGGCGGAAGTAATCGTAGCCTTTTTTGCCGATAAAAACAACTTTGATTCCGCCGCTTTTACGCAGGCCGGCATACCGCTCGTTGATCAGGGCGATGGCCTCCTTGCAGATGTTGGTGTTAAACGCGCCGCACAACCCCCTGTTGGAGGTAACGACCACCACCACCACCTTTTTGGCGTCGCGCACCTGACCGAAGGCGGTTGAGGCGTCGCCTTCGAGGTTGGACAGGATATTGGACAGCAATTTGTTGAGCCGCTCGCTGTATGGGCGCATCTGAACAATAGCCGACTGGGCCTTGCGCAATTTGGCGGCAGACACCATTTTCATGGCTTTGGTGATCTGCTGGGTATTGATCACCGACTTGATCCGCTCGCGTACTTCTTTAAGTCCTCCTGGCATAAGGGCTAGTTTTTACGGTATTGTTCCGACAATTCTTTTGCCAGTGCGGTCACGCGGGCCAGGCTGGCGTCTTCGAGTTTGCCTTTGCGGAACTCTTCCAGCACTTCGGGCATGCTGGTTTCCATTTTCATCAGGAAGATTTCTTCGAACTCTTGCACCTTGTTCACCGGCACGTCGCGCAGCAGGTTGCTGGTGCCGAGGTAGATGATTGCCACCTGTTTTTCCACCGCCACCGGGCTGTTTTCCGGTTGCTTGAGGATTTCCACGTTGCGGGCGCCTTTGGAGAGCACCGACTGGGTAGCGGCGTCAAGGTCGGAACCAAATTTGGAGAATGCTTCCAGCTCGCGGTAGTAGGCCTGGTCGAGTTTGAGCGTACCGGCTACCTTTTTCATGGATTTGATCTGAGCGGCGCCACCCACACGGCTTACCGAGATGCCCACGTTGATGGCCGGGCGCACGCCGGCGTTGAACAGGTTGGACTCGAGGAAGATCTGGCCATCGGTGATGGAGATCACGTTCGTAGGGATGTATGCCGACACGTCGCCGGCCTGGGTCTCGATCAGGGGCAGGGCCGTGAGCGAACCTCCGCCTTTAATCTTGCCGGCCTTTACCAGGCTTTCGGGCAGGTTGTTCATGTTCCGGGCCACGCTGTCGTCGTTGATAACTTTAGCGGCGCGTTCGAGCAGGCGGCTGTGGAGGTAGAACACGTCGCCGGGGTAAGCTTCGCGGCCCGGGGGGCGGCGCAGCAGGAGGGACACCTCGCGGTAGGCAACGGCCTGCTTGGAGAGGTCATCGTACACAATGAGGGCCGGGCGGCCGGTGTCGCGGAAGTATTCGCCGATGGCGCATCCGGCGAAAGGAGCGTAGAACTGCAGGGGCGCCGGATCGGCGGCGGTGGCGGCTACGATCACGGTGTAGGCCATGGCGCCGTGCTCCTCGAGGGTGCGCGCTACCTGGGCGACGGTGGATGCTTTCTGGCCGCAAGCCACGTAGATGCAGAAAACCGGCTCGCCGCGGTCGTAAAACTCCTTCTGGTTGATGATGGTATCGATGGCGATGGCTGACTTGCCCGTCTGGCGGTCGCCGATGATCAACTCGCGTTGTCCGCGGCCGATGGGGATCATGGCGTCAATGGCTTTGATACCGGTCTGCAGCGGCTCGTTCACGGGCTGGCGGAAGATAACGCCCGGGGCAATGCGCTCCAGGGGCATCTCGAATTTTTCGCCGCCAATGGCGCCGCGTCCGTCGATGGGCTGACCCAGCGGATTGACCACGCGGCCGAGAAACGCCTCGCCTACCTCGATGGAGGCGATAAGGCCGGTGCGCTTCACCCGCGAGCCTTCAACGATGCCCGCAGAGGAGCCCATGAGTACGACACCCACGTTGTCCTCTTCCAGGTTCAAGACAATGGCGCGCACGCCGTTCTCGAATTCGACCAGTTCGCCGGACTGGGCGGACAGCAAGCCGTACACGCGGGCGATACCGTCGCCCACCTGCAGAACAGTGCCTACTTCCTGCAGATTAGTGCCTGCGTCGAAGCCGGCCAATTGTTGTTTGAGTATGGCGGAAATTTCTTCCGGTCTTACGTCTGCCATGACTATGATTTGCTTTTATTTTTTTAAAATGGAGTGAGGGTCGGGGTCAGAATGCTTTGACGTACAGATTTTTGGAGAACATGGACTCCAGATCTTTCAGCTTGGCTTCTATGCTGGCGTCGTAGCGTTTGTCGGAAAATTCGATGATGAACCCGCCGATTATCGAAGGGTCGACAACGGTTTGTATCTCCAGGTTTTCGTGCGACAGGCCGGTGGCCAGGATTTGTTCGCGAAGGGTTTTCATCACCTTGTCACTCAGGGGTTCGGCGGAGGTGATGCGCACGGGGGTGATGTGCTTCTGCTCTTTGTACTGCCGTATAAATTCCTCAGTGATTTCCGGGGCGTACACTTCCCGCCCCCTTTTGATGAGCAGATGAAGGTAATCGACCATGAGGTCGTCGATTTTTCCGCGGAACACACTTTCAACCACGGCCAGTTTTCGCTCGGCCGGAATGACCGGGCTTCTGAACATCTGCCGGAGCTCCTTCACCTGACTGTTGGCGCGGTGGATGGTTTCAATATCGGCGATCATAACGTCCAGTTTGCCCTGATCCTTGGCCAGATCGATGAGGGACTTTGCGTAGCGGGTGGCGATGCGGTTAAGGGACATGGGTACGAATTTATCAGCCGGCGGCCGGTGGATCAGTTCATTTTGATGTTGTCGGCCAGTTGTTGTACGTAGGCTTCCTGTTCGGCCTTGTTGCCCAGTTCGCGTTGGAGCACTTTTTGGGCGATTTCGATGGCGATTTTGCCGGTCTGGTTTTTCAGATCGGTCATAGCGGCCAGCTTCAGGTTTTCAATGTCGCGCAGGGCGCTCTCCATTTTAGCCCGGTAGTCCTGATTGGCGCGTTCGCGGGCTTCAACGAGGATATCTTCTTTGGCCAGTTTGGCTTCCTGCAGGATCATGGCGCGCTCTTCGCGGGCCTGGGCCACCAGTTGGTCGTGCTCGGCTTGTATATTGGACATTTCGGCACGGGCTTGTTTCGCCTGGTCGAGGGCGTCCTGGATGTCTTTTTCGCGTTTTTTCAACCCTTCAACGATGGGCTTGAAAGCGAATCGGGACATAACGAACCAAAAGATCAGGAAGATAATGGTTGTCCAGATCAGGAGGCCCGGATCGGGCTTGATGACGGAAAAGTCGGCCAGAAACAGCATGAGATGGTGGGTTGAATGTTGTTAGGAAAAAGCGGCAAAGAGCCGGGGCGGAGCGGCAACCATCCGTTGCCGCGTCCGCCCGGAGCAGTTTGTGGCAGGTTTTACACGAAAAACGACAATACCATGCACACCAGGGCGGCGCCCTCGATCAGGGCTGCCGTCAGGATCACGATACCGCGGATGTCGCCGGTTGCTTCCGGCTGGCGGGCGATGCCTTCAGCGGCTTTGCTGCCGATCAGACCAATACCCAGACCTGCGCCGATAGCGGCCAAACCTGCACCAATGGTTGCTAATTCCATATTGAAAAATTGTTTGGTTTCGAATAAATGATCAATGATGCGCCTCCTCTGTAGCCATGCCGAAATAAACGGCCGACAACATGGTGAAGATGTACGCTTGCAAAAAGGCGACCAGCAACTCCAGCGCCATCATGAACAGGGTCAGCGGCACCGAAGCAGCCAGGCCGACCACCGAGCCACCTACGCTCTGGCCCGCCTTTCCGAAGATGAAGATGAGGCTCACGAAACTGACGATCACGATGTGGCCGGCGGTGATGTTGGCGAACAAACGCAGCATCAGGGTAAAAGGCTTGAGGAACAGGCCCAGCACTTCCACCGGGGTCAGGATCAAGGCTTTCAGCACCGCCGGCACACCGGGCATCCACAGGGTGTGCTCCCAGTAGTGCTTGTTGCCGTTCAGATTGGTAATCAGGAAGGTGATGATTGCCAGCACCATGGTCACCGAAAGATTGCCGGTCACGTTGCCGCTGCCCGGGAAAAACGGGATCTGCCCAAACAGGTTGAGCCCAAGAATAAAAAAGAAAACGGTCAGCAAATACGGCATAAATCGCTCGTATTGGTGTCCGATATTTGGGATGGCGACCTCGTCGCGGATGAAGGTAATGAACGTCTCCATGAAGTTCTGCACGCCCCGGGGCGCTTCTCCGTCGCGCTTGGCGTAGGCTTTGGCCACGGAACGGAAGAGCCAGAACAGCAGTCCGCACACCAACAACATGGTGAATACGTTGCGGGTGAGGGAGAAATCGTAGAAGCTGGTGAACCCGCCGCCCAGTACGCCGCCGTCGAGTGTCGACTTGGCGTCGAGGGTGTAACAGATGCCGTTGGCCTGGACGTAATATATCGTCTTCTCCTTGCCATCAATGGTTTTGACTTCGTGCGAGGGCTCGCTGACCGGCACCTCTCCCCGGGGGAATGCGGGGTCCTGCACGCGCATCACGTTGCCGTGCACCAGCACATACCCGTCTTTGGCGACCGTGCCGTTGCCGTGATGATGGGCTTTGAAGGCGCCTGTCGTGGTGAACGTCCAGCCATGGCCGGGGGCGTACAACATGACGGGCAGGTGGAAATACCAGTCGCCCACAATGTGTATGGCGTTGGCGTCGCCAATGTGGTGCAGTGCCAGCTCGCCCGCATTGAACTCCGCGTTGGGGTCTTCGTGGTGCCCGCAGCCGTGGTCGGTATGCGCTTCTCCCGGCGTTTCCGGATGGGCGCCGGACTGATTCGGATGCCCGTGGTCACCTTCCTGCGGATGCGCCTCCGGGTGGTCGTGGTGGCCATCGGTGTGCTCATGCCGTTCACCGTCGGAATGATCGTGCCCATGGTCGCCCTGCGCCCGGGCGCCCCAGGCCAAAGCGGTGAATATCAGTAGGAAAGTATATGCTTTGAATATCTTCATGGCTGCGTCGTGGGAAAAAGCGCTGCAAAACGCGGGCAAAAGTACGACGCGAAGTTGGTATGTACACCACCGAAAAAAAAAATTGACGTAACAAATATGTTGTTCTGTCAAAAAAACAGCCGGGAATCAAAATTTTGTTTGGAAATGAAAATCGTCCTACGAGTATACTCGTAGGACGAATAAAATTTGCTTATCAACCTTTCTAACTCAATACAACATGATTTTCCGGATACCGCTGCCATAAGTGGTCTCAATACGGTACAGATAAAGCCCGGACTCCGGAAGGTCATCCCGATGAAGCAAAAAGTGATTATCCCCTGTGTCGAACTGGCCGCTTTTGACGCACACGGTCTGTCCGGTTTGATCCATCACGCGCAAGGTTGCTTGTGCGGAGGCGGGTAGGTGGAAACGAATGGTAGCCATTTCAATGAACCGGTTAGTGGAACCTGCGTGAATGCGCATGTCGCTTTCCGGAACTGCTGTGGCATGGGATGATGGTAAATAGCTCATGGTGGAGATTCGCTTGTTCGCGGTCGTACGGGAAGCGACGACCGGCCCAAGCATGTTGTTTTGGATTAATGATTCGAGACTTTTCATGATTACGGCGCCTGGTGACGCACTTGTATGTTATTTCCAAATGTTATGCCAGAATGCCATCGGCTCCTTTTTTACCGCGACCTATTTTAAGCCAAGGTTAAAAATACCTTTTTTGGTGTATTCCGCCGAATCCTTTGCCTTTTCCCTTGCGGCGCCTTAACTTTGCACAGATAATGATCGCGGGAATAGCTCAGTTGGTAGAGCGTCAGCTTCCCAAGCTGAAAGTCGCGGGTTCGAGTCCCGTTTCCCGCTCTAACGAATGCGGAATGCAGAATTCGGAATGCGGAATGCGCAAAACAAAAGGCCGCTCCGGTCGACCTCAGGGCGCTGTGGCCACTTCCGCAAAGCAGATGCTCCCGCCGGTGGCGGCGATGCTTTCCCTTTGCCTGGTCGGATGTGGCGATCGGGTGACGGCCAACCCCGATATTATCGACCCCCTCGAACAACACGCCTACTTCCCGCTGGAAACCGGCCGCTGGGTGGCGTACCGGGTCGACAGCGTGGTGTATGACTTTGCCCCCGGCGGCGGAACGCTCCGCGATTCCAGCACCACCTTCGTCCGGGAGCTGGTGGGCGATACCGTCACCGACAACACCGGCGCACCGGCTTACCTGATCGAACGCTACGAAAGCCCCGGACCCAATGGCCCCTGGCAGTTCCGGTACGTCGAAACCGCCACATTGAATACCCAACAGGCCATCCGAACCGAACAAAACCTCCGCTTCCTCAAATTGGTGTTCCCCATGGATCGCCGCACCGAATGGGACGGCAACCTGTGGATCGACGCCGACCGGGAAATAGCGGTCGCCGGCGAACGCATGCGCCCCTTCGCCAACTGGCTTTATGAAGTGGACACCATCGATAAACCCGACGTCATCGGCCCCTTTGCATTCGACTCCGTGCTCACCATCACCGAAGTCGACCAGAACAACGCCATCGAACTGCGCATCTCCCGCGCCAAATACGCCCGCGGCATCGGTCTCGTCTGGCGCGAACAATGGATCCTCGACTCCCAGTACTGCAACGAAGACCCCACCCCCGCCGACTGCCTGACCCTGCCCTGGACCGACAAGGCCGAACGCGGGTATGTGCTTAAACAGGTTATAATTGATCATAATTGATCTGCATATCCATGATGGCACGGTGTTATTCAACGAAGGCGTATCATAAGTCATTGAACATTGGCAACGGTTCCCGGTTTGGCCGTATTTTAAAATCAATTATGGCGAACTTGACCCTACACCTCTCCGCGTGCACTGTTTATTATGCCACGCCTACGGCGTTCCAACATACACGTTTCACCCTAGGCTACAAGAGGGCCGCCCCTACGGGGCTTATGGGCTACTTCCATGCATATGGGGCAATGCGATGGTTCAACGGGGGAACAGCTGCCAATTTTCAATGACTTATGATTCAGCCTCTACATGGTTGCCGGGCGAACGGTGAAAATACTTTCTGACGCCCCGGAAAAAAATCCATGCCCAAACCTGCAACCCAAGCGTCAAATTATTCCGCATTCCGCATTCCACATTCCGCACTCCATCATGTACGTATCCATCGGCCGCACCACCAAACCCCACGGGCTAAAAGGCGAACTCAAACTCGCCATTGAGCCCCGCTATCTGGAAGACTTCCTGAAAAACGAGCGCATCTTTATCGATGTAAACGGCACCAAAGTGCCTTACTTCATCGAGGACGTGCGCGGCGGCAACGACCTGATCGTGCAGCTCGAAGACGTTGGCGATCGGGACGCCGCCATGGCCATTCAGTCGCGCGAGGTATTCCTCCGGCAGTCCGATCTCATTCCCGACCACCAGCGCGAGCTCGAAGTCGAGGGCGCGCACTACGCGCACCTCGAAGGTTACACCTTGATAGATGTCTCCGTCGGTGAGCTGGGCGTCATCCGCCAGGTGGTGGAAATGCCGCACCAGGAGATGGCCGTGGTGGTATACCGGGGCAAGGAGGTGATGGTGCCGCTGAATGCGCATTTCCTGAAGCAGGTCGATACGCAGGCAAAAAAGGTGTCGGTGGATTTACCCGAGGGTTTGCTGGAGTTGTAGGCAACCTGCCGCCCCCATCACTCCACCCAATCCGCCACAAACACATTCGTATCCCGCGTGCCGCCGTTGTCGCGGTTCGAGCACCAGGCCAGTTTTTTGCCGTCGGGTGAAAACATGGCAAAGGAGTTGAAAATGCTTTCCGTGGTGATCTGTTGTAGCCCCGTGCCGTCTTCGTTGATCAGGTACAACTGGAAGTCGTAGCCGCGCTGGCTGTGGTGGTTGCTGGAGAAGATGATGCGCTTGCCGTCGGGATGGAAATACGGCGCCCAGTTGGCCTTGCCCAGCCGGGTCACCTGGCGCAGGTTGGCGCCGTCGGCGTCGCACACGTAAATTTCCATGTTGGTGGGCGCCACCAGCCCCTGGGACAACAGCGTTTTGTATTCGGTGATTTCCGCTGCTGTCTGCGGGCGGCTGGCGCGGAAGACTATTTTGTTGCCGTCGGGGCTGAAAAACGCGCCGCCGTCGTACCCCAATCCGTCGGTAATCTGCCGGAGGTCGCCGCCCTCGAGGTTCATGGTCCACAGTTCCAGGTCGCCCGAGCGGGTGCTGGTGAACAGGATGCGATCGCCCTTGGGGCTGAGCACCGCCTCTGCGTCGTACCCCGGCGTGTCGGTGAGGCGGCGTACGATGTTGCCCTTCAGGTCGGCCACATACAGGTCGTAGCTGTCGTACACCGGCCACAGGTACTTGCCGCCGGCGCGCAGGTCGGGCACGGGCGGGCAAGTGTCGGCAGCGCCCATGGTGGAGGCGAAAACGATGTGCTTGCCGTCGGGCATAAAGAACGAGCAGGTCGTCCGTCCCTTGTTGTGGCTGATGGCCCGGGGCCGGTAGGTGGCGTCGTCTGCCGCCTTGGCCACCTTCATCGCGAAGATCTGGTCGCACTTCAGCCCCCATGCCGGGTTGTTGCTCTGAAAGGTAAGCCATTTGCTGTCGGGACTCCAGTACGCCTCGGCGTTGTCGCCACCAAAAGTGAGCCTACGGATGTTTTTTAGGTGGGACTCGCCCTGCCCCCACAGGGCAAGACCGGCAAACAGGCACAAAAACAGCACAATTGAACGCATTATGACAGAGCGGTTGGTAAAAAGTGCGCAAGATTAGGCCACCTTTGCGTATCGGAAATCACCTTTGCGTCAAAATTTTTGAAAAAATGAGGCCACAACCGAAATGCCCCATCCGGCGTTTGTATAGCATGAGAGATTTTTTCGGCGCTTTTGCCGTGCTGCTGCTCTTCCACACCAGCACATTGGCCCAGATGCCCATGGTCAAGGCAGGGCAGATTGATGCCTGGCGAAAAGCCAAAACGGATTCGGTGCTGGTGATCAATTTCTGGGCAACCTGGTGCGTGCCCTGCATTGAGGAACTGCCCGACCTCCTGCGCCTGAACACCGCCTACGCCGACCGGAAGGTCAGGCTGGTGCTCGTCAGCAACGATTTTAAAAAGAATATCGAAACCAAAGTGGTGCCGTTCGTGCGCGAACACGCCATCGAGCCCTACACGGTATTCATGGACGAGCCCACGCCAAACAAGTGGATCGACACCGTGAACCCCGACTGGAGCGGCGGCATCCCGTCCACCTGGATGCTGAACCCCGTCAACGGGAAAGAAGCGTTTCACGAAGGCAAAATGAGCTACGAACAAATGGAGAAAATGCTCCTGTCTGTGCTGGAAAACTGACTTTTTTACACCATAATGCTCTGATTGAACATGAAAAAACTGACTCTGCTCCTGTTGGCCACCTTCCTCACCGCCGCTTGCGCCCTTGCCCAGGGTACGGGCTACAAGGTCGGCGATGTCGCCCGAGACTTCACGCTCAAAGGCGTCGACGGAAACATGTACTCCCTCGAAGGCGAGATCATCGAAGGATTCATCGTCATTTTCACCTGTAACCACTGCCCGTACGCCATCGCCTACGAAGACCGCATCATCGAACTCAACAAAAAATACGCCTCCCTCGGCTACCCGGTGATCGCCATCAACCCCAACGATCCGGTGAAACAGCCCGACGACAGCTACGAGAAAATGCAGGTGCGCGCCCGCGAAAAAGGATTCAACTTCCTCTACCTGTACGACGAAACCCAGGAAATCGCCAAAGCCTACGGCGCCACCCGCACCCCGCACGTGTACCTGCTGGACAAAAACCGCGTGGTCCGCTACATCGGCGCCATCGACGACAACCACGAAGACGCCACCGCCGTCAAGGAAAAATACCTCGAAAACGCCATCAACGACCTGCGCAACGGCAAAGCAGTCGCCGTACCGCAAACCAAGGCGATTGGTTGCACGATTAAGTGGAAAGCCTAGTCGAGTGTCGAGTGTCGAATGTCGAGTGTCGAATGTCGAGTGTCGAATGACTTGTACGCTGGTTTTTTCGGAAAACCAAGCTTAACCATATTCGACATTCGACACTCGACATTCGACATTCGACTATCTTTGCGCTCCGTTTCCAGTCTCAAACACCGAAAGCCCGCTGAACCACTGTTTTTGTACCGCCGTTCATGAAAAATATCCGCAATTTTTGCATCATTGCCCACATTGACCACGGGAAGAGCACCCTGGCCGACCGCCTGCTTCAGTTCACCAAAACGATCAGCGACCGGGACATGACCGACCAGGCGCTCGACAACATGGATCTCGAACGCGAGCGCGGCATCACCATCAAGAGCCACGCCATCCAGATGCGCTATGTGCATCCGGCCAACGGCGAGGAGTACATCTTCAACCTCATCGACACCCCGGGCCACGTCGACTTCTCCTACGAGGTCAGCCGCTCCATCGCCGCCTGCGAGGGGGCGCTGCTGCTCGTCGACGCCTCCCAGGGCATCCAGGCCCAGACCATCAGCAACCTGTACCTGGCCGTCGACCACAACCTGGAGATCATCCCGATCGTCAACAAGGTGGACATGGAAAGCGCCATGATCGAAGAGGTGCAGGACCAGATCATCGACCTCATCGGCTGCGACCGCGCGGACATCATTTCCGCCTCCGGCCGCACCGGCATGGGCGTGCCCGAAATCCTCGCCGCCGTCGTAGACCGCATCCCGGCGCCCAAGGGCGACACCCAGGCGCCCCTGCAGGCCATGATCTTCGACTCTATGTTCAACTCCTACCGGGGCGTGGTGGCCTATGTGCGCATCATGAACGGCACCCTGCGCAAGGGCGACAAGATCAAGTTTATCGCCACCGGCAAAGAAGTCGTCGCCGAAGAAGTGGGCATCATGCGCATGGGCCTGTTCCCCTCCGACGAACTCGCCGCCGGCAACGTAGGCTACATCATCACCGGCATTAAGATCAGCCGCGAGATCAAGGTGGGCGACACCGTCACCCACCTGCTGCGCCCCACCACCGAACCCGTCAAAGGCTTCGAAGAGGTGAAGCCTATGGTGTTCGCCGGCGTGTACCCGCTGGACAACGACGACTTCGAGGACCTGCGCGACTCCCTGGAGAAACTCCAGCTCAACGACGCCTCCCTCGTCTTTGAACCCGAATCCTCCGCCGCCCTCGGCTTCGGCTTCCGCTGCGGGTTCCTCGGCATGCTCCACCTGGAAATCGTGCAGGAACGCCTCCAGCGCGAATACGACCAGGACATCATCACCACCGTGCCCAACGTGCCCTACTACGCCACCGACATGAAGGGCAAGCGCTTCATGGTGTATCAGCCCTCCGAAATGCCCGACCCCAACCACCTGGAAAAGTCGGAGGAGCCCTACATCTACGCGCAGATCATCACCAAGCCCGACTACATCGGCAACATCATGACCCTCTGCCTCGAAAAACGCGGCATCCTCATCAAACAACACTACCTCACCCCCACCCGCGTGGAAATCATCTTCCACATGCCGCTGGCCGAGATCGTGTTCGACTTCTACGACAAACTCAAGTCCTCCACCCGCGGCTACGCCTCCTTCGACTACCATGTGCTCGACTACCGCGATACCGACATCGTCAAGCTCGACATCAAGCTCAACGGCGAACAGGTGGACGCCCTCAGCGCCCTCGTGCACCGCAGCAAAGCCGAATTCATCGGCCGCCGTATGTGCGAAAAACTCAAGGAGCTCCTGCCCAAACAACAGTTCCAGATCGCCATACAGGCCTCCATCGGCGCCAAGGTCATCGCCCGCGAAACCATCAGCGCCCTGCGCAAGGACGTGACCGCCAAGTGCTACGGCGGCGACATCAGCCGGAAACGCAAGCTGCTCGAAAAGCAGAAAGAAGGCAAAAAACGCATGAAGCAGTTCGGATCGGTGGAAGTGCCGCAGGAGGCGTTTCTGAAGGTGCTGAAGCTGAATGATTGATGTTTTTTTTGGGAGGGGGGAATAGAACACGGATTGGACGGATCGCTTTGCGAACACGGATTTTCGCGGATTTGGGATCGGTGTTCGCAAAGCGATCCGTCCAATCCGTGTTCTATTATGCCGCCTGGGGGAACCCGCAGGCCAAAACGCGGTTTCCGGAAGCCTTTGTGTCGGCTTACCAGCCGGTGGACGTGGATGTGGTGCACCGGGAGGGGTTTGAGGTTTTTTTTCCGGGAACCAAACTTCATATTCCACATTTTTCATTAAATTTGCAGATTGTAATCTACAAATTTTATAAAAATGATCGAACGAGCGCTCCGGGAACACATTGAGCGCCACTGGGCCGACCCCAAAGCCATTGTGGTGCTGGGTCCCCGGCAAGTGGGTAAAACCACGCTTTTGCGACAAATGTGCGCGGAAAAAGGCGAATACCTTTACCTGAACGCCGACGACCCGGGCATTGTCGCCCTGCTGGATGGCGCGGGCGAGGCCCGGCTCCGGCAAATCATTGGACGAAACACCATCCTGTTCATCGACGAAGCGCAGCGAGTGCCCAACATCGGCCTCACGCTCAAGATCGTGACCGACCAGATCCCCGGGGTGAAGCTCATCGTGACCGGCTCTTCTGCGCTGGACCTGGCGAGTGAGGTAAACGAACCGCTCACCGGCCGCAAGTGGGAGTACCGCCTGTACCCGGTCGCCTGGTCGGAACTCACGGCGCACACCGGATTCGCGGCGGCCCACACCCAACTGGAGCAAAGGCTGCTCTTTGGCATGTACCCCGAGGTGCTCAACCAGACGGGCGACGAGGAAGAGGTGCTGGCCCAACTCGCCGGCAGTTACCTGTACAAAGACCTGCTCAACTTTGGCGGCATCCGCAAGCCCGAGGTGCTCGACAAGTTGCTGCTGGCGCTGGCCCTGCAGACCGGTTCGGAGGTGTCGTACAATGAGCTGGCCCAACTGTTGCAGATCGACCGCGGCACGGTGGAGCAGTACATCGGACTGCTTGAAAAAGCGTACATCGTTTTCCGCTTGCCGCCGCTGAGCCGGAACCTGCGCAACGAGATCGGCAGCAGCCGGAAAATTTACTTCTGGGACACCGGCATCCGCAACGCCGTGCTCAAGGACTTCAAACCCCTGGCACGCCGGGCCGACACGGGGGCCATCTGGGAAAACTTCCTCATCAGCGAACGACTGAAACGCATGGAGTATCGCCGCATCCGGGGCCGCGCCTGGTTCTGGCGCACCTACCAGCAGCAGGAAATCGACTACGTGGAAGAGGTGCAAGGCGAGTTCGCCGCTTACGAGTTCAAGTGGAACCCGCAAGCCAAAACACGGTTTCCGGAGGCCTTTGTGTCGGCATACCAGCCGGTGGACGTGGGCGTGGTGCACCGGGAGGGGTTTGATGGGTTTTTGGGGTGAGGCGTTGACGGATGGGCGACGAAATGGGTGAATTTTTTGTGTTGGGTGTTGCATACATGAAAAAGGGTAGGCATATTTGCAGGGTGGAAGTTGCCTTGGGTGCCGGATGAGGTTTTGGTGGGTTATTGGGTAGTGGCGATTTTCCGGCAACTGAAGGATACGTAAAACACGACGTGCGGGATAAGTGCTGAAATTGGGGGTGAAGATGAAGTTGGGGTTTTGGTTGTTCGTTGGGTGCGGGAAAACAGTAGTTGGCAGTAATCAAAAAATAAAATAAGTATATGAAAGCAGTACAAATATACCCAAAATTAAGAGGTTTGGGAAAAAGTTTAACTTTGTGTCATGGAATTCCTCCTTGCAGAAGATGAGCTGAAAGAACTTCGAAAGATACAAAAGAAGTTCACTACCCAGCGGAGCCGTTACATTAAGGCTACGGTA
>JANRJH010000002.1:0-20414 GCA_033764075.1 Saprospiraceae bacterium | reverse complement strand
GTAGGGCGCTGTGCCGCCGAATACGTTCGCCGTCGCTGTGCCCGTAGAATCGTCCGGTATGCCCGTCGGCGTAGTGGTGACCACCACGCTGTCGATCGGCACCGGAACCGCGTAGGTGTACGTGTCGGTGGCCGTGCAGCCTCCCGCATCCGTCACCGTCACCGAGTAGGCGCCCACCGCCAGGTCGATTTGTACCGGACCGCTCAGCGTTCCGGGTGTCCATGCATATGTGTATGGGCCTGTGCCGCCCGTCACCACCGCGGTCAAGGTATCCAGTGGAGTGGCGCAGTTCAACTCGTCGGGTACCAGCGTCACCGTCAGCGTATCCGGAACGGTGATGATGGCAGTATCCACTGCGGTGCAGCCACCCGCGTCGGTCACCGTCACCGAGTAGGTACCCACCGCCAGGTCGATTTGCACCGGACCGCTCAGCGTTCCGGGCGTCCATGCATACGTGTACGGGCCTGTGCCGCCCGTCACCACCGCCGTCAAGGTATCCAGCGGGGTGGCGCAGTTCAATTCGGTTGGAATGAGCGTCACCGTCAGCGTATCCGGACTGCCGATCACCGCCGTGTCTACCACCGTGCAGCCTAGGGAGTCCGTCACCGTCACCACGTATGTGCCGTTGCCCAGGCCCGTTACCGTTGCACCTGTGCCCACATTCGGCGTCCACGCGTACGTGTACGGCGGCGTACCGCCCGAAGCGTACACTGTTGCCGAGCCCGTCGTGTCGCCCAAGCAGGCGTTGTTTGTTGTTATCAGGCTGTCGATTACTACTGCCGGCACGAATGGAACCACGATTGTGTCGGTGGCCATTTGTCCCGTCGCATCGGTCACCTTCACCCACACCGTGTCGCCCACCTGGGCGAAGATCATCACCGTGGTGGAGTCGTTGCTCCACAGGTAGGTGTACGGGGGTGTGCCGCCGGCCGCGTTCGCCATCACCTTGCTCAGAGAGTCCCCGCAAATACCATCCCCTGCCGGCACAATGTCCACCGTCAGCGGGGGCGGAGGCGGCGTTGTATCCTGAACGACCGTGCCGCAGGAGGTGTCCGTGCAACCGTTGATATCCGTCACCGTCACGCAGTACGTGCCTGCCGGCAGGCTGTCAATCGTTTGGGTTGTGCCGCCGTTGCTCCACAAATAGGTGTAGGGCGCTGTGCCGCCGAATACAATAACGGTCGCGCTACCAGAGGAGTCCTCCGGGATACCTGATGGCGTGGTAATTACTACTATACTGTCAAACCCTGAGGGAGTCGTATATGTATAGGTATCGGAGGCCGTGCAGCCCACCAGGTCCGTTACCGTGACTGAATACGTACCAATGGCCAAGGTGGTCTGAATCGGACCGCTCAGCATGCCCGGCGTCCATGCGTAGGTGTAGGGGCCTGTTCCGCCTGTCACCACTGCTGTCAGGGTGTCGAGTGGGCTTGCGCAGTTAATTTCGTCGGGGACTAGTGTTACGACGAGCGTATCTGGCTGGGTGATGATCGCTGTATCGACCGCCGTGCAACCGGCAATGTCGGTCACTGTCAGAATATAGGAACCTGCCGGCAAATTGCCAATGGAAGCGCCATTGCCACCATTGCTCCAGGAAAAGGTGTATGGGAGTGTTCCGCCGCTCACGGTGGCAGCGGCAGATCCGGTGGAGTCTCCAAAACAAGTGACCGGCGTTTCGATGATTTGAATGGCCAGTACGTTGGAGCCCACATTTATGCTGACGGTGTCCCGGCAGGTTGGCTCATTGGCATCCACCACGGTGACCGTGTAGGTGCCGGATGTATTGACTATGATGGCAGGAATCGTGTCTCCTGTACTCCAGACATAAGTATATGCGCCCGTACCGCCCGTTGCTGATGCCGTGAGCGTGGCCGGTAGCGTGCAGGCAGAAGGACTGGCGTTTATTGTTGCCTGTACGGGCGGCGGGGCGGGCGGGATCACCACGGTACCCGTAGCCTGCTGACCTGTCCCATCTGTTACCGTGACGGAATATGATCCTGGTTGCACATCCAGAATGGTATTCCAGGTGGCGCCGTTGCTCCATTGAAAGGAAAACGGTGGGTTCCCACAAATGGGCACGGCGGTTGCCGAAGCGCAGTCCATCAGGCAGTTGGGTGCATTTACACCGAAATAAACGGACATGACGCCGTCGCAAGGCTGCGGTTGTGAAATTTGGGCATGTGCCGAAAGGGAACCAAGCAATGCGGCCCCAAAGAGTAAAAAGAGCCCAAGCCTCGGTGTAACAAATATGTTCATGGTCAAGCGATTATTGGTTAGGCAAGGTTTGTTTTATGGAAACACCAATGATCTCCACCCGGCGTTCGCGGGACGCGGCAACACTGTACACTGCATTGCGCCGGTCTTTGGGGTCTCCGCTTACCGTCGCCGGAGCCTTGCTGCTGCCGTTGGGTTCCCGCTTAATGGTTAGACGGCCAGACTTTAAATGTTTGTTGTAAATACCGCCGTCAAATATTCGGAAGTGATTGTACACACTGGCCACCCGACGTTCGGTGAGGTTGAAGTTGTAAGCCGAGCTGGCCAAAGGAGACGCATATCCTTTTAAAGTGATCTCCACTGAATCTCCGTTTTCCAATATTTCGTACAACATTTCAGACAGGGTCATTAACTTATCCCAACCATACGTCTTGATGCTGTCTTCAAAAAAAGAGTTTATTTCAACTGCATGCGGAGAGGCTTGATCGGGGGTCATGCCCTTGGTGTATGCATTGATGAATTCCTCTTTTTTTCGGTAGTATTCAACATAGGTTTCCCGGTATTCCTTTTTGGTTGTTTCCAGCATGGTTCTCGGGTTGGGGTTATCATTGTCGAAGTACAAGACAACCGGCAGATAATCCGGAAGATTGAGTGATCGCAGTCGCAACTCGCGGGTTATGTGCTGAAATGCCTGTTTGGGCAGGTCAACCGTGCTGAATTCAAGGGAGTCTGCGGTGTAGTTCTCCTTGGTGGCTACAATCCGATAGCGGCTCTCGTAGTCCAACACCTGGTAATAATCATTACTGGTTGGATTGGTTTTTACATCTACTTTCCCGGTGGCGAGATTGACCAGTCTAAAAGTCACATTCCGGAGTGGTTTATCGGATAAATCGTCAAGTGCATAGGCGTCGAGCTCTACGCCACGGGTGAGAAAGAGTTGTTTTTCAATGGTAGCGCCCCTGGGTACGCCCACAGTACTCACTTTGTCGGTCGAACTGGTATACCCCGGTTTGGTTCCGGTGATGTCGTACTCACTGTCGAATTCCAGAAAATACTCATATCGGTTGGTGTCGCTCTTGGTGGACATGAGCGATTGAATCGGCTCTCCGTTTTTTCCAACCTGCACAATTCCCTGTTGATTTCGCTGCGACAAATGGTTGAGCCGTGTTGTGGTTGAACGGAGCGGGAGCCTGGTTTCTTGATCGAAAATGGTGACGATCAGGCGCACGCCTTTGGGTTCGAGGTACAGTTTTTGCACGATGCGTTCCTCCCACATGGTTTTGGGGGTGCTGAAGGCTACCGTATCTGAAATGTAGTGGTCCTTATCGGTGATGATCAGGTACTGCTTGTTGGGTGACACCTTGAACTCCTGACTGGGTGACGCGACATTCATCTTGAACTCCTCCGATGCCCGGTTGCTTTCCATCGTCACCAGCCGCATGGTTGTTTCCGGAAGTGAGTCACCGGTGAATTTGTTGAAGTTGACCGCTACCATCTCCGGCTTGCTGATGTCCACCTTAAAAATATCATAACAGCAGGCTTCTTCGGAGTAGTTGATGGCGCCGGCGCGGTTGGAACTCAGGAATCCCGTTTTTCCGCTGGCAGACAGGGAGAAATAGACGTCGTTGGCGCTGGAATTGAGCTCTGCGCCGGTGTGTTTGGGAGCCGACCAATTTCCGCCTGCGTATTCGCTTTTGTAAATGTCGAACCCGCCAAGCGTTGCCGGTCCGTTGGTGCTGTAATAAAGCGTTTGGGTGGGGTCGTGAAACCAGGGTGTGACCTCGTCCTTTGAGGTGTTGATGGCCGATAAATTTACCGGTGCGCCGAAATCATCGCCGTTGACGAGGCTGTACCAGATGTCGCGCCCCCCTTTGCCTGGTCGGTCGCTGACAAAAAAGAGTACTTCACGCCCGTCGGGCAGCTTTCCGGTTGCTGGTTGGGTGTTGGTGAATTCCGGATTGTTGATCGATTCCGGCAGTTTCTGGGCGGGTCCCCAGTCCTGCTGCTCCCGTTTGCGCCGGAAAATGTCGCAGCGGAACAGCGCCATTTCCGTGTATGCACATTCACAATAATACATGGTTTGCCCGTCAGCAGAAAACGTAGCGTATGCATTGTGTTGTTCGCCGCTGTTTTCGGGCGTCACATGCACCTCTGCCAGACTGTCTTTACCCAACTCGTCGGTACGCATCATCCGGATGAGGTGACGCTTGGGCTTTTCCTTGTCCTTTTCATGCGGAAAGCGGTAGGAAGAGAAGTATAATTTTTGCTCAAAGAGCCGCGGGGCATACTCGGCGTAGGGCGAATTGATGAAGGTATCGAGGTGGGTAGTGACCACCTGGATGTCCGCGTCCCGCAGCAGTGCGAGTGCCCAATCACAACGTTCCATGCGTTCCTGGGCGAGGTCCATATCTTCGGCACGCGGTTCAGCCGGCGGGGTTACAAAAAGATACTTGTAGTACAACTCTTTGGATTCCTGGTAATTACCTTTTCGGTACTTGATATCCGCCAAACGAAGCAAGGTTGATTGGTCGGCCTTACCGAGGTTGTTGTCGAGCATAGTGGAATAGGCCCAGTCTGCCTGGCGAAGGGCATAAAAATCGTAGGCTGCCTTGCCATACCCTTCTAGCGCCTTCACGTTCATGGTGTCGGCTTCCAGGGCCCGCGCGTATAGTTGCATGGCGGCGTAATAATCGCCGTTGTTGTACCGGAGCGCGGCCTCTTTTTCAAGTGCCGCCACGGAAGGGCCGCGGTCCAGTTCGGCATTGATCTTATCGGTGAGGCCCAGTTTGTCCGTCTGGCTGAACAGCAGCGGACCAACCAGGAAAAAAGCAGAAATAGCGCTGAGTAGGCGTTTCATATATTGATTGGAATCAAAAGCGTCAAGGAAGATTAAAGCATGGAACAGGACTGGAACTTCAGGTTTTTGATCCTGTAGAGCCGGTAGATGAGCGACAATTCCGGCCCACCTTTGCCGTCATTAGCCGTTTGGAAATCCGACAGGGTGGCGTCGTAAGAGAAGCCCAGGAGCCAGGTGCGGTAATGCACTTCGATAAAGGGCGCTACGGCGTCCTCGTCGAGGTGTCTGAAATTGACACCCACCATCATGGCCAACTCCTTGTAACGGTGGTCTTTGCTGAGGTGCAGTCGGCCACCGATCCCATAGATTACTTCCTGGTTGCCGCCCTGGCGTTGGTAAATGGCCTGGCCGTAGAGATCCATGTTGTCCGAAATTTGCAACATGCCCTTGAAGTACGTATTGTAGCGCTCATGCACCCGAATGTCAAGGTCTTCGTCAAAAAACTCGTGAGAAGGCCGGTTGAGGTGGTAGCCCCCAACACCATAATCAAAATAGGAGCGCCTGCGCAAGGATTGCAGCCTGAAATTGTACCCGGCGCAAAAGTCGAAGTACTGAACCATGTTGTTGTCCACCAACTGGGGTTCGTTGGCCGAAAGGCTCGGGTCGTAAGAAACACCGTTCCATTGCGAATCAAAAGTGGCGTTTGCGCCGCTGAGAAAGCGTTGGCCGTACATGGGGAGTATAGCACCCGTCATGTAGATTTTTTTGCCCACCGGCAACGTCAGGGATACCGGAATGCCGATCTGTATGGTCGTCAGGTCGAGTGAGCCCTGCTTATCGTGGTTGACCATAAGCCCCCCGGTAATGTACCTGTTGTACAGGGTTTTTACGTGTAAAGGATCGTTCTTATCCTTTTTGAAGTAAAATTTGTTCTCTATGGAACCAGCAAAAGTTTCGTACTTGACGGGTACCGACCGCCATTGGTTGCGGTAATTGGCGACAAAACGCATGTCGCCACCGAAAACACCTGCCAAAGCAGGGTTCAGGTTCATAGGTGAGTTGCCGATCTGGGAAAAGTGTATGTCCTGGGCAAATGCACTTACCGTAAAAACATACGGGCAAATTAGCGTCAGTAGACGAAACAGGAGTAGACTTGCTCTCACAAGCGCGCAATTTTTGGTGAGACGAGAAAGTGACCTATTATAACTCAGGAGATTAGGTACGGATTAGAAGATTACACATTACTTCTGCAAAAAATATACCACAAAGGGCCATTCGTCGCGAAGTCAACATTTGTGAAGAATATGTAACCGGATTACAGAAAGGGGTATTACGATAGAAAATACCAAAGGTAGGCGAACATGAATATATGAGATTTAGGAAACGCTGTAAAGATATGGCATTTTGATTAAAATGTCATAAAGTTCCAGCCTCACTGCAGCGACTTGAGCAATTGGGTCATGTCGGTTTTGGTGCGGATCATTTCCGCTACGGTGTCCAGCGCGACGCGTTCCTGCTGCATGGAGTCGCGTTCCCGGATGGTGACGGTATTGTTCTGCAGGGTCTCAAAGTCAATGGTGATGCAAAACGGGGTGCCGATGGCGTCCTGGCGCCGGTATCGCCTGCCGATGGCGTCTTTTTCATCATATTGACACGCGAAATGGAATTTGAGTTCATCAAAGACGTCCCTTGCTTTGTCCACCAGTTCTTCCTTGTTTTTCAGGAGCGGCAACACGGCACACTTGACCGGGGCCAGCGCCGGAGCGATGCGCAGCACGGTTCTGGTGCTGTCCTCGCCCTGGGCGTCGGGTACTTGCTCTTCCTGCAGGGCTGTACTGAGCACTGCGAGGAACATTCGATCGCAACCGACGGAGGTTTCCACGACGAAAGGGACATAACTTTCGTTCAGTTCCGGATCAAAAAACTGCAATTTTTTCCCGGAAAGGGTCTGGTGTGCCCCCAGATCGAAATCGGTGCGGGAGTGAATGCCTTCCAGTTCCCGGAAGCCGAAGGGAAACTCAAACTGGATGTCCACCGCAGCGTTGGCATAGTGTGCCAGGTTGTCGTGGTCCTTGAACTTCAATTTTTCGGCCGGGTTGATGGCCTGGTGCCAGTCCATGCGGCGTTTTTTCCAGTACTGATAGTATTCCATTTCCGTTCCGGGGCGGACGAAGAATTGCATTTCCATTTGTTCAAATTCCCGCATGCGAAAAATGAACTGGCGTGCTACGATCTCGTTCCGGAAGGCTTTGCCGATTTGGGCGATCCCAAAGGGCACTTTTTGGCGCGTGGTTTTTTGTACGTTGAGAAAATTGACAAAAATACCCTGTGCTGTTTCAGGCCGCAGGTAGAGCTTGGACTCGTCGTCGCCCGAGATGTTCGACATCTGAGTGCTGAACATCAGGTTGAACTGGCGCACCTCGGTCCAGTTGCGGGATCCACTTTCCGGATCGGCGATCTCCAGCTTGTCGATGAGCGCTTTCAAGCCGCCCATATCGTTGTTGCCCAGGCACTCCGCCATCAACTCCTCGATGGCGCGCGCTTTTTGGGTGTACTCCAGCACCCGCGGATTGGTGTCGCGGAACAGTTGCTCTTCAAAGGATTCGCCGAACCGTTTACGGGCTTTTTCCACCTCTTTTTCCGCCTTGGCCATGAGCTTGTCTACCTCACCTTCAATCAGTTGGTCTGCACGGTAGCGCTTTTTGGAATCCTTGTTGTCCACCAGCGGGTCATTAAAGGCATCCACGTGGCCGGAGGCTTTCCAGATTTTGGGGTGCATGAAAATAGCACTGTCTATGCCCACGATGTTCTCGTGCATCTGCACCATGGCCTTCCACCAATAGTCTTTGATGTTGTTTTTCAGCTCCACGCCCATCGGGCCGTAATCATACACGCCGGAGAGGCCATCGTAAATTTCCGACGACATGTAAATGAATCCGTATTCCTTGCAATGTGCGACTAGGCGCTTAAACTGATCTTCCTGCATGATGGCCTGATTGGTTGTGCGCGGCAAAAATAGTCGTCATTCCGCAATTCCAACGTTGGGAAGCACAAAAACACAAAAGGCAGGCTCTTCAGCCTGCCCTTTGGAAAGGCACTTCTGTTTCAGACGTACCGCAACAAACCAACTAAAAACCTACTTTCTTCGAACAGTTCGCGCGCAATACAGCGCTAGAAAAAAAACTTGAACGTGTGCTTTGTTTCTGAACGAATGCGCAGGATGATTCGCTGCCTGAACGGCAATCTTTTTTTACGGCTAATTGTTGTGGCGCACCAGCTGTCCGTCGCGCAACTCTGCCACGAACGCTTCGGTGAAGCCATTGGTCCTCGCCTTGTCCACGGCTGTTTGCGCTTCTGCTTTGGTACTGAAGCCGCTGAGGTAGAAGAGGGTCATGCCATTGGTCAGCAGCTTTTTTTCCAGGGTGCCGCCCACACCGTTGAGCATGGCAGGTTTGAATGATTCCGGTTTGGACAAAGCAGCCAGGCGAACAAAAAACGGCTTGGCCGGGTCGGTCATTGGCACAGCCTTGGCTGTTTGGGCGGGCATTTGTTTGTTCTGGGTGATGCCTGTCGGCGTCGTGGCTGCTTGCTGCGGGCTGCCGGCAGTGGTAATGACCATGGATTGATAGGTGGGTTCAGCGCCGTTTTCGGTCACCAGCAATGCATTTGGATATCCGCGTTTGACCACCTCCTGCCGGGCATTTTCTGCGGGCGCGGGATCCGACCAGACGCCCAATCGAATGCTCATGCGGTTGTTTTCGGGTTTATTGTACAGGTTACCGAGGTTGCTGAGGTTGGCATACCGCTCGAGAAACACCGGTTTGGTGAGTTCCTGGTTGGCGACTTCCACGGCGTGCAAGGCGGGGCCGGCTGCGGCGGTTTGGCCGCCATTGGCCGGCAGGGGCTTGTTCACCTCGTCCAGCAGCAGGGTGTTATCAACATTGCGCTCCTCGACCACGTAGGCCGATTTGAACTTGGGCATGGCGCGCACTTCCTTAAGTACCGTATTTGCCTTGTTTTTCGAGGAATAAACCCCCAGCCGAACCTTGTACATGTTGCCCTCCTGCACATTGTACACATTACCCAATGGCGTCAGCGGTTCATATTCCTTGTATTGCGCCGATGTAGGCTTTTGTGGAAAGGCGCCCACCTGAATGGAATATCCGCCGGCGGCCGAGGTAGCGCCTGCCGGCACAACGGTTGAGGTAGTCGGTACGGACGTAGAAACGGTTTTCGCGCTCTGTTTCGCCGTGCTGACCAGATAAACGGGTTTCAGGGAGGTAGTGTCCTTAGGGGTTACTGCCGCCTGTTTGGGCATGTATCCGCTTTTGACAACCTGCGCGTTGTACGTTTTACCCGGGGTTAGAAACAGCACATATTCGCCCTTGGCATTGGTCTGTGCCTGCATTTCGGTGCCTGTTTCGGGTACGGTCAGGCTGATGTATGCGTCGGCCAGCGGTTTTTTGGTAGATTCATCCAGGACCACCCCGCGCATTTCCTTGCGCTGATCTGCCAACAATGTAGCCGTCATTGTGGTGCGCCCGAAGGCCGGAACGTCGAGCAGCATCTCGGCGTAACCGGGCTTGCGCAGGAGCATGGCGCAGGGCAGCACCACGGTATCGGTCGGGAAATAGTACTTTCCCTCCTGGTCGGTCACACCGGTTTCTCCGATGCACTGACGGGCGTCTATGCTTACGCCCTCCAGTGGGGCGCCACTGATGTCGGTGATCAGCAGGTGATTGGCCACGGTTGCGGCAGGGGAAGCAGCCACGGCATATATATCGGCCGGAGCCGCTGCTGCCGTGTATGTGCCGGCTGGAGCCGCTGCGACGGCGTATATGTCGGCTGCCGCGGCCGGAGTGGTGATGTCCACGGCAGCAGTTGACGCCGCAACGGCTAAGGCATCGTCTTTCCGCGTAATGGCGTACAGGTCTTCGGCCCCACGCCCACCAGCCCGGTTGCTGGTGACAAAACCGATTTTCCCGGATGTATGATACACAAAACCATAATCGTCCCTGGATGAGTTGATGCCCGGTCCTGTGTGC
Source organism: Saprospiraceae bacterium (assembly GCA_033764075.1). GTDB lineage: Bacteria > Bacteroidota > Bacteroidia > Chitinophagales > Saprospiraceae > M3007. The sequence continues at coordinate 10,358 of JANRJH010000002.1, read as the reverse complement.
TTGATGTCAACCGTTCTGTCGCCTTCCAGCACCGCCTTGAACACATCCAGACCTCCGTATCCCCGGTGCCAGTCTGAAGCAAAAAACAGGTCCTTTTCGTCAAAAAAAGGCGAAATTTCGTTGCCGGGGGTGTTCAACGGCGGGCCGAGGTTGGCGGGCATGCTCCATTGTCCGTTAATGTACCGGCTGACGTATACGTCCCAGCCACCCTGCCCTCCGGGGCGGTTAGAGGCGAAGTATAGTGTATTGCCGTCGGCCGACAAGGAGGGATACCCGGTGGAGTATTCGGTGCCGTTGAACGGATATGCTTTGGGGTCTTTCCAGGCGTCGCCGTCCATCTCGGCAAGGTACAGACTCAGGTTGATGCCCTTGTCGGCAAGCTGACGGGTGCCGTCGATGAAGTTGTTTCTGCAAAAGGCAACGCGCTTACCGTCGCCGGAAAAGGAAACCGGGCCTTCGTTGAACTGGTTGCTGAGGTCACTTTGAAAATAGGCGGGTGTTTGCAGCGCCCGGGTCTCCGGGTTGATTTGGGTTATGAACAACTGATTGTAGGCGCTCCCGGACCAATCCTGGCTGGACTTGCCCGACTGCTTGCGCGGTATGTCGGTCCGGCTGGAGCTATACACCAGCCGATTGCCGAAAAATGCGGGACCAAAATCAGCCGATGGGGAGTTAATGGCCTCGCTTTTAACCTGATACAGGGGTTCCATCGAGATGGTTTGCATGGCGTAAGCACACATCTCCAGGTACCTTTGCGCATTGGCGGCGTCGGTGGCCTTCCATTTTTCAAACCAGGTTTGGGCAGTTGTATAATCACCTTTTTGCATCAGCGCCTTGCCATACCGGGCGTATACATCGGGTTCGACACCAGGTTGGGCAACCGATTTGGCGTACCAGGAAACCGCATCATCTACCCGATTGAGTTGCATGTGGCAATCGCCGATGCGCGCCATGGCATAAGCATTGTTGGGGTCAGTTTTCAGCACCGATTCATAAGTCTGGGTAGCGATGGTATAGGCGTACAGGTCGTACTGTTTGTCACCTCGTTGCAATTCGTCGGCCACGTTGACTTGGGCAATCAGCGCATTGCCGATGTGAAAAAGGACGGCAATGAGTCCTGTGCGAAGAGAAGCGCTCATGCGTGTAGGATTGAGATTTAGGTAAAAAAATGAACGTCGCCGCTGGAAGACAGCACGACAGGTTTGGTATCCCAAACGAGTAAATAACAACAAATAGTGGATGGGAAAACTAAAAAATGATATGACGGTACAAATATACAGGTAAAAATAAAGGCAATGCAATTTTTTGTTTCAGAAAAAAACATGCGTCATCTGGTGTCAACAGATTCCTTTGCAGTGGCGGGCGGTTTCACCGCCAACCATTTGATCCTTATTTTTTGCCGCGAATTGCGCGAATTGGCGCTAATTCGCGGCAAAAAACAAACATCAAATTGCGTTGTAAACAACCGTGCAACGCGGCTTTTACGCCAGGTTGACGACATTGGGACTACTGTTATCCTGACAGGGAAGTTGTTGACAAACAGCAGATTATTCCGCGTTCCGGGAGATATACTTATCGATATCCCGCCACTCGGGTGAGCTTTGGTTGGGAAAATCGCGTTTGTAGCGTTCGAAAGCTTTGCGGGCTTCCGCCTTGTTTCCCTGATAGTCGTAAAGCAAGCCCAGTTTTTTCAGATAAATGGATTGCAGCAACTCGTTATTGCCAGCATCCACTGCTTTTTTGTAGTATTTGATGGCCGTATCGAACTCCTTCTTTTCCGAGTAGCAATCGCCCAAAATGCCGTTTTTCATAATCGGCAGCAGCTCATCGGAAGGCTTGAACTTTTCCAGGTGGGCAATGGCCTCGTCGATCTGACGGGTCTGGAGGTAGCAAACACCGGCATAATAGTGGGAGAGGTTTGCTGCTTTGGTGCCGCCAAAGTTGTCTATAATGCCGAGAAAACCCTCGTAGCCACCACCCGGGTTCTCCAACGCCATCTGGAACGAGTCGCGTTCGAACAACTGCTGCGCCTGCCACATGGCCGCCATGGCCTCCTGGTTGCGGGGTTTGACGACAAAATTGCGGTACATCCACCAGCCCGCCACCAACAGGGCGACCGCCACAAAGGCGTAAACCAGATATTGTTGAAAATTAGCCGGAAGAGAAAGGGCATTACCCTGCACTTCCTGTACGTCTACCACCACTTCTTCTGCGGAGTTGCGTTCCTTGCGCTTTGCCATTGTAAGCTAAAGTATTGAATTTGTATTGTTTAGAAAGAAATGTATGCCCCAAAAGGCGTGCAAAGTTACGCAAAGTTTACGTCTTCCAACGGGTTTGTGCATTTTTTAAAAAGCAGCGGTATTATTTTCGCCGCAAATCCCTGTGGATAATGGACGATATGCCTGCGATATTGTGGCGCCCGGAGCGGAGGCGCATGGAAAACAGCCACCTGTACCGGTATATGGGTTGGCTGGCAAAATCTGGTGCGGACGGGCTACCGGCGGATTGGCCCGCCCTGGTCAGCGCCATTCCGGATGCCGGTGATGAGGCCCGCATCGCCATTTATCACCAGCTTTGGCAGTGGTCGGCCTCGCGGCCCGACGCTTTCTGGGAATCCGTTTGGCGGTACTTCGACGTTATACACCACAGCCCCTATCATCAAGCGCTGCGTGCAGACCACATGCCCGGCGCGCGCTGGTTCGAAGGCGCCACCCTCAACTATGCCGAGCACATCTTCCGATTTAGCACCGACGACCGCCCCGCGTTGCTGTATTTTGACGAACGCCGGGCGCCGACGCCCCTTTCATGGCGCGCCCTGGCCCGGCAAACGGCCGCCATTGCGGCATTCCTGCGCAGCAAAGGGGTTGGCGCCGGCGACCGGGTAGCAGCATTTCTGCCCAACTCACCCCACGCCGTAGCAGCCGTGCTGGCCACTGCATCCGTCGGCGCCGTCTGGTCCAGCTGTTCGCCCGATTTTGGCGCGGGCAGCGTGGCCGACCGGTTTGCGCAGATCGAACCGAAGGTGCTTTTCGCGGTGGACGGCTACGCTTACGGGGGCAAGTCATTTGATAAAACCGGTGTGATTCAGGACATCTGCCGGCTGCTGCCTACGCTCGAAACGGTGGTCTTTATCCCGTTTTTGAATGAAAAATCCCAACCCGAAGACATTCCCAACGCCGTGCACTGGAAAGAGGTACTGGCCTTTCCTGCGCCACCCCTCACCTTCGAAGCGCTTCCATTTGACCATCCGCTCTGGATACTTTATTCGTCCGGAACGACCGGAATACCCAAGGCCATCACCCACAGCCACGGCGGCAACCTGCTCGAACACCTCAAATACCTGCATTTTCACAACGATGTGCACCCCGGTGAACACTTTTTCTGGTTCAGCACCACAGGGTGGATGATGTGGAACTTCCTGGTAGGCTCTCTCCTGACGGGCGCAACGGCCGTGTTGTACGACGGCAGTCCGGGGTATCCCAACCTGAACGTCCTCTGGGAGGCTGCTGCCAACATGCCCATCCACCACTTTGGCACCAGCGCGCCGTTCCTGGTGAGTTGTATGAAGGCTGGGTTGTCCCCCGGGAGCACCTTCGACTTGTCGGCGTTGCGCAGCATCGGATCCACCGGATCCCCCCTGCCGCCAGAAGCATTTGCCTGGGTGTATGCGCACCTCAAGCCGGACGTGTGGCTGTCTTCCATGGCCGGCGGCACCGACGTGTGCACGGCCTGGGTGGGCGGGAACCCGATTTTGCCGGTGTATCAGGGAGAAATTCAGTGCCGATGCCTGGGTTGTGCTATGGAAAGCTGGGACGAGGATGGCCGCCCGGTGCCGCCCGGAGAGGTGGGCGAAATGGTGGTCACCCAACCCATGCCCTCCATGCCGGTGTACTTCTGGAACGACCCCAACGGCGAACGCTACCGCAGCAGCTACTTCGAACAGTATCCGGGCGTGTGGCGACATGGCGACTGGCTCAGCATCACCCCGCGCGACACCCTGATTATCCTGGGCCGATCCGACGCCACCCTGAACAGGCAGGGTGTTCGCATCGGCACTGCCGAAATTTATCGCGCCCTCGATCAGGTCCCGGAGCTCCGCGACAGCCTGATTATCAATCTGGAACGGCCCGACGGCTCCGACTGGATGCCCCTCTTTGTGGCCCTGGCGCCCGGCGCCTCCCTGAGCGATGCCCTCAAACAGACCATCAGGCAAACCCTGCGCAACACGTACTCGCCCCGGCATGTGCCCGACGACATCATCGAGGTGCCCGATATCCCCTACACCATCTCAGGAAAAAAAATGGAAACACCGGTAAAAAAGATTTTCCAGCACAAGCCGCTGGAGAAGGCCTATAACCGGGATTCGATGCGAAACCCGGAGGTAATGGATTTTTTCATCCGCCTCGCCCTTGACTTAAAGACCTAGCGCTATATTAGCGCCGTTAACCCGATTTTTCATTTCCAATCACAAAACAAATTCGAAAATGGCTTACAAACTGATTGAAATCAAAGGCATTGGCCCTGAGTACTCCGGCCGCCTGAGCGACCTGCGCGGTATGATGACGGTGGAAGAGCTGCTCGAAGCCGGCGCCAGCAAAAAAGGACGCGAAGAACTGGCCGCGCAAACCGGCATCTCCGAATCGCTCATCCTCCGCTGGGTGAACATGGCCGACCTCTTCCGCATCAAAGGTGTTGCCGAAGATTTCTCCGACCTGCTCGAGGCAGCTGGAGTAGACACCGTAAAAGAACTCCGCAACCGGGTGCCGGAAAACCTGCACGCCAAACTCGTTGAGGTAAATGAAGAAAAAGGCATCGCCGGCCGCACACCGCGTCTCGATGAGGTGGAAAGCTGGATCGCCCAGGCAAAAGAAATGGAGCCGAAAGTGACCCACTAAATTTGTAAAATCGTTTAGGATCAACAAGTTTTACCAAGCCGTTTTTTTTAAAAAATTGGTTTTCCGGCTAAACTTGTTGATCCTTACTCCCCCCAGGCAACCCCGGGAAAATTGTAAAGTCTATTATGGAAAACACACTGAAATCCATGAAAAAAGTATTTTCCATCCTCGCCGGCATCCTCCTTGTGTCCGGCCTTCAGGCGCAAATCGAAACGCGCACTTTTTCCAATTTTCAAAAAATCAACCTCGCCGGCGGGTTCCACGAGGTGCTGTTGGTTGCCGGAGATGAGAGCCGGGTGGAAATAGACGGCAAAAACGGCGCACCCACCGGTGAGGTGGACATCAAAGAAAGCGGGGATGCCATCAACATCGCCATGCGCAAGGGCACCGCACAGAAGGCTTCCAACTATCGGCTGAAGATTACTTACCGGCAGTTGAGCGTGCTTAACTCAGCAGGGTCATCCGACGTCCGCACAGGAAATGCCATTCGCGGGGACAAGTTCGTGTACAACGCCAGCAGTTCCGGCGATTTGGACGCCGAGTTCGATGTGGATGTTCTGGAATGCAATTTTTCGGGAAGCGGCGATATGGTCGCCAGGGGCAAAGCGAACCGGATCCAATTTGCCATCAGCGGGTCTTCGGATATTAATGCGGCTGCGTTGCAGGCGCAAACCGGCAAAGTGTCGATCAGCGGTTCGGGCGACGCACGGGTCAACGTCACCGGCGACCTGAAAAGTACGGTTTCCGGCAGCGGAAGCATCGATAATTCGCACTGATGGGGCGTACGGCATCAACCCAACAAAGAGGGCGCTTCATACTGTTCATTGGCCGCCTGGGTTGCCAGCGAATAATTGAACCCGGGGTGGATGCTGAACGCGCCATGCCGCCCACGCACGTCCAGGGCGATAAAGCCTATTTGCGCCTTTTGGGTCAGCTCCGGGTATTTCTGTACGATGCGTCGTATGGCTTTTTCTGCTGCTTTCTGCGGTGAGGCGCCGCGTCGCATTTCTTCTACCACCAGAAAGCAGCCGAGGGTCTTGAGGGTCAGTTCACCCAAACCGCTGCAAGAGGCAGCACCCACCTGCCCGTCAACAAACAGACCGGCGCCGATCACCGGGCTGTCCCCTACCCTGCCCCGCATCTTGAATGCCTGCCCGCTGGTGGTACACCCGCCGCACAGTCGCTGCCGGCTGTCGAGCGCCAGGATACCGATGGTGTCGTGGCGCTCGACATTGATGACGGGCTTGTATTCCGACTTCACCTGCCAGGCGGCCAGTGCTTCTTTGGCCTGTTGCGTAAGCAAGTTTTCTTGTATAAACCCTTCCTGTAAAGCAAATTGCAGGGCGCCCTCGCCGGCGAGCATGACGTGCGGAGTTTTTTCCATCACCCGCCGGGCTACGCTGATCGGGTGCATGATGCCCTCCAGGAAACAAACGGAACCCGCGTTGCCGCGTTCGTCCATGATGCAGGCATCCAGGGTTACGTGACCGTCGCGGTCGGGGTATCCGCCAAAACCCACACTGGTGTCGTTGGGGTCGGCTTCCGGAATGCGGGCGCCAGCCTCGGCGGCATCCAGCGCATATCCGTTGTTGGCCAGAATTTGCCATGCAGCCGCTGTTGCCGGCTTGTTGTTTCCCCAGGTGGCTATGCAGACGGGCAATCGGCCGGGCTTTGGTGTATGCCAATGGGCAAGCGCTTCCGAAATGGGCACACTAAGCAGGGGGGCAAACAAGGAACGGCGTAAAAATGAACGGCGGTTATGCATCTTCTGATATTTGGGCATCCCTGGATGCCTTGGTATGGTTAATTTTGGCCGTAAATTTCATTAAAAATGACGAAACCGATTGTTTTTTTCGTTCTGCTCCTCAACCTTCAGCTGACTGCCTGTATGAACCGCAATCTCCCCGAAGATCCTTCCGTGTGGAACAAGATCAAACTTGATTTTAAAAACATTGATGAGAACGGACTCACCGGGCCGGCAAACGGAAAGGTTGCAGTACACTACGAATTCTGTATTTCGAAGGACGAGAAGCTGTGGAAAAGGGTGCAAAAAATCGATTCCAGCGCGCAAAAATCCGATAGCCGCGGCCGCGTAGGCTGCACCCCCGAACAATGGCTGGTCATCGGCTCTACCCACCAGAAAAACTGGAAACGGGTGTTGTACGACCTGGCCGCCATGCCCGAAGTAGCACGCATTCAGCAAACCTTTTTTGAATGACCCGCGCAGCTCCTCAACCGACGCCCTGGCGGGTTCAGCGCGTGGTCGCCATTGCCTCTGTGCTGTTATTCATCGCCAAACTGGCGGCATACGGGCTCACACAGTCCGTGGCCATCCTCACCGATGCCCTGGAGAGCACCGTGAACGTGGTCACCGGATTCATCAGCCTGTACAGCCTGCGTCTGGCCGCCAAGCCCCGGGATCTGGATCATCCCTACGGCCATGGAAAAGCCGAACTGGTTTCAGCCTCTTTTGAAGGACTGTTAATCGTGGTGGCGGGGCTCATCATCGTCTATGAGTCCTGCATCAACCTCCTGCACCCACACACTTTGCAGGACCTTGACCTGGGTATCGTGCTCATTGCCGCCACCGCCCTGGCCAATTATATTCTGGGTGCCTGGAGCATCCGGGCCGGCCGGCAGCAGCAATCCATTGCCCTGGAGAGCAGCGGCCGGCACCTGCAAAGCGACACCTGGACTACCATAGGCATTGTAGCAGGACTTATTTTGGTTCGATTGACCAACATCGCCTGGATCGACAGCGCTACCGCGCTGGTGTTTGCCGGGGTTATTCTGGTGGAAGGTTATCGCATTTTACGAAAAACCATTTCCGGCATCATGGACGAAGCCGACATGGGGCTGCTGCAACAGGTCATCGAGCGGGTGGACACCGAGCGCCGGCATACTTGGATTGACCTCCACAATGTACGCATCCTCAAATACGGCGCCATCCTTCACCTCGACTGTCACCTGAGCGTGCCTTGGTATTTTTCCGTCAGGCAGGCACATGATGAAATGGAAGCGCTGCATGCCCTCGTCAGCAGCCACTTTCCACACAACGTAGAGCTTTTTGTCCATTTGGACCCCTGCGATTCGCCCGATGCCTGTAAACTTTGCAGTGTTGATTGTCCGGTGCGGCAAGCCGTTTTTGTGCGCCGACTACCCTGGACGCTGGAAAACCTCAGCGAAAACAAACACCATTTGCTGTGAACGTCTACCGCACCACCTGAGCTTCCGAACAAATGCCGTTGGCGTTACACAACCGGAAATGATACATACCGGACGGAAAACCGGCCATATCAACCAAATAGGTATATTGCCCAACGGCCAACTGCTCGTCAAAAACGGTCTTGACGATAGCACCAGCCTGATTGTAAATCATAAGCCGCAGGCGTTCCTCCACCGGCACGTCGAACGTTGCATTGGTCGCACCTGAAGCCGGATTGGGGTGAACACGCAGGTGGTTGCGGTCGGGGAGTCGGGCAGGCGGCGATTGCACCGAAACGGCGCCCACTGGCAACCACCACACCTCAAACACACGGCCGGAAGCAATGCTTTGGTCGCCTTCATTCGTAAAAAAAATATTGGGCGCGGTGCTCTGGATTCCACCATACACGTACCCCAATAAAACAGAGTCGGTCTGCGAAAGGTCATTCAACCGGACAAGACCCTGGTCTTCCGCTACCACCGGAATAAATTCCGCACTCGCGCCCAGCCAATCCGGCATTGCCCCGATCTGGTACTCCCGCATGTCGCCCTGGGCATCGCGCTCCACCACGCTGATGGTGCGCACAAAAGGAACGTTGGGGTCATCCACCAGTTCTCCCGACGCGTTGAGTTGGTAGCGACTGATGCCACCCAAAAAAACGGCGTACATTCTGCCTTTGGCCTGGTCGAACAGCGCAACGTGGGCCGTATGGTATTGGTTGAGGTATTGGTTAAAACCCTCCCTGACGGCGTATCCGTCCGGCCGCACGTCTACTGTATTCAACCACGGAAGATCGGCATCCGGGCGAAAAACGCCGGAGAAAAGGGTGAACCCCCGGGTTCCGTCGGGAAAAATCTGGGGCAGTGCGTTGTAGTCGCGACGGTGCAATTGCAAACTGTCGACCCACGCCCCAAACGTGCCGATTTGAATGCCATTGGACGTGTTTTGAATGGTAAACTTCCGCACCGCGTCGGTGTATTCCTGCACAAAACCCGGACCATGTGTCGGTCCCATCGGATTGTAGCGACCCATGAATTTTTGCCCGCCCATGAGGTAAAACCAGCCGTCCAGGTGTTGCAATTGTCCGCCGGTTACGCGAAAGCGCTCATCGGCAACGTACCGGAAATGAATGGCCGGATTCAGCCCCGACTTGACGGAAGTTATGACTTCGGGCACGCGCAACACCGTCAGATACGGATGGGTTATGTGGTCGCCGGCAGATGGCGAATAGCCATACCCGCCAATGAGGTACAAGTCCGCTCCAACCTGGGTAAAATTCATGTTGGTGGACTGCAATTGCTCCTGAAGCGGGCCAGGGAAGGAATCCAGGGATGCGCTCCAAAACTGCCCGGTCACCGGATTGACGACGATGAGGTGTTTGTTGTTGTCGTCAGGCTGAAATGTTGCCCAGGGCTGTCGACGGTGCAACCCGTCCGTTCGGCCGCCGATGATGAGCCATTCACCGTTGTGCGTACCGTAGGCAAACGACTGAACACCCGGCAACTGGATGTTCGCTTTTTCGTGCACCAGGATGTTGATCTGTGAAAAGGCAATGGTCTGCCCTAGTAATACGATGATGATCAAAAAATGCCTCATTGGATGAATTTTGGGCAAATTTCGTGGTTTTGGTGAGGAGATGGGATGACTTGGGTTATGGGGTGGGGGTGATTTGGGGTGGGTGTAGGTGCCCCACGGCTAAAGCCGTGGGGTAATGGCCGTGGGGTAATGGCCGTGGAGCATGGAGAAAATAAATTTGTTGGTTTGATTTTAAAGAAAATTTTATTACTTTTGTGTATAAAAGCAATACAATAAACCAAAACGCTTCAAACCATGGCACACAGCAAGACCAAGAATTGGATTCACGTCATTTTCAGCACCAAGAACCGAATGCCATTCATTTCAGAAAAAATCGAATCGTACGTGCACGATTTACTGAAACAGGAACTGCGAAGGCTGAATTGTCCTTTGGATTCCATCAATGGCATGCCGGACCACGTGCATATTCTTTTTTTGTTGCACCCGCAAAAATCGCTCAGCGATGTTGTTCGACAACTAAAGGGCGGAAGTTCACATGCGATCAATGATGGAGAAGCCTTGCCGGTCAAATTTTCCTGGTCTCCGGGGTATGCGGCTTATTCTGTGAGCGAATCCGTAGTGCCGGTCGTGCGAAATTACATTGCGCAACAAAAGGCACACCACGCAGACAAATCATACGACACGGAATTCCTGGACTTTCTCCAAGTCCACGGTTTAGAACA
>JANRJH010000027.1:0-48291 GCA_033764075.1 Saprospiraceae bacterium | reverse complement strand
CCTTTTAAAATAAACCGCAGAGTGGCACAAAGGATACACAGAGGAAGCACGGAGGGGAGGGCGCTACCAAGGACTTCTCCTCCGTGTGCCTCTGAGAACCCTCCGCGTCCTCTGTGGTTCCTTTTAAAATAAACCGCAGAGGGGCACAAAGGATACACAGAGGAAGCACGGAGGGGGGGGGGCGCTACCAAGGACTTCTCCTCCGTGTGCCTCTGAGAACCCTCCGCGTCCTCTGTGGTTCCTTTTAAAATAAACCGCAGAGGGGCACAAAGGATACACAGAGGAAGCACGGAGGGGCCGACAGCCGACTACCGATAGCCGACGACCGACAACCCCCTACCTAACCTCCAGCACCTCACTAACCATGGTGGTTCCCTGTTTCAAGACCACCTTATACTTCCCTTTGGGCAGGTAGTACTTTCCGGAGTCTGCCTTTTGTAGTTTGGCTTTAGGGTCGGCTTTTTCCAGTTTTTTGTTGAGTTTGGTTGCGGCGTCTTCCTGAACGTCGAGGCCATACGCGAAGTAGTTGAGTCCGGCCCGGGCGTCTGTTTCGCCCTGGCGGATCAGGATGCCGTCTTCGGTTTCCACGCGCCAGGCGGTTTTGCCGGCGGTTTTGCTGTAAAAGGCGATGGTTTGATCGGGGTCTTTGGTTTCCTCCCAGGGTCGTTTTTTGCCCCAGTTTGGGCTGTGTTTAACGGACGCGGGGGGGAAAAGGTGGAGGCTTTTGGCGAGGACCGCGGCGGTCATGGCTTGCAGGTGGCCAACGGGGATTTTGTAAATAGACCGGCCATGGGTGCCTGCGATCAGGTCTTTGGCGTTGGCCTGGACGGCCAGGTCGTGCACGGGCACGTCGGGCAAACCCTTGCTTACGGCCTGGAAGGAGCGTCCCCGGTCGAGTGAGATGTACAGGCCATGGTCGGTGCCCACGTAGAGCAGGTCCGGGTTGGCGGGATCTTCGCGCACCACGTTCACGGGTTCGAGCGGCAGGTCGGTACCGAGGCGGGTCCAGGTGGCGCCGTAGTTTTCGGTGGTGAAGAGGTACGGGGTAAAGTTGTCGTCGCGGTACCCGTTCAGGGTTACGTAGGCGCGGGCTTTTTCGTGGGCAGAGGCGATGACGCGCGACACCCACAGGTTTTTGGGCAGGGTATCGGACACACGTTTCCAGTTGAGGCCGCCGTCGCGGGTGACGTGCACCAGGCCGTCGTCGGAGCCGGCGTACAGGAGTCCGAACTGGAGCGGACTTTCGTGGATGCTGGTCAGGGTTCCGTAGGGCACGTTGCCCTCTTTGGCGCCGCGGGTCAGGTCGCCGGAGATGGCTTCCCAGTGCGCCCCCTGGTCGAAGGAGCGATACAGCTTGTGTGCGCCGAGGTAGAGGATGTCCTGGTTGTGGCGGCTGAGGTGAATGGGTGTTTGCCAGTTGAAGCGGGGTGGGCGCTCGCCCAGATCGTGTTTGGGTTTGACGGGTTCCGGTTTACCGCCGGTGCGGCGCATCCGGAAGTAGTTGCCGAATTGAAAGCCGGTGTACACGGTGTTGTTGTCGCGGGTGTCGATGGCGATCTGCATGCCATCGCCGCCGAGGAGGCGCTGGTAGGGATAGCGGCCTTCCTGCTGCCAGTCGTCGGAGGCTTTGTAGTTGGAGGGGCCCACCCACACGCCGTTGTCCTGGGCGCCGCCGTACACGTTGTAGGGTTCGGCTTCGTCGGCGGCTACGGCGTACAGCTGGCCTACGGGCGGGTTGTTGCAGAGCATCCAGGAGGCGCCGTCGTCCCAGGAAATATTCAGTCCGCCGTCGTTGCCGTTGATCAGGTGTCCGTCGCGCAGGGGGTTAACCCACAGGGCGTGGTGGTCTACGTGCACGTTATCGCCGTTGATCTTTCGCCAGGTTTTGCCGCCGTCGTCGCTGCGCACGATGAAAAAGCCGAGGAGGTAGACCTTGTCGGGGTTATCGGGAGCGCAACGGACGTTGGAGAAGTAGTAGCCGTAAGTGAAGTGAATGTTGTCGAGGGGTTCGGTGTGGGTTTTGTACCAGGACTGCCCGTTGTCGTCGCTGCGGTACACCTCGGCGCCGATGTAGTTGGCCTCAAAGAGCCGGGTGTTGGCGTCTTCGAGGTACTCGACGAGGGTGAGCGGCGTGATTTTGCCGTCTTTGACCTGTTTGCGGACGATTTCGGCGGTGTATTTTTCCGGGAAATCGTTGTCGCGGAGGTATTGTTCGATCTTGTCGTCGGCCAGCTTGTCAAAATCGGCGACGCTCATGGTGCGCAGTTGGTCTTTGGTGAGCGCGTCCGGTTTGGGTTCTTCTTTTTTGGGTTTGGCGGCCTGGTTGTCGAGGCTGGCGTAGAGCACGGTTTTGCCGTCTTTTCGTCCGGCGGTCAGGCCGATGCGGCCCACGGTTTTTCCGTTGGGGAAACCGCTGGCGGGGGTGTTGAGGCGGCTCCATGTTTGGCCACCGTCGATGCTTTTCCAGATGCCCGAGCCCTCACCGGCGCCGTTGAAGTGCCAGGCGCGGCGGTCGCGCTGCCAGGTGGCGGCGTAGAGCACGTCGGCGTTGCCGGGATCGACCACCAGGTCGATGGCCCCGCTGTTGTCGTCTACATAAAGGGTGCGCGTCCAGGTGTTGCCGCCGTCGGTGCTGCGGTACACCCCGCGTTCGGGGTTCGGCGAGTAGAGGTGGCCGAGCACGGCCACCCAGAGCACGTTGGGGTTGGTGGGGTGGAGCGCGATGCGGCCGATGTGGTGGCTCTCCGGCAGCCCGCGGTGCTCCCAGGTGTTGCCGCCGTCGGCGCTGCGGTAGATGCCGGTGCCGGCATAAGAAGAGCGGCTGGAATTGTTCTCGCCAGCGCCCACCCAGACGACGTTGCGGCCCCAGTCTACGGCAATGTCGCCAATGGTCATGCTGGCCTCGTGGTCGAACACCGGTTCGAAGCGGGTGCCGTTGTTGCGGGTGCGCCACAAGCCTCCGGAGGCGTAGGCGACGTACATGTCGGCGGGGTCGGCGGGGTTGGCCTCCACGTCGGTCACGCGGCAGGAGAAGATGCTGGGACCTATGCTTTGGGCTTCCAGGGTGGCGAGCAGGGAGTTGGCCTGCATGTCTTTTCGCTGCTGGAATGCCTTGAGCCGATCAGCGGCGGGCGTGGGTTGGGTTTGGGCAAAACAGAGAAACGGGGCGAGGATGGAAAAAACAAACAGAAGTCGCTTCATATGTAGTCAAAAACAGTTGAGGCCTCAAAGATAGACATGCCCGGCGCAAAAAGGTGGCTATCGCCCCACCGGTTCCAAAAACAGCTCTTCCACATACCGGGGCGTTTCCGTCACGGCCTCTATGTCGATGTGCACATCGATGGCCTGCACCCAGTTGTCGCTGCGCAAGGCAAAAAACCAGATGCCTTCCAGCGGGTCGCTGCGCCGTTGCACGTCTACACTGATTCCTTTTTGGTGAATAAACGACTGGTATTCGCCCTTATTAAAAAAAGCCGTTGTGTTCGCGGCGTCCAGCAGCGCATATTCGACGTCTTCTCCGCTGGAGGACGTCGTCATGTTGATGGCCATGCCCAGGGCGAAGGCTGCCAGCGCCGTTTCGGGCTGCACCGGCGCGGCGCGCACGGCGGTGGTCTTGAGCATTTGCGCCAGCTTGTCGGCGTCTTTTTTGCGCGCCTCTGCGGCGGCCTGTCCGACGGCGATCCGGTACGCCCAGCGAACGGTGTGGGGCGGCAGGGTGAACTGGTAGGCGTTCACGGCATTTTTCAGTCCCATCTGGCTGCCGGAAACGGTGACTTGCCCACCGAGGGACACCAGCTCGGTTTTAACGCCGGCGGCGACCTTGCGGCGCGCAATCTGGTATTGGGGTTGCTGCTTTACGTCCCAGGTCACCCGCGTATCCATGCGCGTCGTTTCGGGTCCTGCGGGCGTGCGGTGCAGGGTAAAGCGACACACCTTCTTGCCGCTACCGCTCTCTTTGAAGCGCAGGATGTACACATCTGTTTTGGGCGCGGTGAAGGTGCGCTCCAGCACCTGGTCCATGGCGTAGTCGCGCAGGATGGGGTAGTTGGGGTACTGGAAGAATTCGATTTCCTTGAGCTGGCGTCCGGTGAGCATTTCCACCCGCAGGTCGATGCGGTCGCCGGCTGCGAGCGCAAATTGGTACTCATCGGCGCCGGTAACCTTGAACGTCTGGTCGGCCACCAGGATGGGGCCGGCGTCCTGGGCAGCGGCGAGGTGGGCGGCAAGAAGGAAAGTAAAAACCGGAGAACGCATATTCGAAACTATTTGGGACCGGGAGGGCGGTATGGCTTTTCATTGCGGTTCACACCCGGTAGTGTGAGAGAAACCCGGCGATTTTTCGGTCGTTGGCCAGGCGGGGCACCTTGTTCTGCCCGCCGAGTTTGCCTTCGCTTTTCATGTATTCGCGGAAAGCGTCGCGTTTCAGCGGACGCACCACCAACGTGCGCAGGATGTTGCCGCGAATGAGGTCGTCGTAGTATATGTTCTGCTCGCGGAGCCGGTCGTCGACAGCCTGGGCAAAGGCGGCGATGTCGTTTGGCGCCTCATCAAACTCGACGAACCACTCGTGATAGGGGAGCCCGCCCTCGGGCGGATTCACCTGGGGTGCCACGCTGAACTCCACAATCCGGACGCCCTGGTTGTTGGCCACGGGCAGAATGGCCTCTTCCACTTCCTTACCGATGACGTGTTCGCCGAACGCCGAAATGAAGTGTTTGACGCGGCCGGTAACGATGATGCGGTACGGGTTTTTGGAGACAAACGCCACCGTGTCGCCGATGTTGTAGCCCCACAAGCCGGCGTTGGTGTGCAGGATGAGCACATAGTTGACGCCCAACTCCACCTCGTCGAGCCAGTAGCGGGGCGGGTTTTCGTCAAAGAAGGTGTCGAGCGGTACAAACTCGAAAAACATGCCGGCGTTTACATTCAGCAGAAGCCCTTCACCGGGAAAGGTGTCCTGGAAGGCGATGAAGCCTTCGGAGGCCGGATAGGTCTCCACGCTGTCTACGGTGTCGCCCACCAGCGCTTCGAGCTTGGCGCGATAGGGCTCGAAGTTGACGCCTCCGTACACGAACACGGAGTAGTGGGGATATAGCTCGCGGATGGTTTGTTTGCCGGATCGGGCCAGCAGTCGCTCGTAGTACATCTGCACCCAGGGCGGGATGCCGGAAATGAGGCGCATGTCGGCGCCCAGCGTTTCGTCTACGATCCGGTCCAGCTTCTCCTCCCAGTCTTCGATGACGTTGGTTTGCAGGCTGGGCATCTGGTTGGTGCGCAGCCAGGCGGGCACGAGGTGGTTGCTGATGCCGCTGAGGCGGCCGGTGGGTATGCCGCCCACGCTGTCGAGCGTAGGGCTGCCGGAGAGGAAGATCATTTTGCCGTCGAGCCAGTCGCCATTGCCCGTACGGGCAAAATAGTTGAACAGGGCGTTGCGCGCGGTGTTGAAATGGTGGGGGGTGCTCTCCCGGCTCATGGGAATGTACTTGACCCCCGACGTGGTGCCGGAGGTTTTGGCGAAAAAGCGCGGTTTGCCGGGCCACAGTACGTCCGCTTCGCCCCCTTTGATGCGCTCGACGTACGGCTTCAGGTCCTCGTAATCGCGGATGGGTACCCGCAATTTGAAGTCGGCGTACGTGCGCACGTCTGCCAGCCCGTGGTCGCGCCCGAAAGCGGTCTTCCGGCCTTTTTCCAGCAACATGCGCAGGGTGCGCGCCTGCAGGGCCACACCATTGGCCGACCACCGGTCGATGGAACGGGCGATCGCCAGGGCGAATGGACGGACGAGGGTGGCGCGAAATCCCATGGGGCGTTGAATTTGGACGCAAAAATCAGTTTTTTTTGCGTCGGATTCTACCGATATTTGTGGCAAGAGGAAATTGTACGAATGACTGCCCTATCCCATACCGCATCTGCGTTCCCATTCTATTTGCCCGGTGAAGGGATGACGAATGAGGAGTTTTACCGGTTTTGTGCGATGAACGAAGACCTTCGCATTGAACAGGATGCGGACAAACGCATTCACGTTATGCCCCCGACCAATTCAGACACAGGCAACAAAAACGCCCGCTTGCTCGTACACATCGGTATATGGAATGAACAACACCGGGGCGGAGAATTGTTTGATTCGTCTACCGGTTTCCAGTTGCCCAATGGCGCCTTTCGCTCTCCTGACCTGTCGTGGATTCAAGTCGGGAAATGGGCGGCCGTCCCCCAAAGCCAACGCCGGCAGTTCGCGCCCATAGCGCCCGATTTTGTGGTGGAACTGCGCTCCCCGGAGCAATCTCTTCCTGATTTGCGTGCTAAAATGGAAGAGTACCGGAACGCCGGTTGCCGGTTGGGCTGGTTGATCGACCCACAGCAACGGCAAACGTTTGTGTACGACTTTGACGGCAACGTAACAGTCGTTCCGTTTGATCAAACCCTTGACGGCGGCGATGTGCTCCCCGGATTGACCCTCTGTCTTGCCGACCTTTTTTAACGTAATTTTCCGCAATACGCATCAACCAACCTATGGCTGTCCTAAACATTCCCGACCTACAACGCCAAATCACCGATCCGGCCGAAATTCGCGATTTTCTCGCCGCCCGCGGCGTGTGGTTCGACCAGTGGGAGGCCGGCGCGCCCCTGGCCGTCGACGCCGACCAGGAGACCGTGCTCGCCGCCTACCGGCATGTGCTGGATCCGTTCATGCAGAAAAACGGCTACCACACGGCCGACGTGATCAACATCAACGCCCATACGCCCAACTACGAGGCTGTGCGCAACAAATTCCTGAGCGAGCACCGGCATACCGAAGATGAGGTCCGCTTTTTTGTCGACGGAAAGGGGTTTTTCTGGTTTAACCTCGACAACGGCGAAGACCCCGTGTTCAACGTGATGTGCGAGGCCGGCGACCTCATTTCCGTGCCGGCCAACACGCGCCACTGGTTCGACGCCGGCAAGGAAAACCCGCACGTAAAGGCCATCCGCATCTTCATCGACCAGTCCGGATGGGTGCCCCATTACACGGAGTCGGGCGTAGACCAGCAGTACAACCCGTGACGTACATCCTGCTCGACATTGAAGGCACCACCACATCCGTGTCTTTCGTTTACGATACGCTGTTTCCATACTTCACCCGGCATTTTCCCGCTTACGCCGCAGCACACCGGAACGATCCGGCGTTCCGCGACCGGCTGGCGCAGGTGCAGGATATCGTCCTGCGCGAAGAGGGGAGAACAATCAGCACCGACGCGGCCGAACAGGTGCTGCTGGACTGGACCGTGGCCGATCGCAAGGAGACCAACCTGAAAGCCATGCAGGGCGAAGTATGGCGCAACGGCTATGCTGCCGGCGCGCTCAAAGGGCACGTGTACCCCGACGTGCGTCCGGCGCTCGAGCGCTGGACGGCCCGGGGGCTGCGTGTGGGCATATACTCCTCCGGCTCGGTAGACGCCCAGAAGCTGCTGTTCGGGCACTCCGAAGCCGGCGACCTGCTGCCGTTTTTGTCCGACCACTTCGACACGCACATCGGCCCCAAGCGCGCGCCCGAAGCCTACCGGGCCATCGCCGAAACCCTGGGCCTGCCCCCATCCGACATCCTGTTCTGCTCCGATGTGGCCGCGGAACTCGATGCCGCCCGGAGCGCCGGGTTGCAAACCCTGCAGATCGTCCGCCCTGGAACCCAAGCATCCGGGCATCACCCAACCGCTCCCGATTTTTCCGGCATTTAAAATACGAGTACCTTGCGGGTACATTCCGCATTCCGAACTCCGCATTCCGCATTCGACATGACCCGAACGCTCTGGCCCCACCCCGCCGACCCCCATGCCGTCCAGATTCTCGACCAGCGCCGCCTGCCCCATGAGGTAGTGGTGCAGGACCTGCGCACCAGCGCCGACGTGGTGGCGGCCATCAAGGACATGGCGGTGCGCGGCGCTCCGCTGATCGCCGCCACGGCGGCCTACGGGGTGTGGTTCGGTTGCCGGGAGGCGGCCGGTGCGGCAGACCCGCAAGCGTACATGCGCGACGCATTTGCGCGCCTGCGCGCGTCGAGGCCCACCGCGGTGAACCTGTTCTGGGCCATGGACCGCCTGGAAAAGGCGCTTGCGCCAGTGGATGATCTGGTTGAAAAAGCGCACGTCGCAAAAGTCCTGGCCGACACCATCGTCGAGGAAGACGTGGAACTGTGCCGCCGCATCGGCGAGCAGGGGCTCCCGCTCCTGCGCGAGGTTGCGGCGCTCAAAAACGGCGCGCCGGTGCAGATACTCACCCATTGCAACGCCGGGCGGCTGGGCTGCATCGAATGGGGCACAGTGACCTCGCCCATTTACCAGGCGCAGCAGGCAGGCATTCCGGTGCACGTGTGGGTCGACGAAACGCGTCCCCGCAACCAGGGCGCCAACCTCACCGCCTGGGAGCTCAGCCAGGCCGGCGTGCCCCACACCGTTATTGTGGACAACGCCGGCGGACACCTCATGCAACACGGCATGGTGGACCTGGTGGTGGTGGGCGCCGACCGCGTGACGCGCAGCGGCGACGCCGCCAACAAAATCGGCACCTACCTCAAAGCCCTCGCCGCCAACGACAACCACGTGCCTTTTTACGTGGCCCTGCCCTCCACCACCATCGACTGGAGCATACGCGACGGCCTGGCGGACATCCCGATCGAAGAGCGGAGCCCGGACGAGGTGCGCTACGTGGAAGGGTGGGACGGCCGGCAGCGCCGCTCCGTGCTCCTGACCCCCGAGGACAGCGCGGCGCGCAACTGGGGCTTCGACGTCACGCCGGCGCGGCTGATTACCGGTCTGATCACCGAGCGGGGCGTGTGCCCGGCGTCGGAAGCCGGGCTGACGCGGTTGTTTGAACGGTAACGCGCTTTTTTGTTTTTTTAAAACAAAAAGTGTTTTTCAAAGCGCCGTTTACGCCCTACCTTCGCTACCATGAAAAAGCTCTTCCTCCTCGACGGCCACGCGCTGATCTACCGCGCCCATTTTGCGTTCATCGCCCGCCCCCTGATGAACTCCAAAGGCTGGAACGTGTCGGCCGTGCAAGGTTTCATCCGCACGTTGTGGGATCTCGTGCAGAAAGAAAACCCGAGCCACCTGGCGGTCGTGTTCGACCCGCCGGGCAACACCTTCCGCAACGAGCAATATCCGGCCTACAAAGCCAACCGCGACGCCCAGCCCGAGGACATCACCTTCGCCCTGCCCTGGGTGCAGCGCCTGCTGGAAGCCATGCGCATCCCCGTGATGGTGGTGCCCAACTTTGAGGCCGACGACGTGATCGGCACCCTGGCCAAACAAGCCGCCCGGCATGACTACCGTGTGTTTATGGTGACCCCCGACAAAGATTTCGGACAGCTGGTCGACGACAAGGTGCTCCTCTACAAACCCGGTCGCCAGGGCAACGACGTGGAAATCTGGGGCGTTCCGGAGGTCTGCGACCGCTGGGGCATACAGCGGGTGGATCAGGTGCGGGACATGCTGGGACTCATGGGCGATGCGGTGGACAACATCCCGGGCATCCCCGGTGTGGGCGAAAAAACAGCCACCAAGCTGCTTCAGGAGTTCGACTCGGTGGAAAACCTGCTGGCCAACACCGACAAGATCAAGGGAAAATTGCAGGAAACGGTCCGGACCAACGCCGACAAGGCCGTCCTCTCCAAAGAACTGGCGACCATCAACGTCGAAGCGCCCGTGCAGTTTGACGAGCGCCAGTTCGAGATCGAACCCTTTGACCGCGAGGCGCTGATCCGGCATTTCGGCGAGCTCGAATTCCGCTCCCTGGCCGACGCCATCCTCCAGCACCCCCTGGGCGGCGGTTCGGGCGCCGCCAAAACAGCCCCCAAAGCCGCCGCCGCGACCCAACAGGGCGTGCAGGGCAATTTGTTTGGCGATGACGAGGGCGACGCACCTGCCGGACAACCGCGCGCCGACAAAAACCTGCACAACACCACCCACACTTACCGCATTGCCCAGACGCCCGCAGAACAGGAGGCGCTGGTGCAGTTGCTGCTCGACAGTCCGTTTGTGTGCTTCGACACCGAAACCACCCACCTCGAAGCGGCACAGGCCGACCTCGTGGGCCTGTCTTTTGCCCTCAGGCCGCACGATGCCTGGTACGTGCCGGTGCCTGCCGGGCGCGCGGATGCCCAGGCGCTGGTGGAGCGCTTCCGGCCCGTTTGGGAGAACCCGACGATTGAAAAAATCGGTCAGAACATCAAGTACGACGCCATCGTGCTCAAAAACTACGGCGTGGAGGTGCGCGGGCGCCTGTTCGACACCATGCTCGCCCACTACCTGCTGGAGCCCGAGCTGCGCCATAACATGAACTATATGGCCGAAACCCTGCTGGGTTACGAAACGGTCAAGATAGAAGCGCTCATCGGCAAAAAGGGCGCCACCCAGGGCACCATGCGCGACGTGCCGCTCGAGCAGATCGCCGAGTACGCCGCCGAAGACGCCGACATCACCCTGCAGCTCCACCACGTGCTGTCGCCCAAGCTCGACGAAGGCGGCCCGGCGCTCGTCCGGCTGTTCCGCGAAGTGGAAACGCCGCTGTCGCTGGTGCTGGCCGACATCGAGTTCCAGGGGGTGCGCATCAATCCGGATTTCCTGAAAAAATACTCGGTCGAACTCGGGGTTTCCATCCAGGAAATGGAGAAAAAGATTTTGAAAGCGGCCGGTTTCGACTTCAACATTGCGAGCCCCAAGCAGGTGGGCGAAGCCTTGTTTGAAAAACTGCGCCTGCCCTATCCGGGCAAAAAGATGAAAAGCGGCCAGTATTCCACCGACGAGGATGTGCTGAGCGGGTTGGCAGCCGAATACCCCATTTGCGCCGACATCCTGCAGCACCGCACGCTCATGAAGCTGCGCAGCACGTACGTGGACGCTCTGCCGGCCCTGATCAACCCCCGCACCGGGCGTGTGCACACCTCGTTCAACCAGGCGCTGGCCGCCACCGGCCGCCTCAGCAGCCAGAACCCCAACCTGCAGAACATCCCCATCCGCACCGAGGAAGGCCGCAAGGTGCGCATGGCCTTCATCCCCCGCGATCCGGATCACGTGCTGTTGTCGGCCGACTACTCCCAGGTGGAGCTGCGCCTCATCGCCGAGATCAGCAAGGACGAGGCCATGATCGAAGCCTTCCAGCAGGGGCTCGACATCCACACCGCCACCGCCGCCAAGGTGTTCGGCGTGCCGCTGAACGAGGTGACGCCCGACCAGCGCCGCGCCGCCAAAACCGTCAACTTCAGCATCACCTACGGCGCCGGCGCCTCCAACCTGGCCAACCAGCTCGGCATCAAACGCACGGAGGCCAAAGAGATCATCGACAACTACTTCATCCAGTACCAGGGCCTCAAGCACTACATGGAGCACACGGTCGAGTTCGCCCGCATCAACGGCTACGTGGAGACCCTGCTGGGCCGGCGCCGCTACCTGCGCGACATCAACAGCCGCAACGGCATGCAGCGCTCCATGGCCGAGCGCATGGCCATCAACACACCCATCCAGGGCACGGCGGCCGACATGATCAAGGTGGCCATGGTGAGCCTGTTCCGCGCGCTGCGGGAGTCGGGCCTGAAAAGCCACATGATCCTGCAGGTGCACGACGAACTGCTGTTCGACGCCCGGCGCGACGAGCTGCCGGTGCTAAAACCCCTGATTGAACAGCACATGCGCGAGGCGCTGCCAGGATTGCAGGTGCCGATTTTGGTGGAGATGGGGGTGGGGGAGAATTGGTTGGAGGCGCATTGAGGGCAACCCGTATGCTCCGGCTCAGGGGTACGTTTGCTGGAAATATTCGATGTACTCCGGGATTTTGTTGCCTTCGTGGGCTAAAACATAATTACGGGGTAATTTGTAACAAATTTTGTCATGAATACGGGGTAAATTTCCTCCCCCTCACTCCACCAGCACAAACCCCGCCCAAAAAAACGGGTAATGCCCCTCCGCGCGCAGGTCGGCCTGTGCTGCCCGGAACGCCTGGGGGATGTCCATTTTTTCTTCGAGCCATTTTTGGTAAAACGAGGTCATCAGGCGGGAGGTTAGCATGTCCGGCACCTGCCACAGACTCATGATGAGGTATTTGGCCCCGGCGATTTTGAACGCCCGTTGCAGGCCGTACACGCCTTCGTTGCCCTGGATGTCGCCCAGGCCTGTTTCGCACGCCGAGAGCACCACCAGTTCGGTGTTGCTCAGGTTCATCCGGCTGATCTCGTAGGCGGTGAGAATGCCGTCTTCCATATCGGGGCGTATGGGCTTGCCGCTCGCCCAGGCGTGGTTGCCTCCGGCCAGGATCAGGCCCGAACGGATCATGGGGTGCTCGCTCATGCGGAACGCCGATGCGGCCATATTTTGCATGCCCAATTCTGTATTCCGGACACCTCGGGGATCGGGAAAAAAATACCCGTGGGTAGCCAGGTGCAGGATGCGGGGCGAGGTTTTTTTGTTGGCGCCGATGGACTTGAAGGCTTCCTCGGTGGCCTGGTAACCGGAAAGCATCCGGGTTTGCACGCCCGTTTGCCGGAGGACACCGGCGATGGCCGTCGCCTCTTTTTCGGTGAATGGCAGGTATTTCCAGGGGTCGTTGCGCAGGGTGGAGTCGGCGCCGGCAAAGGAAAAAGCATCTTCCCGGGACATGCTGCGGGACGCCACGGCAAAGGAGTCTGCCAAGGCGTCGACAGCCAATGCCACACTGTCTGCTTCGTAGCGGATGCCGCCAAAGAGGACCGCGTCGTTTTGTGCGGTATTGACCCGGGTGGGCACCACGCGTTGCCGGGTGCTGCCGAGCTGCACCAGATCGTACCGGTCGGCCAAAACGGAATCGTAGCGGAGGGGAATGGCGCCGAGGTTGATGCGGTGCAGAAGTCCGGAGGGCGCGTAGTAAATCGTGTGCACGCCGTTCAGGTGAGGTTCGATGGGTTTCCAGACAAGTTCGTACAGGGTTTTTCGGGGTTTGTTTACCGGTTCGGCGCCGCGGTCGGCGAGGGAGTACAAGGTGCTTACGTAATCGAAGCGGCGCGCGCCGCCGGTGAGGAGCAGGGAGTCAAGCTGCCGATCTTCGAACAGGGGGATGAACACGGGTACCGAGTCGTTCGCGCGGACAAGGAGCGCGGCGTACAGAAAAGTATCGGTTTGGTCGGTTTTCCGGTCAACCAGGGGGAAATGAACAAATTCGATCACCGCCTCCTGGGGCCCGCATTGGTTTTTGACCTCTGCGAAGGTAACCTGACGACCCTCTTCGGCATAACCGTCGACGGTGCGCATAAGCGTTTTTTCCAGTTGTTCCACCTGGTCTTCCAGTCCGGCGATCAGCGCGGAGTCCCGGCTCTGTTTGGGTTGTTTGTATTCATAGG
This sequence comes from Saprospiraceae bacterium, assembly GCA_033764075.1. Taxonomy (GTDB): domain Bacteria; phylum Bacteroidota; class Bacteroidia; order Chitinophagales; family Saprospiraceae; genus M3007. The sequence goes on along the minus strand of JANRJH010000027.1, from coordinate 34,952 downwards.
CCAGGCGCTCGGCGCACGACCGGATTGTTTTGACACTTGCCGAAACCAGGGTGTCCGACGAGGCCAGTTTTTGCAGGCGGGAGACGTGATCCAGCAGGTAACCTTTGAAAAAGAGCGCGTCGTCGAAGCAACTCCTCGTAATCGAAGCGAAACGGTTGGCGTGGAGGCCGGCATGGTTGTACCGGAGTGTCGATATCCACTGGGAATGGTTGATCAGACCGTTCAGTTGGCGCTCGGAGAGATACCGCCCCTCCTTGGCCAACAATTGCCTGCGCACATTGGATGCCTCGGTGAGGTATCCGGCCGATTTGCCGGGCTGGTCGTGCAGATGGTACCGCCCAAGGTTTGCGGCGCCGCGCATGAAATATTCATTTTGGACACCCATAGAAACGACAACCCGGCGGTTCAGGTCGCTGAGCAGGCTGTCGGCCTGTGCAACCCGGCCCGTTTGGAAGTAGAGGGCGGCCAGGTTGTTCTTTGTGGCAGAGCCCGCTATTGGATCGTCGGGGTACACTTTCTGAAATAAACCCAGCGACTCGACATAATCGGCCTCTGCCGGGGCATAAAATCCGTCTTCATGCCAAATTTTGCCGGACACCTGAAGCAGAATCGCGTAACGACTATGCTCTTTGCCGTACAAGCGCTCGCAAAGGGGCCTGGCCTCCGACAACACCTGCCGCGCTTTGTCGTTCTCGCGCAGTTCGTTGTAGTACATGGCATAATAAAGCAAACACCGATAATACGCGTCGTTTTCCCTGCCGATGGTTTTTTCCAACGTTTCGGCGCAATAGGTCAGGTGAGGCAATATTTTCTCGTAGTGCCCCATAACGCCATACAGGCCAATCAGATTTAGCAGACTTTGCACGTATTCCGGGCTCTTTTTGCCACGACCTTGCGCAATAATCGCCGAAGCTTCCATAAAAAGCAGTTCTGCCCGGTCATACTTATTGATTTGCTGGTACACTTCGCCCAGCATCATACAATGGTCAACATATTGCGGGTTGTTTTTACCGCTGCTGTTCACGAGCAGCGTCAGATTCGCTTCCAGAAGTTCGACGGCTTCCCAGTATTTTCCGGTTAGTTTAAAAATTTTGGCAACCAGGGAATTGGCATAAACATACCCCGGGTGCTTCGTTCCGGCCATCTGAAACACGATATCCCTGGACTGCCGGGCGTACTGCAAGGCCTTGTCGAATTGTGATTCTTCCCAATAGAACATACCCAGAAAGTACAAACTCCGGGCGGTTTCGAGGTTGTTCAATCCCAGCGTTTGTTCGTACAGGGCGTTTGCGGCGATCAGCCAGGGTTCGGCCTCTTTGGCCCTGGGTAAGCCCTGGGCGGCGTAGTTGATGCCGCGTTGGAGCAGGCATTTGGCGTACATCGGGTGGTTTTTCCCGAAATGGGCCACCGTCAGTTTTTCGGCCTCGTCCAGTTCCCGGATCGACCGTTCAAATTGGCGTCCGCCGGCACTCCTGTCCGAGGCGTTGAGCAGGCTGTCGATGGTTTTTCGAACGGCTGCAGAGTCGGGTATTTGGCTGGTAAGCAGGCTGCAACAGGCGGGCAGCAACAGGAGGGTGAGGAGAAAAGGTTTCATTGGTTGCGTCTTTTAGGTTGGGCGCTAAATTATGGGAATTTTACTTTCCACAGTAAATTGTGCTTAAATTTTGGCTCATGTTCGCAAGTAGCTGATAGTGTCGGGGTGACTGTCAGTCACTCCGACACTTAACGCTCGGCATTCCGTAAAAAAGGAACATGAGCCTAAATTTTGGGTGCCACAGGAGCTGTTTATTCAGCAAACTTAAAATTTACTTGCTGGTTTATGCCTACCGATATAGTATATATTTGTCGGTTAATCAAATTATCACATCAAAACCGCTCATCATGCACTTCGAGTCGAGTACCATTTACCACATTTACAATCAGGGCAATAATCGCCAGAGCATCTTTTTTCAACCGGACAATTATGTCTTTTTTCTTCGGAAAATGCGCACATACCTTTTGCCTTACGGTCATCTGTTGTGCTATTGCCTGATGCCCAATCATTTTCATTGGCTGTTTTTTGTTGAAAAGCCTGAAATAACGCTTGATGGTAGCACGCGTACGTTTAACCAATCCATCGGCATTTTGCTCCGATCGTACACCAGGGCGGTAAACAATCAGGAGAATCGATCGGGGGCACTGTTTCGCGAAGAAACGAAAGCCAAGGACGGTTGGGAGGATCCATACCTCCCGCCTTGGGATGCAAATTATCAACGCCTGCTTCGGAATTGGGAGTTGTATGGGAACACCTGCTTTCAGTACATACATAATAACCCGGTACGCGCCGGATTGGTGTCAAAGGCTGAAGACTGGCAGTGGTCTTCGGCACTGGATTTTTCTGGGCAGCGAAACGGAACGTTGTGCAACCAAGGCTTGGCTGCAGAGTTGCTTGGGTTGGGTTAGTGGTTTTTTCTGTTTTCATAGTCTACTGCCGGGGTGACTTCGAGTCACCCCGGCAGTGCGGCACGCATTGTGTCTACTGCCGGGGTGACTCAAAGTCACCCCGGCAGTGCGCTTGGTGACTCGAGTCACCACGGCAGTAGACGAATCATATTCCCCGTACCTTAGCCCCAAAAATCCGCCATGCCCGACCGCTCCCGCCAAACCGACGCCTTCGCGCGCCTCCTCACCATCATGGACGAGCTGCGCGAGCAGTGTCCCTGGGACCGCAAGCAGACCTTCGAGACCCTGCGCAACCTCACCATCGAGGAAACCTACGAGCTGGCCGACGCCATCCTCGACCAGGACACCGACGGCATCCGCGAGGAGATCGGCGACCTCCTGCTGCACATGGTTTTTTACGCCAAAATCGGCGCCGAGCAGGGCGCATTCGACATCGCCGACGCGCTCCACGGCATCTGCGACAAGCTCATCGCCCGACACCCGCACATTTACGGCGATGTGCAGGTGGCCGACGAGGAGGAGGTCAAAAAAAACTGGGAACAGCTCAAACTGAAAGAGGGCAAAAAGTCGCTGCTCGCCGGCGTGCCCAACAGCCTGCCCGCCATGGTAAAGGCCTACCGCATGCAGGAAAAAACCAAGCAGGTGGGGTTTGAATGGGAAAACGCAGCGCAGGTGTGGGACAAGGTGGAAGAGGAGATCGGCGAATTGCACGAAAAAATAGCGGCCCAGGCGCCGCAACCGGAAATCGAAGAAGAGTACGGCGACGTCCTGTTTTCACTCATCAACTACGCCCGCTTCATCGGCGTAGACCCCGAAACCGCCCTGGAACGCGTGAACCGAAAGTTCAAGACCCGTTTTCAGTACATAGAGGAACACGCCGGCCGCCCCTTGCCCGAGATGACCCTCGCCGAAATGGAGGTGCTTTGGCAGGAAGCCAAGGGCCGCGAGTGATACCGATTTTTTATTTGTTTGGTATGTAAAAACACTGTACTTTTGCAGCCGCTAAAAACGGATGGATAGGCAAAAACTGCCGTTTGACCCCTGAAATTCGTATTTGGTGTGTGTTGATCACAAATTTTTAAAAATGGCAGTCTACTACAACAAAGAAAAAATCGCCGAAATCACCGCCCAATACGGTGGCGACGAGAAAAACACCGGCAACACCGAGGTGCAAATTGCGCTGCTCACCTACCGCATTGAGAGCCTCTCCCAACACTTGCGTCAGTTTCAAAAAGACCACTCCACCCGCCGCGCCCTGCTCACCATGGTTGGCCAGCGCAAGAGCCTTTTGTCGTACTACGCAAAGAAAGATATTTTCAAGTACCGCGCCCTGATTGAGAAATTGGGCCTGCGGAAGTAGGCTTTCGGTCGTCGGCTATCGGTAGTCGGTCGTCGGCTTTCGGTAGGTGGAATTTTTTCATCAACTGAAATGAAGAACATCCACCTACCGAAAGCCGACGACCGAAAGCCGACGACCGACTACCGATAGCCATCATTCACCCGCCCGGCTTCATTCCCATCAACGGGCCCAATGCCACTGGAGCAGTGAATCGGTAAAAACGGGGACTCTTTTTCCCCCACACAATGATTCCGGCGATGTGTTCCCGGTACCCTTGTGTGTTTTTGCAGTTTTTACCGCCCATTGTTTGACCACTGGAGTGCAGGCCCTTTGACCTGGAGGTTGACGGGCTAAACGCATTTTTACACATGGGAAAACAAATTCCCCTCAGTACCTCCTTTTCACTGCCCGACGGACGGGAAGTGGTACTCGAAACCGGCAAGCTGGCCTCCCTGGCCGACGGCAGCGTGCTGGTGCGCATGGGCAAAACCATGCTGCTGTGCACCATCGTCAGTGCACGCGAAGCCAAGGAAGGCCAGGCCTTCTTCCCCCTTTCGGTTGACTACCAGGAGAAGTTTGCCGCCGCCGGACGTATTCCGGGCAACTTCTTTCGCCGGGAAACCAAGCTCTCCGACTACGAGATCCTGATCTCCCGCCTCGTCGACCGGGCCCTTCGCCCCTTGTTCCCCGACGGGTACATGAACGAGACCCAGGTGATCATCAACCTGATCTCGGCCGACAAAGACGTGATGCCCGACGCACTGGCCGGCCTCGCCTGCTCGGCCGCCGTGGCCGTGAGCGACATCCCGGTGGAGGCCCTGTTCTCCGAGGCCCGCGTGGCGCGCATCGACGGCAAGTTTGTCGTGAACCCCGACCGCAAGCAGCTGGAACGCGCCGACATGGACTTCATCGTGGCCGCCACCAAGCACGACATCACCATGGTGGAAGGCGAAGCCGACGAGTGCCAGGAGCACGACCTGGTGGAGGCCCTCAAATTCGCCCACGAGGTCATCAAGGTGCAGATCGACGCGCAGGAACGCCTGGCCCAGCTGGTCGGCGAGAAGGCCCTCGTGAAACGGACGCTCCCGGAAGTCCCCGAGCACCCCGAACTCAAAAAACGCATTGAAGCGCTGACGAGCGACGACCTGTACGCCCTGGCGCGCAGCGCCTCAGACAAAATGACCCGCCGCGCCCGCATCGACGAGATCGAAACGGCCTGCATGGCCAAACTCACCGAAGAATTCGGCGAAGAGGTCATGACCGAGTGGGCCAAGGCCATTGAGCGCTACTTTGAAAAGCACAAGAAGTTTGTCATCCGCGACGTGGTGCTCACCGACGGTTTCCGGCTCGACGGTCGCAAGCCCGAAGACATCCGCCCCATCTGGTGCGAGGTCGACTACCTGCCCTCCGCCCACGGCTCGTCCATCTTTACCCGGGGCGAAACCCAGTCGCTCACGTCGCTTACCCTTGGCACCAAGGACGACCAGGCGCTGATCGACATTGCCCTGAACCCGTACGACGACGACTTCCTCCTCCACTACAACTTCCCGCCCTACTCTACGGGAGAGGTAAAACCCCTGCGCGGCCCCGGCCGCCGGGAGGTGGGCCACGCCAACCTGGCGGGCCGCTCCATTCGCAAGGTGATGCCCGAGAGCTTCCCCTACACCGTACGGGTGGTGAGCGACATCCTGGAGTCCAACGGTTCCTCTTCCATGGCCACCGTTTGCGCCGGCAGCCTCGCCCTCATGGACGGCGGCGTGCCCATCAAAGCCCCCATCGCCGGCATCGCCATGGGCGCCATTGCCGACGACAAGGGCCGCATCTCCATCCTGTCCGACATCCTGGGCGATGAAGACGCCCTGGGCGATATGGACTTCAAAGTGACCGGCACCGAAAAGGGCATCTGCGGCACCCAGATGGACATCAAGATCGACGGCATGCCTTACGAGCTGCTCGAAAAAGCGCTCCTGCAGGCCCGCGCCGGCCGCATCCACATCCTGTCTAAAATGGCCGATGCCATTGCCGAACCGCGCCCGGACCTCAAGCCGCATGCCCCGCGCATGATTGAGTTCCGCATCGGACGCGACTACATCGGCGCCGTGATCGGGCCGGGCGGCAAGATCATCCAGGAAATGCAGCGCCAGACCGGCACCACCATCAGCATCAGCGAAGACGAGCAGGGCGGTATTGTGGCTATCTTCGGTCCGGACAAAGACGCCATCGACAACGCTTATGCCAAGATCATGGACATCGCGTTTGAGCCCGAACTGGGCGCCGAATACGAGGGCGAGGTGGAAACCCTTCAGCCTTACGGCGTGTTTGTGAAGTTCCGCGGCAAAAGCGGCCTGCTGCACGTGTCCGAAATGAGCTACACGCGCATCGAAAACGTGGAAGACCACTTTAAAGTGGGCGACAAGGTGAAATTCAAGATTGTGGAGATCGATCAGAAAACGGGCAAATTGCGCCTCTCCCGCAAAGCCACCATGCCCAAACCGGAAGGTTATGTGGAGCGCCCGCCCCGTGAAGACGGCGACCGCGGCGGTGATCGCCGTGGCGGCGGCGGCGGCGACCGGCGCGGTGGTGGCGGCGGCGGTTTCAAGGGCGGCGGCCGACGGTAGTCGTGCCGGCCCTGTCTGCTCAAGACACCCAGCGCGGAGCATGCGGATGGCGTCGCGACCCGGGTTTGTTCCGGTAATCGGAATAACCAGGGTCGCGGCGCCTTCCACGGCTCCGCTTTTTTTTTCGAAGACGGGAAATGGTACCGAAGCCCCCTCTTTGGGTATTCATTAACGAAAAAAACGCAGATATTGCAGACTTTCGCCCTTGCCGAAAACGTTCATTCCATTCATCCCTTCAGGCATGCAAAAAAACCTTTATCGGGTCTTGGTTTTCGTTTGGCTCTGCGCGCCTTTCGGCTTGGGGGCCCAACTACCCAAAACAACGCCCAAACAAAGCCTTAGCGACGCGCAGGAAGCGCCTGACCTGGAACTGTTCCGACCCCGGGCGCTGGATACCGCCAAATCGCCGGCCGTCATTGCGTTTGGCTCCTGTAACAAGATGCGGTTCTCTCAGTCGCTTTTCGACGACATTGCAGCCAACAGCCCCAACCTGTTTATGTGGCTGGGCGACATCGTGTACGCCGACACCACCGACGTGCGCGCCATCGCCCAGGAGTACAAAAAGCTCAAGTTTGCCCCCGAATACCAACGCCTCCTCCAGAAAACATCCGTAGTCGGCATCTGGGACGATCATGACTACGGGATGAACGACGGCGACAAGACCCACCCCGCCAAAGAAGGTTCCAAACGCGTGCTGATGGATTTCCTCGACGTGCCCCGCAATGCTCCGGTGCGCAAACGGGAAGGCGCCTATCAGGCGTACACCTTTGGCCGCGCGCCGTACACGATCAAGATCATCCTGCTCGACACCCGCTATTTCCGCGATCCGCTGGAAGAAGACCCCACCAAAGAACAGCGCTACATACCCAACACCACAGGCGACATCCTCGGCGAGGCCCAGTGGCGCTGGCTGGAGCAGGAACTGCGCAACAGCAAAGCCAACCTCAACATCCTGTGCTCCAGCATACAGGTGTTGTCGGCCGAACAACCGTTCGAGAAGTGGGACAACTTTCCCAACGCCCGCAAGCGCCTGCTCAACCTGATTGTAACCACCAAACCCAAAAACCTGCTCATTCTTTCCGGAGACCGCCACATGGCCGAAATTTCCCGGATGGATATGATCGGCTTGCCCTATCCCTTGTTCGACATCACCGCCAGTGGAATGACCCACACCAGGCCAAATACCGACGAACCCAACAAATTTCGCCAGGGGAACACCATCGTCCGCAAAAACTTCGGTGTCCTGAAAATTGCCTGGGAAAACGACCGGCCCATCGTCACCGTGCAGATACGCGGACCTCAAAACGAACTTTACCGCCAGGAAACGATCAAATACTGATGCTCCAACCGCATATCGAAGCCCTCATTTTTGCCGCCCCCCAGCCGGTTACCATCGAAGACCTGACCGGTGTGCTCGCCGAAGTACTCGAAACCGAAGTGCCGGAGGCCGACGTCGAGCAGGCGCTGGCAGCCATTCGGGACCACTACCAGAACGGCCCCTTCGCCTTCGAGCTGGTGCAGATCGCCGGCGGCTACCAGTTCATGACCAAGGGCGCCTACCACCACACAGTCTCCGTCTACCTCAAGCAAACCACCAAAAAACGCCTCTCTCAGGCTGCGCTCGAAACCCTTGCGCTGGTGGCGTACAAGCAGCCGGTTGCCAAATCGGAACTCGAAGAGATCCGCGGCGTCAACTGCGATTACGCCCTGCAAAAACTCCTGGAAAAGGAGCTGGTGTCCATTGTCGGCCGCAGCGAAGGCCCCGGCAGGCCCCTGCTGTACGGTACGAGCGAAAAATTTATGGACTACTTTGGCCTCAAAGACCTCGGGGACCTGCCCAAGCCCAAGGATTTTCGGGATGCGGAAAACGCCATCGGCGAGCCCCCGGGCCTGGAAGAACCTGTGTCCACAGACCCCGCAGGGTGATGGAAACATTAGGTAAAAAAACGTGTTTCATAGAGGGGCCGCAGTCCGGCGCCAGCAAAGGAATATGGAAATAGCAGACAAACCGCTCGTCAACCGGGTCGCCAACAGCGGCCTGATTACCCTTGACCTCGAACAATTTTACCCCAAAGGCGAGGTGGCGCCCTTCGACCTGAAGGGTTATCTGTTCATGGAGCTCATCCTCAAGGAAAAGGACTTTCGGGAATCCCTGGCCGCCCACGATTGGGCACAATACCAGGGAAAAAACCTGGCCGTGTTCTGCTCTGCCGACGCCATCGTACCCATGTGGGCCTACATGCTGGTCGCTTCGCTGGCCACCCCCTACGCCAACGACGTCGCCCTGTGCACGCCGGATCAATTTGTGGAAACCGCTTACCACAAAAAGATCGCCGCCCTGCCCATCGATTCCTACGTCGACAAACGGATTGTCGTAAAAGGCTGCTCGGACAAGGCGGTGCCGGCCTCGGCATACCTGGAGATTACCCGCCGCCTGCAGCCCGTCGCCAAATCGGTGATGTTTGGCGAACCGTGTTCAACGGTGCCGGTGTTCAAACGATGATTTCATACCGCCATGTCCCTCTACTACCGCGAATTCGGCCAGGGTAGCCCCGTTTTTCTCCTGCACGGCCTTTTTGGTTTCTCCGACAACCTGCAAACCATCGCCAAAGGGCTTTCGAACGAATACTGGGTCATCACCCCCGACCACCGAAATCACGGACGTTCGCCGCATTTGCCTGCCCATACGTACGCCGACATGGCCGGCGATCTGCGGGATTTCATGAACAGCCAGGGCATCCTGCAGGCATCTTTCGTCGGGCACTCCATGGGCGGTAAAGTGGCCATGCAACTCGCGCTCACGTTCCCGGAACTGGTCGAAAAACTGGTCGTAGTGGATATCGCACCCGGTCAGGCAACGGACGGGCATTCAGACATTTTCAAGGCACTCCTGGACATAAACCTCAGCGCCGTGAACACCCGATCGGATGCAGAATCTGCGCTGGCCAAACGCATCCCCGACCCCTCTACCCTCCAGTTTTTGCTGAAAAACATTACCCGACACCCCAATGGCGCCTACACCTGGAAAATGAACCTGCCGGTGCTCTGGGCCGAATATCCGAGCATCCTCGCCGCCGTCTCCGGGTATCCGTACGACGGTCCCACTCTTTTCATCCGCGGCGCCCAATCGCGCTATATCCTGGACAGCGACCTGCCCCTGATCCGCGACCTGTTTCCGAACGCCCGTCTGGAAACCATTGCAGGCGCCGGCCATTGGGTGCATGCGGATAAGCCGGCGGAATTGCTGGGGCTGCTGCGCGAGTTTCTGCCGAATGCGGAATGAGGAGTGCCGAATGCGGAATGCGGAATGCGGAATGCGGAATAAAAGGGCTCTTGGCTTACCGTTGGAACAGAGGAGGGCATGTTTAATTACTGCTATCCTGAAAAGCAGGACAAGATTGAACTAATTGAAGAAAAAAAACAGGCGCCTGGTTGCACGTTGGACCAAACGTAAATTTATTCCGCATTCCGCATTCCGCATTCGATTTACTTGTCTTCTGCCACATACCGCGCATAAATCATGGCGCCGCCCGCCAGGGCCAGGTTGTTCAGCAGGCGGGTAAGGGCTGCTTCTCGCGTGAAGTCGTTGAGGGTGTTGGGCAGGTGCACGGTGAACACAAATCCGAGCAGGATGATTGACAACACGACGGCGGCGATGCGGTCGTATTTGCCGATGAGCATCAGTGCCGAGCAGATGATGAGGGCGGCGCCGGACAGGTACACCAGCACTTGCTTGGCGGGCAGGTAAGCGGGTACGACGTTTTCGACGTACGCCTGGGTGTCGGTGAAGTGCCAAACGCCGAAAGCGACGAAGGGGAGCACAAAGAACCAGCGGCCTAGAGAAAGGTATGCATTCATTGGCTTTAACGATTTGTTTGCGCAAACCTACGCAATTTGCCGAATCAATCATTCACCATTCCGTACACAGCCGGAAGGTTTCTTCCGTGCCCGTCGAAATCCAGCCCATACCCCACGACGAACCGGTTGGGGATGTCGAATCCAAGGTAATCAACGGGCACCGGAACGATCATGGCTTCCGGTTTGCGCAGGAAGGCGGCCACGCTGATGGACGCCGGCTCTTGGGTACGGAGGGTTTCAAGGAAGTGCGCGATGGTCCGGCCGGTGTCCACAATGTCTTCCACAACGATAAGGTGTCGTCCGCGCAGGTCGTGGTCGATGCCCAGCACAGTGCGCACCTGTCCGCCCGACTGGTCGCCCTGGTAGGAACTCAGCCGCACGAAATCGGTTTGGCAATGCCCGCGGAAGCGGCGGATGAGGTCGGCGGCGAAGATGAATGCACCGTTCAACACCGGCATAAAAAGCGGATTGTCGTCGGCGAATCGGGCACTGATCTGCTCGCCGAGGAGATCGACCCGGGTCTGTATGGATTCTTCAGAAAGGATTTTTTCAAACGTCCGCCCATGCACCAGCAAGCGGTCGGTCGTTTCCATAAAAAAGGTCATGGCGCTGCACTTTGCCGGCAAAAGTAGGCATACTGTGCTGTGCACGCGTGCAGAAAACAACGAAATCAAAGGCAATCCGTAAAAAGTACAAACTCTGCCCAGCTTTTGCCCTGTTCAAGCCCTTTTATCGCCCATACCTTTGTACCCACAAATAAAACAAACCACAACATGTTCGACTTTTTGAAGCAAATGATGGGCATGGGCCCTCAGGTTGACCTCGGTGAATTAAAAGCGAGAGGCGCCGTTATTCTTGACGTACGTACCCCTCAGGAGTTCCAGGGTGGTCACGCACCCGGCGCCATCAACATTCCGTTGGATGTGCTGCCGGGCAAGCTCGCCAAACTGGATAAAAACAAGCCCGTCATCACTTGCTGCGCTTCGGGTATGCGGAGTGGCAATGCCGCCAACATTCTCAAGTCCAATGGATTTACAGAAGTGGTGAACGGCGGGCCTTGGCAAAACCTGAATTAAAAATAAAATCGATGGTGAAAGGCGGGCGCTCCCGTCGGACCCCGGACAAGCGTCCGGGGTTTTTTGTTTTCCGACATTTTTGTCCCTACATTTGCTCGGTTCGTTCACCTGTTCGCTGCACCGCCATGATCCGACTGGTTCCCGTTTTTATCCTGCTCTCTGCTTGCCTCCCTGCCCAGCGCCCTGCCCCGGCCCCCGCCCGGCAGGGCAGCGTGCTCATCCTTGGTGCGACGGCCCATTTGGGCGACGGCCGGGTGATCGAAAACAGCGCCATTGCCTTTGAGAACGGAAAGATTACCCTGGTGGCCGACGCCTCTGCCATGCGTATAGACCGCAGCCGCTACGGCATGACCTACGATGCTGCCGGCAAACAGGTTTACCCGGGGTTTATCGCGCCCGATTCGCGGCTGGGGCTGGTTGAGGTGGAGGCCGTGCGCGCCACCCAGGATTTTGCCGAAACGGGCACACTCAACCCCAACGCCCGCGCCATCATCGCTTACAACACGGATTCGGAGGTAATTCCCACAGTCCGCAGCAACGGCGTGCTGCTCGCCCAGGTCAGTCCGGTAGGCGGTCGCATCAGCGGCACATCGTCTGTCGTGCACCTCGACGCCTGGAACTGGGAAGACGCTGCCGTGCGCACGGACGACGGCGTGCACCTCAACTGGCCAACACCCCGTCCGCCACAGTTTGACCAACGGCGACCTGCCGGGGATGATCCGGAAGAAAAGCCTGAGATCAGGGACCCTTACCTGGACCAGATGGACGAGCTGGAGCGCTTTTTCAGGGAAGCGCAAGCGTATGCCGCCGTAGACAAACCCGCTGTGCGGAACCCGCGCTTTGAGTCCATGCGCGGGCTGTTCGGCAAAACCCGGGCTTTGTACCTGCACGCCAACGATGCGCGCGCCATCCAGGAGGCGGTACTTTTTGCCGAAAAGTTTGGCGTCATGCCCGTGATTGTAGGGGGCAACGACGCCCCCCTGGTCGGCAGTTTCCTGAAAATGCACAACGTACCGGTGATCCTCAACAAACCCCAGCGCCTGCCTGCGCGCGAAGACGAAGCCATCGACCAACCTTACACCACGCCGGCAGACCTGCACCAACAGGGTGTGCTGTTCTGCCTGGGTGAGGCTGGCGGCTGGCGCCAGCGCAACCTGCCGTTTCAAGCGGGCCAGGCTGTGGGGTACGGCCTGCCGTATGAGGCCGCTGTGGCCGCCATTACGCTCAACGCAGCCCGCATCCTTGGCGTTGCCGATCGTTGTGGAAGCCTGGAAGCCGGCAAAGACGCCACCCTGTTCATCAGCGAAGGCGATGCACTCGACATGCGCACCAACCAGGTGATCGCCGCCTTCATTCAGGGGAGAAGCATCGACCTGAGCAACAAGCACAAAGTACTCTACCAAAACTACGAGTCGAAGTACCGGCAGTAACATTTCTCGAAAAAAACCGTTTATTTTGCAACCTCTTTTCGGCTATACTGCCCTCTACACGTACGTGCAAGGAAAAACTACCCATGGCGCAAGACAATTACAGCCTGCTCATCGATAAGCTCGACGGCTTCATTCGCAAATACTACATCAACCAACTGCTGCGCGGCTCGCTTTACACCGTGGGCGCTGTGTTGGGCCTGTTCATTCTGTTGAACGTGCTGGAGTACTATTTTTACTTCAGTACCGGCGTGCGCACGGCCATGCTCTGGGGCTTTGCAGGGATCAGCGGCGCTGCCCTGTACCGGTGGGTGATGCTGCCGCTTATGCATTATTTTCATCTCGGCAAAGTGATCAGCCACGAGCAGGCGGCGACCATCATCGGCGAACACTTCGGCAACGTGCAGGACAAGCTGCTCAACATCCTGCAGCTCAAACAGCAGGCATCGGCCAATGCCATTTACACCGAGATGATCAACGCCGCCGTCAACCAGAAAAGCAACGAGATCAAGCTGGTGCCCTTCCAGGCCGCCATTGACCTGCGCCGCAACCGCAAATACCTGCGCTACGCGCTGCCGCCCGTGCTGCTGCTGCTCTTTCTGGTGCTCGGCGCGCCCAATATCCTGCGCGAAGGTTCCAAACGCCTGTGGAACAGCACCGTGAAATTTGAAAAACCGGCACCGTTTTATTTTCGGCTCGACGCCGACACGCTGACTGCCGTGCAGTTCGCCGATTTTCCCCTGACGGTGAAAGTAGAAGGCAGCGCCCTGCCCAACGAAATGTTTATCGTGGTCGGCGGGGTGCAGTACCGTTTGCAAAAAATCGCCCCCGACCAGTTTCAGTACACCTTCGCCAATGTGCAGCGCGACGTTGATTTCAAACTTTTCGCCGCCGGCCTGTCCAGCGACGAATACACCCTGCAGGTGCTGCGCAAACCCAATATCCTCGCCTTTAACGTTAAACTCCAGTTCCCCGCCTACATCGGCCGCGCCAACGAAGAGCTGGCCAACATCGGCGACCTCGTGGTGCCTCAGGGTACCCAGATCAGCTGGACCTTCAACGCACAAAACACCGACCAGCTCTCCGTCCGCTTCGGGGATGAAGCGCCCGGAGAAGCCAAACGGTTCGGCGACGAGCTGTTCAGCACCAACCACCGCGCCCTCAAAGACGAGCCCTACGCCATCTTTTTGCAAAACAACCAACTCCGCGGAACAGACTCCGTGCGGTATGCCATCTCTGTGCAGCCCGACTTGCACCCACAAATTGCCGTCGAGGAATTCAAGGACTCTACCAATGTAAAACTCCTGTTTTTCGCCGGCGATGCCTCCGACGACTACGGCCTGCTCAACCTCACCTTCAACTATCAGATCAAAAAAGCCAAGGCCGGCCAACTGCCGCTCAATACGTTCAAAATCAGCAAGCCCGCCGGCAAACAAATACAGTACGAATACAACTGGAGTCTCCGGGAGCTCGATCTGCAACCCGGCGATGAGGTGACCTACTATTTCGAAGCGACCGACAACGACGGCGTAAACGGCCCCAAAACCGCCCGTACCGCCCTCATGCAATGGCGTATGCCCACCCTCGAAGAATTCCGCCAGCAACAGGCCCAGTCCAGCGAGGAAATCAAAGACAAGCTCGACAAGGCCGTCAAGGAAAGCCTTAAAATCCAGGAAGAGCTCAAAAAGTTGCGCGAAAAGGTGCTCCAACAAAAAGACCTCGACTGGCAGAGCCGCAAACAAATGGAAAAACTGCTTGAGCGCCAGAAAGAACTTCAGGAGGAGATCCGAAAGGCCCAGGAGAGCTTCCAGCAGGTGAACGAACAAAAGCAGTCCTTCGAACAACAACCCGAAGACCTCCAGGAAAAACAGGAACAGTTGGAAAAAATGTTCGAGGAAACGTTGTCCGATGAAATGAAACAACTCATCGAAGACATCGAAAAGCTCCTCCAGGAAATGAACAAGGAGGAGATGCTCGACCAGATGGAGGAAATGCAAACGGATAACGAGGAACTCACTCAAGACCTCGAACGCCTGCAGGAACTGTACAAGCGACTCGAAGTGGACAACCTGCGCCAACAACAAATCGAAAAACTGGAGGAACTGGCCCGCCAGCAAGAGGAATTGAGCAAGGAAACGGAAAACCAGTCCAAAGAGCAGGAACAGCTCAATCAGGAGCAGGAAAAACTCAACCAGGAATTCGACCAGGTGCAGAAAGAACACCAGGAACTGCAACAGAAAAACGAGGAGCTGAAAAAACCGAAAAACATCGAGGATCAGTCCGAAGAAATGCAGGACATCAAGCAGGAAATGGACGGCGCCAAGGAGCAAATGGAGCAAAAGCAAAACCAGAAAGCCTCTAAAAAGCAGAAAAGCGCCGCCCAAAAAATGAAAGAGGCGGCCAACAAGATGAAACAGGGCCAGGAGAGCGATGAAATGGAGCAAATGGAAGAAGACATTGCTGCCCTGCGTCAGCTACTGGAAAACCTCATCACGCTGTCTTTCAATCAGGAACAGAACATGAACCAGGTGGCTGAAACCGTCGTAAACACACCGCGCTATGTGGAACTGGCCCAGCAACAGTTTAAAATCAAAGACGATTTCAAGATCGTGGAGGACAGCCTCACGGCCCTGGCCCAGCGCAACTTCCAAATCAGCGACGCCGTAATGGAAAAGGTGGCCGACGTGAAAGGCGCCATCAAGGTCAGTCTCGAAGAACTCGAAGAGCGCCGCATTCCCAATGCCAACGAGTACCAGCAGCGCAGCATGAAAGGCATGAACGACCTGGCCTTGCTTTTGTCGGACATCATGCAGCAGATGCAACAACAGATGTCGATGTCCATGCCCGGCAACCAATCCTGTCAAAAACCCGGCAGCGGCCAGGGAAAAAGCGGCAAGGAGCCCAAGGACAAGATGTCAAAAGGACAGCAAGAGCTGAACGAGATCATGCAGGAGATGAAACAGCGCATGGAGCAAGGCAAGGGACAGGCGCCCGGCAGCAAGGAGTACGCCCAGATGGCCGCCAAGCAGGCCGCGCTGCGCAACGCCGCAAAGGAGCTGCAGAAGCAGAAACAGGAACAGGGCAAGGGCAGCAAGGCCCTCGACGAGATCATGCGGGAGATGGACAAGGTGGAGACGGACCTTGTCAACAAACGCCTGACCAACGAAACGCTCAAGCGCCAGCAACAGATACTCACCCGCCTGCTCGAAGAGGAGCGCGCCGAGCGCGAACGAGAGGAGGACGATCAGCGCCAGGCAGAAGCGGCGCGCCAACAGGCGCCCAAGCTGCCGCCGGCCCTGGAAGAATACCTGAAAAAACGCCGTTCGGAGGCCGATCTGTACCGGACGGTGTCGCCGGCGCTGCGTCCTTATTACAAAGGGTTGGTGGAGGAGTATTTGAAAGGGGAAAAATAAAAAACAGGGGAGAGAACAGGGTGTATCATAAGTACCTTGTCCGAATGCGCTTCCAAGTAAAATATTGAGTGAGGCGATACCGATAGGATGGCTTCAAGCCATCCTATCGGTTTACGTCGCTTTTCAAAATTTTAATTGGAGAAATTCTGTTTCTTTCGACTTATGATACACCCTCTTACTGTCTCTTGAGGACGTCTTTCACCGCCGCCACCACATCCTTTTTCCCCAGCCCGTATTTCTCCAGCAATTCGGCCGGCTTGCCGCTTTCACCGAAGCTGTCGTTCACGGCGACAAACGACATGGGTGTCGGCAGCCGACGCGCGAGCAGGGCTGCGATGGCGTCGCCCAGGCCGCCGTTGCGCTGGTGTTCTTCGGCCACCACGGCCGCGCGCGTTTTCGATACGGAATCCAGGATGGCCTCTTCGTCGAGCGGCTTGATGGTGTGGATGTTGATGAGTTCGCAGGAAATGCCCTCTTCGGCGAGGGCCTGGGCGGCCTCGATGGCGGTCCACATGAGGTGGCCGGTAGCGAAAATGGTCACGTCGACGCCGGACGCCATCAGGATGGCTTTGCCGATCTCGAATTTTTGGTTGTCGGGGGTGAACACCGGCCACGCCGGACGACCGAATCGCAGGTACACGGGGCCGTGGTGTTCGGCGATGGCCAGGGTTGCGGCGCGTGTCTGGTTGAAGTCGCACGGATTGATGACGGTCATGCCGGGCAGCATGCGCATCATGCCCAGGTCTTCGAGAATCTGGTGGGTAGCCCCGTCTTCACCGAGGGTCAGGCCGGCGTGGGAGGCGCAAATCTTGACGTTTTTGTGGGAGTAGGCGATGCTTTGCCGGATCTGGTCGTACACCCTGCCGGTGCTGAAGTTGGCGAAGGTGCCTGTGTAAGGTATTTTTCCGCCGGTAGCCAGTCCGGCAGCAATGCCCATCATATTGGCTTCGCTGATGCCGCACTGGAAGAAGCGCTCGGGGAACGCCTGTTGGAAGTGGTGCATCTGGAGCGATTCCATGAGGTCGGCGGTGAGTCCGACCACGTTGGGATTTTGGCGACCAAGTTCGAGCAGGCCGGCGCCGAAGCCGTCGCGCGTTGCGCGGGTACCGGAAGACTGGATGGTGTTCAGCATGGGCGCGAAGGTCGGAAGGATTGATGATATTTTACAGTTTCTCTCTTGGTTCCATGCACCCATCCCTGTTTAGGTCCCCTCCGGCCCCGGATTTCATCCGGGGTTATTCAAGTTTGACCGCTACGCGGTCATGCGTGTTTGTATATCTGAATGCCTGAGCGTGTCAATATTCGACACTCGACATTCGACACTCGACACTCGACACTCCCCTCATCCTTCCGCCGATCGTTTTTTGCCACCGCCGCGTTTGCGTCGCCGCGATTTTTGCCCTTCGGATTTTGGCTCGCCGCCGCCGGCGCGTCCGTCGGGCCGGGGGCCTTTAGCGTGCCCACGACCTTTGGCGTGGGCTTTTCGGTCGCCGCCGCCGCTTCGGCCGCCTTCGCGGCGTGCGGCGGAGGGATTGTATTCCGGGCCGGGGCCGATGCCTTCGGGCAGGGGTAACTTGGGCACCTGGCTGCCGATGAGCAGTTCGATGCGTTTGAAGCGCAGCTGATCTTCGGGGCCGATGAGCGTCAGTGCTTCGCCGGTCTTGTTGCCGCGGGCCGTGCGGCCGATGCGGTGTACATAGTCTTCGGCGTCGCGCGGGCAGTCGTAGTTGATGACCAGTTCGATGCCGTCTACGTCGATGCCGCGGCTGAGCACGTCGGTGGCGACCAGGATGTCGACCTGGCGGTTTTTGTAGGCCATCATGACCTGTTCGCGTGCGTCCTGCTCCAGGTCGCTGCTGATCATGGCCACGTGGAGGCCTTTGGCGCGGAGTTTCTGGAACAGGGTGCTCACGGCCACTTTGGTGGAGCTGAACACGAGTATGCGTTGGCCGACCTTTTGGGAGAGCATCTCGACCATGAGCGGCACTTTCTGGTTTTCGTGCACCACATAGGCGCCCTGGGTGACACCTTCGGCAGGTTTGGACAGGGCGATGCTGACGGTGGCCGGGTTGCGGAGCAGATCGTTGGCCAGGCGCAATACGCTGTCGGGCATGGTGGCCGAGAACAGGAGGCTCTGGCGGTCGGGACTGCAAGCGCCGATGATGCGCAGGATGTCGGCCTGGAATCCCATGTCGAGCATCCGGTCGGCCTCATCGAGTACAAGGTGGCGGAGTTTGGAGAAATCGACGTAACCGAGCTTCATGTGGGCCATGAGCCGGCCCGGTGTGGCGATTACGATGTCGACCCCACCGGTGATGGCGCTCTTTTCCTGGGCGAAACCCTTGCCGTCGCCGCCGCCATACACGGCGATGGAAGACACGCCCGTGAAGTAGGAGTACGCCTCAACCATCTGGTCTATTTGCACCGCCAACTCGCGGGTGGGCACAATGACGAGTGCCTGGGTGCAGTCGCTTTCGCCGGATTCGAGGATGAGGTCGATGATGGGCAGGATAAAAGCGGCCGTTTTTCCGGTGCCCGTCTGGGCAATGCCGACCACGTCGCGGCCTTCAAGAATGAGCGGGATGGCCTGGGCCTGGATGGGAGTGGGGGTGGTGTAATTAAGCGCCTCAATCCCGTCGAGCAGACGGGGGTGGAGGTTAAGGTCTGAAAAATTCAAGAAAACGTTATTTTGTGTGCGTATTTGGTTAATATGCGGTTAGGCTGTGCAAAGGTAAGGTTTTTTCGGCACAGATGAAAGGGGTGCGCGGGTCCGTGCGAATAAAGACGGTTTGTGTCCGTCATGGGCAAGGATATGCCACCAGCATGTTTTTGTGCAGATAAGCCTTACTTTTGCGTTATGAATATACGTATGATCAAACCGTTCCTCTTCGCTTCCGCGCTCTTGGTACTTGCCGTAGCGGGGGCGTCCTGTGGCCGCGACAAACCGACAGACCGGCCGGAGCAGGATATTGACCCCGTATTGGCCCAGCTCAACACCCTCGTTGAGCAGAACCCCAAAAGCGACTCCTTCCGCTACCTGCGTGCAGAATACTACTACAACCTGGAAGCGTATGACGAGGCGTTGCTCGACCTGAACGCCGCCATGCAGCTGGACTCCATGCAGCCGCGCAATTACCACCTGCTGGCCGATGTCCTGCTCGACTACGGACGCCCCAACGACTCCCGGCGCGCCATCGTGGTCATGGAGGATGCCGCGCGAAAATTCCCGGACCGCATTCCTACCTTGCTCAAGCTCAGTGAGTTTCATCTCATTGTGCAACAACACGGCGAAGCACTGAAAGCCCTTGATCAGATTCTGCGCCGCGACCCGCAGAACAGCGAGGCATATTACATGGCCGGTCGGGTGGCGCTCGACAAAGGCGATACCACGAATGCCATCGCCTCCATGCGCCAGTCGCTGCTGCTCGATGCCGAGAACGTCGACGGCTGGCTCATGCTCGGGCGCATGCTCACCAACCGAAAAGACCCCCAGGCCATACAGTGCTTCGACAATGCCCTGCGCATCGACCCCGAATCCCTGGAAGCCCTGGAGTACAAAGCGGCTTTTTTCAAACGCATGGGCCGGTTCGACGATGCATTTGCCATTTACCGGGACATCATCCTGAAAAACCCGTATTACGCCAACGCCTTTTTCGATATGGGCGCCATTTACCTGGAAATGGACTCGCTGGAGCAGGCTTACAAACATTTCGACATGGCGGTAAAGTCTGACCCGCTGTTTGTCAAAGCGTATTACTACCGGGGTGTGGCGAACGAACTGTCCGGCAAAACCGACGCCGCTTTGGCCGACTACAGCCAGGCCAACCGCATGTCGCCGAATTACCCCGAGGCCAAAGAGGCTTTGGAACGGTTAAAAAAATAAGCTTTTGCAACCATCTCTGCAAAAAACGGGTTTTTGAAGGCATCATGTTTCCCCAATACGACGTCATAGTAGTCGGCGCCGGCCACGCCGGCTGCGAAGCGGCGGTAGCTGCCGCCAACCTGGGCGCACGCGTGCTGCTGGCCACCATGAACATGCAGACCATCGGCCAGATGAGCTGCAACCCGGCCATGGGTGGCGTGGCCAAAGGACAGATCGTGCGCGAGGTGGACGCCCTGGGCGGCTACTCGGGCATCGTGACCGACCGCACCATGATCCAGTTTCGCATGCTGAACCGCTCGAAAGGACCCGCCATGTGGAGTCCGCGCGCGCAGAGCGACCGCATGCGCTTTGCCGCCGAGTGGCGCCGCATGCTGGAACAGCACCCGAACATCGACTTCTGGCAGGAGATGGTGACCGGCCTCGTGGTCAAAGACCGGCGCGTACAGGGCGTTCGCACCGGCATGGGCATCGAGATTCCCGGCAAAGCCGTGGTGCTCACCAACGGAACCTTCCTGAACGGACTCATTCACATCGGTGAAAACCAGTTCGGCGGCGGCCGCGCCGGCGAGAGCGCCGCCCGGGGCATCACCGAACAACTGGTGGAATTGGGTTTCGAGGCCGGACGCATGAAAACCGGCACTCCCCCCCGCATCGACGGCCGTACAATCGACTACGACCGCTGTGAATTGCAGCCCGGCGATGCGCCGCCCGGCAGGTTTTCGTACACCGATACGCCGCCGCTGACCGACCAGCTGCCCTGCTACATCACGTACACCAACCAAAAGGTGCACGACATACTCCGCACCGGTTTCGACCGCTCGCCCATGTTCAACGGCCGCATCCAGGGCCTGGGGCCGCGCTATTGCCCCAGCATCGAAGATAAGATCGACCGGTTTGCCGAACGCGACCGCCACCAGCTTTTCATCGAGCCCGAAGGACGCGACACGGTCGAGATATACATCAACGGATTTTCCTCCTCCCTGCCGGAGGACGTGCAGTACAAAGCCCTGCGCGAAATACCCGGACTGGAAAACGCCAGAATGTTCCGGCCCGGATACGCCATCGAGTACGACTACTTTCCGCCCACCCAGCTCCAGCTCACGCTCGAAACCAACCTGGTGAAAAACCTGTTTTTCGCCGGGCAGATCAACGGCACTACGGGCTACGAAGAGGCCGCCTGCCAGGGGCTGATGGCCGGACTGAATGCCGCGCTCGCCGTGCAGGAACGCGCGCCGGTGGTGCTCAAACGCAGCGAAGCGTACATCGGCGTGCTCATCGACGACCTGGTGAACAAAGGCACCGAGGAGCCTTACCGTATGTTCACCAGCCGCGCGGAGTACCGCATCTTGTTGCGGCAGGACAACGCCGACCTGCGCCTCACACCGCTCGTGCACGGCCTCGGCATGCAGGGCATTGAGGCGCGCATCGACCGCGTGCGCCAAAAAGAGCAGGCGCTGGCGGCGATCGACGCTTTTTTTAAAAATACGTCGATCGCACCCGAAACAGCCAACCCGTTTCTCGAAAGCGTCGGCTCGGCGCCCATGCCGCAAAAATTCAAACTCTACAACCTCGTACTGCGCCCCCAGGTAAACCTGCCCGCACTGGCCGCTGCCATACCCGATGCCGGCGCCTTCCTGAGCCGGTTCGACGCCGAGATCGTCGAGCTGGCCGAGATCAACATGAAATACGAAGGCTACATCCAGAAAGAGCAGGATATGGTGGACAAGGTGAGCCGCCTCGAAGACCTGGCCCTGCAAACCGACTTTGACTACCACACCATTTCAGCCCTGAGCAAAGAGGCGCGCAACAAACTCACCCAGCACCGGCCGCGTACGCTGGGGCAGGCCAGCCGGATTTCGGGGGTGAGCCCGGCCGACGTGAGTGTGCTGCTCGTGCATTTGGGGCGCTGACCGAAAATGGTCAGGACTGACGATGAAATCCTTGAACCATTTTAAGGTAAATGCTGTTCCTTTGCATAGAATTCGTCTAAACAACACCACGAATACGTTATGGATACTGCTGTGAAAAGCCCCGTCATGCTCTACACAGAGCAAACCCCCAACCCGGAGGCGCTCAAATACGTGACCAACCGCCTGTTGTATCGCGGCATTGCCGATTTTAAAGATACAGATACGGCTGCCGAGTGGAGCCCGCTGGCCAACAGCCTCATGGCGTTGCCGTATGTGAAAAGCGTGTACGTCAACAACAACTATGTGACCATCCAAAAAGAAATGAACTACGACTGGATGGACATCATGCTCAAGCTGAAAGAGTTCCTGAAAGACTACATCGAAAAAGACGGCGTGGTGATTCGCGAAGGGTTCGCCGAGCACATGGAAAAGCTGAGTGCCGAACAAAACGCCGGCCAGTTCAGCGGCGAAAACGGGGAGCTGGCGCGGAAGATCAAAGAGCTCATAGACACCTATGTTAAACCAGCCGTGGAGATGGACGGCGGCAACATCGAGTTCAAAGCCTTCGACAACGGTCGGGTGTTTGTAACCATGCAAGGCTCGTGCAGCGGGTGCCCCTCGTCGACCGTGACGCTCAAATCCGGCATCGAAGGCATGCTGAAGCGCATGGTGCCGGAGGTGACGGAGGTGGTGCAGGAGATGGCGTAAGGAAATATACCATAAGTTTGGATACCTTTGTTGCGTCAATGCGTTTGTTGACACACTCAGGTATTTATCTCATGGATATGAATGTTCGTCCCCGGTCCTCGGGGCCATCGCTTTTTGGGCTGACCCTTATCGCTTTTTTTTCGCTGGGTAGCCCTGCGATGGGTAGTGTCAACAGTCCCGTTTACGTCGACAAGGATGCTTTAGGCGCCAACAACGGCTCCTCCTGGCTAAATGCGTTCACCGACCTGCAGACCGCTCTTGCCTTTGCCAAAGTCAACCCCACAGTCACGGAAATCTGGGTAGCCGAAGGCGCGTACAAGCCGACATCCGGAAGCGATCGGGCAGCTACTTTTGTCATCCCGAACGGTTTGGCTGTTTATGGCGGCTTCGACGGTACGGAATCCGACCGCGATGCGCGGAATTGGGTGACAAACGTGACAACGCTGACCGGAGACCTGACGGGCGATGATGGCCCCGGTTTTGCCAACAATGATGAGAATGCATACAGGATTGTGTATTTCGACCACGTGAACAGCAGTACCATTCTCGACGGGTTTACCATAGCAGGGGCAAACGGAGAATTGACGCGAAACGGTGGTGGCATATACAACGACGGCAGCGGAGTTGGCCGGCAAAGCAACCCGCGCATTGCCAATTGCATATTCATTGCCAATGTGGCAAGAAGTGGCGCCGGTTTATTCAACGATGGGTTTCGTGGTACCAGCAGCCCTCAGATAGAGAACTGTGTTTTTTCGGGCAACCTGGCCACCAGAGACGGTGGTGCAGCGTACAATTTCGGGGGCACCAACGGCAACAGCAGCCCCGCCTTTATCAATTGCCTGTTCACGGGAAACAAGGCCCAGCGGATTGGTGGCGCTGTGTTCAATGATGTAAACGACGGAACCGGCGGGGTAAGCAACCCGGTGTTTATGCAATGCACGTTTGTCGGCAATGAAGCCGATTTCGGTATAGGCGCCATGAACAACGACAACGGCGTCGGCGTTGGAACATGCTCGCCCGTCATCACCAATTGCATTTTTTGGGACAACGATGGACAGATAAACAACCAGAACGCCACCCCTGTGGTATCGTATACCCTGATACAGGGCGGTTACCTCGGTACCGGCAACAAGAATGAAGATCCTGTCTTTGATGGCCCCGCAGACCCCGATGGGCCGGACAATACATTCCGTACCATCGACGATGGCCTTCGGCCAAAAGTCTGCTCACCTGCCGTAGATATGGGCACAAATGCCGGCGCTCCTTCCTCTGACCTCCTGGGCAATACCCGGCCTTTTAACGGCATGACGGACATGGGCGCGTACGAGTACCAGGGTGCAGGGCCATTCTGTACGATCATTTCCGGCACCATTCGTTGGTCGTCAGACCCTGCTATTGGTGTGGCAGACGCAGTGGCGGGTGTTACTGGCGACGATTCGGGAAGCGACCACACGGATGTGAACGGCGACTATCTGGTGGGGCTGGGGAGCGGGGCCGACTTCACCGTCACCCCCACCAAAACCATCAACAAGTTTAACGGCGTTACCGCCGCCGACGCCGCGCGCATACAACAGCACATCGCCGGCAACGCACCCCTTGGCGCACCGTTTCCCCGCATCGGCGCCGACGTGAATAAATCCGGAAGCATTACCACGGCCGACGCGGGCCTCATCACCCAGGCCCTGCTGGGCAATCCTTCCGCCAGCAACATCTGGAATACTTCCTGGCGTTTTGTCGACGCCGATTATGTCTTTCCCAACCCGAATGCGCCGTGGAACTTCCCGGAAAGCGTGTCGCTCACCGGCGTGAGCGGAACGGCTACGGGTATAGATTTCACCGGCATCAAACTCGGCGACGTGGCCGCGCCGTTCGCCGATCCCGCCATGCGCCCCGAGCCAGTGGTTTTGCGTTGCCCGGATCGGCCGCTGGCGATCAACGCAGCCTTGGAGGTGCCCGTATCGGTGGACGGGTTCCGCGACGTCGCCGCATTCCAGTTTGTACTGCACTTCGACGCCGATGCGCTGGCGTTTGAAGGCATCACCACGCCCGACGGCGGCCTGTTGCGTCCGGAGCAGTTCGGTACCTATAGCATTGAAAACGGCGAATTGCGCGCCGTCTACGCCCAGGCGGAAGGCGGCGACCTGGCATCCGGCTCCGCGTTCTTCACCCTGCACTTCCGGGCGAAAACCGGCGGGGCGATGGTGAGTGACCTGCTGCGGTTGAACGAGGATTTACTGCCGGCCGAAGCCTACACGCCGGAGATGTTTATCAAACCGGTTCAGCTGATTTTTGGGCAAACAACATCCAATGTTGACCCGGCGGCCGGCACGCCCACCCTGGTTGCGCAGCCCAACCCCGCGCGTGACCGCACGAACCTGCACTTTTCCTTGCCGGCAGGCGGCGAAGCGGTCATCCGGGTAACTGATATGAGCGGCCGCCTGGTCGTGACGCAAAAAGCGAACTACGCTGCCGGGGCGTACGTGCTGCCGGTGGAATTGCCGCACCCGGGTATGTATGTGGCAGAATTGCGCATGGCGACCGGGGTAAAGTGGGTAAAAGTGGTGGCGGAGTAGGCGGGAATGCGGCGTAATCGGCATGAAATTATCTTTACGCTAATTCTATTGCCAGAATACCTGTTCATAACCATAATTGAAATGAAAAAACACTTCCTGTCATCTGCCCTAATGTTCGCCGGAGCCGGTCTTTTCGCACAGATCACCGTAACCGATGCCACCTTCCCTGTTGCCGGGGACACCCTGAAAGTGGCCATTGACAACGCCCCGTCCGGCATCAATGCCATCACGCCGCCGGGGGGTAACCAGACATGGGATTTCAGCAGCTTACAGGTAGACGCAACCCAAAACTTTGTCTTTCGCCCGGCCAGCGAAGGTAGTCAGGGCGCAAATGTGCCCGGCGCCGATTTGTTCACGGTTCCTTCGCCCAATGCGGAGAACTACTATAATGTAACCGCCACAGCGTTTGCATGGCAAGCCTATTACGGCATTGTGCCGTATGACCTCGTGGCCAATCATTTGTTTAAATACAATCCGCCGTTGCCCGAGCGACATGCACCGCTGAATTTTTTGGACATCCGACAAAGTTCAACAGGGCTACTCGAATCCTTTTCGCCCTCTGCCTTCACGCCCGCATTAATAGCCGCCTTGCCGGTGACCCCGGACTCCCTTCGGTACCGGGTCGCCATTAACCGCCTGGATGCTGTAGACGGCTGGGGTAGCGTGAGCATACCTGGCGGCACGTACAATGTGCTTCGGGAAAAACGCACCCGGTACCAGGAAACCCGTCTGGACGGCAAGGTGCCACCACTCGGGTGGCTGGACATCACCGATGTCGCCATTCAGGCGGGCTTCAACGGATTGGGCGTTGACACCACGGTTGCTTTCTATTTTCACAATGATGTGGAAAAGGAAATCATTGCCATAGTGACTTTAGATAACGCGCAGAGTTTCGCCACGCAGGTCACGTTCAAGGCAAACGGTACGACGGCCGGCGTTGACCCTGTGGCGGACACCCCCGCCCTTTTGGCGCAACCCAACCCCGCGCATGACCGCACGAACCTGCACTTTTCCTTGCCGGCAGGCGGCGACGTGGTCATCCGGATAACCGACATGAGCGGCCGCCTGGTCGCGATGCAAAAAGCGAACTACGCCGCCGGGGCGTACGTGCTGCCGGTGGAATTGCCGCACCCGGGTATGTATGTGGCGGAATTGCGCATGGCGACCGGGGTAAAGTGGGTAAAAGTGGTGGCGGAGTAGAGAATGCGCGGTTCAGTAACCGGGGTAATGGCGACATGTCAATACCCCGGTTACCTGTTCATATTTACATTTAACACATTTATAAATATAAAATTTTTATTTACCAGGCCTTACGTTGGGTAGTACTGTATACAACGTTGTACCATATTAATACCTTTGACCGATTTATCTGCCGCCAGCTGTATACATCCCGGTGCAGGGAGATCAATTCCTTACCATCAAATTCATTCATTCCTATGAAAATTTCGTCTACTCCTTGGGGTTTTCTGTTGCTCTTTACCTGCTTTGTGGGTACACTCACCAGCCTGCATGCCCAAATTGATCCTACGCTCAGCGTCCAGGGCATCCTGAAAAAGGCCAACGGCGTGGCCGTGGACGACGGTACGTACTCCATCACATTCAGGTTGTACACCCAGCCGACGGGCGGCACAGCGCTGTGGTCGGAAACGCAGTCGTCTGTAGAAGTGAGCAGCGGTATCTACAGCGCTACGCTTGGCGGAGTCCAGCCGTTTACCGGCGTCACCTTCGATACGCTTTACTACCTCGGCGTGACGGTCGGCTCTACCGAGCTCACACCGCGGGTGTTGCTCACCTCGGCGCCTTATGCCCTGTCGCTGATCGGGCAGAGCAATAAATTCCCCAGTGCGGGAGGCGTACGGGCCGACAGCATGCGCGTCGCCACCAACCTGGTGGTAAACGGCAACCTCCCCACGACCCACAGCATTGTGGCCGTGGGCGGCTACCTGGCCCGTGGCGGTGCGCCCGGCTTGAACGGCGCCAACAACAACGGTTATGCTTTTGACGGCAACAGCGGGGATAAAGACAGCGGGGTGTTCGGTACGGCCGACGGGCGCGTGTCGTTGTATTCCAACAATACGGAAGTGCTGGCGGTGACGCCGGGTACGGCTGCGGTTGCGGGCGATGTGAATGCCAATGGCGTTAACATCGGCAACTCAGGAAGCCTGCGTTACAATGGCCTGAGCGAGTGGCGACTGGTAGACGTTGACTTTTTGGAGAACTCTGCCGATGGATGGCAGTATGCCCTGGACGATTCAAATGACCGGGGCGCCTGGAAAAATGCACCCTCGGGCGCTTGTCCGGTTCAGGACTTCGGCGACTTCGCCGGATGGGTGTTGCGGCCTGCCATCAACGATTATGTGGTGAAAAAACAATTCAGCCCGCCGGGCTCCTACAACTATGTAAAGGTAGTGTTCAAGTATTTTGTATTAGGCAACTGGGACCCGGAAGATTTATCGTCTGTGGCCTGGGCTGCTTTTGCCAACGACGGGTCGGGCAACGGCATCCGCGTGGGCTGGTCGCAAACAAATGGTCAACTCACACAAACGCATTTAATGAATTACGCCGATTTCGGCAATGCTTGCAACCTGATTCCGCCCGCAGGAGAGTCTGATCACTGGATCACCGGCGAGATGATCGGCAAGCGCTCCTCTCCGTTCTGGGTTTATTTTGGCTACAACAACGATGAAGGGGAGAGCGATGAGCATTATGCCATCGGCATGATAGAAGTGTGGGTGAAGTAATATGCCGTGACACGGTTCGGTTTTTTACCATTTTAAAAAAAAGAAAGGTCATGCGTATTGTTTTTACCCTGATTGTTTTCGGGATACTAGGTACTCTTCCGTTTACTGCGTATACCCAAACTTGCGGCCCTGATCCGGTCATAGATACCTCCGGTTTCTCCGGCACCGCCTTTTTCAACTTCGGCAGCAGCGCGCGCCTGACCAGTCAGCAGCGCAGAATGTCGGTGGCCGTCGGGCAAACCTTCGTCGGCTACCTCGACGGTCTGGAGAACAACTCCACCCTCGGTTTTTATTCCCGCTACCTGCTCCCGCCTTTTGCGGTGGCACTCACCGCCACCCAGGGCGATCTGCTCGATCGCATCCAGTTGAGCTGGGAGATTGACGCGCTGGGGCCGACGCCGAATGAGGGGTTCAACATCTACCGCGACGGTATTTTCCTCGCCGCCGTCGGCAGCAACATTCGTACCTACAACGACTTCAACGTCATCGCCGGCACCGCCTACAACTACGAGGTGCGCGGCCTGAACATTTACGGCGAGGGCGCCTCCGGCAGGGCCATCGGCTTCCAGGTGCCCAACGGCACCGTTACCGGGTGGGTGCAAACGCCCAGCGGCCGGCCTGTGCCCGACGCGTTGGTGGCGCTGACGCCCCTGCAGGGGTTCTCCCTGCAGTTTGGGCCGACAGACGGCGCCTTCGCGCCCGTGGACACCGCGCTTGGCCCGTTCCTGCCGGCCTCCGGCGCCGCCGACTGGACCCTGACGTTCTGGATGAAGACCGATTCGGCCGGGGCCAACGCCGGCGTCCTGCAACTGTTGCCCTTTCCGCTGTTTATCCGCGCCCTGCCCAGTTCCGGCGGAACGGAAGGCGTGGAGGTTGCCACTACTGCGTTGGGCCCGACGCTGCTGTCTGCTGTGTTCCCGGACACCACAAAAAACGGCTGGCAGCACCTTGCCCTGACCTACGACGGCAGCACCGGCCTGGGGAGGTTGTACCTGAACGGTGTGCTGGTATCGCTGTCGCCCCTCACGGCGCTGCCCTCGGCCGACGAGATCAACCTCGGCAGCCGCACCGGCACCGGCGGCTGGAAGGGCTGCATGGACGAACTGCGCATCTACCACCGCCGCCTCGACGAGCTCGACCTGGGCGAGGTGCAGATGGGCACCGCCTCCAGCCTCACGCCCGGTCTTACGCATTACTGGAAGTTTGATGAAGAACGGGGCGTCAAGTCCTTTGACGTGGTCAGCCGTTACAAGCTGTACTTCTGCGGCGCCGCCTTCAAACTCGACCGGCCGTATGTGCGCACCATGGGCAAGACCAATGCGCAGGGCTACTACCGCATCGAGTCGGCCAGCTACGGCACCGGCACGACGTTCCTCGCCGAGCCGATGAAAGATTTTTACCTGTACCGCGCACTTCGGTTTGTGCGCGACTCGCAGGATTACGCCACCTTGCCCGACTTTTCCCTTACGCCGAAAGCGACCCTCGAACTGTGGGTGAACAGCGCCGGCCCGGACGGGGAGCAGTGCCTGCTGTCCAAAAAATGGCCGGGGAATGATTTCCGGCTGCTGCTGAAACCTGCCGGGCTGGACAACAGCCTGTGGGTTTACCTGAACGGGCAGGAGCACAACTTCGGCACGCTCAGCATGGGCTATCAGCACATCGCCTTCACCATAGACAGCAGTGGCGCCGACCGGCTGGTCAGCGCGTACAAAAACGGTGTGTTGCTCGACAGCCATACCTTCAATGGCGTGACGGGCAACTGGTCCGACACCACCCAGGTGTGGTATGTCGGCGCTCGCCCCAGCGGCATGGGTACGACCGACAACTTCGGCGGGCTCATCGACGAGATAGCCTTGTACGACACGACACTGAGTGTTGCGGCCATTCAGGATCATTTCCAAAAACCGCGCGACGCCCAGGGCAGGGGTTTGCGCGTGTACTTCAGCATGGACGAGGGCAACGGCAACCGGTTGAACACCAGCGGTTCCCTGTTGCTGCCTTTCGGCACGATTGCCGGCGCCGACTGGAGCGTTTTTGCGGCCCGGCAAACGACCACCCCCCACCTGTTCACGCCCGAAACGCGACAGGTCACCCTGAACCCAAGCGTGACCTCGGTGGATCAGGTGGATTTTGTAGACCGCTCCACGGTGCCGGTTTCCGGCTTTGTACGGTACAAAAACACCGACTGTTTTGCCCCCAATGTGGAAATACTGGTGAATGGCGCCCGTTTCAACCCGGCGATTTTCACCGATTCCACCGGAAAATTTGTGATCGATTTCGATCCGGGCGCCACCGCTGAGCTCACGCCGGTTTTTGAGGACCATGTTTTTACACCGGCAAAATGGGAGGTGACAAACGTATCCAGCCCCATCGCCGGTATTTTGTTCAACGACATCACCACGCGCAAGGTAACCGGTCAGGTCGCCGGCGGCTTGTGCAAGAAGTCCGTCATCGAAGCGCCGCCGGGCACAGGCCAGGGCACGGTTTGCCGCGTACAGGTGCGTTCCATCGACGGTTGCCTCGAACGGGAACTGACCATTGACAATCAGGAGGGCTTCTACGAATTCGAGGAACTCCCCCCTTTAGAGGCCATGACCGTGGCCGTGGTGGAGCACTCCAACCCCGACATCAAGGCGTTTTTTCAGGTCGAAGGGGGCTCTACCGTGAACATCAGTACGATGGATACCGTCCTCGACTTTATCTATTTCGCCGAACCCCGGGTGCAGATCGCCAGCGGACTGGACACGGTTCCGGGATGTAGCCCCGGTGTCATCGTGCTGGATCAGGGGTCGCTGGAAACCCTGGTCATACAACTGGTT
This sequence comes from Saprospiraceae bacterium, assembly GCA_033764075.1. Classification (GTDB taxonomy): domain Bacteria; phylum Bacteroidota; class Bacteroidia; order Chitinophagales; family Saprospiraceae; genus M3007. Next base: position 4,145 of record JANRJH010000027.1, on the reverse strand, counting down.
GAAGTGTACGTAGCAACCCCTTCGGACGACGGCATCTGCCCGCTGGATACGGCGAATTTCAGGATCATCAACGGCATTGCCGATCAGACGATCGACACGGCCATGGCCAACGGAATGTTGGAATACCAATTCCGCGTGGGCGACCCCAATGTATCGCCACCCTACCTGAAAACGCTCCAGATTATTGGAACGTCGCTGGGGGATCGGACGGGCAGCCTCACCAGGCAGGCGGTGGTCACCGGCGTTAAGGAGAAATTGCCCACGTTCACGTCCAAGCTTCCCGAACGTCCTTTCTTTGTTTTGCACGACCCGCCGGGCGACGGCAGTTTTGCGTTTCTCGAAAAAGATTCGAGCATTTGTTACTCGACGGAGGTGGGGTATTCCAAAGAAACCACCCTGGGCGGCGGCGCCACCCTCAATGCATTGCCGACCATCACATTCAGCACGGGTTTCCTGTTTGAAACGCAGACCGAACTGAAACCCCTGCTTGGCGAGACCATCCAGGGCGGGAAAACCGTCAGCCGGCTTACCGACACCAGCTTTCAAACGTGTATATCTTTTGAACAGCGCATTGCTACCGACGACGGCTCGTTGATCGTCGGTGGGGAACGCGGCGGCGATGTGTTTATGGGCGCCGCGCAAAACATCATTTTTGGGAATGTGGACAAAGTGACCTTTGATACCTGTACGGTGTCGGCGACCACCGGCGTACAAGTGACGCCGGGTGACTTTGCCACTACGTTTATTTATTCCGAATTCAACATCCGGAATTACGTCATTCCGAACCTGAACAAGTTGCTGAATGACCCCGCTACGTCTTCCGGCGACTCCGCCGTGTACGCGCAGTCCATCATACGATGGCAAAATATCCTGGCAGACAATGATATGCGCAAGGCCAACGCCAATGCCATCCGCAACATCTCTTTCGACGCAGGGGTGAGTTATGAGTATTCCGAAAAGGTGGATACCATGCGTTCTTTTACCACCGGGCAGGATTCGGTGTCCTTTACCGAGCTGGATGGCATTTTCGGTTTTTACGTCAATAGCTTGGGCGCCAATGGTTTCGTGAATTTTGCCTCCTCCAACTCCCGTGGTCAAACCGGGGCCAACTCGGTGCAATACGGCACCCGGGTCGGTTTTGCGCTCAAGGATGACGATCCCGGGGACTTCTTTTCTGTGGACATCTGCCTGGACTCTGCGTACAGCACGCCCCTCTTCAAACTCCGCGCGGGCCAGTCATCATGCCCCTGGGAGCCCGGCACGGCCAACCGCGAAGGGCCCAATCTGCAGTTGTCGCCCGGCTCCGACTTTACCGCCGTCAATGTGCCTGCCCACGAGCCGGCAGTGTTTCAGTTAACCCTGGGTAATGAGAGCGCTTCCAATGAGGACTGGACTTATGCGTTCACTTCGGTGGCGACCAACAATCCGTTTGGCGCGGTCATCCGGCTGAACGGCCAGCCGCTGAACTACCTGCAGAAGTTTATTATTCCTTATGGCACCTCCACACCCGTGACCCTCACCGTTGAGCGCGGCCCGGTAGAATACCGATACGACAGCCTGCTGGTGGCCCTGGTTTCGGAGTGTGAATTTGAGCGCAACCAGGCGCTTTCCCTTCCGCTGGCCGGCGACCCCAAGTTTTTCTCCCCCATTTACCTGGGTGTACGGTTCATTCAGCCGTGCAGCGAGGTGGACATCAATGTGCCGGAACAAAACTGGGTCGTCATCAACAACGACCCGGATCAGCCTGGCACCCTCCGGCGCATCACGACATCGGGTTACGACCTCAACGCTACCGATTTCCAGTTGGTGCGGGTGCAGTACCGCCTTTCCAATGGCGACGGCGCCTGGATCAACCTGCCGACGCCCGACGGCGTATACGAGCGCTACAACCCCAACTGGTCGGGCTACGACACACTGCCGAATCCCAAGCCGCCAACCCTTGGCCCCGACTTCACCCAGTTTTTCTGGGAGACCGCCGGCCTGAGCGACGGCGAATACGAGATCCACGCCTGGGCGGTGTGCACCGGCGACGCCAGCAACAAGCCCGGGTTTTCCGACATCATCAAAGGCCGCATCGACCGGGAGCCGCCGAGCATCCTGGGCGTTCCGGAGCCAACCGACAGGGTGTACCACGTGGGCGATGAAATATCCTTCACCTTTAACCAGGAGATCAACTGCGACCGGCTGATTCCGGCCGACCAGACGCAGCTGAACAACGTGGGGCTTTACGACGCCACCACCGATCAGCTGATTGACATCAGCGTGACCTGCTACGAGAACAAGCTTATCATTGACCCGACGTTCGACAATAAATTCTTCGAAAACCGCCTCATACGCGCCGAACTGGCGGGCATTGAGGACTTGGTAGGCAATGAGTTCAACGGCACCGAATTCAACAAAGGCATCTGGGAATTCTACGTAGACCGCAACGAACTGGCCTGGCTGACCGACAGCCTGGGCATGACCAAGTACGAGGACGAGAACAAAACGGTGACGGCCAACATCCACAACCGGGGCGGGTACCCGGTGCCGTTCACGATCAGCGGGGTGCCCGACTGGGTGCGCGTGGTGCCCGATCAGGGTACGCTGGCGGCCAACGAGATGCTGCCGGTGAGCTTTTACGTGGACTCCTCCCTGGCCTTCGGCCGTTGGTCGGACTCGATCTTCATGAAAACGGAAACGGGCCAAAACCCCTTCTTCATGGGCGGCACCGAAGGCCTTCCGGTGGGTGTGCGCGTGGTCTGCCGTCCGCCCTTCGGGCCGGTGAACGGCGACATATACGAGAACACGATGAGCCTGGTGCTCAAACTCGACATTGAAGGGGTGTTCTCCACCGATGTGGAGGACATCGTGGCGGCGTACATCGACGGGGAACTGCGCGGGCGCACGCACGTGCAGTACGTGCCCCAGCTCGACGCCTACCTGGCCTACCTGACGGTGTACGGCGACCCGAGTGATATGCTCAAGCCGCTGAACCTGGAGATATGGGACGCCTCGGAGTGCCGGCGTTACGGCGAGGTGCTGGAGTCGTTTACGTTCCAGCCCGACAACGTGATCGGCATCCCCGACAACCCGCAGATTGTGCACACGTCGGGCCTGCTGCTGCGCGAAGTGCCGTTCAACTACGGCTGGAACTGGCTGTCGTTCAACCTGATGTTCCCGGACAACAGCCTGAACGCGGCGCTGTCGTCGCTCAAGTACCCGGACAACAACCTGATCCGGAGCCAGTCGGCGTTCGCCACGTACAGCGGCGGGTCCTGGTTCGGCACGCTGGGTACGCTGGGCAACACGTCGATGTACATACACCGGACCGACCAGCCCGACACGTTGCGGATGCTGGGTCTGCCGCTGAATCCGGCGACGACGAACATCCCGGTGGTGGCGGGCTGGAACTGGATCGGGTACATCCCGAACTACTCGCTGCCGATCAACGACGCATTGGCGTCGCTGCCGGCACAATACGGCGACATCGTGAAGAGCCAGTACGCCTTTGCGCAATACCTGAACCCGACGTTCGGGTGGGTGGGCAGCCTGAAGTACCTGTCGCCGCCGAACGGCTACCAGGTGAAGCTGGCACAGGCGGGCACGCTGACGTATCCGCCGCCGGTCAATCCGTTCGAACAAATGGAGACAGAGGAGCGCGGCGGCCAGTCGACGGCCCTGTGGACGGTTAACCCCGCGCAGTACGAGCACAGCAGCACGCTGATCGGCATGCTGAGTGCGGAGGGCGTGAACGCGACGGCAGCGGGCATGGAGCTGGGTGTATTTGTGGGCAGCGAGGCGCGCGGATCGGCGCAGGCCGTGTATGTGGCGCCGCTGCAGGCGTACCTGTTCTTCCTGACGACGTATGCGAACGTGGCGGGCGAGGAGTTGCACTTCAAGCTGTTCGACGAGAACACGGGTGTGATCCACGACCTGACGGAGACGATGTACTTCACGCCGAACCAGCACCAGGGCGAGTTGAACGCGCCGGTGCCGTTTGCGTGGCTGTTGAGCCATGTGGTGGCCGCGCCGTCGGGCGTGCAGTCGTTCGACGCGCAACCCAACCCGTTCAGCAGCGAGACGCAGATGCGCTTTGTGCTGTCGGGGCCGCAGGAGGTGACGCTGACGATCACCGACGCGCAGGGCCGGGAAGTGGTGCGCCG